>CAVTOU010000013.1:0-551112 GCA_963736345.1 uncultured Pseudomonadota bacterium | reverse complement strand
AACGGTGCATTCGCTGGGCCACCGAGCGCCATGGCCGGGCTTTCGGCCGCGGAGGGCGCGCTGGCCGGCACCCTGACCCGCTTCATGGCGCTGGCCGAGGCCTACCCGGACCTCAAGGCCAACCAGACCATGTCGCAGCTCATGGAGGAGCTCACCTCCACCGAGAACCGGATCGCCTTCGCGCGCCAGGCCTTCAACGACGCGGTCATGAGCTACAACAACGCCCGCGAGACCTTCCCCGGCGCCCTGCTCGCCGGCGGCTTCCCGGCGGCGCAGTCGTTCGAGGTCCAGGTCCCGGCCGAGCGCGAGGCCGTGAAGGTCGCGTTCTAGCCGGCGGCCCATGGCGGCGCCCCGCGCCACGATGGACTTCTTCGCCGCCCAGGCGGCGGCCAAACGGCACACCTTCCTGCTGGTGGTGCTGTTCGCCCTGGCCATCGCGCTCACCGTGGCGCTGGCCGATGCCGGGATCTCGCTCGTGCTCTCCGGCTCCGGGCGGCACGTGGGCAGGGGGGTCGTGGTCGTCACCGGGGCCGAGCTCGACCCCGCCCAGGCCTGGTGGGCCCGCTTCGGCGACCTGCTGCTGCCCGTGACCGGCGCGGTGCTCGCCATCGTGGCGCTGGGCTACGCCTGGCATGCCATGCAGCTGGGCGGGGACGGCGGGGATGCGGTGGCCCGCATGATGGGCGGCCGACCGGTGGATCGGCTCACCCAGGAGCCCGGCGAGCGGCGGGCCGTGAACGTCCTGGAGGAGATGGGCCTGGCGGCGGCCATCCCGGTCCCGCGCCTGTACGTCCTGGACGGCGAGCCGGGCATCAACGCCTTCGCGGCCGGGAAGTCGCCCGAGAAGGCCGTCGTGGCGGTCACCCGCGGGGCGCTCGATCAGCTCTCGCGCGACGAGCTCCAGGGCGTCTTCGCGCACGAGCTGTCGCACGTGCTCAACGCCGACATGCGCCTCAACCTGCGGCTCATGGCGCTCATCGGCGGCCTGACCGCGCTGGCCCTGGCGGGCCGGCTCGTGCTGCAGAGCACCCCGGGCCGCGGCTGGAGCAGCTCGCGGCGCCGCTCCGGCGGGGGCGTGATCCTGGTGGTCGGGCTGGTGCTGCTCCTGGCGGGCGCCATCGGCGCGTTCTTCGCGCGCCTGATCCGGCTGGCGGTGTCGCGCCAGCGGGAGTACCTGGCCGACGCCGCGGCCGTGCAGTTCACCCGCAATCCGGGCGGCCTGGCGGGCGCGCTCGCCAGGATCGCCGATGGCGGCTCCGCGCTCCACAGCCCGCACGCTCCCGAGGCGGCCCACCTCTTCTTCGCCAACGGCGTGAGCGGCTTCTCCGCGGGTTTCCTCTCCACGCATCCGCCCATCGAGGAACGCATCCGGCGGCTCCAGGCGGTCCCGCTCGGCGCGACACCGCGCCCGGCCCCCCCCGCGCCCGGGGCGACGGCCGCGCCCCAGGCGGCGGTCGTTCCGCGGGGTTCGGCCCTCGCCATCGGCCTGGCCGCGGCGGCGGCGGTGGGCCGCCCCGCCCCCGAGCACCTCGAGGCGGCGGCGGGCGCGCTGGCCGCGCTGCCGCCGGCGCTGGCGGACGCCGCGCGCGAGCCGTTCGGCGCCCGGGCCGTGGCGCTGGCCCTGCTGCTCGACGCGGACACCTCGCTTCGCGCTCGCCAGCTGGCGTCGCTGTCCGCCGACCCGGTGCTGGCGGCGGAGACGGCGCGCCTCGGCGGCGCGCTCGACGCGGTCGCGCGCCCCCGGCGGCTGGCCCTGCTCGACCTGGCCCTCCCCGCGCTCGACGGCCTCTCCCCCGACCAGGCGCGCTCCCTGGTCCGCGATCTCTCGGCCCTGGCCGATACCGACGGCCGGCTGACGCTGCACGAGTGGGCGCTGCAGCGGCTGGTCCGGCGCCGGGTGGCCCCTCGCCTGGGCGCGCCCGCTCCCGCGCAGCGGCTGCGGGCCCTGGAGCAGGTCGAGGTCGAGGCGCTGGAGCTCCTCTCGGCGCTGGCCTGGACCGGGCAGCGCGAGCCCGAGGCCGCACAGCAGGCGCTCGACGCGGGCGTCCAGGCGATGGGGATCGGCGGACCCTGGCGGCTCCTCCCGCGCGACCGGTTCACCGCCGCCCGCCTCGACGCGGTGCTGGCGCGCCTGGACGAGGCCGTCCCGCCGCTCAAGGCCCGGCTCCTGTCCGGGGCCGCCGCCTGCGTCCTGGCCGACGGCCGCCTGACGTTGGCCGAGGCGGAGCTGCTGCGGGCGGTGGCGGGCTCGCTCGGGTTGCCCATGCCCGCGCTCCCCGAGGTGGAGAGCCCCCCGGCCGCGAGCGCAGCCTGATCGAGGGCGGATCTGGGTGGTCCCAGACGCGAGAAGAGGCCCAACGCGGGGCCTCTTCTCTGTAGCTCGGCGCTCCTGGGCGAGCGCCCGTCCGGCTTCACGCCGGTGGAGACTGCAGGGATGTCCACTCCGTCTGCGGTTCCTCTATCTGAGCCTCCCGCGCTGTGGACCTGCCGTACTGCTGATCAGAACGGTACGCTCTTTTTTCGGCGTCGAGAAGTGCCTGACCGGTGCTCCCGGCGGGGCGGGCGAACGTCCCGGAACTCCTTCGCTCCACCGCTCCCACGCGAACGCGACGCGCGATCGCCGGACGCACGCGGCGGAGCGTGCGAGCGGCCTGGCCGGGCGCGCCCTGGCGCGCACAGCCCCTCCAACTGGGCGTGGCGATGGCCGCCGAGGGAACGATGGAACAGGGGAACCCCTCACCAGGAGGAAGAACCCCCATGGCCACCGCCGTATCCACGTCGCAGGTGCCCGCCGCTCCCACCGTGGCAAACCCGCCGCGGCTCGAGCTGAACGGGCCTGCGCCGGACTTCGAGGCCAACACCACCGCCGGGCCCATCAAGCTCTCCGAGTGGCAGGCCGGCAGATGGGTGATCCTCTTCTCGCACCCGGCCGACTTCACCCCGGTGTGCACCACCGAGTTCGTCGAGTTCGCCCGGCTCACCCCCGAGTTCGAGAAGCGAAACGTCGCCCTGCTCGGCAACTCGGTCGACTCGGTCTACAGCCACATCGCCTGGCTCCGCAACATCGAGGAGAAGTTCGGGGTCAAGGTCACGTTCCCGGTGGTCGCCGACCTCGACCAGAAGGTCTCGCGCCTCTACGGCATGATCCACGAGACCAGCTCGGTCACGGCCCCGGTCCGGTGCGTGTTCTTCATCGACCCGAAGCGGACCCTCCGGGCGATGATCTACTACCCGGCCAACGTGGGCCGGAACTTCGACGAGATCCTGCGCGTGGTCGACGCGCTGCAGACGGCCGACGCCCATCAGGTGGCCTGCCCCGCCAACTGGAGGCCCGGCGACGACGTCATCGTGGCGGCCCCGGCCACCACGGAGGGGGCTCGCGAGCGGGCCGCGTCCAAGCAGTTCCAGGTCACGGAGTGGTACCTGGCCAAGAAGTCGCTCGGCCCCGGACCCGGCCCGGCCACGCGCGGCTCGTGAAGCTCTCCAGAGCGTTGCCGATCCCTCGGCGGGCGCGTACAACCTGCGGCGAACCGCCTGCCTCGGGGGTCGCTCCATGCTCCACGACGTCTCCGTGATGCTCCGCCCCGGCATGCCCACCTGGCCGGGCGAGCCCGGTATCCGCCTCGAGCTGGTGAAGTCGATGGCCCGCGGCGACCCGGCCAACGTCCGCACGTTCTCCGAGGGCATCCACACCGGCACGCACCTGGATGCGCCCGAGCACTTCATCGACGGCGCGCGCATGTCCGAGCAGCTCCCCCTCGACGTCCTGGTCGGCCCGTGCGTGGTGGTGGAGGTGGCCGGGGATCCCGACGTGTCGGCCCCTGCCCTGGAGGCGCTCTTCCCGCTCGGCCGGCCGGTGCCGGAGCGCCTGCTGCTGCGGACCCGCAACAGCACCGGGCCCTCGCCGGTCTGGACCCATGACACGTTCCAGACCGGCTACGCCGCCATCGGCCACGACGCGGCCCGCTGGCTGGTGGAGCGACGGGTGCGCCTGGTGGGCGTGGACTACCTCTCGGTCGAGCCGTTTCACGCCAAGGAGCCGATCACCCATCGCACGCTGCTCGGCGCCGACATGGTCCTCATCGAGGGGCTCGACCTGCGGCGCGTGACGGCGGGACCGTACCGGCTCCTGTGCCTGCCGCTGCTGCTCCAGGGTGCCGAGGGCGCGCCGGCGCGCGTCGTCCTGGAGAGCTGAGCCGCGCCCACCGGGCGCCGCCGTGCTCCTCTGGACCTGGGGTGGATCGCTTCAGCGCACCATCCGGATCGACCGGTCGCCGGGGGTCAGCGCGAGCGCCGCCGCTCCTCCCACGCCGCCCTTCCCTGCTCGTCGAGCGTGCGGAACTCCTCTTCGCCGAGCTGGAGGTCCGCCCCGGCCATGTTCTCCTCCAGGTGCTTCACCTTCCCGGTGCCGGGGATGGGGAGCATGACCGGGCTGCGCCGGAGCAGCCAGGCGATGGCGACCGCGCCGGTGGTCACCCCCCGACCCCGGGCGATGGCCTCGACCGCACCGCCCGGCGATCCCAGCGCCCCGGTGGCCAGCGGCCGCCAGGGGATGAAGCCGATCCCCTCGCGCTGGCAGTGATCCAGGACGTCCTCGCTGTCGCGCACCACCAGGTTGTACATGTTCTGCACCGTGGCGACGCGGAAGTGGCGGCCGGCGGCCTGGATGTCGTCCACGCTCACGTTGGAGAGCCCCAGGTGCCGGATGAGCCCCTCGCGCTGCATCTGCGCCATGGCCTCGTACACCTCGTCGCGCGGGACCTTGGGATCGGGCCGGTGGTACTGCCACAGGTCGATCCGGTCCACCCGCAGCCGGCGCATGCTCAGCAGGACGCATTGCTTGATGTACTCGGGCCGGCCGACCGGCAGCCACCTGTCCGGCCCGTGGCGGACCATGCCGCCCTTGGTGGCGATCACCATTCCGCGCGGGTACGGCGCCAGGGCCTCGGCCAGGAGCAGCTCGCTGTCGAACGGCCCGATAGCTGTCGGCGGTGTCGATGAAGTCGATCCCCAGCTCGGGGACGCGCCGGACCGTGCGCAGCGCCTCGTCGCGGTCCTGGGGCGGTCCCCAGATGCCAGGGCCGGTGATGCGCATGGCGCCGAACCCCAGCCGGTGAACCCGCAGGTCGCCGCCGATGGCGAACGGGCCGCTCCCTGCCGCGTTGCTGACCATGCCGGTACCTCCCCATCGGCCGGGCGGAGCCCGGCCGATGGCGATCCTTCGCTGCCAGCCGCCCGCTGAGGTCGTGCACCCGCGGGCGGCGTGGCCAGGCGGGTCCGCGCCGCGCCGTCGCTCCCCGGTCGCTCACCCCGCCGCGCGGCGGCGTCCGACCATGGCGCCGTCGACCGAGTACGCGCCCGCCCCGGCCAGCGCCAGGAAGACGGCCACGGCCAGCATGGTGAGCGCGTACTCGAAGCCGGTGGGGAGGAAGAACCCGTTCTTCAGGTGAACGAGCAGGATCGCGCCCACCATGTCCAGCGCGATCAGGACGGCCGCCACCCGCGTGACGACGCCGGCCACCAGCGCCAGGCCGCCGAGGAACTCGACGAGCGTCACGACCGGGCCGGCGATCACCGGAAGCGGGATGCCGACCTTGGTGAAGAACCCGATGACGCCGCCGAAGCCGAACACGAACAGCTTCTGCCCGCCGTGGATGGCGAAGATGATCCCCACCACCACGCGGAGGATCAGCAGGGCGAGCTGCAGGCGCGAGCTCTCGGCGTCGGCCGACGACGATCCGGGCGATACGGACACTGCCATGGGACGCCTCCCCAGGGGGTTATCGCATTCCCCTCTAGCGCCCGGCCGCTCCGCTGCCAGCGAAGCCGCGCGGCCTCCTCGGGGCACCCCCGCCTGGGGGTCGAGCCTCCCGGATCGACCGTCGATCGAGCCGCCGGATCATGGGTGCTGCTTCAGGTACGCGGCGATCTCGTCGACCTCCTCGGGCGCGAGCCGGAACTCGAGCGCCGCGGCGAAGCCGTCCACCTGCGAGGGACGGCGGGCGCCGACGATGGCGCCGGTGAGCTCCGGCCGGCGGAGGACCCAGGCCAGCGCCACCACCGCCGCCGTGTGGCCGTGCCGCTTCCCGATCCGGCCCAGCAGGTCCTGGAGGCCGAGGTTCCGGGCGAGGCGCGGCTCGCGGAAATCGGGGCTGCGCCGCCGCCAGTCGTCCGGCGCGAAGCCGGCCACGCGCTCCCGGGTCATGGCGCCGGTGAGCAGGCCCGCCTGCATGGGCGAGTAGGCGATCACGCCGATGCCCTGCTCCTTGCAGAAGGGCAAGAGCTCCCGCTCGGCCTCGGGGTGGACGGCCGAGTAGGGTGGCTGGAGCGAGGTGACCGAGGCGATCTTGCGGACGCGCTCGAGCTGAGAGACGTCGAAGTTGGAGACGCCGAGCCAGCGGACCTTCCCCTCCTGCTGGAGCCGCGCCAGCGCCTCCCAGCCCTGCTCCACCTCCGCGTCCGGGTTGGGCCAGTGGATCTGGTAGAGGTCGATGCGGTCGGTCTCGAGCCGGCGCAGGCTCGCCTCGCACTCCCTCCGCACCGACTCCGCGCGCAGCGAGCTCGACACGCGGCGATCGGACCCCCACACCAGCGAGCACTTGGTGAACAGGTATGGCTTCCGGGCCCGCCCGCGCAGGGCGCGGGCCACCACCTCCTCGGAGTGGCCCAGGCCGTACACCGCCGCCGTGTCGATCCAGTTCACGCCCAGGTCGAGCGCCCGCTGGATGGCGGCGATGGACTCGCCGTCGTCCTGCGGTCCCCAGGCGAACTCCCAGTTGCCGCCGCCGGTGGCCCAGCTGCCGAAGCCGAGCGGCGTGAGTTCCATGTCGGAGTTCCCGAGGCGCCGGGTCTGCATGGGGGTCGTCCTTTCGCGCGGGTGGAGACGCTCGCAGTTCTATGCGCGGCCGCCGCCCGGATCCAGCGACCGCTCGCCCCGCCCGGTCGCGCGGCCCCTCGGGCGATCGCTTTCCTGGCTCCTCCCGCATCCACCACGTTCCCGGCACCGGCGCGCCACATCCGGTCCGGGGCCGCGCCGGCTGCGGACCGCCGCGGAAGGCACGGGCAGCGAGCCGTGGCTGCGCTCGCATGTCGCCGAGGTGATACAACGCCGCGCCGTGACCCCTCCCTCGGCCGCCACCATCTCCCTGCTCACCGCGGTGGCCCTGGTGGCCGGGACCATCGACGCCATCGCCGGCGGGGGCGGGCTCCTCACCCTCCCCGCCCTGCTCTTCGCCGGGCTCACGCCGCACCTGGCCCTCGGGACCAACAAGGGGCAGGCGGTCTTCGGCTCCTTCGCCGCCATGCTGCGCTTCGCGCACGGCGGCCTGCTGGACCGGCGCAGGGCGGCGATCGCGTTCCCGCTGGGCCTGGCCGGCTCGCTGGCCGGCGCCGCGCTGGTGCTGGCGGTCCCGCCCCGGGCGCTGCGCACGGTGGTGCTGGTGCTGCTCGTCGCGGCGGCGGCGTTCGTGGCCCTCCGGCGGGCGTCGCGGCCGCGGCCGGCAGCGGCCCCGGCCCGCGGCCGGCTGGCCATCGCCGGCGCCATCGCCCTGGCCATCGGCGCCTACGACGGGTTCTTCGGCCCGGGCACCGGCACGTTCCTGATCGTCGCCTTCGTGGCCCTGCTCGGCGACGGCCTCACGGCCGCCTCGGCGGCCGCCAAGGTGGTGAACTTCGCCTCCAACCTGGCCGCGCTGGCGCTGTTCGCGACCCGCGGCGTCGTGGTCTGGCGCGTGGCGCTCCCCATGGCGGCGGCCCAGCTCGTGGGGGGGTGGCTGGGGGCCCACCTGACGCTGCGGCGAGGCGACACCCTGGTGCGGCGCGCCGCCGTGTTCACCGCCCTCGCGCTGGCCTTCAAGCTGGCCTGGGACATGCGCTAGCGCGCGGCGCCGGCGGAACGGATCCCGGCCTCCGGCGCGCGCGGGACCCGGTCCGCGAGCACCTCGCGCCGCTCGGCGCTGCGCGCCCGGCCGCTCGACCGCTTCCACGCGCGGGCCCTGGATGTCATCCCGCTGGGGTAGTATGAGTGCGCCCTTCAGGATCGCGCTCTTCCACCGGGCGAGGTGGGTGGCCGAGGCGTTCCGGCGGCCACGCGGCCGTGCTGGAGGCACAGGACGGCGCGACCGTGAGCGTTCCCAGGCTCGAGCTGAGACACATCACCAAGCGTTTCGGTCCGGTCGTCGCGAACGACGACGTCGCCCTGACGGTGGAGCCGGCCCAGATCCACGCCGTCCTGGGGGAGAACGGCGCCGGCAAGTCGACGCTCATGAAGATCATCTACGGCGCGGTCCACCCCGACGCCGGCGAGATCTCCTGGAACGGCCAACCGGTCGAGATCGACAGCCCACACCAGGCCCGGGCGCTGGGCATCGCCATGGTGTTCCAGCACTTCTCGCTGTTCGAGACGCTGACGGTGGCCGAGAACATCTGGCTCGGGCTCTCCCGCAAGCTGACGCTGCAGAGCGTGGCCGACCGCATCGTGGCCAAGGCGCAGGAGTACGGGCTGGATCTGGATCCGGCCCGGACCGTGCACACGCTCTCGGTCGGCGAGCGGCAGCGGGTCGAGATCGTCCGGGCGCTGCTGGGTGACCCCCGGCTGCTGATCCTGGACGAGCCCACCTCGGTGCTGACCCCGCAGGCGGTGGAGAAGCTCTTCGTCACGCTGCGCCAGCTCGCGACCACCGGCTGCTCCATCCTCTACATCAGCCACAAGCTCGACGAGATCCGGTCCCTCTGTCACCAGTGCACCGTCCTGCGGGCCGGCAAGGTGGTGGGGGTCTGCGACCCCACCGTCGAGACCACCGCCAGCCTCTCGCGCCTCATGATCGGCGCCGATCCGCCGCGGCTGGTGCGCCACGCCCCCCGGCCCGGAGCGCTGGCGCTGCAGGTGCTGCGCCTCACGCTGCCGCGAACCGATCGCTTCGGGGTCGCGCTCGACGACGTCTCGCTCGAGGTCCACGAGGGAGAGGTGGTGGGGATCGCGGGCGTCTCCGGGAACGGGCAGCAGGAGCTGCTGGCCGCGCTCTCCGGCGAGGATCCGCGGCCCGAGGCGAAGCAGGCCATCCGCCTCCTGGGCACGCCCATCGGCCGGATGGGCACCGGCGCCCGGCGCCGCATGGGCCTCCACTTCGTCCCCGAGGAGCGGCTGGGCCGCGGGGCGGTCCCGGGCCTCTCGCTGGCGCAGAACCTGCTCCTGACGCGGCGCGAGGCCGTCCGCGGGCTGGGCTGGATCGACGGCCGGCGCCTGCTGGCGCAGGCGCGCGCCATCATCGGCCGGTTCCGGGTCGCCACCCCCGGGCCGCGCATGGCGGCGCGTAGCCTCTCGGGCGGCAACCTCCAGAAGTACATCGTCGGGCGCGAGATCGACGCCCTCCCCAGGGTCCTGATCGTGGCCCAGCCGACCTGGGGCGTGGACGTGGGGGCGACGGCGCAGATCCGGAGCGAGCTCCTGGCCCTGCGCGACGCCGGGTGCGCAGTGCTGGTGGTATCCGAGGACCTGGACGAGCTGTTCGAGATCACCGACCGGCTGTACGTGATGGCGCGGGGGAAGCTGTCGCCCGGCGTTCCGACCTCGGCCGCCTCGGTGGAGCAGATCGGCGAGTGGATGAGCGGGCTGTGGGGCGCCGGTCCCGCGGCCGTCTCGACGGGAGCGCCGGCATGATCCGCCTGGAAGCGCGCGCTGCGCCCTCGCGCCTGATGATCCTCCTCTCGCCGCTGATCGCGCTGGCGGTCACGGTGGTGGTGGCGGCCATCCTGTTCACGGCGCTGGGCAAGGACCCGGTCCGCGGGCTGTCGGTCTTTCTCTTCGAGCCCTTCCACGGGATGCGGGCGGTGACCGAGCTCGGGCTCAAGGCCACGCCCCTCATCCTCTGCTCCCTCGGGCTGGCGCTCTGCTACCGCAGCAACATCTGGAACATCGGCGCCGAGGGGCAGTTCCTGATGGGCGCCATCGGCGGCGGCGGCCTGGCCATGTGGGTCACCATGCACGGCGTGGTGGTGAGCCAGTGGGGCTTCTTCCCCTTCGTGATCGTGGCCGGCGCGCTGACCGGCGCCGCCTGGGCGGCGGTGGTGGCGCTCCTCAAGGACTGGGCCCACGCCAACGAGATCCTGGTCAGCCTGATGCTGGTGTACGTGGCCAACCTGTTCCTCTCCTGGCTCATGTTCGGGCCCTGGAAGGATCCCAAGGGCTGGAACTTCCCGCAGACGGTGAGCTTCGCGCCCGAGACCACCATCCCCCGCCTCATCCCCGGGATGCGCCTGCACTGGGGCTTCGGGGTGGCGCTGCTGGCGGCGGCGCTCATGTGGATCTTCCTGTTCCGGACGTTCCGGGGGCTGCAGCTCCAGGTCGGAGGGCCCGCCCCGGCGGCGGCGCGCTACGCGGGGTTCTCGGCGCGCGGCGCCCTGTGGACGACGCTGCTCACCTCGGGCGGGCTGGCCGGGGTGGCGGGCGCGTTCGAGGCGGTGGGCCCGATGGGCCAGCTCACCCCCCACGTCTCGACCGGCTACGGCTTCACCGCCATCATCGTGGCCTTCGTCGGGCGCCTCAACCCGCTGGGCTGCGTCGTGGCCAGCTTCCTGCTCTCCATGTTCGTCATCGGCGGCGAGCTGGCCCAGTCGCGGGTCCGCATGCCGGCCGCCCTGACCGGCGTGTTCCAGGGCGTGCTGCTCATCTCGATGCTCGCCTTCGACACCTTCATCCAGTACCGGCTCCGGGTGGGCGGGGGGGCGCGCGCGGCTCAGGCCGTCCCCGGGGAGCCCGCGGCATGAACGAGTGGTCCCTCCTCGTCGCGGCCACCCTCGCGGCCGGTACGCCGCTGGCCATCGCCGGCCTGGGGCTGCTCCTCAACGAGCGGGTCGGCGTCATCAACCTGGGCGCGGAGGGGCTCATGCTGGTGTCGGCCGTGGCCGGGTTCGCGGCGGCGGTGCACACCGGCAGCTCCTGGCTGGCCTTCGCGGCGGGCGCCGGCGCGGCCGCGCTCCTGGCGGCCGGCTTCGGCTGGCTGGTCATCTGGCTGAACGCCAACCAGTACGCCACCGGCCTGGCGGTGACGCTCTTCGGCGGCGGCTTCTCCGCCTTCGTGGGCGTGAGCTACGTCGGGCGCAAGCTCCCGATCCCGCTCAACCACTCCATCCCGGTGCTGGGCGACATCCCCTTCCTCGGCACCGCCCTGTTCCGCGAGCACCCGGTCGCCTACCTGGCGATGGCGCTGGCGCTGCTCCTGAGCTGGCTGTTCTGGCGGACCCGGACCGGCCTGGTGCTCCGCGCCGTCGGCGAGTCGCCGGACGCCGCCCACGCCCTCGGGTACCGGGTCCGGCTCATCCGGCTGGCGGCGGTCATCGCCGGCGGCGCGCTGTGCGGGGTGGCGGGCACCTTCCTTTCGGTGTCCTACACGCCGCTGTGGGTCGAGGGGATGGTGGCCGGTCGCGGGTCGATCGCGCTGGCGCTGACGGTCTTCGCGACCTGGCGGCCGGCCCGCCTGCTGCTCGGCGCCTACCTGTTCGGCGGCGTCACCATGCTGCAGCTCACGCTCCAGGCACAGGGGGTGCACGTGCCGGCGCAGTTCATGAGCATGCTGCCGTACCTGGCGACGGTGGTCGTCCTGGTGCTCATCTCGCGCAATCCGGCCTGGATCCGGCTCAACATGCCCACCTCGCTGGGCAAGCCCTTCTTCCCCACGCAGTAGCCGATCGCCTTCACCCGGGGGGCGCCATGGCTCCGCCCGGCACCGTAGCACCGACCGAGACAGGAGGACCCGAGTCCATGACCACGCGTTCCTTGCTCAAGACCCTGGCGATGGGTGCCCTCATCGCGAGCACCGCCCTCATCGGCTGCAAGAAGGAGGAGCCCAAGCCCGAGCCGGCAGCCGCACCGACGCCGGCGGAGCCCCCCAAGCCCGAGCCGCTCAAGGCCGCCTGGATGTACGTCGGGCCGGTGGGCGACGCCGGCTGGTCGTACGCCCACGATCTCGGTCGCAAGGCGGTCGAGGCCAAGTACGGCGACAAGGTGAAGACCTCGTTCGTGGAGAGCGTGCCGGAGGGCGCCGACGCCGAGCGCGTCATCCGCGACCTGGTCGCCCAGGGCAACAAGATCATCTTCGCCACCTCGTTCGGCTACATGGACTCGATGGTGAAGGTGGCCAAGGACTTCCCGGACGTGAAGTTCGAGCACGCCACCGGCTACCAGACCCTGCCCAACCTGCGCGTCTACGAGGGCCGGTTCTACGAGCCCGCCTACCTGGCCGGCATCGTGGCCGGGGGCATGACCAAGACCAACACCCTCGGCTTCGTGGCCTCCTTCCCCATCCCCGAGGTGCTGCGCAACATCAACGCCTTCACCCTGGGCGCGCAGACCGTCAATCCCAAGGCCAAGACCAAGGTGGTGTGGGTGAGCTCCTGGTTCGATCCGCCGAAGGAGACCGAGGCCGCCCAGTCGCTCATGAATCAGGGCGCCGACGTGCTGCTACAGAACACCGACTCGACGGCCGTGCTGCAGGCGGCCGAGAAGAACGGCAAGTACGCCTTCGGCTGGGACAGCGACATGAGCGCCTTCGCCCAGAAGGCGCACCTCGGCTCCTGCATCCTCCACTGGGACGTCTACTACAACCGGGCCATCGGCGAGATGCTCGACAACACCTGGAAGACCGACGCCGTCAAGCTGGGCATCAAGGAGGGCGGCAACGACTTCATCAAGATGAGCGACGCCATCCCGGAAGCCCTCCGCAAGAAGGTCGAGGAGGCCAAGCAGTACTTGATCGACCACCCGGGTGAGGTCTACCGCGGGCCCATCAAGGACAACACCGGCAAGGAGGTCCTGGCCAAGGGCCAGGTGGCCGACGAGAAGATGAAGGCCGAGATGAACTTCCTGGTGAAGGGCGTGGAGGGGAAGATCCCCGCCGCCCCCAACCAGTAGCCGCCCGACCGAGCCGGGGCGGCGGCGCCTCGCCGTCCGCCCCGGCCTCGTGGAGAGGGAGACCGGCCATGCCCACCGACGATCGCACGCCGACCCCCGGCTCGCCGGACCCCGCCAACCCGTACCGGGACGAAATCATCGTCTCCTGGCCGGAGCTGCACCGCGACGCGCGATACCTCTCCAGCGTGCTGCACCAGAAGGGCGACTGGAAGGGCATCATCGCCATCACCCGCGGCGGCCTGGTCCCGGCCGCCCTGGTGGCGCGCGAGCTGGAGATCCGCCTCATCGACACCGTCTGCGTGGTGAGCTACGGCGCCGAGAGCGGCGGCGCGCGCCGAGCAGCAGCAGGGCGAGCTGCAGTGGCTGAAGCGGGTGGAGGGCGACGGGGCGGGCTGGCTGCTCATCGACGACCTGGTCGACACCGGCCGGACCGCCAAGGCCGTGCGCGACACGCTCCCGCGCGCCCACTTCGCGACCCTCTACGCCAAGCCGCAGGGGCGCCCCATCGTCGACACCTTCGTGAAGGAGTTCCGGCAGACGCAGTGGATCTTCTTCCCGTGGGACATCGACTACCGGTTCGTGAGCCGATCAAGGCGGCGAAGTAGGCGTCGTCGATCCCCGAGACTGCGCGACGGCGCAGCGCCGGAGCCGAGCCCCCTGCGAGCGAACACCGCGGGCGCGCCAAGGGTGCCGAGGGAGGAACGCGCGCGGAATGGGATCCGTGTCCGGCCGCAGCCCATGTCTGAGTCCGGGCACCCCGCGAAAGCGGGGAGTGCCCGGACGAGTTTGGGCGGAGGCCGCCCCTGGGGATCAACGCCGTTCGCGCGCGTCTCGATCCGAGTGTGGCGCGACCGCGGTAGCGAGCAGGGGGCTCGGGCGGAGGCGCGTAGCAGGCGCGCGCTCTCGTGATTCAGCCGCGACAGGGGGCCCGGGAGGAGGCGCGTAGCGGCGCGCCCTCAAGCGCCCGCGGCTGCCGGCGCCAGCCGCGCCAGGTCCGCGACCCGCTCGAACACCTCGGCCGGCGCCTCGGCCAGGAGCGCGTCCAGGGCGTGGTAGCCCCAGCCCACCGCCCCGAAGGCGATCCCTGCCGCCCGTGCGGCGCGGGCGTCGCGGATCTCGTCGCCGATGCAGATGGCCTGGTCGAAGGGGATGCCGCTCTGAGCGAGCACCCGGCGGAAATGCGCTGCCTTCCCGAAGAGCGAGCTCCCGCAGGACCAGTACCGCACGCGCGCGGCCGCGGCCTCGCCGAGCACGCGCTCCGCGTTCCGCTGCGAGTTGGACGACACGACCGCCAGCGTCACCCCCGCCTCGTCCAGCCGGCGCAGCACCTCGTCCACCCCGTCGAATGCCCGGATGGCGGCGAGCTCGCGCGCCATGCGCCGGCGCAGCCTGGCCGCGATGAGCGGGATCTTCCAGCGCGAGACGCGCAGCAGCGCCATGGCATCCCGGGGCGCGCTCCGGCGCAGGACCTCGACGTCCGCATCGTCCGGAGCCCGGAAGCCGAGCTCACCGGCCAGCTCGCTGAACGCGGCCCGGAGCCACGGCAACGAGTCCGCCAGCGTCCCGTCGAAGTCGAAGATGGCCAGCCGGTACGACCGCACGCACTCGTCATAGCCGAGCGGGCGCTGGCCGGCCAGCGATGTCCCGCGCCGAACGGCCCTGCGCAGGAGCGCACGGGTCGCGGCCACCAGGGTGGTTGCCCTTCCCGCTCCGATGTAATGAAGTCCGCGCATGACCCCCGAGACGCGCGCCCGCGGCCTGGACCCGGATCTGGTCCGCTACGTCAACCTCAAGCTGACCGCGCTGGCCGAGCCGGTGAGCCGGGCCACCGCCGACCCCGGCTTCATGGAGATCGTGGCGCCGCTCTTGCGCAATCACCTCCAGAAGGATCGGCTGCTCGGCTGGCCTCTGTGCCCGGTGGACACGCGCATCCAGGCGTTCCTCGACCGACCCTGGCCAGCGTCTGCCCGGAGGGCGCGCCGCGCCTGCCCGGCCAGGACCTTCGTGCTGGACCGGCCCGGCCTGGCCCGCGTGCTCTCGCTGCCCGCCACCGGCGACCGCTTCGCCTCGCCCTACCTCACCTCCTACCGGACGCAGCAGGGCGTGCTGCACAACCCGCAAGCGACCGCCGCACCACCCAGGGCGTGTTCCACATCGCCGAGGGCGGGCTGCCCATCCCCGACGACAAGAAGGCCGTTCCGCTCCGGACCTTCTCGCCGCTCCTGGCCGCGGCGGTCCGGCCGCCGCCGGAGCTCGACTGGTCCTCCCCTTCACCGCCGACCAGCCGCGACCGGCGCGCCTGTTCGTCTCGCTCCTGCTGCGCCCGCTGGTCTGTCCCGGCCACCGACCGGGATCCGGCGCGAGAAGCCATGGAGATCCGCTTCTTCGCGCCCGGCAGCCTGGTCGCGCAACCTCGACTTCGTCGAGAGCATCTTCGGCAACGGCGGCGACCCCTACCTGCCCGAGAACGACGCCGCCCTCGACGTGCTCGACTGGACCGGCCACACCGGCTGCGTGATCCTGGCCCCGCACCTGGTCCGGCTGACGCAAGCGCGAGCTCGGGCTGCCGCACCTCGACGAGGCCACCGACGCGCCAGCGGCGCGACGGCATGTGCTGGCGGGAGGCCGGCGAGCTGCTACAACGGCGGCAAGCCTTTCAAGATCACCGCCCGCGACGAGGCCGGCGTGATCGTCACCGTCATCGCCGACAACTACTTCGGCTACTGCAAGAAGGAGGTGAAGACCCAGATCAGCTTCGCCGCCAACCTGTTCGGCCTGGCCGAGGAGGAGCACGCCGGCGGCGCGCTGGTCTTCCCCAGCTACGTGCTGGGCGAGGACTTCTACGGCGACCGCAGCTTCCGCATCTCCGACGCGACCTTCGAGGACGCCATCCAGCTGCTCGGCGACCGCGCCGAGGTGCGGCCCGAGGGCTACGCCGTGGACCGCCATCAGCCGGACATCTTCTACGTCGCCGGAGAACGCCGAGTTCCACGTCCGCCAGGGCGCGGTCCGCCTGGGAGCACCAGGGGCAGCGCCGCCAGCTGACGCTGCGCGCCGGGGACGGTCTACGTCCTCCCGTCCGGCTACCGGGTCCGATCTGGAGAAGCAGCTCGCGGCGGCACCGACCTGGCGCCTGATCGGGACGCGCCCCGACGGCGTGCTCTGCCACAAGCCGTGCACCGTCTCCGGCGGCGGCAAGTCCGAGATCTCCAAGTCGCATCGCCGACTCCATGCATCCAGCGGGCCCCATCTTCGTGAAGGAGCACCAGCGCGACATGGAGGCGGTGGCCGAGATCCTGAAGCGCGACTTCTCCGGGCGTCCACCGGAACCGGCCGCCGGACGCGCGCTCGCGGCGCCCGCTGCTCTGCCCCGGAGCGCTCGCTGGGATCGGTGATCAAGCTGCTCACGCCGTCACCCGAGTACACCGATGAGCACAACGCCTGGGTCCGGGCGCTGCCGCAGACCATCCGGCAGCTGGTCTTCGCGGTCAAGCGCTACTACCGCCCGGAGTGGGGCGAGGACTGGCGCGCCACTTCACCGTGGACCGGATCAACGGCTACCCCGGCCACGAGCTCAAGTTCGACGGCCAGCGGCTGGTGGCCAACTACCTGCGCGTCGGCTTCGAGGCGGACGGATCCTGGCGCATGTACAAGCTGCGGCCCGACTTCCACCCCGCCGAGAAGGTGCAGGTGGAGGACGACATCACCGCCTCGGTGGTGCTCCCGCGCGAGCGGGTGGCCGCCCCGGCCGATGCCGTCCCCAACCCCAGCGTCAAGCTGGTCGCAGAACTGCGAGGACCGCCTCTTCCAGCGGCCCGACGACGCCATCCACCGCGGCTTCGACCGCAGGCCGAGGCGGACATCGCCACCCCCGGAACGTTCCTCTCCAACTTCGAGCCGCTCGACCGCGACCGGGCGCAGGCCCTGGTCGACCGACGTGGTCGAGTTCGATCTCTACACCGATCCCATGAAGCGCCTGCTGGAGGGGTTCCTGGCCGGCGCCGCGAGCGGACTACGTGGTCTCGTCGGCCCACCCCCGGCTGGTGGACGGCAAGCCCTCCAAGAACCCGCGCTACCTCCAGAGGCGCCCGGACCGTGGTGAACGCGCGCGACACCTACCTGGCCGACGTGGCGTCGCGCCTGCACCGCCGCATCCCCGCCCATGCGCCCGGCCTTGACGCCGGTGGGCGCGGTGCTGGCCGGCCGCCGGAACAACCCGCCCCAGCCCGAGATCGGCGCCCCGCCGCTGGCGGTCTTCAGCCCCATCCACTATCAGGAGCTGCCCGAGCTCTTCATGGACTTCATGTGCAGCCTGACCGGCAAGTCGCCCTCCACCACCGGCTTCGGCAGCGAGGGGGCGCTCACCAAGGCCCCCTTCAACGCCGTCTGGCCGGTGGTGGATCTGAACAACGCCCTGCTCTCGGTCATCCTCACCGGCTACGCCGGGTTCTCCACCGCGGCCGGCCACGTGGGCCCGCGGTACCGGGTCGATCACGACATCAGCATGCTGGTGCCCGAGATCTGGTGCCGGATGCAGCCGTCGGAACGCGACCCGGCCTGGCTCATCGCCAACGGCTTCCTGGAGCGGGTCGAGGACTTCGAGCTGGACGGCCGCAAGGTGCTGGCCAGCCGCCTGGGCTACCGCATCACCGCGCGCTTCGCCGACCACATCCTGGGCCGGCTCTTCGAGACGCCCAGCATGGTCTTCACGGAGGAGATGCTCCGGCCCGAGCTGCAGGGCTGGGACGTGTTCGCCGCCGGCGTGAACGCCATGGTCGAGGCCCAGACCCGGGTGGCGCGCGGCTACTTCGAGGACGGGAGCGTCGAGGCCGCCTGCCCGCCGCTGCGGGCGTTGCTCCACGTCATGGTCCACGGCCAGTTCGAGGGGATGGCGCTCTCCGATCCGCGCCTGCGCTCGCTCTTCACCCGCGAGGCCACCCTGCACAGCGACTGGTACCGCGAGCGGCTGCGGACCAAGCAACGCCGCGACGTGGCCCTGTGGAAGGGCCACCTGGCGGCGGTCGAGTCGCACCGGCCCGAGGCCGGGGAGCTCCCGGATCTCGAGGCCCGCCGCGCGGCCGCCCGCCAGGGACTGGCTCGCGTGAGCGCACCCGCCTACCTCGACGAGCTGGTCGGCACGATCGGCGCCGACCCCTTCCATTTGCAGCACCGGAGCGGAGGCTAGCCCCGGCCCGTGGCCTTCCATCCCGTCCAGCGTGCGGCGCGCCTCGTGCTCCGGCTCCTGGGGTGGACGGTCGACGCGGCCCTTCCCCCGCAGCCCAGAGGCGTGGTGATCGTGTACCCGCACACCTCCAACTGGGACTTCGTGGTCGGGTATCTGGCCAAGGTGGCGGCCGGGCTGCGGCTGCAGTGGATCGGCAAGGACTCGCTCTTCCGGTGGCCCTTCGGCGCCCTGCTCCGGCGCATGGGCGGCATCCCGGTGCGCCGCGGCGCCAGGGCTGGATTCATCGACGAGCTGGCGCGGGAGTTCGCGGTCCGGGATCGCATCTGGGTGGCCATCGCGCCCGAGGGCACGCGCTCCTGGACCGATCACTGGAAGAGCGGCTTCTACCACCTGGCGCTGGCGGCGCGGGTGCCGGTGGGGCTCGCCACCATCGACTGGGGCCGCCGGCTCATCCAGCTCCGGGAGACGATGGAGCTGACCGGGGATCCGGAGGCGGATCTGGAGCGGTTCCGCGCCTTCTACCGGGGCGTGCGCGGCCTCCGCCCGGAGCGGGCCAGCCAGATCCGGTTCCGGGAGCCCGACCGCCCCGGGCCGCTGTCCGGCTCTCGCGGCGCGAGCTGAGGGCGAGCACACCGCCTCACCGCCGTCTGCCCGCCGCCGCGCGGCGAGGTGTAGCGCCGTCCCGCGAGGGATGCAGCGCGATCGGGCGCCCGCGCCTAGTGCGTGGCCCCGTGCCGCGCCCACCCCCCCACCAGCGTGGGCGGCATGAGCACCGCCCCGTGCTGGACCATCTCGGCGGCCAGACGCTGCTCCAGCGTGTCGAGCCTCATCTCCTCGCCGCCGGCGATGCCGGCGCGCTCGATCACCGGGGCGAGGCTGCGGACGATCCCCGCCAGGTTGGCCGGGCCCAGCACGTCCGACGGGGCGAGCACCGGCTGGATGCCGAGCACGGACGGCGATGGCATGCCGGCCTCGGAGAGGATCGACCCGAGCCGCGTCCCGAGCGCGATGTCGATGTGCGCCGCCTGGAACGCGCCTCGGCACCACTCGACGGCCCGGGTGGCCAGCGGTACGGCGGGGACGGCCCGCATCACCGCCATGTCGTATTCCAGGGCGAGGTACACGCCGCCCGGCCGAAGGGCCGCCAGGTGCCGGCGGATCACGGCGGCCGGGTGCTGCAGGTAGATGAGCACCAGCCGCCCGATCACGGCATCGAACTCGGCGGGAGGCTCCCAGGTCGCGACGTCGCCCTGCTCGAAGGCCACGTTCCGCAGCCCCCGCGCCCGGGCGCGCTGCGCGGCGACCTGGAGCGCCCCCGCCGACTGGTCCACGCCCAGCACCTCGCCCTCCGGGCCGACCAGCTTCGCGGCCAGGAAGGCGAGCTCCCCGATGCCGGTCCCGAGATTGAGGACCCGCATCCCCGCTCCGATCCCGGCCTGCTCCAGCAGGATCCGGGAAGGTTGCGCGAGCATCGCGCCCTGGCGCTCGAGGCGCCTCAGCTCCTGGGAATCGTTGCGCAGCAGGTACTCGGCCGGCCGGGCTGCTTCCATGGCGCACCTCGCCTCGAGCCGGGACGGGCGCCCCTGGCATGCAGACGCGGACGGCGCGGACCGGCCATGAACGCCTCTTGTGATGCGGCCGGTGCCCCGTCACCGACCGTGCGGGGCGCAATCGTTCGCTGACCGGGCGTACGGGCCGTGATGGCCGCCATGCGCCGCGATGCTCGCCGGACCTGGGTCGAATCCGTGGCGCACCAGCCCGGCGATGCACGGTGGATGGTGGCCGCGAGACTTCATCCCTCTGCGCAGCGGGGACGGCAGCACGATCTTCCTGGCGGGCCGCACCCGGATCATGGTGGCGCCGGCGCCCTGATCCGCGCCGCCCTACCGGTCCATCCGCTCGAACTGGGCCGTCAGGATCCGCACCCGCTCGAGATAGGCGCGCAGCTCGTGATCGCCGCAATGCTCGCCGGCCCGGGGACGGAATCCGCGGGCGGCCAGGGCCGCGGCGCGGGCCCGGCCGCACAGGTGGATGGTGGCTGCCACCGCGTCCCTCTGCGCGGAGGTGACCGGACCGGCGCCGCGGCGCGAGAGCGAGTCCTCCACCCCCACGTGCAGCCAGGCGGCGGTCATCTCGATGGCATGCGCGGGCACGGTCCGGAAGTAGAACCCGTTGAGCCAGCACCGGTCCGTGAACGGGCCGTCGTCGCGCGCCACCCTGTGGCGGTGGATGCAGTAGTGCCTCGCCTGGTCGTACGTACCGTCGGTGATCTGCAGCAGTCCCACCGCGCTCGAGGCGGGCGCGTACATCCGGAACGGGTCGAAGGTCCAGCGCCAACGCCAGTAGGTGCGGGCCAGCGGATCGCCCGAGCTCTCCACCTGCACCAGCGCCGCCAGCAGCTCCGGCCGGACCAGGTCGGTGGAGTTCTCGCGGAAGAGCGGGCCGTAGCGCGACCAGGTCTGCTCGGGCGCGAGCGGGTCCGGCGCGAACACCAGGCCGAGCAGCTCGGCCGGCTTGCGCACGACCTGGACCGCGAAGTTCAGGACCAGGAACAGGACCACCCCGATGAGCACCCATGCCAGGGGGAAGCTTCGCCAGGCGCGGGCCCAGGCTGGCCACGCCTCGGCGGCGAGCGACCGTCCGGGGCGCGCCGCCGCGCCTCCCGGGCCGGCGCTTGCGAGCCATGCCGCAATGATACCCCGGAGCCCCTGCCGGGACGGGCCCCGGATGGACGGCGGCTCCGTGATTCGCTCCGGCCCGGCGCCGTCGAGCGGTAGGCTCCGCCCCGGAGACCTCCATGACCCACGACGCTTCCCCCGGGCGCTATGACGCGATGGTGTACAGACCCTGCGGTCGCAGCGGCCTCCGCCTCCCGCTCCTCTCGCTGGGGCTGTGGCACAACTTCGGCGACACCACGCCGCTCGAGCGGCAGCGCGAGCTGGTGCACACCGCTTTCGATCTGGGCATCACCCACTTCGACCTGGCCAACAACTACGGACCGCCCTACGGCAGCGCCGAGCAGAACTTCGGCCGCATCCTGCGCCAGGATCTGGCTGCCTATCGCGACGAGATCGTGATCTCGACCAAGGCGGGCTGGGACATGTGGCCCGGCCCCTACGGCCAGGGCGGCGGCTCGCGCAAGTACGTGCTGGCCAGCCTCGATCAGAGCCTGCGGCGGCTCGGCCTCGACTACGTCGACATCTTCTACTCCCACCGCTACGACCCCGACACGCCGCTGGAGGAGACCCTGGGGGCCCTGGCCTCGGCGGTGAAGCAGGGCAAGGCGCTGTACGTCGGCATCTCGTCGTACTCGGCGGCCCGCACCCGCGAGGCGGCCGCCATCCTGCGGAACCTGGGGACGCCCTGCCTCATCCACCAGCCGTCCTACAACATGCTCAACCGCTGGATCGAGAAGGGGCTGCTGGACGTGCTCGGCCAGGAGGGGATCGGCTGCATCGCCTTCACGGCGCTGGCCCAGGGGCTCTTGACCGACAAGTACCTCGGCGCCGTCCCGGCCGACGCCCGGCCCAACCGCCCTGGCGGCGGCTCCTTCACCTCCGACCACCTGACCGAGGAGAACCTGGCGCGGGTCCGGGCCCTCAACGGCATCGCGCGCTCGCGCGGCCAGAGCCTCGCCCAGATGGCCTATGCCTGGGTCCTCCGCGATCCTCGCGTGACCAGCACGCTCATCGGCGCGTCGAGCGCGGCCCAGATCCGCGAGAACGTGGCGGCGCTGGAGAAGCTCGCGTTCACCCCGGACGAGCTGGCGGCGATCGAGCCATACGCCAGGGAAGGTCACGTCAACCTGTGGGAGAAGCCGAGTACCGATCAGCGCCCGTGATCGGGGATCGTCGACCGCTCCCGGGCGCGCGCATGCCCGCCGGCGGACCTCGGGCAGGCTCCCGTGTAGGTGCCCGGTTCCTCGTCTGGACCCACCCTCTTGGAGATGGGGTATTCACTCCTCGCCAACCGAGGTAACTTCGCCGGGTGCGCCTGTGCAGGGGGGGTCGCTCCCCGAGCCGCTCGCCCGGCGCGGCCGACCGCTCATGTCCACGCGAGAAGCTCCTTCACCGACCGACAGGACCGTGCCCCTGGAGCGCGAGATCACCCTGCCCTTCCTGGCCGGGATCCTGGATGCCCTGCCCAACCCGGTGTTCGTGAAGGACGAGCGGCACCGATGGGTCCTGCTCAACGAGCGGTTCTGCAAGCTGCTGGGCCGGGATCGGCACGAGCTGATCGGCCACTCCGACTACGAGTTCTTCCCGCGGACCGAGGCCGACGAGTTCTGGCGAAAGGACGACCGGGTCTTCGCCACCGGACAGGTGGACGAGAACGAGGAGGCCTTCACCGACTCCTCGGGCGCCACCCACATCATCCTCACCCGCAAGACCCTGCTGGTCGACCCGGTGGGCAGGCGCTTCCTGGTCGGGGTGATCACCGACATCTCCGAGCGCAAGCAGATCGAGGAGGAGCTGCTCCGATCGCGCAACGAGCTGGAGAGCCGCGTGGCCGAGCGCACCGCCGAGCTGTCGCGCGCCAACGAGAGGCTGCGCCAGGAGGGCGTCCACAAGAACGAGTTCCTGGCGGTGCTCTCGCACGAGCTGCGCAACCCGCTGGCGCCGCTCCGCAACGCCCTGTGGCTGCTCGACCGCCCCGACGCCAGCGCCCACCAGGCCTCGCGCGCGCGAGAGACCATCAACCGGCAGCTGATGCACCTCACCCGGCTGGTCGACGACCTCCTGGACGTGACCCGCATCTCCCAGGGGAAGATCCACCTGCAGCGAAGCCGCATCGACCTGGTGGATCTGGTCCGGCGCACGGTCGAGGACCACCGCTCGCTCTTCACCGCCTCGGAGGTGGAGCTGGTCTGCCGCACCGAGGAGCTGCCCACCTGGACCCACGCCGATCCCACGCGCCTGGCCCAGGTGGTGGGAAACCTGCTCGCCAACGCGGCCCGCTTCTCCGAGCCGGGCGGGTCGGTGCAGGTGACGCTCACGCGCGAGGCCGGCTCCTGCGCCCTGCTCTCCATCTGCGACGAGGGGGTGGGGTTCACCCCCGAGCTGGGGGAGAGCCTGTTCCGGCCCTTCATCCAGGCGGAGCGGACCCTGCACCGTTCCCGCGGTGGTCTCGGGCTGGGGCTCTCGCTGGTGAAGGGGCTGGTGGAGCTGCACGGCGGGACCGTGCTGGCCCGCAGCGAGGGCCCGGGCCGCGGCGCCGAGTTCCAGATCCGCCTGCCGATGTCGCAGGAGGAGCCGGCGGTGGTCGCGCCCCGGGCGCATACCCCGGGGCGGATGTCGAGGCGGCGGGTGCTGATCGTGGAGGACAACCCGGACGCGGCAGACACGCTGCACGAGATGCTCCTCACCTGGGAGCACGAGGTGGAGGTGGCCCGCGACGGCCTCGACGGGGTGGCCAAGGCCCGCTCCTTCCGCCCGGACCTGGTGCTCTGCGACCTGGGCCTGCCGCGGCTCGATGGCTACGAGGTGGCCCGCGCCATCCGGGCCGACCCCGAGCTGGCCGGCATCTACCTGGTGGCCGTCACCGGCTACGCCTCGGCCGACGATCAGCGCCGCGCGGCCGATGCCGGCTTCAACCGGCACCTCGCCAAGCCGGTGCCGGTGGACGTCATCGAGGAGGTGCTGGCCACGGCCCCTCGCGTCGCCCCGACGGCTTGACCTCGCCCCGCCCGCGCCGCGCCGTCGTCGTACCGGGCCTGGCGCGGCGAGAGATGGACGGGAACGTCGATGGATGCTGCCATCGGGAGATCTCCTCGTCTGAAAGGATGAGGCGTCGACTCCACGCTGCCCCGTCGACCTGAGCAACCGTTTAGTGGTCCACGATGGGAGGGGGAAATGCGGATTGCAGCCCATCCCGCCTTGACTCCGGCGTCCGCGAGGGTACCTGTTTCCCATGCACGATTGCCTGGCGGTGATCCTGGGTGGCGGGCGCGGGACGCGGCTCTTCCCCCTGACGCGCGAAAGGTCGAAGCCCGCGGTGCCCATCGCCGGCAAGTACCGGCTCATCGACATCCCGCTCTCCAACTGCATCAACTCGGAGCTGCGCCGCATCTTCGTCCTGACGCAGTACAACTCGGAGAGCCTCAACAACCACGTCGGCCAGACGTACAAGTTCGACGCCTTCTCGCGAGGCTTCGTCACCATCCTGGCCGCCGAGCAGACGGACGAGGGCGGCGAGTGGTTCCAGGGGACGGCCGACGCCGTGCGCCAGTCGATGCGCCACCTCAAGTCGCATCCGAGCCGGGAGGTGCTGATCCTCTCCGGCGACCAGCTCTACCAGATGGACTTTCGCACCCTGCGCGACACCCACCGCAACAACCGCGCCCAGGTCACGGTGGGCGTGATCCCGGTGGCCCGCGAGCAGACCTCGGGCTTCGGCATCCTCAAGATGGACTCCCAGGGACGCATCACCCACTTCGAGGAGAAGCCCGGGCCCGAGCGGCTCCACGACCTCGAGTCGGACATCCCGGGCCACGGCCGGGGCTTCCTGGCCTCCATGGGGATCTATCTCTTCGAGCGCGACTACCTGGAGAAGTCCATCTCCAACCCGGCGCTGGTGGACTTCGGCCGCCACGTCATCCCCAACGCCATCGGCACGACCCAGGTGCAGGCGCACGTGTTCCGCGGCTACTGGGAGGACGTGGGGACCATCGCCTCGTACTTCGACGCCGGGCTCCAGCTCACCCAGCCCATCCCGCCCTTCGACTTCCACGACGCCAGCCGGCCCATCTACAGCCGCCCACGCTTCCTCCCCGCGACCCGCATCGAGGGCTGCACCCTCAACGCCGCCCTGGTGGCGGAAGGCTGCATCCTCATGGGCGCCGAGATCCAGCGCTGCGTGATCGGGATCCGGAGCCGCATCGGACAGGGCACGCGCCTCAAGGACGCGCTGGTCGTGGGCGCCGACTACTACGAGTCGCTCGAGGCCATCGAGGGCGCCCAGTCGCGCGGCATTCCGCCCGTGGGCATCGGCGCCGACTGCGTCATCCAGCACGCCATCATCGACAAGAACGCGCGCATCGGCCGCGGCGTGCGGATCCTCAACGAAACGGGCAAGCAGCAGGCCGACGCCCCGGGCTACTACATCCGGGAGGGGATCGTCATCGTGCCCAAGGGCGCAGCCATCCCGGATGGGACGGTGATCTGACCACCCTTGGCCTGCCGACGCCGCCCCGACCTGCCCCGTGCGGGTTCACGGAGAGGCGACCCATGCGACGTTCGCTCGCCTCGTGAAGGGTTGCAAACCGGCGGCGCTTTCGCTTTTAGTAGCGGCATGGCCACTCCAAAGAAGAAGACCGAGGTGACGACCACGCGGGTCGCTGCGCGCCCGCAAGCCGAGCGGCGCGTGGACGCCGCGCGGGAGTCGATGGCGAGAAGCCTCTCCGACCCCTCGTTCCAGGACGTCTCGCGGCGGGCGTTCGAGATTCTGGGAGCGGAACGGCAGGATGCCGGGGCACGACCTGGAGAACTGGCTTCAGGCCGAGGCGGAGCTCCGCGGCGGCAACTCAGCGTAGGGCTGCACCGCGGCGCGCGCCCGCAGCGGCGCCGCGCCGACCGCTCCTCCTCCGTGCGGAACACGTCCCCCCCCCGACGCCCCGCGGCGTCGAGCAGGGCGAGCGTGTGTTCCCGCGGAGGCGGGCGCGGGCCGCGCAGGATCGGTCCCCTTCTGCCGGCGGTGAGCGCGGGTGGAGGGCCTCCGACGTGGCGCGCAGCGGCGCCCGGCGGCGTCCCGCGCCCGGGTTTCCGTAATCGTTTCCGGTCATTGAGCCGCGGGGCGCCAGGTGCGACCCGGGGGCGCGGGTTCGTCGCCTCTACTCCCCGTCGAATGGGAGCGGTATCCTGAGACGGCCTCGGCGGCGCCGCCGGTGCAAGGTCCTCCGCATGACGCTGCCAGCGAGCATCGCCCTCCTCTCCGCCGGTGTCGCGTGCCTGGTCGCTGCCATGAGCGGCCAGTTCTCGCGCGCGCCCGGCTGGCGCGACCATCGCTACTTCACCTTCGCGGCCCTGGCCCTGGCCGCGTTCAACGCCCTGAATCTCCCCACCACCTCCCGGGTGCTGCCCGACGAGGTGGTCGTCATCTGCGCGCGGCTGCAGATCGCCGCGGCAGTCCTCCACGACTGGGCCTGGCTCCGGTACACGAGCGTGCTGCTGGGCCGCCCCGGCTCCCGGAGCGATCGCGTCATCACCGCCGCCCTGGCCGCGGTGACCGTGGTGGGGATCTCGACGCCGCTGCTGGTGCACGGTGCCGTCCAGACGCGCGCGGTGCCCTGGATCGACGCGGTCTACCGGACCCCGGACGTCACGCCGGCCGGGGTGGTGGCCTGGGTGCTCGTCCTGGGGGTGCTGCTGATCCCCATTGCGCGCCTGGTCCGCGCCGCCAGGCTGCGCGTGGCCGGTGCCAGGCTGCAACTCGCCGCGCTGGCCGCCCTGCTGCTCATGGGCGCCAACGATGCGCTGGTCGCCGGGCGCCTGGTCGAGGGCATCTACCTCGTCGACCTGGGCTCGCTCTTCCCGCTGGTGGCGATGGGCTACTCGTTCACCTCGCGCTTCGTCCGCGAAGCCCGCGTGCTGGGCTCGCTCCGCTCGGAGCTGGAGCGCCAGGTGCTGGATCGAACCAACGAGCTCGGGCGGGCCCACGATGCGCTCCACCGGGCCGAGAAGCTGGCGGCCCTGGGGCAGTTCGCGGCCGGGGTGGCACACGAGGTCAACAACCCGTCGGCGGTGGTGAGCGCCAACCTCCAGTACCTGAACGAGGCCGAGGCCGACGCGCTGTCGCGCTCGGGCCGCGACGCCATCCAGGAGGCGCTCCAGTCGGTGCAGCGCATCTCCGCCATCGTGCGCCAGCTGCTCGACGCCGGACGCCTGGCCGCGTCCAGCGAGCCGACCCAGGGCGTCGAGGTGCATCAGCTCGGCCAGAGCGCCCTCTCGGTCGCCCGCGCCCGGATGGGCAAGCGGGTGGCGCTCTCCAACCAGCTGCCCGAGGCCATCTACGTCTCCGGCCAGGAGTCGGTGCTGGTCCAGGTCCTGGTGAACCTGGTCGTGAACGGGATGCAGGCCATACCGGAGCATCACGACAAAGGTCAGGTCGTCCTGCGGGCGGAGCTGGACGGGGAGCGGGTCCGGCTGGTGGTCGAGGACAACGGGACCGGGATGGAGGCGGAGATCCTGCGCAGGGTCTTCGAGCCGTTCTTCACCACCAAGCCCTTCGGCAGCGGCACCGGCCTCGGGCTGGCGGTCTCTCGATCGCTCATCACCAGCCTGGGAGGCGATCTCCGGCTCGAGAGCCGGCCGGGAGCGGGGACGCGCGCCATGATCGAGCTGTCGCGCGCCGAGCCGCCCGTGCCGGTGCTGGCCTGCGCCCCGGAGCGCCTCCCACCCCACCCGAAGCGCCGGCTGCTGCTGGTCGACGACGAGCCGGCCGTGCTCTCCTCGGTGCGGCGGCTGCTCGAGCAGCACTATCGCGTCGAGGTCGCGTCCGGCGTCGACGACGGGCTGGGCCTGCTCGAGACCAGCCCCGGCTTCGACGTGGTGCTGTGCGACGTGATGATGCCGGCCGGCGGCGGCGAGCGGTTCTACCACTCGCTGCTGGGCACGCGCCCTTCCATGGCCAGGCGCGTGGTGTTCCTGACCGGAGGCGCCGTCACCGAGGGTGCGCGCCGCTTCCTGCACGAGCAGCCGCAGCCCGTGCTCCACAAGCCGCTCGATCTCGGGGAGCTGGCGCGGGCAGCGGAGACGGTGGCGGATCCCGGAAACGGGCTGCACTGACTCGGCGCCGCCGGCGCCTTCGCGCTGCCCCTCGCCCGCGCTCCCGCCGCGCCTCACACGACCATACACCCGCAAACGAGGGTGGAATCCGTCCCATTCCGCCGGGCGTCAGAGCCTCCACGTACCGTGACCTGGAAGACTGCCCGTTCCCTCCTGAGGTGGGTGGGGGCGCGGGAGGACGGGGCGAGCGACGATGGACGTGTTCGCGAAGTGCAGCCAGGTCCCGATCGGCAAGGAGCTGGAGGCGTCCGGCTTCGGCGCCCACCGTCGCGTGCTGCAGTCTGGGCCCGGCGCCGAGGTGGTGGTGGACGGCCGCGCGATGCTGATGCTCGGGTCCGGCGACTACCTGGGGCTGGCCGGCGACGCGCGGGTGAAGCGCGCGGCCGCGGGCGCGCTGGAGCTGTGGGGGACGAGCTCGGCCGGCTGCGCCCTCGAGGCGACCTTCGACCTGCAGCCGGAGCTCGAGCGGAGCCTGGCCCGCTTCCTGGGCCGCGACGGCGCGGTGGTGTACGGCTCCGGCTACCTGGCCGGCCTGGGTGTGATCTCCACGCTGGCAGGGCCGGGCGACGTGTTGGTGATCGAGCGCCGCGCGCACGCCAGCATCCTGGACGGCAGCGCGCTATCGGGCGCGGAGGTGAAGCGCTTCCGGCACGATGAACCGGGCGATCTGGAACGGGTGATGGACGGCTGCGGCGAGGCCGGAACGCTGGTGGTGGTGGAAGGCGTACACGGGCTCGAGGGAGATGTCGCCCCCCTCCCCCGCATCGTGCGCGCCTGCCGCGACCGGGGGGCCCGGCTGGTGCTGGACGACACCCACGGGATGGGCGTCCTGGGCCGGGGCGGGCGCGGCACCGCCGAGCATTTCGACCTCGAGGACGAGGTCGACGTGGTGATGGGATCCACCGGCGCCGCGCTCGCCGGGCCGGGCGGATTCGCGGCCGCGGGCCGGACCGTGATCGATTTCCTCCGCGACACCCGCAGCAACCGACCGCTGCTCTTCGCCTCCAGCCCGTCCCCTGCGGCGCTGGCCGCGGTCCAGGCCGCCCTGGGGATCGCCGAGGCGGAGCCGGGCCTCCGCTCGCGGCTTTGGACCATCACCGAGCGCGTGCACCGCGCCCTGCGCGGCATGGGGCTCGACGCCGGCCCATCCCGGACGCCCATCGTCGCGCTGCCGGCCGAGCCCCTGGAGCGCGCCTGCGAGCTGTGGCGGGCGCTGACCGCCGAGGGGCTGTTCGTCCACGCGGTCCTCCCGCCGGCGGTGCCGTCCAGCCGCTGCCGCATCCGGATCACGTTGACCGCGTCCCTGGCCGACGGGCAGGTGGACCGCTTGCTGGCCATCCTCGAGGAGCGGAGCACCCGGTCCGGGGGCGCCGGCGGCGCACCGGGCGTGGCCGCGGCGCGCAAGGCGGGATAGGAGATCCGCGGCGCGTGCTGCGCCCGCGGAGCCACCATGCCCTTCCCGATCAATCCCCCGGTGGAGCCCATGCTGGCCAGGGCCAGCGAGGCGCTCCCCGCCGGCGAGGGATGGCTGTATGAACCGAAGTGGGACGGCTTCCGCACCATCGTGTTCCGGGACGGCGCCGAGCTGTACATGCAGTCGCGGGAGCTGAAGCCGCTCGACCGGTACTTCCCCGAGCTGGCCGCCCCGCTGCGGGAGCAGCTCCCCCGCGCTGCGTGGTGGATGGCGAGCTGGTGATCGCCGGGCCGGAGGGGCTGGACTTCGAGGCCCTCCTCCTCCGCATCCACCCGGCCGAATCGCGCGTCCGGCTCCTCGCCGCCGAGCAGCCGGCCAGCCTGGTGGCGTTCGATCTGCTGGCGCTCGAAGATCGCGACCTGCGCGCCGCGCCGCTGGCGGAGCGCCGCGCCCTGCTCGAGGGCGCCCTCCGGGAGGCGCGGCCCCCCGTGCACCTCACCCCGGCTACCCGCGACGCCGGCCTGGCCGCGGACTGGTTCCGCCGCTTCGAGGGGGCCGGGCTGGACGGGGTGGTGGCCAAGCGCCTCGACGGACGGTACGAGCCGGGTGTTCGCGCCATGGCCAAGGTGAAGCACGCGCGCACGGCCGACTGCGCCGTGGCCGGGTTCCGCTGGCACAAGAACGGCCCCGGGACCATGGTGGGCTCGCTCCTGCTCGGCCTCCACGACGACGAGGGCGCGCTCCACCACGTCGGGATCTGCAGCGCCTTCACCACCGCCCGCCGGAAGGAGCTGGCCCTCGAGCTCGAGCCGCTGCGCCGGGGCGCCATGGAGAGCCACCCCTGGCGCGACTGGGCCGAGTGGTCCCAGTCCGGCGGCGATCCCGGCCGCCGCCTCCCCGGCGCCACCAGCCGCTGGAACCGGGGGAAGGATCTCTCCTGGGAGCCGCTTCGCGTCGAGCGCGTCTGCGAGGTGGCCTACGATCACCTGCAGGGGGATCGGTTTCGCCACGCCACCCAGTTCGTCCGCTGGCGCCTCGATCGCTCGCCCTCGCAGTGCCGGTACGACCAGCTGGAGGTGACGCCGCCCTACGAGCTGGCGCGTATCTTCGGAGAGCGGCGGGTGGACTGAGCGCGCGCACACCGCGCACACGATTCGCGAGCACGCCCCGTGAGATCCTGCTCAACACGGGGCGCGGAAGCCGCCCAGATCGACGTCGCCGCCGGGCCAGCCGCGCTTCTCCGCGCGAGGAGCCGGGCCCGCCTACGCCACCAGGATCTGCTTGCGATAGTTGAGCATCTGCAGGGCGGCGCCCACCTTGCGCGCCAGCCGCTCGTGGATGCCGATGCTCTTCGAGACCAGCCCTGTGCGCAGACCATCGCACATGGCGAAGAGCCTCGGCTCCTCGCCCACGGACACGGGGAGAATGAGCAGCTGGTGGTCCGGCGGGATCCGGATGGTCTCGAGCAGCCAGGACTCGACCGGTGAGTCACCGATCTGGGCCAGCCGCGGCACGCGCCCGCGGACGATCTGCGTGAGGTCCACCCCCGCCTCGAGCGGGAAGGAGAGGCGACGGAGGTCCTCGTCCGATCCGTCGAGCCCGGCCTGGAGCCAGCCGACGGCGGTCGCCCCCCGGATGCCGAAGATCACCACGCGCGCGAAGTCCTGCGACAGCGCGCCCCGGAGGATCTCCAGCACCTGTGCGTGCTCGGTGGCCTCGACCAGCTTGGCCGCGACCGCCTCGAGGGCCACGGCCTCGCCGCCCTCCGGCCCGTCGATGGCGATCCCGGGGCGCTGCGGTCGCGCCGGGCGGCGCGGCGGATCTTGGAGGCCGAGCGCGGGGCCGGTGCCGGCGCGGTGGGCCTCCACCATCTCCGCCTCGGTGCTGCGGTCGAGGCGCAGGTACCGCGTGGGGCGAGGGACCCGGTAGTGCTTCTCCAGCGCGTAGACGATGAGCACCTCCGGCGCCACCGCCGGCTGGATGGTGAAGCCGGTCTTGAAGCGGATCTCGTCGACGGCGGCGAGGTCGGTGGGGTCGACCATCGCCAGCCGCAGCCGCCGCCCGCTCAGCGCCAGGGGGCAGATCAGGTACTTCGACGCCGTCTCGACGCTCACCGACTCGAGCGCCTCCTTCGAGACCGCGTCGATCTCGGACGCGGAGACCGGGGGAAGGCCGAGCTGCTCCGAGAGGAACTCCGCCAGCTGGCCCTCGGACACGTAGCCGAGCTCGACGAGGTTGGTCCCCAGCCGCCCCCCGAAGACCATCTGCGCCTGGAGGGAGTCGCCCAGCTGCGCCTCGGTGATGAGGCCGTGCTCCACGAGGAGTTCGCCCAGCTTCCTGGTCGCCATGACCACCCGGCGAGGCACTCCCCTTTGCCCGCTGGAGACAGAAGTACCGCACTCGGCAGCGCGGAACCCATCCCAGAGCCTCGGGACCCCTCCTCGGTGGACAGGGGTTTCCCCTCAGTCCCCCTTCCTCCGCGACGGTTGCACCCGGGGCGGCTCCTCCTCCCCCTTGGCGTAGTGCGGTGGCCAGGGCGCCTCGCCCTGACCGTCGGCGCGCTGCCGGGCGGATAGCTCGAGCAGCGACTCGAGCGAGCCGGCCGCCTCGTCGATCCCGGCGCCGGGATCGCCCAGCCGGGCGAAGCGTTCGGGCACCGTGCGCAGGGTGAAGTCGGCCGGGTCGCAGTCCGGGAGCTCGTCCCAGGTCACCGGCGTGGAGACGCGCGCGTCCGGCCGCGGGCGCACCGAGTAAGCCGAGGCGATGGTCCGATCCTTGGCGTTCTGGTTGTAGTCGAGGAAGACGCCGTGGCGCTCCTCCTTCCACCACTTGCTGGTGGCCAGCCCGGGCGCGCGCCGCTCCACCTCCCGGGCCAGGGCCAGCGCCGCCTGGCGCACCTCTGCGAAGGTCCAGCGCGGCGCGATGCGCGCGTAGACGTGGATGCCGCGCGAGCCGCTGGTCTTGGGCCAGCCGGTCAGGCCGTGCTCGACCAGCACCTCGCGCGCCAGCAGCGCGACCTGGCGAACCTGGTCCCAGGGCACGCCCGAGACCGGATCCAGGTCCACCCGCAGCTCGTCCGGGTGCTCCACGTCCCCGGCGCGCACCGGGTGCGGGTGGAGATCGACGCAGCCCAGGTTCACCACCCAGGCGAGCTGGGCCGCGTCGCGCACCACGATCTCCTGCGCGCTCCGCCCCGACGGGAAGCGCAGCTCGACCACCTCGATCCACTCCGGGCGCGAGGTGGGCGCGCGCTTCTGGTAGAAGGGCTCGGCGCCGATGCCGTCCACGTAGCGCTTGAGCTGCATGGGTCGGTCGCGGACGCCGCGCAGGGCGCCCTCGGCCACGGCCAGGTAGTAGCGAACCAGCTCGAGCTTGGCGATCCCCGCCTCCGGGAAGTACGGCTTCTCCGGATTGGAGATCGCCACCTCTCGCCCGGCGACCTCCAGGATCTCCTTCTTGGTGGCCACGGCGGGGGCTAGGCCGGGCCCTTCGCGGGCTTCCACTTGATGTTGCAGCCCACGCTGGGGCGCTGGTCCGGCGAGGGGGCCTTGCCGGCGGCCACCGCCGCGATGGCGGCGCGCAGGGACGAACCGGTCACGGGCCGCGTCAGCGAGGGGCGGCTGTCGTCGAACTGGCCGCGGTAGGCCAGGCGCAGCCCGGCGTCGAAGAGGAACAGGTCGGGGGTGCAGGCGGCGCGGAAGGCGCGGGCCACGTCCTGCGTCTGGTCGAACAGGAAGGGGAAGCGCCAGCCCTCGGCGGTGGCCAGCTGCTTCATGGCGACCGGGCCGTCCTGCGGATAGGCCGCCTCGTCGTTGGAGTTGATGGCCGCCACCGCGAAGCCCTGATCGAGGGCCTCATGGGAGGCACGCGCCAGCTCGCTGCGGATGTGCTTCACGTAGGGACAATGGTTGCAGATGAAGGCAACCAGCAGCCCCTTCTTCCCCCGGGCCAGCTCGGCGCCGTCCACGGCGCGCCCGCTCACCGCATCGGTGAGGCGAAGCTGCGGCAACGGCGTTCCCAGGGGCAACATCGCGGATGGGGTCTCGGCCATGGCGGCTCCTCTCTCGGCGACCCAGCGATCCTAGGTGGGATGGGTCGGGCTGGCACGTCCTTCGACAGGGGTGGGTGGGAGGAGGCCCGGAGCGCCGGGCGGGAGGAACTTCCCGCCGCCCCCGCCCGGTGCTCTACTGCGACCGTCGGGCTGGAGGGCGCACGATGCCGCAGAACCGGAGGGTCATCGTCTCGCTGCTGACCGAGCGGCAGGAGTTCCAGCGTCTGCAAGCGGAGGACGCGCGCGCCACCGCCGCGCGCACCGGCCTGGAAGTGCAGATCCTGTGGGCGGAGAACGACCCCGTCGCCCAGCTCCAGCATGTCTCGCAGGCGGTGTATGGGCCCGCCGCCAGCCGGCCGGCGGCCATCGTGGTCCAGCCGGCGGCCGCGGCAGGGCTGGAGGGGGTCGCCCGGGCGGCCGTGCAGGCGGGGATCGGCTGGGTGCTGCTGGGCGATCGCGCCACGCCCCTGGCGCCGCTGCAGCGGGAGTTCCCTGGCAAGCTCATCGCCTCGGTCGGCACCGACAACGACGAGATCGGCCGCCTCCAGGCCAGGCTCTTCCGCGCCCTCCTCCCCCGCGGGGGCACCATGGTGTACGTCGAAGGCCCCAGCTTCGGCGCCGCCGCCATCCACCGGCGCAAGCTGATGCTGGAGGGGCTGGTCGGCTCGCCCATCGAGACCGTCAAGGTGCTCTCGGGCGACTGGACCGCCGACAGCGCCGAACGCGCCGCCGGGTTCTGGCTCGAGCTGGCGGCCCGGATCGAGCGCCCCGACCTGGTGGGCTCGCAGAACGACGAGATGGCCGTGGGCGTGCGGAAGGCCATCGCCGCGCTCCACCCCGAGTGGAAGGGGATCGCCTTCACCGGCGTGGACGGCCTGCCCGAGGGCGGGCAGCGGATGGTGCGCCAGAAGATCCTCACCGCCACCATCATCACGCCCTCGCCGACCGGGCCGAGCCTGGAGATGGTGGCCCGCGCGCTGCGGGGGGAGAAGGTCCCGCCCTTCGCGCTCATGACCCCGCGCGTCTTCCCGGCGCTGGAGGAGCTGAAGCCGGTGAAGGGCTGACCCGCGTTCGCGCTCGCCCTCGCCGGCTACTCCTCGGCGGCGGGCGCGGGCGCGGGCTCGCGATCGGGGACGGCGGCGCGGGTGGCCAGGTACGAGCCGGCCAGGATGAGCACGAAGGCCAGCGCGGTCCCCCTCGTGAACCGCTCGCCCCCCAGCCCCACCCCCACCGCCACCGCCACCGCCGGGTTGAGGTAGGTGACCACGGTGGCGCGGATGGGCCCCACCTCGGCGATCAGCTCGAAGAAGATGAGGAAGGCGGCCGCGGTGCAGAGGACCCCCAGCGTCCCCACCGCGGCCAGGGCGCCGGCCGCGGGCCAGCGGGAGGGCAGCTGGACCGCGGCCAGCGGCGCGTAGGCGAGGGCCGTCGCCGCCAGCGACACGGCCACCACCTCCAGGCTGGGGAGATCGGCCAGGGCCCTGGAGACGATGATGGGGCCGACCGCGTACCCGACCACCACCAGCAGCATCTCCGCCAGCGCCCAGCCATCCTGGACCGAGAGGTCGAGCCCGACCAGCGCGGCCACACCGGCCAGCCCCACCCCCAGCCCCGCCAGGCGCGTCCACCCGAGGCGCCCCTCGGCCCTGCCGCTGAAGCGCGAGATGAGCGCGCCCGCCAGCGGCACACAGGCGACCAGGAGGCCGGCCGCCGAGCTGGAGATCCGCCGCTCCGCGTCCGAGAGGAAGAACCAGGGCAGCGCGACCTCCGCCAGCGTGAACGCCAGGAGGGCGCGCCACCGGGTCAGGAGCCGCGGCAGGTGGCCGCGCCGGAGCACGAAGGGCAAGAGCAGCGAGGCGCCGATGGCGGTGCGGCCGAACACGACCGCCACCGGCGGCATCTCGCGGACCGCCACGCGGATGAGCAGGTAGGGCACGCCCCAGATCAGGCCGAGCGCCGTGAACAGCAGCCATCCGCGCCGGGTCATGTGCCGTGGCCTCCGGGGGGCGGCATCTTAGCGCGGAGGTCGGGAGGAAACACGGCCGAGACCGACCGCTGTGGGGCGGGGCCGCGGGAGGGCGGTCGCTCGTTGCACCTTGCGCCGCTTCGCTTCCTGCGATATCCGGGCCATCCGCGGGGCGTACCCCCGCCGCGAGGAGCCCATGGGACGCATCTTCGAGACGCGCAAGGCCACCATGTTCGCCCGCTGGGACAAGATGGCCAAGGCGTTCACGCGCGTGAGCAAGGACATCGCCATCGCCGTCAAGGCCGGCGGCCCGGTGGTCGACAACAACCCGGCGCTGCGGCGCGCGCTCCAGAACGCGCGCTCGGTGAACATGCCCAAGGACAAGGTCGAGGCGGCCATCAAGCGCGCCAGCGGCCAGGACCAGCAGGCCTACGAGATGGTCCTCTACGAGGGATACGGCCCCCACGGGATCGCCCTGGTGGTGGAGGCGGCCACCGACAACGTGGTCCGCACCGTGGCCAACGTCCGCATGCACTTCAAGGATCATGGCGGCAACCTGGGGACCTCCGGCAGCGTCGCCTTCCAGTTCCAGAAGATGGGCGTGTTCCGGCTCGCCCCGCAGGGGCTGGACCTGGAGGCTCTCGAGCTCGACCTCATCGACCACGGCCTGGAGGAGATGGGCGAGGCCAGGGGCGAGAAGGGCGAGCCCCAGGTGGTCATCCGCTGCGCCTTCGCCAGCTTCGGCCAGCTCCAGGCGGCCATCGAGGCGCGCAAGCTCCCGCTGGTCTCGGCCGAGCACGAGTACGTGGCCCAGAACCCGGTCGAGCTGCCGGAGGAGAAGACGCGCGAGGTGCTCGCGCTGGTGGATGCCCTGGAGCAGGACGACGACGTGCAGAGGGTGTTTCATTCGCTGGCGTAGCCGGTCGAACCTGGACCTGGACCTAGACTTAGACCTGGACCTGGACCTGGACGTACACCCAAACCTAGACTAGGACCTACCGTCAACGCGTTCCGTTGGTCTAGGACTAGGTCTAGGTCCAGGTCTAGGACGAGGTCGATGATCGCGCCGGTGTGCCCCCAATCCTCACCCCCGCATCCCCGCTCACCTCCTTGGCGCTGTCCACCCTCCCCTTCTCGCCCACGGCGCGGAGGACCAGCCGCGCCAGCGCATCGGCGGGAACGCGCGCGGCCGGGTGATCGGCGATGCGGATGGCCCGCCCCGCGGGCGTGCCCCGCGCCCAAAGCGCCAGGAACAGCGGCGTCTCGAGCGCCCCGGTGGTGTTGATGCGGCGGGCGCCCAGGCAGGTGCGGAAGCCCGCGGCGCGAAGCTCGGACGCGTGGTGCGCGGCGTGGCAGGCCGTCGAGTAGAGCAGCCGGAGCTTGCGGGCCGGCTCGCCCAACGCCCGGAGCGCGGCGGCGAGCGCGGCCACCTCCACCTCGCCCTCGGCCAGGGTCAGGCTCCGCTGGCGGCCGTGGACGTTGAGGAACACGTCGACCGCGGCGACCTCCGACCCCAGGGCGAGATCTGCCACGGCGGCGGCGATGGCGTCCCTCGAGGCCGCGGGCCCGCGCAGCACGATCGACCGCGTGTAGCGATGCCCGAGGAGCCGCCCCAGCAGCGCCGCAGCCCGGTCCAGCAGAGGGTACAGGCGGCGGAGCCGCTCGACACCGCCGCACGAGAGCGCCGTCACGACCAGGAGGGCGCGGTTCGATCCGGGCATGGCTCCTTCTTGGCACGGGCCGGGCCGAGACGCCACCCCGGCGGCGCCCCGACGGGTCGGTCGGCGACTTCTCCCTACGAATGCGAGGCCGGGCGAAGTATCTAGCCTCGGGCGCGGGCTCGGGCTCGGGCTCGTTCACGGGAAAGAGGTGTGACGATGCAATATCGTGAGCTGGGCCGGACCGGGTTCAAGGTCTCCACCGTCAGCTTCGGCGCCTGGGCCATCGGCGGGGCCTGGGGAAACGTCGACGACGCCGACTCGATGGCTGCGCTGCACCGGGCCGTCGACCAGGGCGTGAACTTCTTCGACACGGCCGACGTGTACGGCGACGGGCGCAGCGAGCGGCTCATGGCCCGCCTGCGCAAGGAGCGGCCCGAGAAGATCATCGTGGCGACCAAGGCCGGGCGGCGCCTCGACCCGCACGTCACCGCCGGCTACGACCGGGCCAACCTGACCGCCTTCGTGGAGCGGAGCCTCGAGAACCTCCAGACCGACGCCATCGATCTCCTGCAGCTCCACTGCCCGCCGACCGACGTGTACTACCGGCCCGAGGTGTTCGGGATCCTCGACGACCTGGTGAAGGCCGGCAAGCTGCGGTTCTACGGCGTGAGCGTGGAGCGCGTCGAGGAGGGGCTCAAGGCGCTCGAGTACCCGGGCGTCCAGTCGGTGCAGATCATCTACAACCTGTTCCGCCAGCGGCCTGGGGACCTGTTCTTCCCCGAGGCGGCGCGCCGCAAGGTCGGGATCCTGGCCCGGGTCCCGCTCTCCTCCGGGCTGCTCACCGGCAAGATGAGCAAGCAGACCCGGTTCGCCCCCGACGATCACCGTGCCTTCAACCGCCACGGCGAGGCGTTCGACAAGGGCGAGACCTTCTCCGGCGTCGACTACGACGTGGCGCTGGCCGCGGTCGAGGAGCTCCGGCCGCTGGTGCCGCCGGGCGCGACCATGGCCCAGCTGGCGCTGCGCTGGATCCTCATGGCCGACGCGGTCACCTGCGCCATCCCCGGCGCCAAGCGGCCAGCCCAGGTGGACGACAACGTGGCCGCCGCAGACCTGCCGCCGCTCCCCGAGAGCACCATGAAGGCGCTGCGCGGGATCTACCAGCGCAGGATCCGGGAGCGGGTGCACCAGCTCTGGTAGCCCGTCACACCCTCGGCGCCGTCGCCCGCTGCAGCAGCACCTCGGGCGCTGGATGGGCCCGGGGTGGCATGAGCGTGAACGGCGGAACCGGCTCGCCGCGCAGCGCCGCGGCGATGAGCTCGACGGCCCGGCCGGTGGGCGGCGGCGTGATGACGGTGGCGGCCAGCAGCCCGTCGCGCACCATGCGCTGGCCGCCCTCGGGCAGGCCGTCCGCACCGACGAACGGGATGTCCTTCCAGCCGGGCTGGACCGCCAGCACGGCGTTGCGGACGCCGATGGCCATCTCGTCGTTCTGGGCGCCCACCAGGTCCGGCCGCTGCTTCCGGGCCCAGAGCTTGAGCCAGACGCTGGCGGCCCGCTCGGCGCTGGCCTGGGTCCAGTCGCCGGAGAGCGACTTCAGGATCTCGAGCCGCGTCCCGGCCAGCGCCTTGTGCGTGGCCTCGCGTCGGTGCATGGCCGCGGCGCTGAAGCTCGGCCCCTCCACGTAGAGCAGGCCGCCCCCCGCCGGAAGGAGCGCGCGGAAGAGGGCCGCCTGGATCCGCCCCACCCCGTCGTTGTCGGTCCCCACCGAGGCGATCAGGCGTTGCGGGAACTCCTGGCGGACGCGCTCCAGCGTGGGGGCGCGATCGCCCAGCAGCACCCAGCCCACGCCCGCCTGGGCCGCGGCCCGGGCCGCGGCCTCCAGCCCGACCGTGGCGGCGGGCTCCACCACCACGCCGGCGGGACGCCGGTGCGCGGGGGCACGGATCGCCTCGTGGATCTGCCGGAGCTGGTTGGCGGGATCGTGCTCGGCGTGCCGGACCTCGACGTCCAGCCCGGTGCGCCGCCCCGCCGCCCGCGCGTCCTCCGCCTGCAGGCGCTGGAACTCCTGCTTCTCCGAGATGAGCAAGATCAGGACCTTCTCGTGCGCCATGCGCGGTCTCCCTCGGCCCCGACGCGCGGGATGGCCGGAATCGATTAGCACGCGCCGCGATGCACGTGTAGGGTCCCCGGCCGCACGTCCCACGAACCCGGGACGCGGCGGGGCCGTCGCCTCACCGCCTCTGCACCAGCCAGACGCCGCCCAGGATCACCAGCGCGCCGCAGGCGTAAGCCAGCCCGGGCCGCTCCCCCAGGAACGCGACCGCCAGCAGCGTGGCCAGCACCGGCTGCAGGTAGGTGACGCTCGCCACCCGGGAAGCCGGGAGGTAGCGCAGGGCCTGCGAGTAGATCAGGTACCCGACGATGGAAGGCGCGAACGACATGTAGAGGATGCCGCACCAGGCGGCGACTCCGATGTGCCCCGGCCCCAGGACCACCATCCCCCAGACCGCGAACGGCAGCGCCAGGATGGCGCCGCCCCAGTAAGCGACCGCATTCACCGCCAGAGTTCCCATCTGCGCGGTGAGCGGACCGCCCAGAAGCGAGAAGCCCGCGAAGAGGGCGGCGTTGCAGAGCATGAGGGCGTCGCCGACCGGGCTCGCCTGGGCCCCGCCCCCTCGGGCCAGCTGCAGCACCCCCACCCCGGCGGCCGAGGCCAGCATGCCCACCAGGCGGCGCCGCTTGAGCCGCTCCATCCCCATGGCGGCGGCGCCCAGCAGCACCAGCACCGGCGAGGTGGCGCCCACGATGGCCCCGTGGGCCACGCTGGTGCGGGAGATGGCCAGCACGAACAGGAACTGGTTGCCGACGATCCCGACCACGCCGATGGCCGCCATGCGCGGCAGATCGCCGGTGGTGAAGGGGCGCAGCGACGGATCGGCCCTCCCGCGCGCCAGGCGGAAGACCGGGATCATGAGCAGGCCGGAGAGCACCGTCCGCAGGCAGGCCACCAGCAGCGGGGGCGCATCGCGCACGGCCATCTTGGCGAAGATGAAGTTGGCGGACCAGATGACGATCATGAGCCCGAGCAGGCCGTAGAGCCGGGCTCGCGTGGGCGCGCGCCGGTTCCATCGCTCCCGCGCGCTGTCATGCTTCATGGCGCGGGAGGATCGGGCAGGGGCGACGGGCGGTCAAGCGCGACGCCGGGACGGACGACGCGCCGGCGCTCGCCGGGGCGGTGCGGCGGTCACGTCCGGGGTTCGGGCCCGGCGGAGGCGGCGGGGCGCACCGTCGGGAAGAGTCCCACGTCGTTGAGCGCCGTCTCCAGGGCGAAGGTGGCGGCGCCGAGCGCCACCGCGCGCTCGCCCAGCGCGCTGGTCACGATCTGCGCCGGCGGCGCGCTGGAGACGCGGGTGCGCTCCTGCACCGCCCGGCGCAGCGGCACCACCAGCAGGTCGCCCAGCCGCGCCAGGCCGCCGCCCACGATCACCATCGACGGGTTGAAGAGGTTGAGCATGCCGGCGATCCCGGTGGCCAGGTACCCGACCGCCTCCTCGACCACCCGCAGCGCCAGCCGGTCCCCGGCGGCGGCCGCCTCCTCCAGCGCGGGCATGGTGGTCTCACCGCTCGCCAGGGGTGAGTCGGGGTGCTCGGCGCGGAGCGCCAGGACCCTCGCCACCACGTTCTGCTTGGAGACGAGGTGCGTCAGGCAACCGCGGTTGCCGCACTCGCACGGCGGGCCGTTCAGGTCGATGGGCAGGTGCCCCAGCTCGCCCGCCACCCCGTTGGCGCCGCGGTAGACCTTTCCGCCGAGGATGTGCCCGGAGCCCACGCCGGTGCTGACCTCCAGGTACACCAGCTCGTCGACCCCCCGGCCCGCGCCCCACCAGTGCTCGGCCAGCGCTCCCAGGTTGGCGTCGTTGTCGAGCAGCACCGGAACGCCGAAGCGCTCCTCCAGCTCCTCGAAGCCGCCCCGCCCCTTCCACGCCGGCAACACCGTGCGCGACAGCGACTCGTAGGCGTCGCGCGATACCGGGGTGGGCATCCCCACTCCGATGGCCACCAGCCGCTCGCGCCCCCACTGCCAGTGGCCCAGGCAGTCCTCGATCAGCTCGGCGATGGCGGCGCGCGTGCCGGGCGGATCCGCGTGCACCGGATGGCGCCGGCTCTGGTAGGCGATGACCCGCCCGCGCAGGTTGGTGAGGGCCACCGAGACGTGGGTGCGCCCGACGTCCACCCCGACCACGCCGAAGGCGTCGTCCTCGAAGCGCAGCAGGATGGGGCGGCGGCCGCCGCGCGAGGGGCCGACCCCCAGCTCGCTCACCAGTCCCTTGGCCAGGAGCGAGTTGACGGTGATGGAGATGGTGCTGCGCGCCAGCGCGGTGCGCCTCGACAGCTCGGCGCGCGAGATCCCGCCCGAGGCCCAGATCATGGCCACCAGGCTGCCCGCGTGCGGCGGCAGCGCGCTTCCCGCCCGCGCCTTGCTCCCGGGCGCTGGAATCGGTCCGGTCAGAACGCCACCTCCGGTTCGCGTGAGCGGCGATGTTACCTTCGTTCTTCGCCAGCGTCACGCGGCCCGTGGCCGGCGGGGAACCGGAGCCGCCGTTCACGGCTCGTACATCTCGACCACGTCCACGTCGATCCTCCCGATCCTGCCGGTGCGCCCGAAGAGCTCGGCCGCGGCCGCCTGGTCGAGGGTGTCCCCCGGCAGGGCCCGGATGGCACCGCCTTGCTCGGTGACGACGATCCCGGGTGCGCCGGCCCGGCGGTACACCACCGGCACCTGGCAGAGCGTGAAGGCCAGCGACCCTGCTTCGAGCGCCAGCTCCTGGCGCGCGCCGCCCGTCGAGACGATCTCCAGCCTCGACGGCCGCGCCAGCAGCTCGGAGCTACGCAGCAACAGGGGCCAGAACCGGACCCGCCCACCGCGCACGCGCACGCCCAGCTCGCCCATCCGCGCCAGGACCTCCTCCTTGACCTGACCGGTCATGCCCGGCTGGCGGGCCCCGCCGTGACGCGGGGTGTGCGAGTAGGGGTCGAGCGGGATGGCCCCGTACTGCTCGGGCGTCTTGCGGGTCCCGGCCATCCCGGCCCGGATCTCGTGATAGGCGGCGGCCAGCCGGCGCACCAGCGCGGCGGCGGCCCCCGCCTCGGCGGCGGCGAAGCACTGCTCCTGGACCGCCACCAGGAGCTTCCCCACCATGTGCCAGTAGACGCAGCCCAGCCCTTCGTACCCGTACATGGTCCCGCTGCGGCCCGTGAACCGACGGTGGCGGAATACCTGCTCGTAGATCTCCAGGACCTCGGCCACGCCGGTAGCGTCGAGAGCGCCCTCCGCCTGGAGCTGTCGCAGCGCCTCGCCGCAGCGGTCCGCGCCATCGAACGTCTCGCGGAAGCGCACCCGCCCGGCCGCGTCGCGCCGCACCACCCGGTCGCCGGAGGCCAGCAGGCGCCGCAGGGCGGCGCTCCCCTGGACCGCGTCCTCGGGGACGACGTTCCGCTCCAGGAACCCGGGCAGGGTGCGCTCCGGGTAAAGGATGTAGCTCTGCTGGTCGGCCCGGTACATGGCGCTGGCGCGGAGGGCGGCCAGGACCGAGAGGGCCTCCTGGGGACCGATCATCCCCGAGCCCAGCACGGCGGCCTGGCCCTCCAGCATCTCGTGCAGGTGCTCGACGCCCAGGGCGCGCCCGCCGGCGCGCGGCACCAGCAGGTTGTACGAATGGTAGAGCCCGTCGGCCCGGCGGTTGCGCACCAGGCCGTGGCCGGCGAACGCCAGGCCCAGCTCGGCCAGCTCCACCAGCCTGCGCCCGGGGATCTCGACGGGCCCGGAGAGCCCGTCGCGGTAGAGCGCCTCCCGGTAGGCGCTGGCGGGCCGCGCCACCGCCTCCAGGAACGCGGCGCGTTCCTCGTCGCGGACGGCGGCCCGCGCCAGCAGCGGCCGCTGCGCCTCCAGCGCCGCCAGCGTGTCGAGGGCCCACCCCGCCACCTCGCGCGAGAGCCGGACCGGCTCGTCGCGCAGCTCGCCCAGCAGCCCGAGCAGCATCTTGAGATACCCGGCCAGATGGCAGAGCGTCACCACCGAGAGGCCGTTCCCCACCAGGGCGTTGTTGGCGTCGTTCCACTCCGGCCGCTGGGTGTTCATCCAGATCCCGCCGTCGGGCACCAGGTTGGCGAGCTTGGCCAGCGCCGGCACCAGCAGCTTCTCGGCCAGGGTGACGCGGTGCAGGCCACCGTTGCCGCGCAGCAGGCGTGCGTCCCCGCCCTCCCGGCCCAGGCGCCCCAGGATGTCCCGGTGCCGGGCCTCGTCGAAGCGGATGGTGGAGCGCGGATCGCGCAGGATCTCGTCGTGGGAGGCGATGCGGTAGGGCACGTCGGCGTAGGTGAACAGGCGGCGGCGCAGCAGCCCCTGCAGCCGGCCCGGGTGGTGGCGCAGCGAGAGCTCGACCAGCCGGTGCAGGTAGACGAGCTGGTGGTCCCCCCAGTATCCGATCCCGGCCCAGGGGTGGTTGGGCTCGGGCACCTCCCAGTCCAGGCCGTCGCTGGAGATGCGGTACGGATTGTGGCCGTCGGCGGTGGAGGCATTCACGAACCGTGCAATGAAGCCCTCCAGCAGCTCGGGCCAGGAGAGCGCCAGCGCCTCCCAGTTCTGGAAGATGTCGCGCCAGTTCCCCTGGAAGGCGATCCGCTCCTCCCCCTGCTCTCCCCGGACCTGGATGTCGAACCGGTTCCAGGGGCGGCTCGGGTCGCCGTGTCGGCGGCTGAAGGTGAGCGGCAGGTACTCGAGCGTCAGCCGCCACAGGTCCGGGTCGTCCAGCTCCTCGGCCCGCGCCAGCACGGCGGGCCGGGGCTCGCGCTCGCCCAGCGAATCCAGCCAGCCCCGGTGCCGCGCCGCGGTGGCCGGGCTCATGCGCAGGACGAACGCGGCCAGGTCGCGCCCGGAGATGGCGCCGCCGCCGGCGGGCACCCCACCCCGCATGTCGTTGAAGAGCACGTTGGCCACGTGGTGCGCGGTGGCCAGCTCGTCCTCGGTGCGCTGCAGGGCGTCGGTGGCGGCCACGATGTGGAGCAGGCGCTCGCGGCCGCGGGCCGCGTCGATCCGCACGCGCTCCACCGCGGCGGTCGGCTCGGCCAGCTCGGCCGCCAGCGCCGCCACCTGGTGCTGCGTCCGGCACACGTCGGCCACCAGCTGCCAGCGCGCCGCCCCGCCGGGCTCGATCCGGGCCCGCCCGGCCATGAGATACGCGCCGCGCACGCCGCGCCGCTCGCCGGGTTCGAGCGGGAGCCCGCGCTCGAAGCGCTCGACGCCGGCTGCATCGAGCAGGACGCGGGCGCCGTCCAGGCCGTGGCTCCAGACGGTGGTGGCGCGCAGCGCCTCGCGCGGCACGGGGCGGTCGGTGACCTGGGCCTGGAGTGCGAAGACCGCCAGCGAGGTGCCGGGCACCTGCTCGGATCGCTTGTAGGCGTCGATCAGCACCGAGAAGGCGTTCTGGAAGGCGTCGTCGATCTCGGCGGGGAGGACGTTGAGCAGGCCGTCGAGGACCTCGACCTCGACCGGCTCCGCCCCTGCGCTGGCGAGCTCGCACTCGCGCACGAACCCGTAGGCGTGGCTGGTGCTCCAGCCGGCGCGGAAGGTGAGCCCCAGATCCAGGTTCTCCTCCTCGAGGACCAGCCGGTTTCCCAGGACGTTCCGGTAGAGCCGCCGCACCACCCGGTACACGAGCCGGTCGTCGCCGCGCAGCGGGCGCCACAGGCACCGCCGCCCACCCACCCCCGCCAGCAGCGAGGTGACCGGTCCGGAGACGCCCACCGAGTCCATCACCCGGTCCTCGGTGACGTACGGGAAGAGCGCGGTGGCCGGGCTGCGCCGCCCGGCGGTGAGGGCACCGTTCGAGGCCGCGAAGAGCCAGTGGTCCGAGTCGCTCACCACGCTCAGCAGGAACGGCCGCATCTCCTGGACGTTCTCGATGCGGTAGAAGCGATCGCCCTGGAAGTCGAGCAGCCCGCCCGAGACGGGGCCGGGGGCCGCGGCCAGGGGCGACTCGCCGAGGTGGATGGTGCGCTGGGTCAAGGGCTTCTCCGCGGGGGGACGGCGGCGCGGGTCCGACCCCGGCCGATCTTGCCAATCTGCCGAAGGCGGCGGAGCGCTGGCAATCCCGCAATTGTGAAACCTTCCCGCGGCGACCCGAACGATGTCCAGCGAGCTCCCCCGCCGTGAGAGGCCGGCCGCCGAGCCGCGGCGGCAGGCGTGGCCGCCCTCCCCGCGGCCGCTCGAACAAAGTCGGCCGCCGCGAAACAAACCTGAACGGATCCACGCCCGGGGGTGGGCGCCGCGTCGCACCCCCCCTCCGGCCGCGGCATCCGGGCGCCCGGCGCGCTCGGGCGCGTCCGGCCTTCGCTCGCGGAAGGTCCCGTTCGTCCAGGCGAGCTGCCTCCGCCCCCAACCGGCCGCGAGCAGGCGGGATCCGCGGCCGGCCATCGTTCAGCGCTCGTTCGACTTGGTCTGGATTGCGCGCCGGTGCCCGCCTTGCCACCCTGGGTCCCTCGCCGGCCACCGCTGCACCTGAGCGCGGCGCGCCGCATCGACGGAGGAAGGCGTGAGGACACTGAGCGGCCGGGCGGCGTGGCTTCTCGCCGCCGGGCTCCAGCTGGCGGCGTGCGCCGGCTCGAAGAGCCACCACGAGGTTCCGGACCCGTGCAGCGCCTGCTTCTACCACACCCTGGTCTGGGCGGACGAGTTCGACGGGACCGGCGCCCCCGACCCCGCCAGCTGGAGCTACCACGTGGGCGCGGGCTGGAACGACGGCGCCTCCGCCTTCCTGGGCTGGGGCAACTCGGAGCTGGAGTGGTACCGGCCCGAGCAGGCCGTCCAGCAGGGCGGGAACCTGGTCATCACCGCCGACCGGGACCCGACCCGCGAACCGGTGGCGGGCCGGGACACCACCGTCCGCTCGGCGCGACTCATCACGCAGGGGAAGCGCTCCTGGAGCCGCGCGCGCATCGAGGCGCGCATCGCGCTGCCGGCCGCGGCCGGCACCTGGCCGGCGTTCTGGCTCATGGGCGACGACTACGACGGCTCGCACACGACCGAGTACGGCGCCGCCGCCGATCGCTACGACACCATGGCCAGCTTCTGGCCGGCCTGCGGCGAGATCGACGTCATGGAGCACAAGAACGTGGACGGACACGTCTACCAGAACCTGTTCTGGGACACGCGCACCGAGCTGCTCGCCTGGAACGCGGACACCGTCGCTGACCACCCCAGCCAGTGGCCGTCGACGGTCGCCGGGGAGCAGCTCGACGTGACCAGCTTCCACGTCTACACGGTCGAGTGGACCGAGAAGCAGATGCTCTGGTACGTGGACGCGCGGCTGGTGAAGGCCGAGGACATCTCCTCCGCCAGCCAGGAGGAGTTCCACGCGGCCGATCGCAAGTTCTTCGTCCTGCTCGACCTGGCCATCGGCGGCCCGGGGACCGCGTTCACCGGGGGTGCCTCCCCGGCCGCCAGCGACTATCCGCTCGAGATGTACGTGGACTGGGTCCGCGTGTACCAGTGACGGAGCGGATCCGGCCTTCCCCGCCGGCCGGAACCCTCCCCCGGCGCGTCCGGCGCGGTGCCCGGGGTGCGGCGCCGAGCCACAGCGCCGGGGACGGCCGCCGCGCCCGGGGAACGCCTCTCCCGTGGTAGAGAAGCTGCCCGGCCGCCCGGATCGCCGCGGCCCGAGTGGATACGACCAGGGAGAAGGCACGTGGCGCAGAAGATCGAGACCCTCATCACCCAGACCGAGAAGCACCGCTCCATCTTCGAGGACTGCATCCGGAAGCTCGACGTGCCCGTGTGTGCCGCCTTCAAGGACGGTGCCGGCATCGCCCCGGTCGCCTTCGAGGCCGGCGCCGAGACCCTCTCCACCCGGGACACACCTGCAGTGAACGCACGGTTCCCGCTCACCGTCGGTGCATCCGGCAATCGCGTGCTGGCCGGCAAGGGCCGGAACGTCTCCCCGGCCACGGGAAGGCGCGTGGCGGTGCTCTTCTCCGGCGGCCCGGCCGCGGGCGGGCACAACGTCATCGCCGGCCTCAAGGCGGCGCTGGGGAGGGACAACCGGCTCCTGGGCGTCCGGGGCGGGCCCAAGGGCCTGATCGAGGGCAAGCTCTTCGAGATCACCGACGCGGCGGTGGCGGAGATCCTGAACACCGGCGGCTTCGACTTCCTCGGCTCGGACCGGACCAAGATCAAGAAGGCCGAGCAGCTCGCGGACGTCCGCAAGACCTGCGTCGACAACGACCTGGACGCCATGGTGGTGGTGGGCGGGGACGACTCCAACACCAACGCCGCCATCCTGGCCGAGATCCTGTTTTGCGGCGTGCGCAGGGACGGCGCCGGGGTCCAGGTCATCGGCGTCCCCAAGACCATCGATGGCGACCTGCAGATCGGCGACCTGCTGCCCATCTCCTTCGGGTTCGACACCGCCACCCGGGTCTACGCCGAGCTGACCGGCAACATCCTGCAGGACACGCCCTCCTCCCGGAAGTACTGGCACTTCGTGAAGCTGATGGGGCGGGCCGCCTCGCACGTGGCGCTCGAGGTCGCGCTTCAGGTCAAGCCGGCGGTGGCGCTCATCTCCGAGGAGGTCGCGGAGAAGAAGATGTCCCTGTCGCAGATCATCGACGCCATCGCCCGGGTGGTGGTGGGCCGCGCCCAGCGCGGGATCAACCACGGGGTGGTGGTGGTGCCCGAGGGGCTGATCGAGTTCATCCCGGAGATGAATGCCCTCATCGCCGCCATCGATCACGAGATGGCCGCCAGCGGCGCGGCCATCCAGGCCATGAAGGAGGGCGACCGCGTCGCCTTCGTCCCGCGCCAGCTGGAGGCCATCCTGGCCGGCCTCTTCCACTCGCTGCCGAGCTACATCCAGCGGATGCTGGTGGCGGACCGCGACTCGCACGGCAACCTCCAGGTCTCGCTCATCCCCACCGAGCGCCTGCTCAAGGACATGGTCGCGACCCGCGTTGCCGAGCTCGATCCGAGCGTGAAGTTCTCGACCCATACCCACTTCTTCGGGTACGAGGGCCGCTGCGGCGCGCCCACCCTCTTCGACGCCGCCTACGCCTTCAACCTGGGCCTCACCGCCGGCTCGCTGATCCTGGCCGGCAAGACCGGTTACATGGCCAGCGTCCGCGACCTGGAGGCCGGCGGCCGCCCCGTGGCCATCCCGCTCACCGGCCTCCTCGACGTCGAGCGCCGCCACGGCAAGGACGAGATGGTGATCGAGAAGGCGCTGGTGAAGTGCGACTCGCCCGCCTTCCGCTACTTCGCCTCCCGGCGCGAGATCTGGGCCGGCGAGGACGTGTTCTGCTCCCCCGGCCCGCGGCAGCTGTGGGGTCCGGCGGCCATGCAGCTGCCCATGACGGTGGCGCTGAACCGCAACTACGCGTCGCTGGGGTTCAGGTTCTGATCAAAGCGCGCCGGCGCAGCGCCGCAGCCCACTCTCGCCATCGAGCGCCCGACCCAGCGCCGGAGCCCGAGCCCCCCGTGCTGCGAGCACCGAAGGGCGCGCCCCAGGCTGCGAAGTACGACGCGCGCGGAGTGGGGAACCGCTGCGGGCGAGCCGGTGTTTGAGGTCGGGCACCCCGCGAAGCGGGCAGTGCCCGACCGAGTTCGGCGAGCCCCGCGGCCGCCGGTGCTCGCCGAACGCGCGCGACTGCCGAACCGCGTGCGCGACCGAGGTAGCAGCACGGGGGGCTCGGAGCGGAGGCGCGTAGGGCTGCGCTCATGTCGTTGCTCTGGAGCTCGCATCGGGCGCCCGCTGCTGCCCCCGGATCTCCTCCGCGATCTCGCGAAACACGGCGACCGACCTTCGGGGCTTCCGCTCGAGGGTCGCGTAGTCCACTGCGTACAGCCCGAAGCGCGGCGCGAAGCCCTCCGCCCATTCGAAGTTGTCGATCAGCGACCAGTGGAAGTAGCCGCCCACCGGGATCCCTTCCGCCAGCGCGCGGGCCACGATCTGCATGTGCGATCGCAGGTAGGCCGGCCGGTGGACCTCGGCGGCGTCGGCGATCCCGTTCTCGGTCACGAAGATGGGGACGCGGTAGCGGCGCCAGGCCTCGCGCAGCAGGGTCAGGAAGCTCGGCGGATGGATCTCCCAGCCCAGATCGCTCTTCGCTCCCGGCCCCGGAACCTGCGCCACCCGCGTCCGCGTGCGCAGCGAGAAGCGCAGGCGCTGGCGCGTGTAGTAGTTCACGCCGATCCAGTCGGCGGTTCCCAGCAGCTCGGGAGCGTACTCCCGGGCCAGGCCGGCTTCCGGGAACGGGAAGCGGATGCGCCCGGTGCGGATCGAGTCCAGGAACGCCCAGTCGAACGCCGCCGCGGCGAGCCCGGCCGCCGCCCAGTCGAGCAGCGACCACCGGGACGCGGGCTCGAACTCGACCAGGGCCAGCACCGGCCCGACCCGCGCCAGGGGGACCACGGCCCGGACGGCGTGCGCCGCGGCCGCGTGACCGCGGAGCGCCGCCGCGAAGGCCCGGCCCGCCTCGCGCGGCGATCGCTTGCCCGGAGGCCAGCGCCCCTCCACGTAGCCCGACACGATCTGCACGTTCGGCTCGTTGATGGTCCCCCACAGCGCGACCTCGCGCCCCAGCCGCCGGGCCGCCTCGCCCGCGAAGGCACCGAAGCGCTCCGCGAAGTCCGGCGCGATCAGCCCGCCCCGCGCCGCCAGCCAGGCCGGCAGCGTGAAGTGGAGCAGCGTGACCATGGGGGTGATGCCGCTGGCCCGCAGGAGCGCGACCTCGGCCCGCGCCCGCTCCCACTCCGCCTCGTCGATCCTCCCCTCCTCGGGCTCGAGCCGGGCCCACTCCAGCGAGAGCCGGTAGGCGTTGGCGCCCAGCTCGACCAGGAGCCGCAGGTCCTGCGCGACGCGCTCGCGGTGGCCGGTGGCCGTGCCGCTCCGCTCGCCCCGGGCGATGCGTCCGGGCTCCTCCTCGAAGCGCGACCAGTCCGAGAGCCCGTCCCCGCCGTCGAGCTGGTGCGCCGCGGTGGCGGCCCCGAGCAGGAAGCCGTCCGGGAGGCGCGGAAGCGGACCGGTCAGGGCCTCCTCCGGGAGCTCCAGCGACGGGCGGCGGCGCGAGAGCAGCAGACATGCGGCCACCCAGGCGCCGCCCAGGAGGACCAGCGCCAGCGCCACGATCGCCGGGAGGGGCATCCTCCTATCCTGCCACGCTGCCGCGGTGCGACGAAGCGGGGAGCGTGCCCGGCGGGAGGAGCAGCTCGTAGGGGATGAAGTGGACCCGGCCCTCGTCCGGCCGCGGGCCGGAGAAGATCTGGTAGGCGCGGTTCATCATCTGGTGCGGGTTCTGGCGAACGATGAGCAGGTGGAGATCGGCCAGCAGGCTCATGAACGGGTGGTAGTCGAAGACCGCGAACTGGATCCGGCGGCAGCGATCCCGCATCTCGGGGAAGAGCCGCACCAGGCCCTCCAGGGCCGGCACCGCGTTGAGGAAGATGCCGCCCACGTCCGGGGTCGAGCGCAGGAGCGCCTTGAGCTTCCGGTAGGCGAGCTCCGAGTCGAACTCGGTCTGGACGAACTGCGCGTCGGCGAAGGGGAGGCCGCGATCGCGCAGGGCCGCCTTGAACCCCGCCAGCCGGTGCAGCGTGATGGCGTGCGCGGCCATGCCGCCCACGTAGAAGGCGCGGCCGCCGCGCCCGGCCGCGGCCATGCTGGCCAGGAGGTTCCGCGTCAGCACCAGGCCGGCCTCGACGTTGTCGGTGGTGACGGTGGGCTTGGCGCTCTCCTGGGAGTCGAGCAGGATCTGCCGGGTGCCGGCCCGGGTGCACAGGGTCGACACCTCTCCCAGGGCGGTCAGGTTGGCGGTGAACACGCACTCGACCTTCTGCGACAGGAAGTAGTTGATCATCTCGACCTCTTCCTGGGGGTCGTAGTGGGTGACGGTGATGAGCGGCAGCTTCTTGTCGCTGCGCGCCAGGCTCTCGAAGGTCTCGGCCATCTCCCCGAAGAACGGGTTGTTGAGGGTGGGGACGGTGAGCCCGAGGATGTTGGTGGTCCGGCTGCGCAGGCCCCGGGCGTGCAGGTTGGGATAGTAGTTGTGCTGCTTGGCCACGCTCCGGATCAGGTCCTGCGTCTCCTTGGAGATGTTGAAGCGCTTGGAGCGTCCGTTCAGGACCAGGGAGACCGTGGTCGCGGAGAAGCCCGTCATGCGCGCGATCTCCTTCATGGAGACGCGGGTGAACGGGACCTCGGGGTGCTTGTTCGTTCGTTTCGCCACGTGAGTCTCGGTCGGGACACCGGCGGTGCGCCGGAGGAGGAGCGCACCGCCGGGCCCCGGAGGACGCCGGCTGCGCGCCCCGCTACTTCAACCACTCACCGCCCTTGTCCACGTTGTCCTTCGTGAACACGCGGGAGTCGAGGACGATCTCCTTCGGGATCTGCTTGCCGCCCAGGACCTCCAGGGCCTTCTCGATGGCCACGTCGCCGCCGGTCGGGTACTCGAAGCTGGCGGAGAGGATGCCCTGACGGACGTAAGCCTGGCCCTCCTGCGGCAGCGCGTCGATGCCCACGAACTTCATCTGGTTCTCGCGCCCGGCGGCCTTGGCCGCCAGGTAGGCGCCGTGGGCGCCCGGATCATTGTGGCCGTAGACCAGGTCGATCTTGGGGTTGGTGGCCAGCGCCGACTCCATCTCCTTGCGGGCGTTGGGCTCGAGCCACTTCATGTCCGCCTCGAAGACGATCTTGATGTCCGAGCCCTTGATGCCCTCGCGGAAGCCGGAGTCGCGATCCTGGCCCGGGGTCGAGGTCATGAGCCCCTTGAGCTCGACCACGTTGCCCTTGCCGCCCAGCGTCTTGACGATCCACTGGCCCAGGTAGCGGCCGATCTTCTTGTTGTCGGCGCCGATGAACTCCGTGTAGTCGCCACCGGTGACGCGTCGGTCGAGGACGATCACCGGGATGCCCGCCTTGAAGGCCTCGGACGACCGGCGGCGTGAGCGGAACCGCCTCCTTGGGCGAGACGATGAGCAGGTCGACCTTGGAGGCGACGAACTCCCGGACCTGCGAGACGCTGCTTGAGCGTGTCGTTCTGCGCGTCCTTGTAGATGACCTCGATGTTCGGGGTGCTTGTCGGCGGCGCGCTTCACGTCCGCGTTCATCTGCACGCGCCAGGGCTCGCCCAGGTTGCACTGGCTCATGCCGATCACGTACTTCTTGTCCGCGGCGCTCGCGCCGACCGCCATGGTCAGCAGCACCAGCGAGACCAGGATCTTTCTCATGGCACTCCCCTTCGTTGGGTTTGCTCTCCATCTGCTGCTTCTACTTCCGCACCTTCTGGAACAGCACGGCTGCGACGACGATGGCGCCGGTGAGCATGAGGCGGCTCGCCTCGGGCACGGCGTTGATGCTGAGGATCTTCTCGAGATAACCGATGGTGGCGGCGCCCACGAGCGTGAAGAGCATCCCGCCCCGGCCGCCGTTCAGGCTGGTGCCGCCCATGACCACGATGGCGATGGCGGTCAGCTCGTAACCGTTCGCCCGCCTCCGGGTCGCCCTGCTGCTCCTGCGCGGCCTGGCAGATGCCGGCGACCGCGGACAGGAGGCCCGAGAGCCCGTACGCCAGGAGCTTCACGCCGTGGGTGGGGATGCCCGAGAGCCGGGCCGAGTCCTCGTTGCCGCCGGTGGCGTACAGGTAGCGGCCCCAGCGCAGCTTGCCGAGCAGGACCCAGCAGGCCGCCACGCACACGAAGAAGATGATGCTCACCACCGTCAGGTGGCCCCCCAGCACCTTGCTGTCGATGGTCGAGAAGATCCTCGGCAGGTCGAGGTACTTCGGCTGCCCGTCCGGCATCAGCACCGCCTGCGAGACCTTCTCGCCGCCGGAGATGGACTTGGCCAGGCCCCGGCCGAAGACCATCATGGCCAGGGTGGCGATGAAGGGCTGCATCTTGAAGCGCGCCACCAGCTCGCCCGACACCAGCCCGCAGGCGCCCCCCGCGGCCAGCACCACCGCGATGGCTGCCAGCGCGGGCCAGGCCTGGTGGATGGCCAGCAGGGAGAACAGCACCGCGCTGAAACCGAGCAGGCTCCCCACCGAGAGGTCGATGCCGCCGGTGATGATCACCAGGGTGAGCCCGCAGGCCAGGATCCCGCCGACCGAGACCTGCCGGAGCATGTCCCGGTGCGTGCCCCAGGCGTAGAAGGCTCCGTGGGCGTTGAAGATGAACCCGATGATGAGGACCAGCACCAGGGGCGCCAGCGCGCGCACCCAGGGGCGCTGGAGCAGCTCGAGCATCAGCCGCCCGCCGCGCCCACCCCTCCGGCCTGCCTCCTCGACCTCCGCCTCGCGCTCCGTCGCCAGGGTCTCTCTCATGGTGTGCTGTCCGCCATGGCCGCCTGAAGGACCTTCTCCTGCGTCGCCTCGCTGCGCGTGAACTGCCCCGTCACCCGGCCCCGGTGCATGGCGATGATCCGGTCCGAGAGCCCCAGCAGCTCGGGCATCTCGGAGGTGATGAGCAGGATGGCATGGCCCTGCCTGGTCCACTGGTTCATGAGCTCGTAGATCTCGTGCTTGGCGCCGACGTCCACGCCGCGGGTGGGCTCGTCCAGCAGCAGCACGCGCGGGCCGGGTCTCGATCCACTTCGCCAGCGCCACCTTCTGCTGGTTGCCGCCGGACAGCGTGGAGACCTCCTGCGTCGGGCCGGTGGCCCGGATGCGGAGCGCCTCGGTGTGCTCCTCGGCGATGCGGCGCTCGCGCGCCTCGCGGATCCAGCCGCCCGGCGAGATGGCCGGGATCGAGGCCAGGGTGACGTTGCGCGCCACGTCGAGCGACAGCACCAGGCCCGTTCCCTTGCGGTCGCTGGTGAGATAGGCCAGGCCCTGCTGTACCGAGTGGCGCGGCGACCGCACCTGGAAGGGCTGGCCGTCGACCAGGACGCGGCCCCGCGGCCAGCTCGCCGTGCGCCCCGAAGATGCCCCGGAACAGGTCGCTGTTGCCCGAGCCCTGCAGCCCGGCGATGCCGACGATCTCGCCGGCGCGGACCGACGAGCGAGACGTCGCGCACCAGCCAGCGCCGCGAGCCGGTCGAGGTCGATCCCGGCGCCAGGACCGAGAGGTCCTCCACCCGGAGCCGCTCCGGCCCCGGCGCCGCCTGGCGCGGGCGGGAAACTGGGTCGGTGAGCTCGCGGCCGATCATCCAGCGGATCAGCTCGCGCCTGGGGCAGCGCCTCGCGGCCGTCGGCGGTCGCCGATGTAGCGGCCGTCGCGCAGCACCGTGATCCGGTCGGCCAGGCGGTAGATCTCCTCCATCCGGTGCGAGATGTAGATGATGCCGCAGCCGCGGCGCCTTGAGCTGCCCGATGAGCTCGAAGAGCCGCTCCACCTCCGGCTCGGTCAGGGCGCTGGTGGGCTCGTCCATCACGAAGATGCGCGCGCTCGCAGGCCAGCGCCTTGGCGATCTCGATCCGGTTCTTCACCGAGAGCGAGTAGTCCTCGACCGGTCGCTCCAGGTCGATGTCCCAGATCGAGCTGGCCGCAGAACTCGCGCGCCCTGCGGAGCTGGGCGCGCGGTCGAGCCACTGCTGCGCCCGAGCCACGGCGCGTCAGCTCGCGCCCCAGGAACATGTTGTCCACCACCGACATGGCGTCGATGAGCGACATCTCCTGGTGGATCACCGAGATACCCTGCTGCGCGGCGTCGTGGGGCGAGGTGAACCGGGCCGGCCGGCCGTACAGGTGGATGCTCCCCTCGTACTCCGCGTGGACACCGGCGGCGATCTTGATGAGCGTGCTCTTGCCGGCCCCGTTCTCGCCGGCCAGCACGTGGACCTCGCCCGCCCGAAGGTCGAAGGCCACGTCGCGCAGGACCTCCACGCCGGAGAACGACTTGGAGATGCCCGCCATGGAGAGCAGCGGCGCGGCCGGCTCGGGGGGTGGCGGGCTGGTCAGGACGCTCTCGCTCACGCGGCCTCCCGCTGCGGGCACGGCCAGGACTGAATCCGATTTACTAAATCGGATTACTGAATCGCAACTCTGACATCGTGATTTCGCGCCACACAACGCCCCGGATGGGCATGGCCCCATCGATGAAGCGGAAACGGCTGGTGTGCGCGGAATCCCCGACCTGGCCTGGCTCAGCGCGCCGCGGCGCCGGAGAGCGCCCGCGCCGCGAGCAGCCCCAGGACGCCGGCCGCCAGGCAGGCCGCCACCGTCAGGCCCAGGTTCAGGGCGGCGAGCCAGATGTTGCCGTCCTCGGCCAGCCGCAGCGTCTCGTAGTTGAACGAGGAATAGGTGGTGTAGCCGCCCATCACGCCCGTGGTCAGGAAGAGCCGCACCCCCGGCGAGATGGCGCCGGTGCGCAGCGACAGCTCCATCACCAGCGCGATCAGGAACGAGCCGGTCACGTTGATGAGGATCGTTCCCCTGGGGAACTGCGGCCCGAAGGCGCGCGCCATCCCGCTCGAGATGAGGAATCGGGCCGCGGTACCGAGGCCGCCGCCGAGGCAGATGAGCAGGAAGCGACCCACGGAGAACCCTCCGCCCTGACCGGGGTAGCCGGACCGGAGCGGGGAGGCTATCCGGGGGGACGGCGGGGCGCAACACCCTGATCGCGAGCGCGATGGCGGCGATCCCGATCCCGATGGCGATCCCGATCCGATCCCGATCGCGATCGCTCGGTCGTTTCTGCCTAGACCCCCTCCCCCACCACCAGGAGCTGATCCTCGAGCGGAACCGCCACCCCGTGGCAATCCCGCGCGTACAGCCGCTCGGGCAGCGCCACCAGGCAGCTCACCCGCTCGGCGCCCAGCGCGAACGGACCGTGGTGCCACACGCCCGGCCGGAGGACGACCATCGTCCCCTTCGGCACGAGGTAGACCTCGGCCTGCTCGGAGGGGAATCGCTCCCCCGGGATGGCCGGGGCCACGTGCACCAGCACGTCGCCGTCGATGGGCATGACCGCCTCGCACGAGCCGTCGTGGTACTCGGATGCGTCGATGACCGGCGGCCGGCGCGTCACCCGGCAGACGCCGAACGAGACGGTGGTGTCGGCGCCGAGGCCCGACTGGATCAGATCGCGGAAGAACTCGATGGGCGGCTGCCCGATCCGCGGCGCGGTCCGGCCGCCGGCGCCGGGGTCGATCAGGGCGGCGAAGCTGCCATAGGGGGCGAACGCGGCCGGGTCGAGCCGGCGGTATCGGATCTCGCGCATGGGGTCCTCGCTAGAAGCCCGAGATGTCCTGGGCCAGGCCGATGAGCAGCATCTCCGAGACGCAGCCGCCGCGGGTCAAGGCACAGGCCTGGTAGACCATGTCCGCGAAGTGCTCGGGCCGGACCGCCAGCGACTCGTCCCACTCGAACTTCTTCACACCCTGCGCCGCCGCCTGGAAGCCGGTGTTGGCGCCGCCCGGGACCAGCAGCGTGACCCCGACCCCGTGCGGCCGCAGCTCGGTGTAGAGACACTTGGTGAACGCGTTCACGGCCGCCTTGGCCGCGGAGTAGACCGACCAGCCCGGCCAGGAGCGGCGGTCGCACACCGAGGAGACGTTCACGATCTTGCCGAACCGCTGCTTCTTGAACTGCGGGGCGAAGGTGCGGCAGCTCAGGATGGCGCTCATCAGGTTGAGGTCGATGATCTTCCGGCAGATGGCGTCGTCCATCTCCTCGATGGGCGCCACCTTGAGCGCCCCGCCGGCGTAGTTGATGAGGAAGTCGATCTTGTCCCAGCCCGCCAGGCACTCCTTCAGCGCGCGATCGAACGTCTCCTGCCGCGTGGCGTCCGCCTGGAAGGCCACCACCTTCGCGCCCGCACGCCGGCAGCGCTCGGCGGTGGCGTCCAGCCCGGCCTGGTTCAGGTCGAAGATGACCAGCCCGCAGCCCTTCTCCGCGAACAGCTCGGCGGTGGCCTTGGCGAACCCGGAAGCCACGCCGGAGATGACCGCAACCTTGCCTTCGAGACTCTCGCTCATGACGTCTCCTGTTCCTTGCTTCCCGTGAACGAGCCCGCGCCCGAGCCCGTGAACGATTGCTGCAGCCGCTGCGCCCGAATCGACGTCAGCATCTTCACCTATGTCATGACGTTTGTCAACGCCGGAGCGAAGGCGGCGCTCCCGCGGCGAGCGGTGACGTTGCGCGAATGCTGGGAAGCTCCCCCACCCGGGCGCGGGCTCGGGATCGGGCGCGTTCACGGGGCGACCCCTGCGGCCGGCTCAGCGCATGAGGAGACCACCCGACACGTTCACCACGCTGCCCGTCACGTACGCCGCCTGCCGCGAGGCGAGGAAGACCACCCCCGCCGCGACCTCCTCCAGCCGGGCCAGCCGCCCCAGCGGGATCCGCCCCAGGTAGCGCTCCGGGCCGGCGGCGAGCTTCTCGGCCATCATGTCGGTGTGCATGTAGCCCGGCGCCACGGCATTGACGGTGACGCCCAGGGGCGCCGCCTCGCGCGCCAGCGACAGCGTCAGCGAGACCAGGCCGCCCTTCGAGGCGTCGTAGGCGACCTGCCGGCCGCTGGAGGAGCCGGTGAACGCCGCCGTCGAGGCCACGTTGACGATCCGCCCGGGGCGGGCCGCCTGCTCCAGCCGGCGCAGCAGCTCCCGGCAGCACAGGAACGCGCCGGTGAGGTTCACCTCCAGCACCTGCTGGAACTCGTCCCGCGAGGTGGCGGCGGCCGGGCCGCGCGGGCACACGGCGGCGTTGTTGACCAGCACGGTCGGGTCGCCCAGCCGCCGTGCGGTCTCGTCGAAGGCGGCCAGGATCTCGGCCTCCGAGGCGACGTCGAGCCGGATGGCCTCCGCGCTCGGTGCGCCGGCGCGGCGGCACGCCTCCGCGACCTGCTCCGCCAGCTCCCGCTCCCGGCGGTAGCCGACCGCCACCCGCGCGCCCTCGGCGCCGAGCGCCAGCGCGATGGCCCGCCCCAGGCCGCGCGAGGCCCCGGTCACCAGCGCGCACTGGTCGCGGAGGCCCGGGTCCACGCCTCAGCCCTTCTGGCCCGCCATCAGCTCGAGCGCGGCCCTGGCGGTGGGCTCGTCCATGACCAGCTGCTTCAGCAGCCCGGTCTTGAGCGCGCCCGCGATGCTCTCCGCCTTCTCCACCCCCGAGGCCATGCAGAGGGTGGTCCGCGCCGCCTTGAGGTCCTCCACCGGCACGCCCACCACCCGGTCGTAGTACTCGTCGATGATGAACTTGCCGCGGTGGTCGAAGTACCGGGCGCACAGGTCACCGGCCGCGTCCCGCTGCCCCACGTCGCGCTGCACCTCGGTCTCTCCCAGGTAGCTCTCGCGATCCGGGTGCTCGCTCCCCAGGGCGCCGACCGCCGTCACCACCACGTCCATCCGCTTCCAGCGCTGCCGGATGGGCTGCATGGCCGAGCCGCTCAGGTGCAGATCGCGCTCCTCCCGGTCCTTGACCAGGGCCGGTGCGTGGATGAAGTACGGCGTGCCGCCCGCCCGCTCGGCCAGCACCCGGACCATCTCGTTGATCTGGAAGTACGGGGCGGTCTGCGAGCTGCCCCCGATGAGCGGCACGATGGAGAGGTGCATCTTCTCGTCGGCCGGGCGGAAGGCGTGGACCAGCTCCAGGCAGGTCCGGCCCCAGGCCAGCCCCACCACCTCCTCGCCGGTCAGGCTGCGCGCCAGCATGTCGGCGGCGCGCTGCGCCACCAGCTTGCGCCGGGCGGTCTGGTCGCGCGAGGAGGTCGGGATGACGGTGAACGCCGTCCGGGGGTAGTGCGAGGCCAGCTGGCGCGACAGCTCGTCGTCGTTGAGGAAGGGATCGCGGACGGTGATCTCGACGATGCCGCGCTCCTTGGCCTCGGTCAGGATCATCGAGATGAGCGAGCGGGAGATGCCGATCTGCCTGGCGATGTCCTCCTGCTTCAGCCCGTCCAGGTAGTACATCTGGGCCACCTTGACGACGAGCTGGACGTCCAGCCTCGAGCTCATGCCTGCCCTCCTGCCTCGCGCACCCCGGGACGATATGCCGGGCCGGGCCTGTCCGATAGCCTGGGGTTGCGGCCGGCGCCGGTCGCGGTCCAGGGATCTCCCGCTCGCCGCCAGCTCCCGGCGCAGCGGCCTCGCCCCGCGCACCCTCCCCTGGCTTCCTCGCGCTCCCGTCTCCGTCCACCGTCCCATGTCGTCCCCTGGCTCAGGCGTGCGTGCGCTCGCGCACCAGCAGGTGATTCAGCGCCACGGCCGCGATCAGCACCGTCCCCTTGGCGAAGGTCTGCCAGAAGGCCGGGATGACCGTCATGAGCCCGGTGGTCACGCAGACGATGATCAGCGCGCCCACCACCGTCTTGGCCACCGATCCCTCGCCGCCGGAGAATGCCGTCCCGCCCAGCAGCACCGCGATGATGCAGTCCAGCTCCATGCCGTCGCCGGAGAGCGGATCGCCCAGGGACATGTAGCTGGCGCGGGCCACGCCCGCCAGCGCGGCGAACACGCCCACCAGGACGTAGAGCGCCCACACCCACCGGACCGCGTCGATGCCGGACAGCTCGGCCGCGGTCCGGTTCCCGCCGATGGCGGCCGCGTACTTGCCCAGCACCGTGCGCCGCTGCACCAGCACCAGCGCGGCGATCACCAGCACCGCCACGTAGAACGCCCAGGGGAGGCCGAGCAGGACCTCGGCGCGGGCGTAGTCGTTGATGCCGGCGGGCATGGGCCGTCCGGGCACCCCCTTGATGGCGGAAAGGCCGTCCGGGACGATGAGCAGCGCGGCGCCCTTGAAGAGGTTCAGGGTGACCAGCGTGGCGATCACCGGCGTGATGCGCAGGCGCATCACCAGCAGACCGTTCAGGAAGCCGAACCCCGACCCCAGCACCAGCGTCAGGGGAAGGGCCAGGGCAAAGGGGAAGCCCTGGCGGACCAGGAGCGCGAAGAACACGGCGGCGAGGCTCATGGCGCTCCCCACCGACAGGTCGATGTACCCCGAGATTATGAGCAGCGTGAACGCGCCGCTCAGGGTGAGGATGGGGGCGGCGATGCGCAGCATGTTGATGACGCTGTCCGGGCTCAGGAAGTGCCCGGGGCCGAACGGCTCGACCTGGCCCAGCTTGGCGACGCTGAACGCGCCCACGATGAGCAGGAAGACCACGTAGATGTACGCGCTCTTGATGGTGGCCCGGAGGGCGCCCCGGTCCGCCCGCGCCTGCATGGTGCCTGCGGTCGCGCCCGTCATGTGCTCCTCCGGTCCAGCGCGAAGCGCTGCGCCAGGATGGCCAGGAAGGTGACGATGCCCTTCAGGGTGAACTGCCAGTCGGGCGAGAGCAGGAGGCCGGTGGCCGCCGAGGTCACCACCGACAGGATGATGGCCCCCACGAACATCCCCACCACCGACCCGAACCCGCCCGAGATGCTGACGCCGCCCAGGAGCGCCACCACCAGCGCGTCGAACTCGTAGCCCGACGCCCGGCTGGACACGCCGGCCTTGAACTCCGAGGCCAGCAGGATGCCGGTGATCCCGGCCAGCAGCCCGCTCAGGATGTAGAGCCCGGCGATGTGCCGGCCGACCTTGACGCCGGAGAGCCGCGCCGCCTCGGCGTTGGCGCCGATGAGGTAGGTCCGGCGGCCGGGCACGGTGGTCTTCTCCGCCACGAAGGCCATCGCCACCAGGACCACCATGATCAGCACCGCCACCTTGATGGGCGTGCCGGGCAGGAAGGTGTTTCCCACCACCCCGAAGACGTCGGGGAGGCTGGTGTTGCGCTGCGCGCCGCGGGTGATCACCTGCGCCAGCCCGCGCGCCAGCATCATGGTCCCCAGGGTGACGATGATGGACGGCACCTGCAGGCGCACGATGAAGAACGCGTTCACCGCCCCGACGCCCATGGCGCAGAGCAGGGCGATGCTGACCGCCGCGGCGTAGGGCAGCCCCAGCCCCACCGCCAGCGCGTTGGGCGAGTCGCTGACCGCCTGGCAGCACCAGGCCGCCACCACCCCGGTGAGCGCGACGTTGCCGCCCACCGACATGTCGAAGTTGCCGGTGATGAGCAGGAAGGAGACGCCGATCCCCAGGATGATGACGTACCAGTAGTTGGTGAGGAGGTTGAGGATGTTCCGGGGCAGGTAGAAGTTGGGCACGACGGCGCAGGCCAGCGCGAACAGCGCCACCAGCACGCCGATCATGAACAGTGCGATGAAGGACTCGTTGGAGAGCCTCGCACCGGAGGTCCCGACCTTGGCCGGCCTCGGCTCCAGGGTGGCGGTCGTTTCCACGTCAGCGCCCTCCCGTGACGACGTGCATGACCTGGCGGCTGTCCACGTTGCGGCCGTTCTCCAGCGTCCCCTTCAGGCGGCCGTCGTAGAGGAGGTGGATGGTGTCGCAGAGGCTCAGGATCTCCGGCAGCTCGGAGGAGAAGACCAGGATCGACTTCCCCTGCTGGGCCAGCCGCCGGACGATGGCGTAGATCTCGCTCTTGGCCCCCACGTCGATGCCGCGGGTGGGCTCGTCGAGCAGGAGCAGGTCCGCATCGGCGAAGAGGCACTTGGCGAAGACGACCTTCTGCTGGTTGCCGCCGGAGAGCTTGGCGGCCTCCTTCTCGGTGCTGCTGGTGGCGATGCGCAGCCGGTCGACGGCGTCGAGCGTGACCCGGCGCTCCTCGGCGGCACGGATGAAGCCATGCCGCGAGATGCGGGCCATGTTCATGACCGGGCACGTTGCCCCGGATGGTGAGGATGGTGAACAGCCCCTGGGACCGGCGCTCCTCCGGCACCAGCGCGATGCCGGCCTCGATGACCCGGTCCGGCCGGGTGGGCAGCCTCGCCCCCCGGAACGACACCTCGCCGCGGTACGCGTCGGCGCCATAGATGGCCCGGGCCAGCTCGGTCTTGCCCGCGCCCACCAGGCCGTAGAACCCGACGATCTCCCCCGCGGTGCACGTCGAAGGACACATCGGAGAGCTTGTCGGTTGGAGAGCCCCTGGACCCGGAGGATGACGTCCTTGCGCACGTCCGGGCGCGGCTCGTAGCCCTCGAAGACGGTCTTGCCGATCATCATCCGGATGAGCTCCGACCGGTCCTTCACCTCGGAGACCGGCCGGGTGGCGACGTGCTTGCCGTCGCGCATCACCGTGACCGTGTCCCCCAGCTCGAAGATCTCGTCGAGCCGGTGGGAGATGTAGATGACGGTGACGTTCTTCTCGCGCAGCGCCCGGATGATCTCGAAGAGGCGCTGGATCTCGCCCTCGGAGATGGCGGCGGTGGGCTCGTCCATGATGAGGACGTCGGCCTCGGCGGCCACCGCCTTGGCGATCTCCACGATCTGCTTCTGGGCCACCGACAGGGTCGAGACCCGCTGCCGCGGGGTGATGGACGGCTCGAGGCTGTTCATCACGCTGACCATGCGCTGGATCTTGTCGGTCTTGCGCAGGAACCCGAAGGTCGTGTCCTCCATGCCCAGGGTGAGGTTCTCGGCCACCGTGAGCTGGTCGACGACGTTGAGCTCCTGGAAGAGGGTGCTGATCCCGTTCTGCTTCGCCTCCCGCGGGCTGCGCGGCGCGTACTCCCGGCCGTCGAGGAGGATGCGTCCGCCGCTCCGGGCCAGCGCGCCGGTCAGGATCTTGATGAGGGTGGACTTGCCGGCGCCGTTCTCGCCCACCAGGCAGTGGACCGTGTTGCGGCGGACGTCGAAGCTGACGTCGTTCACGGCGCGCACGCTGGCGAAGTCCTTCACCAGCCCGCGGATCTCCAGGACGTTGTCGGTGCCTTCCATGGCGTCCTCCGCTCCGTCCTCAGCTGACGTCCCTGCGCCCGGGGCCGCCCGGCTCGACGCCGGGCGGCTCCGCGCGGCCACCGCTCACATCACGTTCGCGCCGAACTGGTCCTTGAGCCAGGCGGCGGCGTCGGGCTTCTTCATGGTCCAGTAGGAGATGGTGTAGGCCTTGTAGAAGAACTCCTTCCCGGGCTGCGCGGTCCGGGCCACCTTGCCCTTCTGGATGTCCATGATCAGGTCGATCCGGCCGCGGGCGGTCTCCTTGGGCGGGAGGCCCATGGACAGCTTCAGCGAGCTGTTCGGATCGTACAGGCTCTTGTACTCGACCTCGTCGAAGTCGACGCTGGCCACGATCTCGGTCACCGGCTTGCCGTTCTTGAAGACGCCGCGCCCGGCCTGCGTCAGGGCGGCCATGGTGCCGACGGTGAGGTTCGAGGCCTCGGAGTAGATCAGGTTGACCTCGGGGTGCTGGGTGACGAGGTCGAGGATGATCTGCTTGGCCGCGTCGGGACCCTTGCTGGCGTCCTGGCAGCCCAGGTTCTTGGCGGTCGGGTCCACCGAGAGCACGCCCTTGGCGAAGGGGGCGGTGCGGCCCGAGCTGACCTCGGTGTGGTTGGGCCAGCCCAGCTGGACCATGACGATGGGCTTGTCGGGGTTGGCGGCCTTCCACTGCTTGGCCATCTGGGCGCCCATCTCGAACGAGACGCTGGCCTCGTCGCTGCGGGCGGTCGGGATCCCCGTGTCGGCGATGGGGCTGAAGAACGCGGTCATGACCACGTTCTTCTTCAGGGCGGCCAGCACGCCCGGCCGGGCGGCCTCGGCGTCCCAGATGTGCAGCGTGGCCGCGTTCATGCCCTGGGCGACGATCTGGTCGATGTTGGCGGTCATGGTGGCGCTGTCCGACTTGCCGTCGAACGCGAACACCTCGGCGCCGTACTTGTCCTTGGCGTACTTCTTGGCCTCGGCGTACTGAGCCTGGTGGAAGACGTTGCCGAGGTCGGACACGAAGAAGGCGATCTTCGTGGGCTTGTCCTTGGCGAACGCCTGGGGGGTGAGCAGCGCAACGGCGACCAATCCGAGCAGTACCTTCTTCATCATCTCCAGCCCTCCTCTTCGAGTCGATTCGCAGCTCCTTCGCTTCGTCCTCACGTCCCTGCTTCCGTTCTCGATCCCTTTCCCTCCCGGTCAGGCGCGCGGCCGCTGGCCGGCGGCGTCCACGATGGCCGGACCGGAGCTGGTCCCGAGCCGGGTGGCGCCGGCGGCGATGAGTCGGTCGGCGTCCTCGCGGGTCTTCACCCCGGTGGAGGCCTTCACCTGCACCCCCGGCCCCACCACCCGCTTCATCAGCGCCACGTCCTCGGGTGTGGCCCCGCCCTTGCCGAAGCCGGTCGAGGTCTTCACGAAGGCGGCCCCGGCCCCGGCCGCGAGGCGGCAGGCCCGCTCCTTCTCCTCGTCGCTGAGGGCGCTGGTCTCGATGATCACCTTCACCGGCGCCTTGCCCGCCGCCAGGACCACGCCGGCGATGTCGCGCGCCACCAGGTCGTCGTCGCGGTCCTTGAGCGCGCCGATGTTGATGACCATGTCGACCTCGTCCGCGCCCGCCGCCACCGCGTCGCGGGCCTCGAAGGCCTTGGTGGCCGGGGTGTTGGCGCCGAGCGGGAACCCGATCACGGTGGCCACCTTGACGCCGCTGCCCTGCAGCCGCTCCCTGGCGAAGGCGATCCAGCAGGGGTTCACGCACACCGCCGCGAACTTGTACCGGCGCGCCTCGTCGCAGAACCGGGCCACCGTCTCGCGGACCGTCTCGGGCTTGAGCACCGTGTGGTCCATGTACCTGGCGTAATCCATGTCTTCCTCCTCGGGCGTCCGGGACGGGCCCGGCGCGGGTCAGGGCGTCAAGACCACCTTCACGGCCCGTCCGGCCGCGATCTCGTCCATGGCGGTGTGGAACTCGCGGTTGGGCAGCCGGTGCGTCACCAGCCGCGCGAACGTCGCGGTCTCGCGCTGCAGCAGCGCCACCGCCTCGCGCACGTGGGCCGGGGTCGAGTCCGAGGTGCCGAACACGAACAGCTCGCCGTAGTGGATGGTCCGGGAGTTCACCGCCAGCATCTCGTCCCCCTGGGCCAGGCTGGCGAAGAAGGACACGTAGCCGCCCTTGCGCGCGTACATGGGCGACTTGGCCTGGGTCGGGTTGTGCGGGGCGGTCACCACCACCAGGTCGAAGCCCTCCCCGCCGGTGAGCTCGAGGTAGGCGCCGTCGAGCTCGGCGGGAGGGATCACCTGCGCGAACCCCAGCTCCCTGGCCAGGTCGGCCCGGGCGCCCGGGAACTCGGAGCACACCACCCGCCTGGCGCCCTTGGCCCGCGCCGCCAGCGCGTGCAGGAAGCCGAGCGGCCCGAGCCCCAGCACCAGCACGTCGCGGATCTCGCCCCAGGGGACGCGGGAGAGGCCGTTCACGACGCAGGAGAGCGGCTCGGAGAGCGCCGCCACCCCCGCCTCGAGGTCGCCCACCTCGACCAGGTGCCCGAGCCGGACCGCCCGCTCCGGGATGACCACCCACGGCGCCATGGCGCCGGGGTGGTGGAAGCCCATGGCCTCGGCCTTGCGGCACAGGTTGGAGCGGCCCGCCCTGCAGTACCGGCACTCGCCGCAGCCGATGGTGGTGGCCATCACCACCCGCGCGCCCGGCCGCGGGCCGGCCGCGCCCTCCCCGGCCGCCTCGACCGTGCCCACGAACTCGTGGCCCATGGTCTGCGGCGGCTTGATGCGCGGGTTCCCCTTGTGGAACGACTTGATGTCGGTGCCGCAGATGGCGCACGCCTCCACCCGCACCAGCAGCTGGCCGGCCGAGAGCGGAGGGGGCTCGGGCATGCGCTCGATGACGACGTCCTTCGGCGCCCGGTAGACCACGCGGTCGCCGCCTCGGGCCGCGGCGCACATCAGTGCATCTCCCGGCCGCCGGTGACGTTGAAGGCCTGCCCGGTGCAGTACTCGCCCGCGGCGGTGAGGAACATCACGAGGTCGACCACGTCGCGGATGTCCGTGAGCCGGCCCAGCGGGATCTTGGCGGTGAACTTCTTCACCACCTCCTCGCGCGCCATCTTGAGGTTCTCGGTGTAGCCCTTGCTCACCGAGGACCAGACGCCGGTCGCGTCGGTGATGCCGGGGCACAGGCAGTTCACCTTGACGTTGTCGGCCGCCACCTCGAAGGCCAGCGCCTGGGTGAGCGCGATGATGGCGCCCTTGGCCGCGGAGTACGGCACCATCAGCGCCGAGCCGGTCTTCCCCGACTTCGACGAGAAGTTCACGATCTTCCCGTCCCGCCGCTTCCTCATGGCGGGGAGGACCGCCTGCGTGCAGTAGACGGTCCCGTGCACGTTGACCCGGAACATCCGGTCCAGCAGCTCCGGGGTGGTCTCCTCGAAGGGCCGCTGGTCCACGATGCCCGCGTTGTTGACGAGGGCGTAGGCGTCGCCGAGCTCGTCGGCCATCTTGGCGAAGCAGGCCTTGACGGCGGCCTGGTCGGTGATGTCGACGACGTAGCCCCTGACCCTGGCGCCGCCGGCGGCGAGCCGCTCGGCCTGCGGCACCACCTCCGGGTTCACGTCGAGCATCCCGACCACCGCGCCGGCATCCCGGTACGCCTCGGCGATGGCGAGCCCGATGCTCCGCGCCGCGCCGGTGACGATGCAGGTCCTGCCGCCGAGGTCCGCTGCGATGGTGCCCATGTCCGCCTCCGTGTGATGCTGGTCTGACATCTTCTATGACATTTGTCAACGTGATTCCGAGCCAGCTCCGCCCCAGGCTGGCGAGCCTGGGGCCCAGCTCAGATCCGCGTGAGGTCTCCTCCGAGGCGCGCCGCCACGTCCCGGAATCGGGCATACCCCTCGCGCTGCCGGACGGCCCGCCCCGGGTCGGGAGCGTAGCGACGGCCCGGCCTGACCATGGCGGCCGCCGCCTCCGCATACGAGGCGTGGCGCCCGGTGCCGACGGCCACCGCGATGGCCGTGCCGCGCGCCCCCGCCTGCGAGGCGTCGCTGGTCTCGACGGGCCGGTCGAGCACGTCGGCGAAGATGGCGCACCAGGGCGGGCTCGAGGCCGCGCCCCCCGAGAGCACCGCCCGCGGCCGCCGCAGGCCGCCCTGCTCCAGCACCTCGAGGTGGGCGCGGTGCGCGAAGGCCACGCCCTCGTAGACGGCCCTGAGCATGTGGAACACGCCGTGATCGGCACGCAGGCCGGCCAAGGCCGCGTCGGTCCCCGGGGCGATGTGGGCGCGGTGGATGAAGGGCAGGAACGTGACCCCGCCGGCGCCGGGCGGGAGCGCCTCCACGCCGGCGTTGATCCGGGCGTAGAGCGCGTCGCGGCCGCCGGCCGCGGCGCCGCACAGCTCCTCGATCCGGCCCAGGAACCAGGCCAGGGTGCCCGCCGAGGTGGCGCTCGATTCCACGTAGGCGTAGCGCCCGGCGTCCGGGCCCAGCGACGTCTTCACCGAAGGTGGTGTCTCCAGCAGGCGCGCATCGAAGACGGTGTTGATGTTCCAGGTCCCGGCGATGATCGAGGCCGAGCGATCGTCGAGCGCCCCGGAGCCGACCGCGCAGGCCATCACGTCGAACATGCCGGCCACCACCGGCGTCCCCGCGGCCAGGCCGGTGGCGGACGCGGCCGCCGCGCTCACCTGCCCGACGATCTGCGCGCTCTCGTGCACGACGGGGAGCTTGCCCGCCAGCTCCGGCAGGTCGAAGACGCGGAGCACCTCGGGGTCGTAGCTCCCGCTGCCCAGGTCGGCCAGGGCGTCGTTGCTGGCCTCGGTCCGGTCGGTCGACACCTGGCCGGTGAGCCGGAGCACGATCCAGTCCTTGGCCCCCAGCACCCAGCGGGTCCGCTCGAAGTCGGCCGGGGCCGCGTCGCGCAGCCAGCGGAGCTGGGGAAGGGACTGGCCGGCCCAGGGGTGGTGGCGCGTGGCCGCGTACCGGGAGCGCCCCTCCCGCGCCCATCTCTCCACCACGGCCGCGGCCCGGGCATCCATCGAGGTGATGGCGGCGCGGACCGGCCGGCCGCCCGCGTCGACCGGGTAGAACCCGCCGCCGTGGCCCGAGACGCCCACGCCCGCCAGCGAGCCCTGGCCCGCCGAGGCGCGCGCGCGGTCGAGCGCCTCGCGGACCAGGCGCGCCACCAGCGCCCACTGCTCCTCCATGTCGATCTCGCTGGCCGCGCCCTCCACCCGGACCGGCGTGGCCGCGCTGGCCTCGGCCAGCTGCACGCCGGCGCCGTCGAACACCGCCGCCTTGGTGGCGGTGAGACCGCAGTCGATGCAGAGGGTGCGGTCGGCGGTCATGGCCTAGGTCTCCAGCCGGCTCCGCGCCCGCGCCAGGGCGTCGCGGTTCACCACCGACCGCGGCTCGCCGCCCCCCAGCAGCCTGGCCAGCTCGGCGGCCAGCAGCCTGGGGCTTTTGAAGAACGCGTCGTTGGACCCGCCCGCCATGTGCGGCGTGATGGTCACGTTCTCGAGCCGGACCAGCGGGTAGTCCTCCCCGGGCGGCTCCTTGTCGAAGACGTCCAGGGCCGCCCCCGCGATGCGCTTCTCTCGCAGGGCCTCGGTGAGCGCCCGCTCGTCCACCAGCGCCGACCGGGAGGTGTTGATGAGGTAGGCGGTGGGCTTCATCCGCGCCATCAGCTCGCGGGAGACGAGCCCCTCGGTCTCCCGGGTGAGGCGGGCGTGGACGGTCACGAAATCGGACTCGGCCATGAGCGTGGGCAGGTCCACCATCCGGATCCCCTCCGGGGCGACCTTCACGAAGGGATCGTAGGCCAGGATGGTCATGTCGAACCCGGCCAGCCGGCGGGCCACCTTGCGCCCGATCTCGCCCAGGCCCACGATGCCCACCGTCTTCCCGGGCAGGTCGGGGATGTGACCGGAGTTCGGGTACTCGCGCAGCCAGCGCCCGTGCTTGAGCCCGTGGTGCCCGCGGCAGATGTTGCGCGCCTCCGCGATCAGCATCCCCACGGTGAAGTCCGCCACCGCATCGGCGTTGCGGCCGGGTGTGTTGACCACCAGGATGCCGCGGGCGGTGGCGGCGGCCACGTCCACGTTCTCCACCCCCGCCCGCAGGACGCCGACCACCTTGAGGTCCGGCGCCGCGTCCAGGAGCGCCGCCGGGATCGGGCAGAACTGGGTCACCAGGATGTCCGCCCTGGCGGCCGCATCGAACACGTAGGGCGGCGGCCGGAAGGCGGAGGCGCCGCCCTTCTCCACCAGCAGGTTGATCTCCTGCAGCTCCTGGAAGCCGGAGAGGCGCCAGTCGAAGGTCTCCACCTGGTGGCCCAGGGCCGCCACCGGCGCGAACCCGTCGCGGATGTAGCCGTGGGGGATGAACAAGTCGCCGATGCCGACGAGCCTCATGGTCCCTCTCTCCCTACCGGCTGATCATCCCGCCGGTGGCGTCGTAGGTGGCGCCGGTGAAGTAGTCGGCCGCGCCCGACACCAGGAACACCGCCAGGCGCGCCACCTCCTCGGGCCTGGCGATGCGGCCGATCTGGATCCGCTTCTCGTAGTACTCCCGGTTGGTGGCGAGCACGTCCCGGTTCATGCCCGTCTCCACCATCCCCAGCGCCAGCGCGTTCACGTTGATGCCCCTGGCCGCCACCTCGCGCGAGAGCGAGAGGGTGAAGGTCACGACCCCGCTCTTGGCCGCCGCGTAGTGTGCGTGGCCGGTGGTGGAGCCGTTGAAGGCGGCCTGGGAGGTGACGTTCAGGATCTTGCCCTTGCGCCCCTGCGCCAGGTTCAAGGCCACGAAGCGCTGGCTGGCCAGGAACACCGCCGTGAGGTTGATGTCGAAGGTGCGCCGCCACTCGTCGAGCGGGATGTCGGTGACGAGGTGGGTGGGCCAGAGGCCGGCATTGTTCACCAGGATGTCGGCGCTCCCCAGGAGCTCCGCGGTCCGGTCCACCAGCGCGGCGCATTCGGCCGGGACGGTCAGGTCGGTGCGGAGGGCGTGGGCGCGGACGCCTGTGGCGCGGCACGCCTCGGCCACCTCCTGGGCGCGCTCCAGGGCGATGTCCGAGACCACCACGTTCGCGCCCTCCCTGGCCAGGAGGGTGCAGATGGCGGCTCCGACGCCGCCCGCTCCGCCCGTCACCACCGCGTTCTTGCCGGCGAGCTGCAGATCCATGTGCCTCTCCTCCCGGTGGAAACGGCCCCGCCCTGCCTCGACGATACCCACCCTCGCTTCCAGCCGGGGAGACGGTCGCGCATCTCTGTGACGTTTGTCAAGACATTTGTTGCACCACGATGGCTCCTGGCCGCCGGCCGTTCCACCGTCGCACCCAGGGGCCGGGCGAACCCGGGGTGCAGCCTGCCCCGCTCGGCGCCGGAGACGTGGTTCATCTGGCATGAATCTCTTGCTAGCTCCACGGGTTACGGCCTGGCGGCCCGGCGCCTCGGAGCGCGGGTGGGCGGGGACGGCGGACGTCTGGATCTGGCATGCGCGCTGCTCCACCCGCCCCTCATGAACCGTCTCGGCACGGTGGCCAGGATCTGGATCGGCTTCGCAATCGCAGTCTCGGTGGCGCTCGTCCTCGGCGCGCTCGGCGCCCTCTCCGCCGCCAGGCAGGCGCCGGGCTGGGCCGCCGGGGCGATCGCGCTGGCGGCGATCCTGGTCGGCGCCGCCGGAGCCGCAGTGACCGCGTCGGTCGGCCGCTCGCTGAAGGCGGCGGCCGGCGAGGCCGAGCGCGTGGCCGAGGCGGTGGCGGGGGGCAAGCTCGACGTCCGCTTCGAGCTGGACCGGCTCGCGCCCGACCTGCGCGTCCCCTTCGAGCTCGCCGGCGGCGCGCTGGAGCGGCTGTCGCGCTCGGTGCGGGGCACCTCCGAGAAGCTCTCGGCCCTGTCGCGCGGCGAGATCCCTCCGGCCGCCTCCGACCGGGAGGCCGGCGAGCTGGGCCGCGCCCGGGAGGCGCTGAACGCGGTGCTGTCGCAGTCCGGCAGGATGCTCGACGACCTGCAGTCGCTCTCCGCCGCCGCCCGCCAGGGCCGGACGGAAGATGCCATCCCCGAGGGCAGGCACGCCGGCCGCTTCCAGGAGGTGCTCCGGGCGCAGCAGGGTTCCGTCGCGCAGCTGGTGCGGCGGGCGCAGTCGCTGGAGCAGATCCTGGACGCCGTCCCCCTGCCCCTCTCCGCCAGCGATGGCGAGGGGCGGACCACCTTCCTGAACGCCAGCGCCGAGCAGCTGCTCGACCTGCGGCGGGCGAGCGTCCTGGGCAAGCCGGGCGAGAAGGATCGGCTCACCGCTGCGGCCCGCCGGCGCGGCCGGGCGCTCGCCATCGAGGCCGCCGAGATCAAGGCTGCCTCGGGCGAGGCCGCCGGGCGCCTCGAGATCGGGCACGACCAGACCGTCCTGGCGCGCATCGCCGAGTACTCCGTCAGCGAGATGTCGAAGCTGGCGCGGGCCCTCGAGCAGCTGGGGGCCGGGAGCCTGGCCATCGACATCGCGATCGCCCAGGGCGACGCGCACACCGAGGATCGGCGGAAGCAGCTGACCCTGTTCGCCCAGGCCATCGGGCGCGTGCGCGACTCCATCTCGGCGCTGGTGCGCGACGCCACCCGGGTGGCCGAGGCGGCGGTGGCCGGGCGTCTCTCCGAGCGCATCGACGGGAAGGCCCACCCGGGCGAGTTCCGCAAGGTGGCCGAGGGCATCAACCACACGCTCGACGCGGTCCTGGCCCCGGTGGCGGAGGCAAGCCGGGTGCTGGACGAGCTGGCGCGGCGCAACCTGCGCGCGCGCGTCACCAGCAGCTACGGCGGCGACCACGCCCGCATCAAGGAGTCGGTGAACGCGGCCGCCGAGGCGCTGCACCATGCGCTGGCGCAGGTGTCGGGCGCGGTCGAGCAGGTGTCCTCCGCCGCCAGCCAGATCGCCGCCTCGTCGCAGGCGGTGGCCTCGGGCGCCTCCCAGCAGGCGGCCTCCCTCGAGCAGACCTCCTCCTCGATCGAGACGGTGGCCAGCATGACCCGGCAGTCGGCCGACAACGCCCAGCAGGCCAACCACCTGGCCGAGGCGGCGCGGGGCGCCGCCGGCCAGGGAACGGCCGCGGTCGAGCAGATGCAGACCGCCATGTCGCGGATCAAGGCCTCGGCCGAGGGCACCTCGCAGATCATCCGCGACATCAACGACATCGCCTTCCAGACCAACCTGCTGGCCCTGAACGCCGCCGTCGAGGCGGCCCGCGCCGGCGAGGCGGGCCGCGGCTTCGCGGTGGTGGCCGAGGAGGTCCGGTCCCTGGCGCTGCGCGCCAAGGAGGCGGCCATGAAGACCGAGGAGCTCATCCGCCAGTCGGTGAAGGAAGCCGGCGAGGGCGAGGTGACCGCCAAGCAGGTCGCGGGCAAGCTGGCCGAGATCGCCGGGGCGATCTCCAAGGTCACCGACATCATCTCCGAGATCGCCGCCGGCGCCCGCGAGCAGTCCACCGGCATCGACCAGGTGAACCGCGCGGTGGGCGAGATGGACCGGGTCATCCAGCAGAACGCCGCCAGCGCCGAGCAGTCCTCCTCGGCCGCCAGCGAGCTGTCCGGGCAGGCCGAGGAGCTGGCCTCGATGGTGGGGGCCTTCCAGCTGGAGCGCCCCGGGGCGCGGAGCGCCACCCCGGCCCGCCTCCCCGCGCCAGCCGCCGCGCCCGCGCCGCGGAACGCGGCCGCGGCCCTGGACGCCCGGGCGGCGCCCTCCCCGGCGCGGCCCCCCGCCCCGCCGACCCTGCCGACCGCGCCCGCCGCGTCGCTCCGGGAGGCCGACCGGGTCTTCCCCATGGACGACCCGTCGGACCTGAAGGACTTCTAGATCGCCTCGGCGCGGGGAGCGCGCTGCGCCAGCTCTGCCCCGAGCAGCTCGCGCGCCGACTCGACCGCCTCGTGCGCGCCCGCCAGGGCCAGGAGATCGCCGCCGCGCAGCGACTCGGTGGCGCTGGGGACGACCACCGAGCCATCGCGGCGCCAGATGGCCAGCACCATGGCGCCGGTCTTGCCCCGCACCTCGAGGGCGGCCAGCGTCCGTCCCACCGCCGGGCTCCCCTCGGGGAGCCGCACCGCCACCGGCTCGCCCACACCGGGAAACATGGCCCGGACGCCGGCCAGGACGTCGGGGGAGGCCGTCCCCTCCGGCGTACCCTGCCTCCCCAGCGCCTCCACGATGACCTGCGCCCCGGCTCGCACGTGCCCCTGGAGGTCCGCGGCGCTGCGCCAGAAGACGATGGCCAGCGCCAGCACCGTCACGGCCAGGAGGGCCGCGCCGAGCGGGCCCGGGACGAACGGCTGCGTCAGCGCCACGATGGGCACCAGCACCAGCACGGCCGCGCCCAGCTGCAGGAGAGCGAGCAGCGCTCGCCGCGGCGCCGCGGCCAGATCGGGCCGATTCCGCCGCCACCTCGGGGAGCGCGGCCGAGGCCATGGCCAGGCCCAGCCGGCGGGCGTTGGCCACCAGCCCGATCGCGAATGGAACCGCCAGGAGCGCCGCCGCGGTCACCACCGCCGCCCGCGCCCAGCCCGCGCCGATTCCCGCCGCGCCCGAGAGCCAGCGCGAGGCCGGCTCGAGGGCCAGCGAGGCGCCGATGGCCAGCCCGCACACCGCGGCCGCGTCGACCACCAGCGCCCGCACGATGCGCCGGATCCGCGCGCCCAGGGTGCGCGGCACGGGGGTCGCCCGGAGCTGGTCGACCCAGGAGCCGTAGAGCGAGGCCGCCGTCTGCAGCCGCCTGGGCAGCTTGCGGTCGACCCAGGCCGCGGCCGAACCGGACGCCTGGATGGCCCAGGGCGTGGTCAGGGTGGTGATGGCGGACACGGCCACGACCACCGGGTAAAGGAACTCGCGGATGGCTCCCAGGGAGATGCCCAGGGAGGCCAGGATGAACGAGAACTCCCCGATCTGGGCCAGGCTCATCCCCGCCTGCACCGAGGTGCGAACGCCGTTGGCCGTGAGGAACGCCCCCAGGCCCACCGCCACCGACTTGCCCAGCACCACCAGCGCCACCAGCGCCACGACGGCGACCCAGTGCTGCGCGATGAGCCCGGGGTCGATGAGCATCCCCACCGACACGAAGAAGATGGCCGCGAACAGGTCGCGCACCGGCCGGACCAGGGCCTCGACCTCGTGCGCCTCCCCGGACTCCGCCACCAGCGATCCGGCGATGAAGGCACCCAGCGCCACCGAGTACCCGAACTCGAGCGCCAGGTAGGAGAGCCCGAAGCACAGTCCCAGGCTGGCGACGAGAAGCGTCTCCGGCCGGTTCAACCGCCGCACGTACCGGATCAGGCGCGGCACGACCAGCATGCCCACCACCAGGAGCCCCGCCAGGAACACCCCCAGCCGCGCGAGCGTCGCCCCGACCTCGCCCGGTGAGACCCCGATGCCGGTCGCCACCGCCGTCAACACCGCCATGAACACGATGGCGAAGACGTCCTCGACCAGGAGGACCCCGACGACCAGGTCGCGCAGCGGGCCCCGCACCCGGAGCTCGTCGAACGCCTTGGCGATGATGGTCGTGCTCGACATCGCCACCATGGCGCCGGCGAAGATGCTCTCGAGCACGGTCCAGCCCAGCGCCCGCCCCGCCCAGAACCCGAGCCAGACCATGAGGCTCGACTGGATGACGGCGGTGACGCCCGCGGTGGGGCCGACCCGCATCAGCTTCCGAGGGCTGAACTCGAGCCCCAGGGCGAACATGAGCAGGATGACGCCCAGCTCGGAGAGGGTCAGCACCACCTGTCGGTCCGCGACCAGCGGGATGGGCAGGTACGGGCCTACGATCAGGCCTGCCAGGATGTAGCCGAGCACCACCGGCTGCCGGAGGCGCTGGAACACGACCGTGGTCAGGGCGGCGACGCCCAGGACCACCACCAGCGCCTGCAGGAAGGCATGCGCGTTCACGTTCCCCGATCCTCGGCGCCGGGGCGGCCGCCGGTCCGAGCCTAGTTGGCCTCGGGCCCCGGCGCCACCCTTGCGTCCGTCGACCCTGGGCCCGGGCGATCACACCGGATCGCTGCCGCGGCGCTCGCGGGCCGCCAGCGACGGCCAGCGGATCGGGCGCGCGTGGAGCGCTCCCACCGCGAACGCCAGCATCCCCGCCCCGGCGTGCGCCCACCCGAGCGCGCCTCGCCACCGCTCGGACACGAGGTACGACAGCCCGTACCCGCTCAGCGCCAGCAGCCCCCACAGGATGCACAGGACGAGCCCGCTGGCGCGCTGGCGCCGCGCGCGCCAGCCCCGCGGGACGTGGCCGGCGGAGACCAGGCCCAGCGCGAACAGGCCGGTGAGGACCGCCAGGCCGTGCCAGCGCATGAGCCAGGGCTCGAGCGGGCTGGGGAGCTCGCCGGCGCCGGCGCCCCACAGGTGGTGAATGGGCAGCCAGGCGACGCCCGACAGGAGCAGCGACCAGGCCGAGGCCAGCAGCACGCGGCGCTGCCAGGTGCCGATGGGATTCGACGGGCGGCGGCGCTCCTGCATCAGCCTGCCCCCTGGTGGACGAACGCCCGGGCCCGCAGCGCGGCCAGCAGCGGATGATCGCGCCGCCCCGACCGCGCCACCACCTTGGTGAGGGCGTCGCTCCACATGCACCGCGGCGAGAGCACGCTCACGTGCCGGGCCCGCGGCGCGCCGCCGGCCAGCCGGGCGCGCGCGGCGGGGGCGAAGTCGCTGGTGGCCACGGCGCCGAGGCGCAGCGCCAGCCACGGGCGGGCGCCGCCGCCGCGCTCGTCGCGCAGGCGCACCTCCAGCGGCGCCCCGCGCGTCCGCAGATCTCCGCCCGCGTTCACCCAGCACCCGGGCCGCCGGCCCGCCCGCGCCGCGGCGGCGACCATGGCCCCCAGCGCCCGGTCCACCGCGTACCCCTTCGCGATCCCTCCCAGGTCCATCCGCACCGAACCGGTGTGCTTGCGCAGCAGGATCACCCGGCCCCGCGCCGAGAGCGACCAGTCGCCGGGGCCGCTCCCCAGGGTCACGTCCACGAGCCCGCCGCTCCGGCGCTGCAGCCGGCGGGCGGTGCGCAGGACCGCGGCCGCGTCGGCGCACACTGGCAGGCGGGCGCCGGCCGGTGCGCCGTTGAAGCGGGACACGTCCGAGCCGGGAAGGAAGGCGGACAGGGCCTGCTCGACCGCGGCCAGCGCCCGCCACCCCGCCTCGAGCGCGCGCTCGGCCCAGGGCGGCGGCAGCCGGGCATCCGCCCCCGGCAACAGCATGCCCAGCTCGACCAGCGTTCCCATGGCCGGTCGGGCCCTTCGGAGCGCGGACCTCACCGCAGCTCCCCCGCGGCCCGCAGCGCCTCGACCAGCGCCGCGATGCGCCGCACACCCTCGGTCACATGGGTGCAGGAGAGCGTCGCCCCGCTGATGCTGGCGATGTCCTTCCCCACCTCGATGGGCGCGGCCGCGCTCTTGCCCACGAACTGCCGCCGCCAGGCGGGGAGCAGGATCTCCTGCCCGTGGCTCTCGCGGTAGGAGAGGATCTCCACGTCGCGGATGACCGCGTCCGGCCCGACCCCGACGGCGTAGGTGATGCGCTCGAACTTGCCGATGACGTCGTCGACCACCACCACGCCCAGGAGCCCGGCGCCGCCCCGGGCCAGCCGCAGGCTCCAGCCGGTCCGGTGCAGCGGCGCACCCAGCCGGCGCGCCAGCGCGGATTGCAGCTCGGGGGTGAGCGCCACCTGGCGGACCTCGAAGGCCGCGCCGGGGAACATCTTCGCCTGGGCCTGCTCGGCGGTCAGGTAGTCGACCGCGAAGGCCGGCGCGGGCGCGGAGATCACCGCCGCCGGCGCCATCAGGGACCAGGTGATCCCCCGCATGCGCCGCCAGGCCATCAGAAGCTCCACCCCAGGCCCAGGTCGAGCCGGTCGCGGTGATGGTCCTGCGGGAAGCTCTGCACGTCCGCCTTGAGCACCACCTCTCCCCTGGCCAGCGTGAAGTTCGCGCCGGCGGTGAGGACGTCCTGCGCCGGAAGCGGCGCGGGGGTGAGCCCCGGGCCCAGGTCGGCGTAGCTCCGGCCGGTGTCGAAGCGCTCGTAGCGGGCGAAGGGCGAGAGCACCAGATCGCCGGACGACCAGGCGCGGGCCGCCGCCTGCACGTACCAACCGTCGAACGCGGCCGGGAGGAGCGTCGCCTGGCCCACCAGCGGCGCATTCAGCGTCGCCGTGTCGCCGATGGTGCCGCGGGCGTACAGCGCCGCGAGGTCGAAGCGGCCCGGCGTCCAGCGGGCGTGGACGTCCCAGATCGCGACCAGCGCTCTCGGCTTCCCGGGCTGGCCCTGGCTTCCGTTGCCGGCGAAGCCGGCGGCGCCGATCCGGAGACCCGGGACGCCGCGCCAGTCCAGGGCCAGGTGACCCGCCGGATCCCGGGCCCGGGCCAGCGCCAGCTCCTGGTGCACGGACCCGAGGGGCGAGTCGCGGCCCTGGGCCGAGGCCGCGTCCCACTTGTTCAGGTCGAAGCCGGTCGTCAGGCCACCCTGCAGCGCGATCCCCGGGCCGAAGCGGACGGTGGCCTGCAGCCCCCCCTCTCGCCAGGTGGTGGGGATGATGGCGGTCTCGACGAAGTTGCGCTCCACGCCGTAGTAGGCGGTGGGCTCGTGGTTCTCGTTGAGCAGCCCGAGCGGGACGAGGAACAGCCCGGCCCGCCCACTCCAGGCGGAGCCGAACGCCCGCTCCACGTACGCCTGCTCGATCTCGACCTCCCCCGGGTCGTCGGCCGAGGAGACCGCGTGCTCCACCTCCACCTCGGCTGCCATGCGGGTCTGCTCGTCGAAGCGGTGCTCGAGCCCGAGCACGAAGCGGCGCAGGTCGGCCTGGGCCTGGCGCGCGCTGCGGGGGCGGTTGAAGTTCACCTCCCCGTAGCTGGAGAGGACGGTGGCCGGGCCGGCGGCGGGTTGATCCTCGGCCCGTGCGGCCCGGGGCGACGCCATCCCCGCCAGGGCGAGAAAGCAGGCCAGGGTGAAGCGGAGGGGGATGACGGGGCGTGGCCGTCGAGGCAGATCGATGGTGGGTCCCGGCATCGGGGTGCGAGCGCTCCGGCTGGCCTGTGTTGAAATCGAGAGTCAGTCTCATTTGCAGGATACTCGCGGGCCCGGCCCAGTCAAGAGGCCCTCGCGGATTCCGTTCAGCGGGTGGCGCGCGCCGCGCCCTCGGCGAAGTACTCCGCCAGCTTCGCGTCCGCGGCCGCGCCGAACAGGATGCGCCCGGCCTCGCGCAGGCCCGGATCGCGCCGCAGGTCCTCGCCCCGGACCACCAGCGCGATCGAGGTGCGCCGCCGCAGGAAGTCCTCCAGCCGCACCACCATCTCGCGCTCCGCCATCCGCTCCAGCTCGGCGCGCACCAGCCCGGCGCCGGGCATCACCACCTGGGCGCGCGGGTCGCGGGCCATGGCCTCCAGGATGGCCGCCGCACCGGCGCCGTGGCGCCGCCACAGCCGCACCGAGAGCGGCTCGGGGGCGTCCGGGCTCAGTTCGTCGACCCGCAGGGCCCGCGCCCGCGCCTGGTACTCCTCGCGGACCGCCGACGGCGGCTCGCCGTACCACCTCCGCCCCGCCGGGAGCGCCACCCCCAGCCTGCCGACGTGACGGCAGATCTGCTCGCCCACGTTGAGGCAGTCGGTGAGCTTGCCGCCGAAGATGGTCAGGTGTCCCCGCCCTGCGTCGACCTCGATGACGTGGCGGCGCGAGAGCTGGACCCAGTCCCGCACCGGCCCGCCGGCGCGATCGACCGCCAGCGGGCGCACCCCGCAGCGCTCGGCGATGACGTCCCCCTCGGTCAGGGGGCGCGCCAGGCGCAGCCGCCGGTTGATGTTGTCCAGCACGAAGCGCCGGTCCTCGGCCGTGACCTCGACCTCGGGCCGTTCCACCGGGGTGTCGGTGGTGCCGATGCAGGTCTTCGGCCCCATGGGGATGGCGAAGAACAGCCGGCCGTCGTCCGCGAAGAAGGTCAGCACCCGCTCCGGGCCGGCCAGCCGGTCCACGATCAGATGGATGCCCTTGGAGAGCACGTGATGGTGCGCGGTGGCGACCCCGTCGCGCGCGTTCACCTGGTCGGCGTGCGGACCGCAGGCGTTGAGCAGCAGGCGCGAGCGGATGGTCAGCTCGCGGTCCGAGGCGCGATCGCGGGCCCGGGTGACCCAGCCGTCCCCCTGGCGCTCCGACCCGAGCGCCTCAACGTAGTTGGTCGCCGCGCAGCCGGCCTCCAGCGCCGAGCGCACGAAGCCCCACACGAAGCGCGCGTCGTTGTCGGGCAGGTAGGCGTCCGAGTACTCGATGCCGCCGTCGAGCTCCTCCAGCGCCAGCAGCGGCTCCTCCAGCGCCATCCGGCGCCGGGTGAGCAGGCGCGGCGGGCGGGTGAAGCACCCACCCAGCGCCCAGTAGAGCCAGGTCCCGAGCGCCAGCTTCCACAGCCCGTGCCGGAAGCCCCGCGAGTGGACCGTGTAGAAGCGGATCTCCCGCACCGAGCTGGGATGGGTCCGGAGGAGCCGGTTGCGGGCGTGGCACAGCTTCCACACCAGCCCGATCTCGTAGGACTCTAGATATTTGATGCCGCCCCAGACCAGGTTGGACGACTCCTGGGAGGTCGAGGAGGCGAAGTCGCCGCGCTCCACCAGCGCCACCCGCGCGCCGCGCGCCGACAGGGCGGCCGCCGACACGGCGCCGTTGATCCCCCCGCCCAGCACCAGGACGTCGAAGGCCTCGCGGTCGAGCCGCTCCACGCTTGCCTGGCGAAGGACGGGCGCCCCGGGAGTGAGCATCGTGGAAGTCGTACCGCCACCCTCGTCGCGACGCAAAGAAGCGGCCGGGGCGCCCGGGCCCACCCTCAGGGAGGCTGCACTTCCCCGTCCTGCAGCGCCGGTGACACCCGGGAGGCGAGCGGAAGGGTGACGAAGAACGTGCTCCCCTTGCCCTGCTCGCTGTCGAACCGGATCTGGCCCCCCATCCCCTTCACGATGCCGTCGGCGATGAAGAGGCCGAGCCCGATCCCCTCCCCCACCGCCTTGGTGGTGAAGAAGGGATCGAAGATGCGCTCCCGGATCTGCAGCGGGATCCCGCAGCCGCTGTCCTTCACCTCCACCAGCGCACTGCCATCCTGGACGCGGGCGGAGACGCGGATGGTGTTCTGGTCCGGCCGGCCCTCGGGGATGGCCTGCGCCGCGTTCACGAGCAGGTTGAGGAAGACCTGTCCCAGGCGTGCCTCGTTGGCCCACACCGGGGGGATCCCGCCGTAGTCCTTGATGAGCCGGGCCCGGTCGCGCACGTGGTTGCTGGCCATGCTGGCCGCCAGATCGAGCGCGTGCTCCAGCTGCACCGCCTCCAGGCGATCCCGGTCGCGCGAGTACGCCTGGAGATCGCTCACGATGTAGCGGACCTGATCCGCTCCACGGCGCGCGTCGGCGATGGCGGCCTCGAGCTCCGCCAGGCGATCGGGGGGAAGGTGCTGCCCGAGGTCCTTCAGGTCCTCGGCCACGAACTGCAGCCCGCTCAGCACGTAGGTGAGCGGGTTGTTGATCTCGTGCGCCACCCCCCGGGCCATGGTGCCGACCGCGGCCAGGCGGCCGGCGGTCACCAGCTGCGCCTGCATGGCCCAGCGCTCGGTGACGTCGTGGACCACCAGCTGCACCGCCGGCGTGCCGTCGTAGTCGAGGGCGATCCCCGTCACCTCGACCTGGAGGACGGCCCCGTCGCGCCGCACCAGCTTCACGTCGCGGGCCTGGAACACCTCCGCCCCCTCGCCCAGCGACCGGAAGTGATCCCGCAGCGTCCGCCGCGAGTCGGGGTGCACGAAGTCCATGAAGGGAAGGCGGCGAAGCTCCTCCTGGCCCCTGGCCCCGAGGAGTCGGAGGCCGGTCGGGTTGGCGAAGACCAGCTGGTCGGCGCAGTCCACGAAGATGGCGCTGGGAGAGGACACCACCAGGCGCCGGAATCGATCCTCGGCGCGGGCCAGAACGCGCAAGGCCTCCTCCAGCTCCGCCTTGGACACCGTGGTCTGCTGGAGATCCTGGAGCAGGCCGTTGAAGGTCTCGGCCAGCCGTCTCATGTCGCCCTGGGCCGGAACGGCCACCGGGCGCGACAGGTCCCTCCCGCGCCGCAGGTCCTGGAGCGCCTGGATGAGCCGGGAGAGCGGACGGGTCACCTGGGCCGAGAGCACCGCGGCCAGCCCCGTCGCCCCCAGCACCAGGAACAGGAGCCCCACCGCCAGGTTGGTGACGGCGATGCGCAGCGCCTTGCCGGTGATCACCGCGGCCGGGAACACCACCACCACCGAGGCCTGGTGCGCGCCGCGTACGTCGATGACCGGGACGGACGCTCCGTACTCGTTGCGCCCTCCCGCGCCCTCGTAGGCGATCACCCCGGCGTTGCGGCTCCGCACCGCCTCCAGCAGCTGGGGGGCGTCCAGCCGCTGGCCCTTCCTGCCGGGCTGGCTGTGGAAGAGGATGGTCCCGTCCGGCGCCACCACCAGCGCCTGCTCGATCCCTCCGTACGCCTGCACCACCTCCTGGCACTGCTCCTCGAAGCCGATCAGGTCCTCCAGCGACAGCCCCAGCTGCAGGAGCCGCTCCAGCTGGACCTTGAGGCTGGTGCCGACCGCCAGCGACCTCGACTGCATCGCCGCGCTGACCTCGCGGGCGAAGAGAACGGCGCTCAGCGCCGCCATGCAGAGCAGCGCCACCAGCATCGTCCCCGTGACGATGAGCGCGATCCTGGCCTTGAGGCCCACCGGTTTCACTTCACGTCCCAGTCGTATCCCGTGGTCACCTCGGCCGACAGCAGCACGCCGGAGCTGGGCATCAGCCCCAGCTTGCGGCTGCGCGCCAGGTTGATGACGGACAATCCCTTCCCGGTCGTCTGGATGGGAAAGGCGGAAGGCGGCTTGCGATCCACCAGGATGCCGCGCGCGATGCGCCCCGCCGCCAGGCCCTGCTCGCGCTCCGAGACGGTCACCGCGCACAGGGTCCCGTAGTGGACCCGGTCGATCCAGAAGCTCAGGTCCGGGAGGCTGCTGTTCTCCGCGGGCCAGCGCAGCACCTCCTGGTAGGACACGTTCCTGCCGGCGGCATCCTGGAACCCGAACACCCCGATGAGCGCGACGGCATCCACCGTCGAGCCGTACTCCCGGATCTTTCGCTGGTACTCCTCGAAGGTGCGCAGGCTGTCCCACGGTCCGATGTGCACCTCGGGCAGCACGCGCGCCGCGGCACGCATCCGCTCCTCGACCGGGCGCCACATGTCGGCGTCGTCGAACACCACCGCCATCCGGCGAACCCCCGGCGCCAGCTTGCGCAGGAGCTGGACCGATTCCAGGAAGTGCTCCTGCTCGACCACGCCGGTGACGTTGCGGCTGCCCGTGAACCCGTAGAGGGCCGGGTCCTTGTTGACGCTGCTGAACACGAACGGGAGATCCTGGTTCAGGTAGTGGCGGGTCACGTACTCCTGGGCGTCGTCGTCGCTGGTGTAGACCAGGTCCGGCTTCCACTGCTGGATGATGCCCTGCGCCTCCCGCCCGGCGCGCTCCATGGCGGCCGGCGTGCTGTTGCGCTTGGTGTCCATCTGGAAGACCCGCATCTCCACCGGCACGTCGCCCAGCCCCTCGCGGAAGCCCTCCAGCTGCCCGTCCGTCCACCTCCACGGTGAGTGATAGCTCATCACGTGCAGGATGCGGAAGGGCGGCTGCCGGGCCGGGGTGTCGGCCCGGACCGGCCCCGCAGGAGCGGCGGCCGCGGCGGCCACCAGCAACCCGACGAGGCGATGGAACCGGGCGGCGCGCATGAGGCATCCTGTGGAGAGCCTGCGACGCCCGATCCTCGCTGCGATTCCATGCAGGGGTCAACCACCCTGCCGGCGCCTGCCGGAATGCACCGCCCGGCGCTCGCTGCGGGTCGCTTGCCAGTTGTACCGACCGGGGGAAAAGGGCAACAATCCGGCTTGCGTTCCCCTTTCCATCGCGGCGCTTCGAGGAGAGCCCTCACCATGAACCACATCGTCCTGGCCTGGCTGCTGCTGGCGGCCGCCCCGGCTTCGGCCGCCAACTCCATCCGCGTGGGAATGGTGACGGACATCGGCGGGATCGACGACAAGTCCTTCAACCAGGGCACCTGGGAAGGGATCAAGCAGTACGGGAAGGAGACCGGCGGCAAGCAGGGCAAGGACTACAAGTACCTCCAGTCCACCGCCGAGGCGGACTACGTCCCGAACCTGAGCACCTTCGCCGACGAGAAGCTGGACCTGATCGTCGCGCCCGGGTTCCTGTTCACCAACGCCATGATCGAGGTGGCCTCCCGCTACCCGCAGCAGAAGTTCCTGCTCATCGACTCGGTGGCCAAGGACAAGACCGGCAAGCTCCTGCCCAACGTGGCCGACGCCGTCTTCGCCGAGCAGGAGGGCTCGTTCCTGGTGGGGGTGGTGGCCGGCCTCAAGGCCAAGGCCGAGAAGCAGGACACGGTCGGCTTCGTGGGCGGGATGCAGTTCCCGCTCATCGAGAAGTTCCAGGCCGGGTTCGAGCAGGGCGTGAAGGCCGTGTACCCGGAGTGCAAGATCCTGGTCGACTACGCGGGGGAGTTCGGCAACCCGGGCAAGGGACAGGCCCTGGCCGCCAAGCAGTTCGGCGCCGGCGCGTACGTCATCTTCCATGCGGCCGGCGGGACCGGGAACGGCGTCATCAAGGAGGCCAAGGAGCGCACCCAGCGCAGGGAGGTCCGCTGGGCCATCGGGGTGGACAAGGACCAGTATGCCGACGGCATCTACGCCGGCGGCAAGTCCGCGGTCCTCACCAGCATGATGAAGCGGGTCGACGTGGCCGCCCACGACGTCGCGGCCATGACGAGGGACGGGAACTTCCCCGGCGGCCAGGTGCTCACCTTCGCCCTCAGGAACAAGGGCGTGGGCCTGCCCGCCAGGAACCCGAACGTCCCGACCGAGATCCTGGCGCAGGTGGCCGGGTTCGAGGCCAAGATCGCCTCCGGGGCAATCCAGGTCTCGGAGGTCCCGGCCAGGAAGTAGCCGCCCTTCGGCTCCGCCACCGTGGCCCACGTCATCGAGCTGCTCGAGATCCGCAAGTCCTTCCCGGGCGTGCTCGCCAACGACGGCGTCACGCTGCGCGTCGAGCAGGGCTCGATCCACGCGCTGCTCGGGGAGAACGGCGCCGGCAAGTCGACGCTGATGAGCATCCTCTTCGGGCTCCTGCCGCCGGACTCCGGCTCCATCCGGATCCGCGGCCGGGAGGTCCGGATCTCCGATCCCAACGTCGCCACCGCACTCGGCATCGGCATGGTCCACCAGCACTTCAAGCTGGTGCCGGGATTCACCGTGGCCGAGAACATCGTGCTCGGCCGCGAGCCCACCGCCGGCCCGGTGCTGGACCGGCGCAGGGCCGCGGAGCGCGTGCGGAGCCCTCTCGGCCACCTACGGGCTGGACGTCGACCCGGAGGCCCGCATCGACGACATCTCGGTGGGGATGCAGCAGCGGGTCGAGATCCTGAAGATGCTCTACCGCGACGCGGAGATCCTCATCTTCGACGAGCCGACGGCAGTGCTCACGCCCCAGGAGATCCAGGAGCTGCTGGGCATCCTGCGGCGGCTGGTGCAGGAGGGGAAGACGGTCCTGCTCATCACCCACAAGCTCCGCGAGATCAAGGCAGCCGCGGACATCTGCACCGTCCTGCGCCGCGGCCGGGTGATGGGCACCGTCCCGGTGGCAGGCACCTCCGAGGCGCAGCTGGCCGAGATGATGGTGGGGCGGGCGGTCTCCTTCCGCGTGGACAAGCCGCCGGCCCGGCCCGGTCCGGTCCGCCTGGCCATCGAGCACCTCCACGTCCGCAGCGCCCGCGGGCTCCCTGCGATCAAGGACGTCTCGCTCCAGGTCCGGGCCGGCGAGATCGTCGGCGTCTGCGGCATCGACGGCAACGGCCAGGCCGAGCTGGTGCGGGCGGTGGCCGGGCTGGCACGGGCCGAGGCCGGCCGGATCCTGCTCGGCGGCCGCGACGTCACCGCGCTCTCGGTCAAGGAGCGCAACCGCCTGGGGTTGGGCCACATCCCCGAGGACCGGCAGCGTCACGGCCTCATCCTCGACATGCGGCTGGACGAGAACCTGGTGCTGCACAGCTACGATGGGCCGCCCTTCTCGCACCGCGGCATCCTCGACTTCGCCGCCATCCGCCGCAACGCCGAGCGGCTGGTCCGCGACTTCGACGTGCGCTGCGGGCAGGGCGGCGCCACCCCGGCGCGCGGCCTGTCCGGCGGCAACCAGCAGAAGGCCATCGTGGCGCGCGAGATCGACCGCTCCCCCGAGGTGCTGATGGTGGTCCAGCCCACCCGCGGGCTGGACGTGGGGGCCATCGAGAACATCCATCGCCGGATCGTCGGCGAGCGGGACAAGGGCAAGGCCATCCTGCTGGTCTCGCTCGAGCTGGACGAGATCCTCCAGCTCTCGGATCGCATCGCGGTGATGTGCGGCGGCGAGATCGTGGGGACGGTCGAGACCGGCTCCGCCGACGAGAACCAGCTCGGCCTCATGATGTCGGGCTCGGTCCGGAAGGCGGGCTGACGGTGGCGGCGGCCGGACGGAATCCCGAGCCCGCGCCCCGGAGGGGAAGCATGAATCCCCGCCCGGCCGCCCTGGTGCCGGTGATCGCCATCCTCTCCGGGTTCGCCCTGGGCGCGCTGGTGGTGATCGTCACCGGCCGGAGCACGGGCGACATGTTCCGGGCCGTGCTCCAGGGGGCGACCGGGGTGAACCTCGGCGCCGGCACCTTCAACCCGCGCTACCTGGGCGAGTTCCTGGTCCAGACCATGCCCATCGTGCTGACCGGCCTGGCGGTCGGGTTCGCCTTTCGCACCGGCCTCTTCAACATCGGCGCCGAGGGGCAGCTCATCGCCGGCTCGATGGCCGCCATCGCGGTGGGGCTGGGCGTCCGGGCGCCGGCGGGTGTGCACGTGGCGCTGGTGCTGCTCGCGGCGATGGCGGCGGGAGGGCTGTGGGGCGCCATCCCCGGGGTCCTCAAGGCCCGCTTCAACGTCCACGAGGTGGTGGTATCGATCATGCTGAACTACGTGGCCCTGCACCTCAACAACTGGGCCATCGTCGAGATCTTCCACAGCGTCGACCGGATCAAGACCCCGGTGATCCCCGCCAGCGCCCTGCTGCGCAGCGATCTGCTGGGCGGTCTCACCAACGGCTCGCGCCTGAGCTGGGGCCTCTTGCCGGTGGCGCTCTCGCTGGCCGCCTACTGGTTCCTCATCGAGCGAACCACCTTCGGCTTCCGGTTGCGGGCGGTCGGGTTCAACAAGGAGTCGGCGCGCTACGCCGGCATGAAGGTGGAGCGCAGCATCGTGGCGGCCATGGCGATCTCCGGGGCCTTCGCCGGGCTGGCCGGCGCGGTCATCACGGTGGGGACCTTCAGCTTCGGGCGGGCCCTGCCCGCCCACGAGGGCTACGGGTTCGACGGGATCGCGGTGGCGCTGGTGGGCGGGAACGGCGCGCTGGGCATCGGCCTCTCCGGGCTGCTCTTCGGGCTCCTCAAGGCGGCGCAGCCGCTCATGCAGTCGCAGGGCATCCCCAAGGAGATCGCCAGCATCATCCAGGCGGCCATCGTGCTCTTCATCGCCATGAAGCTCGGGATCGAGCGCCTGCTGGCGCGGGGGCGGGCCGGGGCGGCGCCCTCCCCGCGGCCGGCGCCGCCGGGGGAGGCGGACGGTTGAGCCTGCTCGCCACCATGATCCCCATCGCCCTGGTGTACGCGACCCCCATCGTGATCGCGGCCCTGGGCGGCCTGTTCAGCGAGCGGTCGGGGATCGTCAACATCGCCCTGGAAGGGATCATGATGGTGGGCGCCTTCAGCGCGGCGGCGGTCACGGTGGGGCTCGAGCCCAGCCCGCTGGCCGGCTGGCTGGGGGTGCTGGTGGCGGTGGTGGCGGGGGTGACCTTCTCCGCCCTCCACGCCTTCGCCAGCATCCACCTGCGCGCCGACCAGGTGGTCTCGGGCACGGCCCTCAACATCCTGGCCGGCGGCCTGACCGTGTACCTGTGCCAGATCTTCTTCGACCAGCAGCGCACCGGCGCCTTCGCGACCGGCCTGGCCAAGGTCTCCATCCCCGGGCTGGCCGCCATCCCGGGGCTGGGCGCGGTCCTGTTCCGGAACGTGTACCCCACCACCTACCTGGCGCTGGGCGCCTGGTCGTCGCTACTGCCCCTGGGCCTGCGGCTGCTGGCCTGCGGCGAGCACCCGCAGGCGGCCGCCTCGGCCGGCATCGACGTGCTGGGGATGCGGTACCTGGGCGTGCTCGTCTCCGGAGGGCTGGCCGGCCTGGCCGGCGCCGCCATGGTGCTCACCCAGGACATCCAGTACACGGTCGGCTCCGTGCACGGCACCGGCTTCATCGCCCTCGCCTGCCTCATCTTCGGCAAGTGGAATCCGTTCGGCGCCCTGGGCGCCGGCCTGTTCTTCGGCCTGTCGCAGGCGCTGGCGATCTACGCCAAGGACATCCCCTTCCTGCAGGCCATCCCGCAGGACTTCTTCCACCTGCTCCCCTACGCCCTGACCGTGGTGGCGCTGGTCGTCTTCAGCGGCAAGTCGGTGGGGCCGCGGGCGGCCGGGGAGCCATACGACCCGGGGAGGCGATGACCCTCACGCCGCCTCCGGCAGGAACGACACGTCCATCGCGTAGCGCTTCGGATTGCGGGGCTCGACGAACACCGTCAGCTCCTTCTCCTGCACGAAGGGGGCCGGGTCGAACCACAGGTTGCGGCTCGTGAACAGGTGGACCTTGCCCGTGGCCGGGTCCTGCCACTGGCACACGATGCGCCAGGGGTGCATCCCGTTCACCTCCAGTCGCGGATTCCGCTCCACGTAGAGGAAGCGCGCCTGCACCGGGGTGCCGCGGCGCCGGAGCTCCTCCTCGCGCCGCCCCGCCGCCTTCCTCGCCGCCAGGATGCCGCCGCCGATGCCGGCGAACACGCCGCCCATGCCGAGCAGGATCAGCGGACCGCCCCATAGCGAGAACACCGAGCGGAGGCGAGCGTCCTCCGGGAGCCCCGGATCGTAGAGGACCTCCACCGGCTCCCCCACCTGGTACGCAGGGGGAGAGCTGCCCACGCTCCCGCGCAGGACCCGCTCCTGACCCGTCGCCAGCCGGTACCGCACCACCGGGTGGTAGACCACCGAGTCGCTGGAGGTGGATCGCTCCAGGTCGACCACGTTCCCGGCGGCGACCTGCGCGCGCGAGACGAACGCGCTCGACGTGAAGGCCCAGTAGCCGGCGCCGCCCAGGAACAGCAGCCCGCCGAGCAGCGCCAGCTGTGCGAAGCGGCGGATGAAGCGATCCATGCGAGCTCCACTCCCCGGCACGGCGGCCGGCACCGGCGATATCGCGGCAGGGTGGGACCGAACCCAGGCGCTGTCGGCGAAGGTAGCACGCACCCATACCCTGGGGCGATCCCGCTCGCGGAGCCCGCGGCGGCGGTCTCGCCATCGCGAGACGGGGTATCGCTGGTTGCCGGTGCACCGTTCGTTGCCATCGTTCACGGGCGGAATCACTGGGTATTAGCCCGCTGGCGCAGGTTGCCTGAGCCCATCACCATCCGCGCATCTCGATTTTTTGTACGCGCAGGTGGAGAATTCATAGCCCTGGGTCGCCGACTGTGTGAGCTCGTAGCACCACGACTCCTCGGGGAGTTCGATGCAACCCGCAAGCTTGCAGGTACTGGCGCTTGAGTCGGGGGGAAATCAGCAGCGCATCTCGGACGGTGAAGGCCCACCCCTTCGCCGCGTGCCCGCGCATCCGCACGGCCGGCTCTGGCCCGAGCACATCCACGGCTCGATCTACCCGGCGGACGTGCGCCCCGGGGATCCGGTCTCGGCGCGCCTGCGCGCGCCCGGCCGGCCCGACGTGATGTGGCCCTCTCGCGTCTGGCGCATCAGCCCCATGGGCGTGGAGCTGGTCCGGCCCCGCGGGCTGCCCGGTGTCCGGATCGGGACCCCCGTCGATCTCACGCTGCAGATCGGCCCGAGCGTGGCCGACTTCCGCGGCCTGCCCCTCATCGCCACCGGCTCGGAGCGCGGCCAGGAGCTGCTCGGGTTCAGCTGGGGCCAGCGCCCACGGCGCGACACGCACGGCCGGACGCGCGGGACGTTGCGCTGGGCCTGCGAGCCCGACTACGCGCCCACCGGTGTCGCGCCCAGCGCGGTCCGGTACGAGGACTTCGTCTACTTCCGGGTGGTGGACGTCTCCTGGCGCGGCATGCAGCTCGAGACCAGCCTGCGGAACAACTTCCTGGTTCCGGGGGTCGAGCTGAAGAGCACCTGCACCTTCCCCACCCAGGGGCAAGTTCGCCTCGCCCTGCGCGTGGTGCACACGCGCGTGGTGGAGCGCGGGGGCAAGAAGATCCTGGCCCTGGGCGTCACCTACTCCTCGCGGACCCCGGCCAGCCTCCACATCATCGGGCAGTACCTGCTCCAGTTCGGGCGCGGCACCAGCGTCCAGGAGCTGTGCGACGAGGGATTCCGCATCCCGTCCTCGAGCCGTGCGCTCGACTTCGGCTCGATCCGGACCGACGACGAGTACCGGGAGGTGTTGCGGCTCCGGCGCCTGGCCTACGTCCACGCCAAGAAGGTCTCGTCGGACGCCAAGGACGTCGACATGGCCGACGCCTACGACGCGCGCTCGCGCATCGTGGTGGCCAAGCACCGCGGACGCGTGGTCGCAACCGCTCGCCTGATGTTCGCCGAGTCGAGCCACGACCGGTTCAATCACGAGGACTTCATCGAGCTGCCGCCGGGCCTTCCGCCCCGCCAGCAGATGGTGGAGGTGTTCAAGACCTGCACGCACCCGGGTTACCGGGGGAGCGATCTCTTCTACACGCTGCTCATGCACGTGGGGCTGGTGATCCTGCAGTCCGGCCGCCGCTACGCCCTGATGAGCGCCACCGATTCCCTGGCCCCCGTCTATGAGCGGTTCGGGTTCCGTCGGGCGGGGGTGACGTACCAGCACCCCGCCATGCGCCTGCGCCACCACCTGATGGTGCTCGACGTGGCCGGCGTGGTCGCCGGGACTGGCATCAACCCGCTCTTCTGGAACCTGGTGGGCGGGTGGGAGCTCTGGAACTTCGGGAAGCTGTGCGGGATCGTGGCCACCGACCGGTGGACGACCGCGCGCGTCCGGCTCTGGCGGCTGCTCCGGCCCATCTCGCGGCTGGTGCGGTTGGTCTACGAGCGCCGGCTGCGCGCCCGGGGTGTGGTGCACTGAACCGGGGCCGGGCGAGGGGTCAGGCCCCGGCGCGGATGGCCTCCGCCGAGAGGCCCTTCAGTCCCGAGGAGAGATCCGGGTACTCCGGCGCGCGGCTGTAGTAGAGCTGCAGGAAGGCCTGCGCCACCACCGGATCGAACTGCTTTCCCATGCAGCGAACGACCTCGTCGATGGCCTGCCGGTGGGGGACGCTGGCGCGGTAGGGCCGGTCGCTGGTCATGGCGTCGTAGGCGTCGCACACCGCCAGGACGCGCGACAGCAGCGGGATGCGCTCGCCGCTGAGGTGGTCGGGGTAGCCGCCGCCGTCGAACCGCTCGTGGTGGTGGAGGATGGCGCGACCGACCTCCTCCAGCTCGGTCACGGCCGAGACGATGCGCGACCCCAGCTGGGCGTGGCGCTTGAAGATCTCCAGCTCGGCGCCGCTGAGCCGGCCCGGCTTCTTCAGCACCAGCTCGGGCATGCCGATCTTGCCGATGTCGTGGAGGATGCCCGCGATGCGCACGGTCTCGCAGGCCGCCTCCCCCAGGCCCAGCTCGCGGCAGAGCTTCTCGGCCAGCATCGAGACCCGCCGCGAGTGACCATGCGTGTATGGGTCCTTGGCCTCCACTGCCAGCGCGAAGGCCTCCATGGTCTCGATCAGCACCTTCCGCTTGGAGAGCACCAGGTCGAGGTTGACCTTGGCCAGGAAGGCGTTCCGGTCCACCAGCTCCCGCTCCATCCGTCCCTTGGCCAGCAGCGAGCGGATCCGCGCCCGCAGCTCCAGGGGGTTGAACGGCTTGGCCAGGTAGTCGTCGGCCCCTTCCTCGAGCCCCTCGACCCGGGACTCGGCGTCGGCGCGCGCGGTGAGGAGCACGAAGGGCAGGTAGCGGGTGCCGGGCCGGGACCGGAGATCGCGCAGCAGCTCCGCGCCTGAGCGACCCGGCATCATCAGATCGCTCACCACCAGGTCGGGGAGCTCCTCGGCGATCCGGCCCAGCGCCTCCTCGGCGTTGACGGCGGTCTGGATCCGGAACTCCTCCGCCAGCTGGCGCGACACGTAGTCGAGCAGCTCGCGGTTGTCCTCCACCAGCAGCACCAGGGGACGGAAGCCGCCCGCCAGCCGGCCGCCCCGCTCCGCCGCCCCGGGCTCCCCGGCCTCGGGCCGGGCGGCCGCGATGGGCGTCGGGGCGGCCTGCTCATCCTCGGCGGCCGCCCGGACGTCGAACGACGCCACCCGCTCGACCGGGTAGAGGGATCCGTCGACGGGCAGCTCGATGGTGAAGGCGGATCCTTGACCGGGCCGGCTCCGCACCGAGACCGAGCCCAGGTGCAGGTCGAGGAGCTGCTTGACCAGGGAGAGGCCGATGCCGGTGCCCCCGCGCCGCAGCCGGGCCGAGCCCTCGACCTGGTGGAAGCGGTCGAAGATGCGGTGCAGGTGCTCCTCGGGGATCCCGATGCCGTTGTCCTCGACCGCGCACCAGAACCGGTCTCCGCGCATGCCGCAGCGGACCGCCACCCGCCCCCGCGCGCCCTCTTCCCCGTCGGTGAAGCGGAGCGCGTTGGAGAGCAGGTTGAGGATGATCTTCTCCAGCTTCTGGCGGTCGACCGGGAAGGGTGACACCGGCGTGGCCGTCTCGAAGGTGAGGTCGATGTGCTTGCTCTCCGCCAGCGGGCGTCCGCCCTCGACCAGGTGACGGACCACCTGCACCACGTCCACCGTCTCGAGGTGCAGCCGCTCGCGCCGGGCGTCCAGGCGCGAGAGATCGAGCAGGGTGTTGATCTCCACCAGCAGCCGCTGCGCGTTGCGCAGCGCCAGTTCCAGGTCGTCGCGGAGATCGGGCAGCAGCGCGCGGGGGCCCCGCAGCATCGCCTCCAGCGGCGCGATCACCAGCGTCAGCGGCGTCCGGAGCTCGTGCGAGACGTTGGTGAAGAAATTGGTCTTGACCCGATCCAGCTCGATCTGGGTCTCGATGAGCCTCTTCTGCGCGTCCAGCTCCCGCTTCTCGCTCAGGAAGGCGCGGACATCGGTCACCATGCGCCCGCGGAAGAGCGCGATGAGCAGGGTCCCGACCACGGTGGCGCTGATCAGCTCCGCCTGCTGGACGGTCCCGTCCCGCCAGGCGACGCCCCACTGGACGGCCACGCACAGGCCGAAGCTGGCCAGCGAGCCCAGCACCGACTGGCGGAGCAGGAGCACGCCCGCCAGCGCCAGGACGAAGGCGTAGAAGTAGGAGACGGTGGGCGACCACTCCACCGCCTTGGCCTCGAGGGCCGAGAGCACGATGGTCCCGAGGAGCATGGGCAGCCGCACCCACGGCGTCCTCCGGAACAGCGGCGCGGAGTAGAGGAGCAGGAGGACCAGGAAGAACGCCGCCCCTCCGAACCGGTACGCGATCCACCGCATGGCCGGCGCCTTCTGCAGCGGGACGTCGACCAGGAAGTGGTGGAGCACCAGCCCGAAGGCGATGGCGAGCAGCGCGGTCCGGCTCCCCACCACCACCAGGCGCGCCTCGCGCTCCCGCCACGTCCGCCGGTAGGCGGTGCCGCGCAGCAGCATCTCCGGCACCAGCGCGCCGAGGATGGCGTCGAGGATGGGCGAGCCAGTACGCGAGTGGATGGCTGAGCCCGGGTTGGTGCCCTGCCTCGGCATCGAAGCCCCTCGGCGCCGGATCGAGCCCCCCTTGCAGCTCGCTCCTCCGGGCGGATCTCCGAGTGTAGTGGATCGCGCGCCGGCCAGCGAAACGCCCGCCCGTCCGATATCGCCACACCACCGCTCCCACCCTGACGCACCCCGCGCTCGCGGGCCGTCTCGCACCCGGGCACACCCGCCACCCAGGCTCCATCGGTTTGACCATCGGTACGGGTGCCCCCCGGCTCACCGCTCGGGCGCAACCAGGCAGGGTAGCGGGCGGACGCCCGGACGTCCGCGCCTCCGGCGCGCCCTCGCGCGCGAAGGCTCCCGTCCCAATATCTGGTGAGGCGCCCTCCGGGTGCCGGAGGAAATCCCGAAATGACCCACTCGACCGATGCCTGGGAAGGCCTCGCGCGCCAGCTGCGCGCCGACAGCATCCGCGCCACCACCGCCGCGGGATTCGGGCCACCCCACCTCCAGCATGTCGGCCGCCGACCTGGCGGCGGTGCTGCTGGCCGACCACCTGCACGCGGACTGGGCCAACCCGCACGACCTCGACAACGACCGCCTGATCCTCTCCAAGGGCCACGCCTCGCCGCTCCTCTACGCCATGTTCAAGGCGGCGAGGGTGGTCTCGGACGAGGAGCTGCTCACGCTCCGCAAGCGCGGCAGCCGGCTGGAGGGGCACCCCACCCCGCGCCTCCCCTGGGTGGACGTGGCCACCGGCTCGCTGGGCCAGGGCCTTCCGGCAGCGGTGGGCATGGCGCTGGCGGCGCGGCTGGGGGAGCGCGACCTGCGCGTCTGGGTTCTCCTGGGCGACGGCGAGATGGCCGAGGGGAGCGTCTACGAGGCCTTCGAGCTGGCCGGGTACTACGGCCTGCGGCAGATCATCGCCGTCATCGACGCCAACCGGCTCGGGCAGCGCGGGCCGACCATGGTCCAGTGGGAGCTGGAGCGCTACGCGGACCGGGCCCGCGCCTTCGGCTGGAACGCGCTGGTGATCGACGGCCACGACCGGGGCGCCATCCACCGCGCCTTCTCCGACGCGGAGGCGTCGGACCGGCCGGTATGCGTCGTGGCCCGGACGCGCAAGGGGGCGGGGGTGTCGTTCCTGGAGGACAAGGAAGGCTGGCACGGCAGGCCGCTTCCCGAGGCGGACGCCCGGCGCGCCCTGGCCGAGCTCGGCAACCCCGCCGGCGACGTGCGCGTCACGCCGCCCGCGCCGCGCCACCGCACCCCCGCGCCCGGGCCGGCCGCCGCAGCGCCGTTCTCCCCACCCACCTACGCCGTGGGCGCCGAGGTGGCGACGCGCGAGGCGTTCGGCGACGCGCTGCGGGCGCTGGGCGATGCCCGCCCCGACGTGGTGGCGCTCGACGGCGAGGTGGGCAACTCGACCTACACCGAGCGCTTCGGCAAGAAGCACCCGGCGCGCTTCTTCGAGATGTTCATCGCCGAGCAGCAGATGGTGAGCGCCGCGGTCGGCATGCAGGTATTCGGGCTCGTGCCCTTCGCCGCCACCTTCGCCGCCTTCCTCTCGCGCGCCTACGACCAGATCCGGATGGCCGCCGTCTCGCGGGCCGGCATCTGCCTGTCGGGCTCGCATGCCGGTGCCTCCATCGGGGAGGACGGACCCTCGCAGATGGCGCTCGAGGATCTGGCCATGATGCGCGCCGTCCACGGCAGCACCGTCCTCTACCCGTCGAGCGGGAACTGCACGGCCGCGCTGGTCAAGGAGATGGCCGAGGGATTGGGCATCCGGTACCTGCGCACCACCCGCGGGAAGACGCCGGAGATCTACCAGCCTGGCGAGCCGTTCCCCCTCGGCGGCAGCAAGGTGGTCCGGCGGTCCGGGCGCGACCAGGTGGCGGTGCTGGCGGCCGGGATCACGCTGCACGAGGCGCTCTCCGCCCATGAGGCCCTGGCGCGCTCGGGCATCGCCGTCCGGGTGGTCGACCTCTACTCGGTGAAGCCCATCGACGCGGCCACCGTGGAGACCTGCGCCCGCGAATGCCAGGGCGGCCTGCTGGTGGCCGAGGACCACTGGCCGGAGGGTGGCCTGGGCGACGCGGTGGCGGAGGTGTTCGCGGGCAGGCCCGCGCCCGCGCTGGTGCGGCTGGCGGTGCGCGACATGCCTCACTCCGGAACGCCCGCCGAGCTGCTCGACGACGCGGGCATCAGCGCCCGCTGCATCGCCGATGCGGTGCGGAGGATGGTCGGCGGAGGCGCGGGCAGGGGCGCCGGAGCAGAGGCCGTGACGGTGCGGTAGGTCCCGCTCGCACCTTTCCGCTCTCGGTCAACGAGATTTGTCGTTCCCTTGCGGGCGTCCCGGAAATTCGGGACGCGTGCGGGCTGTACCTAGCGCATGGCCCTCTGGAACAGCAAGGAGCAGATGCCCACCGTGGACGCCGGCCCCGTGCCCGGCGCGCCCGGCCGTTACCCCGACCTTCCGGCCCGCCGGGAGGACGTGCCCTCGCCCGCTCCCCCGGCGCCCCGCCGCGACGAGCCGGCCTATGCGCCGCAGACCAGCGACCTGCTGCTCGGCCCCGGGGCCGAGTTCGACGGCAAGCTGACCTTCCGCGGCACGCTCCGGATCGACGCGAAGTTCACCGGCTCGATCGTCACCGACGACGTCCTCATCGTCGGCGAGCACGCCCGGATGGACGCCGAGATCACCTGCGGCACGATCGTTGTGCACGGCGAGGTGAACGGGAACGTCCGCGCCAGCGCCGGCGTCGAGCTGCGCCACACCGCCAGGCTGCGCGGCGACGTCGTCTCGCCCGGCATCGTGGTCGAGCGCGGCGCGCTGCTGCAGGGCTCCGTGAAGCTGGGCGAGAAGCCCGGCAAGAAGAGCTGAGGCGGCGGAGGCGAGGCTGCGGGGCCCCGCGCCGGGCGCGGGCAGGGGAGCCCTTCGCCTCCGGACCCGCTCTCGCGTGGCCTGCGCTCGGAGCGAACGGCCCATCGGGGTCGGTCGCCCCGAGCAGACACGCTCAGCGCAGCGTGACGGTCAGCTCGCCGAGTCCCTCCACCTCGGTCGTGACCACGTCGCCGGCCTTGAGCCAGGTGCGATCCTTCTCCGGCCGTCCCTGGATCACGCCCCCGGGCGTTCCGGTGAAGAGCAGGTCGCCCGGCTCGAGCGTCATGTGACGCGAGGCGTAGGAGAGGAGCGCGGCGCACCCGAAGACCATGTCGCCGGTCCGGGAGGACTGGCGGACCTCGCCGTTCACCCGGGTGGCGAGGGCCAGGTCCTGGGGATCGTGGACCTCATCCGCGCTCACCAGCCAGGGGCCCAGCGGCGCGAACCCGTCGCAGGTCTTCCCCAGCATGAACTGGCTGGTCCGGAACTGGAGGTCGCGGGCGCTGAAATCGTTGCCGGTGCAGTAGCCGAACACGGCCTCGAGCGCCTCGGATTCGGGGAGATCGCGGGCGCGCCGCCCCACCACCACCACCAGCTCGACCTCGTAGTCGAACTGCGACGCCACCGCGGCCGGCAGGGCCAGCGTTCCGCGGTGCCCCATGAGCGCGTTGTTGTACTTGTTGAAGAACACCGGCGTCTGCGGGACGGGCTGGCCGATCTCGGCACAGTGCTGCCGGTAGTTCATGCCCACCATGAGGATCTTCTGCGGGGCGGCGATGCACGGCCCGAAGGTCACGTCCTCCTCGCGGACGTGGAAGCTCCCGTCCTGATCGCAGTGGGCCACCAGCGCGCGCAGGCTGGGGAGGTGGTTCCCGCGCACCACCTCGTCGGTGGTGGCCGGGGCGGCCACCGCGTGCGCGCGCGCCGCCGCCTCCACGTCCAGGATGCCGTGCCGGGTCCGGACGCCCAGCGAGAGGTTCTCACCGCGCCGCAGGTTGCAGAGCCGCACGTCCCCTCCATCGCCGCTCAGCGCGCGGCGAACGCGCGGGTAGCATGGAACGAGCCAGACGCGATGGCAACGACGACTCAGGAGGCCGGGGGACGCCCGCCGGCGTGGACGCCCCGAACCGGATGCCCCGCGACGCCCTCCCCGCAGCGGTCACCACCGCCAGCAGGACCAGGACGGGGATGATGGTGACGGTGAGCGCCCTCGGGGTGGCCGTACCGGGCGGCCATTGCCTGCTGGATGGGATGGGCAGTTGAAGGCGGCGATGAGGTTGCCGAGCTGGAGCGTGACCCCCGGGTACACCATTGGCGAACGTCTGCACGGTGGGGGCCCGCGTTCGGCCCCGGGCCGGAGGGCGAGCCTCCGGCCCGCTCGTGGCCCGCCGCGTCAAGACCACCCTTGACTCGCCAATCCGGTGGGTGTATCTGCAATCGCGAAACACTTCTCGATAACTTTTTCACGATATGCCCGGCTCGAACTCGACAGCCAGATTGAGGGAGGCCGGCAGCGCCAGCCTCCGGCGGCTGCCTCTGTACTACCGGCTCGGGCAGCAGTTCCTCGCCGCGGGCGTGAGGCACGTCTCGAGCAGCGCGATCGGCAGAGACCTGAAGCTCGACCCGACCCAGGTCCGTAAAGACCTGGAAATGATTGGGCTATCAGGGAGGCCCAAGGTCGGCTTTGGCGTGGCCGATCTCCTCCGCGGGATCGAGACCTTCCTCGGCTGGGATCGGCCCAAGGAAGCCGTCCTCGCCGGGGCTGGGAGCCTGGGCAGCGCGCTGCTCCGCTACGAGCGATTCCGTGAGTACGGCATCACGATCGCTGCAGCCTTCGACACCGATCCGTCGAAAATCGGAACACCTATCGGGGGTAAAGAGGTGTTTCTTCTCGATTCCTTGCCAGGTCGCGTGCGCCGAATGGGGGTCCAGCTGGGCATCATCACCACGCCCCCCCAGGCTGCGCAGCGCGTCACCGACCTCATGGTGGAGGGCGGCATCCGGGCCATCTGGAACTTCGCCCCCGTCCACGTCCGCGTGCCCGAACAGGTGGTCCTGCAGAACGAGGACCTCTGCCATTCACTCGCCTCCCTGTCCCTGAAGCTCGCCCGGCGGGCGGCGGCGTTGGGCGGCGAGTCCCACGAGCCCTTCCCCGGCGCCACGGCCTTCTTCGAGGGCCTGGCGCTCGAGGAGGCACCAGAGTCTTCCGAAGGCGCCGCCGAGCCCGACGACGCCGACCCGCACCACGAGTGAGTCATGGCCAAGACGATCGACGTCACCGAACTGATCCTCCGCGACGCCCACCAGAGCCTGATGGCGACGCGCATGGCGCTGGAGGACATGGTCCCGGCCTGCGAGGACCTCGACAAGGCCGGCTACTGGTCGCGTCGAGTGCTGGGGCGGCGCCACCTTCGACGCCTGCATCCGCTTCCTGAACGAGGACCCGTGGGAGCGGCTGCGCACCTTCCGCAAGCTGATGCCGAACACCCGGCTGCAGATGCTGCTGCGCGGCCAGAACCTGCTCGGCTACCGGCACTACGAGGACACGGTGGTCGATCGCTTCGTCGAGAAGGCGGCCGAGAACGGCATGGACGTCTTCCGCGTGTTCGACGCGCTCAACGACATCCGCAACCTGCGCGCGCGCCATCGCGGCGGTGCGGCGCACCGGCAAGCACGCCCAGGGCACCATCTGCTACACGCGTCAGCCCGCTGCACACGATCGACGAGCTTCGTCGAGATGGCCGAGCAGCTGCGTGGAGCTGGGCTGCGACTCGATCTGCATCAAGGACATGGCCGCCCTGCTCAAGCCGCAGCCGGCCTACGACATCGTGCGCGGCATCAAGGCAGGCCTGCGGCGAGGACGTCCGCGTCCACGTCCACGTCCACGCCACCACCGGCGTCACGCTGGTCAGCCTGATGAAGGCCATCGAGGCCGGCGCCGACTGCGTGGACACCGCGATCAGCTCGCTGAGCCTGGGCCCGGGCCACAATCCGACCGAGAGCCTGGTCGAGATGCTCGAGGGCACGCGGCTACGACACCGCGGCTCGACAAGGCGCGGCTGCTCAAGATCAAGGAGCACTTCGCCAGGATCCGGCCCGCGCTACGCGGAGTTCCTCTCCAACATCACCGGGGTCGAGACCGAGATCTTCGACAGCCAGATCCCGGGCGGCATGATCTCCAACATGGAGAGCCAGCTCAAGCAGCAGGGCGCCGGCGACCGGATCAAGGAGGTGCTGGCCGAGGTGCCGCAGCGTCCGCAAGGACGCGGGCTACCCGCCGCTGGTCACGCCCTCCAGCCAGATCGTCGGCACGCAGGCCGTGTTCAACGTGATGATGGGCCGCTACAAGGTCCTGACCGGCGAGTTCGCCGACCTGATGCTCGGCTACTACGGCGAGACGCATCGGCGCCGCGCGACCCGGCAGGTCATCGAGCTGGCCGCCAAGCACGCCAAGAAGGAGCCGATCACGTGCCGGCCGGCCGACCTGCTCAAGCCGGAGTGGGAGGAGCTGCGCGCCGCGGCGCTGCGCGCTCGAGGGCTGCGACGGCACCGACGAGGACGTCCTCACCTACGCCATGTTCCCGCAGGTGGCGCCGAAGTTCTTCGCGCACGCGCGCACGAGGGCCCGAAGAACCTCGGCAAGGACCCGGCCGCGCAGCCGCCGCCGCCGCCGCCCGCGGCCGCGCCGGCGCCACGCCGCGACGAACGGCAAGGGCCCGGTGCACGAGCCCCATCACCTACGACGTCAAGCTCGGCGGCAAGACGCACAAGGTGACCGTGACGCCGGCCTGAGCCGCGAACGCGAGGATCGAACCATGGCCAAGCCGCAGACGATGCAGGAACGACGATCGAGGAGCTCCGCGCGAAGCGCGCGACGAAGCGTCGATGCTCGGCGGCGGCGCCGACCGGCTCGAGAAGCAGCACGAGGCCGGCAAGCTCGACCGCGCGCGAGCGGGTCGACGCGCTGGTCGATCCGGACAGCTTCGAGGAGATCGGGCCTGTTCGCCCAGCACCGGCCGACGCTGTTCGGCATGGCGGACAAGGAGCTGCCGGCCGACGGCGTCGTCACCGGCGCGGCCGCGGTCGACGGCCGCCTGGTGCACCTGGCCAGCCAGGACTTCACCGTGGCGGGCGGCTCGGCCGGCGAGGTCCACTCGCACAAGGTCGCCGAGATCGATGGAGCAGTCGCTGAAGACCGGCTCGCCCGTTCGTCTTCATCAACGACTCCGGCGGCGCGCGCGTGCAGGAAGGCATCGACTCGCTCTCCGGCTACGGCAAGGTCTTCTACACGAACGTCATGCTCTCCGGCGCGGTGCCGCAGATCTCGCTCATCTGCGGCCCCTGCGCCGGCGGCGCGGCCTACAGCCCGGCGCTGACCGACTTCATCATCCAGACCCGCGCAGGCGCAGATGTTCATCACCGGGCCCGCAGGTCATCAAGCAGGTGACCGGCGAGAACGTCACCGCCGAGCAGCTGGGCGGCGCCGGACGCGCACATGACCAACTCGGGCGTGATCCACTTCATCGCCGAGGACGACCGGCACGCCGTCGCGCATCTGCCAGAAGCTGCTCAGCTTCCTGCCGTCCAACAACCTGGAGGATCCGCCGCAGCGTCGACGGCGACGGCAACGTCGATCCGAACCCGGCGCTGCGACGACGTCGTGCCCGCCGACGGCAAGCAGGGCTACGACGTCCGCGAGGTGATCGCGCGCGGTCGTGGACGTCGGCGACTTCCTGGAGGTGCAGGCCGGCTACGCGCACGAACATCGTCGTCGGCTTCGCCCGCATCACCGGCCGCACGGTCGGCATCATCGCCAACCAGCCGAGCGTGCCAGGCCGGCGTGCTCGACATCAACGCCTCCGACAAGGCCGTCGCGCTTCATCCGCTTCTGCAACGCCTTCAACATCCCGCTGGTCACCTTCGTGGACGTGCCCGGGCTTCCTGCCGGGCGTGCAGCAGGAGTACGGCGGCATCATCCGCCACGGCGCCAAGATGCTGTTCGCCTACTCGGCGGCCACCGTGCCGAAGATCACGGTCATCCTGCGCAAGGCCTACGGCGGCGCCTACCTGGCGATGTGCGGCAAGGACCTGGGCGCCGACCGCGTCTTCGCCTGGCCCACCGCCGAGATCGCCGTGATGGGCGCCGAGGGCGCGGCCGAGATCGTCTTCCGCAAGGAGATCGACGAGGCCGAGGACAAGGCGGCCAAGCGCAAGGAGCTGATCGAGAAGTACCGCGAGGCCTTCTCCAACCCGTACGTGGCCGCCGGCCGCCGGCTGGTGGACGACGTCATCGAGCCCGCCGACACGCGGCGGCACCTGGCGCAGGCGCTCGAGTACCTGCACACCAAGCGCGAGCTGCGGCCGCCGAAGAAGCACGGGCTGATCCCGCTGTAGGAGCGCGGCCATGAAGAAGGCGACTCCCGTGAAGAAGGTGCAGGCTCCGGACCTGGGCCAGGTGCTGGCCGAGCTGCAGGCGCAGCTGGCCGCGGCTGGCGGAGCGGCTGGAGCGGCTGGAGGCCCGCGCTGCGCCGGCGGCGGCCGCGCGCCGAGGCGCCCGCCGCGGCTCGCCTCGCCGCCGGGCCAGCCCCGGCGCCGGAGCGCGCCTGCCGAGCCGTCCATCTCCGAGGAGGAGGTCCTGGCGATCTCGGCGCGCCGCTGGCCGCCGTACCTCGGCGTGCGGCTGCACATCCGGCAGATTCGGCTGCTCAGCTCGCCGGCCTGGGCGCAGCAGGGCCGCGTGTCGATCCAGGCGTCGCACCGGTTGCACAACTGAGGCTTCGTCAGGCTCGGCCTGCACGGAGGGAACGTGAAACTCAAGATCACGATTGACGGAAGGACGTACGAGGTGGACGTCGAGGTGGCGGAGCCCGAGGTCGCCGTCCAGGCGCCGCGCCAGTTCGCCGGTCGCAGCCCGCGCCGGTCCGCCTGCCCGGCCGCTCCGGCGCCGGCGGCGCCGCCGGCCGAGCAGGCAGCGCCGGTCGACGAGGAGAAGGTGTGCCGCAGCCCGATCTCCGGCATCGTGGTCCGCGTCGCGGCGCAGGTCGGGCCAGACCCTCCAGATCGGCGACGTGCTGCTCGTGCTCGAGGCCATGAAGATGGAGACCAACATCACCGCCCCCGATCGCCGGCAAGATCGCCAGCATCAAGGTGAACGCGGGCGACAGCGTGCAGGCGGGCCAGGTCGTGGTGGAGTTCGAATAGATGACACCGAAGCGTAGAAGCAGATCCCCGGATTCCTGTTCTTCGATCACGTCGCCATCTCGGTGAAGCAGGGCGAGCTGGAGGCGCAGGTCGAGGCCTACCAGGCGCTGGGCTTCACCGGAGCTGCACCGCGAGGACGTGCTCGGCACCGACCAGGTGCGCGAGGTGCTGCTGCAGGTCGGCGACGGACCGAACCTGGTGCAGCTGCTCGAGCCGCTCGACGCCGACTCGCCGGTCGCCAAGCAGATCGAGAAGAACGGCGGCCGCGGCGGCCTGGCGCACGTCGCCCTCCGCGTGGCCGACATCCAGACAGGCGTTCGACTACATGAAGGCGAACGGGCTTCAAGATCATCGACAAGGCGCCGCGCAAGGGCTCGCGCGGCACCACGGTCTTCTTCGTGCACCCGAAGACCACCGAGGCCGTCGCCTTCGGCTACCTGCTCGAGGTGGTGCAGGAGGGCGCCCATGCCTGACGAAGCACCCGGCACCGAGACCCTCGAGCCTGGCCGAGGAGTTCCCGCCGGTCCCCACCGCGGCGTGGGAAGCGGCCATCGCCAGGGACCTGAAGGGCGCCGACTACGAGAAGAAGCTGGTCTGGCGGACCGAGGAGGGCCTCGCCGTCCGGCCCTACTACCGCGGAGCGCAGCGGCGTGGCGCAGAGCTGCCCGTCGCAGCGCGTCGCCGGGCAGGCTGGGAGATCGCGCAGGAGGCCCGGCCCGGCCCCGACGCCATCCGGGCCGACCTGCTCCACGAGGCCGGCGCGCACGCCGTCCAGGAGCTCGGCTACGCGCTGGCCGCCGGCGTGGAGCGGCTCGCCAGGCTCGCCGAGCAGCAGCCGCTGGAGCCGCCGCCCCGCAGGTCGAGTTCGTCTTCGCGGTCGGCCCGGCGTACTTCGTCGAGATCGCCAAGCTGCGCGCCGCGCGCCTGCTGTGGGCGCAGGCCGTGGCGGCCTTCGGCGGCCAGCGGCGAGGGCGCCGCTGCGCATGCGCCTGCACGTGCGCACCCCGCGGCGCAACAAGAGCATCTACGACCGCTACACCAACCTGCTGCGCGTCACCACCGAGGCGCTGTCGGCGGTGATCGGCGGCTGCGATCGGCTCACGGTCGAGCCGTTCGGCTTCGACGACGCACCTGGCGCTCAACGTGCAGCGCATCCTCCAGGAGGAGTCGCACCTGGACGCGGTGGCCGACCCGGCCGGCGGCTCGTACTACATCGAGGCGCTGACCGACGCGCTGGCCCGCGAGGCCTGGAAGCTGTTCCAGGAGGTGGAGGCCGCGGGCGGCTACGCCAAGGCGCTGGCCTCGGGCGCCGGTCGAGAAGGCGCTGGCCGAGACCCGCGCCGCGCGCGAGAAGGCCGCTCTCCAGCCGCCGCCGCACGCTGGTCGGCGTCAACAACTACCCCAACACGACGGAGAAGGCGCCCGAGATCGAGCCGCCCCCGGCCGACGAAGAGCCCCCTCCCCAGCCCCGGCTGGCCGAGCCCTTCGAGCAGATCCGGCAGCGCACCGCGGCCCACGCCCGCCGCACCGGCAGGACCCCAAGGTCCTGCTGCTCAAGCGCGGCGACGTCGAAGATGAGGAGCGCCCGCGCCACCTTCTGCCTCAACTTCTTCGGCTGCGCCGGCTTCGACATCGTGGAGGGCGACGAGCATCGGCGCTGGATGCCGACCTCGATCGTCCTGTGCAGCTCCGACCCCGAGTACCTCGGCCTTCGCGCGGGAGGTCTGCGCGCAGGGTGAAGGTGCCGGTGCTGGTGGCCGGCAACCCGAAGGACCAGATCGAGGCGCTGCAGGCCGCCGGCGTGCAGGGCTTCGTCCACGTGCAGAGCGATGCCATCCAGACGCTGACGGAGTGGCAGGACCGGCTGGGAATGAAGGCAGCTGAGCCATGAAACCCGACTTCACCAAGATCGACTACAAGCCGCGGCCGTCGCCCCGCGCGGCCGGCCGGCCGAGGCGCCGCTGGATGACCGCCGAGCGCATCGCCGTCAAGCCGTGGTACACGGCCGAGGACCTCGGCCGGCATGGAGCACCTCGACTACGCCGCCGGGCGTGCCGCCCTTCCTGCGCGGGCCGTACTCGACGATGTACGCCATGCAGCCGTGGACCATCCGGCAGTACGCCGGCTTCTCCACCGCCGAGGAGTCGAACGCCTTCTACCGGCGCAACCTGGCGGCCGGCCAGAAGGGGCTGTCGGTCGCCTTCGACCTGGCCACGCACCGCGGCTACGACTCGGACAACGAGCGCGTGGTCGGGCGACGTCGGCAAGGCGGGCGTGGCCATCGACTCGCGTCGAGGACATGAAGATCCTCTTCGACCAGATCCCGCTCGACCAGATGTCGGTGTCGATGACCATGAACGGCGCGGTGCTGCCGATGATGGCCTTCTACATCGTCGCGGCCGAAGAGCAGGGCGTGAAGCCGGAGCAGCTCACCGGCACCATCCAGAACGACATCCTCAAGGAGTTCATGGTCCGCAACACCTACATCTACCCGCCCGGACCCTCGATGCGGATCATCGGCGACATCTTCCGCTACTGCTCGGCGAGGATGCCGAAGTTCAACTGCATCTCGATCAGCGGCTACCACATGCAGGAGGCCGGCGCGACCGCCGACATCGAGCTCGGCTACACGCTGGCCGACGGGCTCGAGTACCTCCGCACCGGCATCGAGGCCGGCCTCGACATCGACGACTTCGCCCCGCGCCTCAGCTTCTTCTGGGGCATCGGGATGAACCACTTCATGGAGATCGCCAAGATGCGCGCCGCGCGCGTGCTGTGGGCCAAGCTCGTCAAGGGGTTCGACCCGAAGAACCCGAAGTCGATGGCGCTGCGCACGCACTCGCAGACCTCGGGCTGGAGCCTGACGGCGCAGGACGTCTTCAACAACGTCGCGCGCACCTGCGTCGAGGCGCTGGCGGCGGCGCTGGGCCACACGCAGTCGCTGCACACCAACGCGCTCGACGAGGCGATCGCGCTGCCGACCGACTTCTCGGCCCGCATCGCGCGCAACACGCAGATCTACCTGCAGGAGGAGACCGGCATCACCAAGGTGGTCGATCCCTGGGCCGGCAGCTACTATGTCGAGTCCCTGACGCACGAGCTGATGCACAAGGCCTGGCACCACATCCAGGAGGTCGAGGCGCTGGGCGGCATGGCGAAGGCCATCGAGACCGGCCTCCCGAAGATGCGCATCGAGGAGGCGGCGGCGCGCCGGCAGGCGCAGATCGACTCCGGCCGCGAGACCATCGTCGGCGTCAACAAGTACCGGCTGGACGAGGAAGCCGCCGCTCGACGTGCGGGAGGTGGACAACCAGGCCGTGCGCGAGTCGCAGGTCGACGCGGCTGGCGCAGGTTCGCGCCGCGCGCGCGACCGGAAGGCGGTGGACGCGGCCGCTGGACGCGCTCACCCAGGCGGCCGCGAAGCGGCGAGGGCAACCTGCTGGAGCTCGCGGTGAGCGGCGCGGGTGCGGGCCACGCTGGGCGAAATCTCCGTCCGCGCTGGAGAAGGTCTTCGGGAGGTACCAGGCCGTGAACCGGACCATCTCCGGCGTCTACTCCGCCGAGAGCCAGACCGACCCGGAGTTCCAGAAGGCCGCAGGCCTGGCGGCGGAGTTCGCCCAGCCACGAGGGCCGGCGCCCGCGCATCCTGATGGCCAAGATGGGCCAGGACGGGCACGACCGCGGCGCCAAGGTGATCGCCACCGCCTTCGCCGACCTCGGCTTCGACGTCGACGTCGGGCCCGCTCTTCCAGACGCCGCAGCGAGGCGGCGCGCATGGCGGTGGAGAACGACGTCCACGTGCTCGGCGTCTCCAGCCTGGCGGGCGGCCACAAGACGCTGGTGCCGGAGGTGATCGCCGAGCTGAAGAAGCTCGGCCGCGAGGACATCCTGGTGGTGGTGCGGCGGCGTCATCCCGCCGCAGGACTACGACTGCGCTCTATCGAGGCCGGCGTCACCGAGGTGTTCGGGCCCGGGCTCGGTCATCCCGGTCTGCGCCCAGAAGATCCTGGCGGCGCTGATGGGCTAGCGCGCGTGACGCACCGGCCACGCGCAGCAAGCGCCTCCGTCGCGGCCGGCGCCGGCTCTCGCCGGAGCAGTACGTCGAGGGGTGCTGCGCGGGCGATCGCACCGTCCTCGCCCGCGCCATCACGGTGATCGAGAGCGAGCTGCCGGCCGACGGCGAGCTGGCGGCCCGCATCCTGGACGCCATCCTGCCGCACACCGGCCGGTCGCGCCGCGTCGGCATCACCGGCGTGCCCGGCGTCGGCAAGAGCACCTTCATCGACGCGCTCGGGCATGCACCTCATCCGCGAGCGCGGCGAGAACGTGGCGGTGCTCACGCATCGACCCCTCGAGCCCCATCTCCGGCGGCAGCATCCTCGGCGACAAGACGCGCATGGAGCGGCTGGCGGTCGAGGAGCAGCGCCTTCATCCGCCCGTCGCCCTCGCGGCGGCCATCTGGGCGGCGTGGCGCGGCGCACGCGCGAGACCATGCTGCTCTGCGAGGCGGCCGGCTATCGACAACATCCTGGTCGAGACGGTGGGCGTCGGGCAGTCCGAGACCGCGGTCCGCTCCATGACCGACTTCTTCCTGCTGCTCATGCTGGCCGGCGCGGGCGACGAGCTGCAGGGGATCAAGCGCGGCATCATCGAGATGCTCGACGGCATGGCCATCAACAAGGCCGACGGCGACAACGAGCCGCAAGGCCGAGCGCGCGCGCATCGAGTACGCCAGCGCCCTGCACCTGTTCCCGCGCCTCGCCCGACGGCTGGACGCCGCGCGTGCTCACCTGCTCGGCGCTGCAGGGCAAGCGGCATCGCCGACGTCTGGCAGATGGTGCTCGACCACCACGACCTGCTCTCCGCGGAACGGCGCCCTGGCCGAGCGGCGCCGAGCGCCAGGCGCTGCAGTGGATGAACGAGCTGGTGATGCTCGGGCTGGAGGAGTCGTTCCGGCGAGATCCGCCAGGTGGCGGCGCGCTGGCCGGTGCTCCAGCAGGCGGTGCTCGAGGGTCGGGCCACCCCCTTCGCCGCCAGCCGCGAGCTGCTGGGGTTGTTCAGGGGGGGAAGGCGCTGAGCGGGCGGGGGCGGCGCCCACGTCACGCGGGTTCCCAGACCGGTTCTGGGTCAGGGGTGCACCGCTCGGTCACCTCTTGTCGCCGCCGCCGGTGCCGCTGACCCGATGCTGGGCCAGGGCCTCGTCGAAGGTGTTCAGGGCGACAATTCTTGCTCCATGGCGATGCGCGGGCGGAAGAACCCCGCGCGCCTCCTCCTTGGTCTCCACCTCGACGATGAGCCAGGCGGCGTGCACGCCGTCCTTGCAGCCCCAATCTGCGTGCGTCAAGTAGTGCGAGCCGCTTGCAAGGAACACCTGCTGGGCCTGAGCACACGCGATTGCATCGCCGTCATGGCTCGCCTCGATGAGGAACCTTGGCATCCCGGATCTCCTCCTCGTTGCCGATTGCCCATCCTGCCAGCCCCACGCACCCGGCTGTAGCGGAGCCCGCCGCCCGTCCAAGGCGGAGAGGCGGCACACACGGGTGGGACCGTTCCCCTGCACCTCGGCAGCGGGGGCTGGTGGGCTCCGCCTCTTCCTGTAGGCGCTCGGGCCCCGGCGCGCCACTCCCGCAAGAACCGGCCACCCAGGCGAAGCAGGCAGCCCCAGGAGGCCCGGCGCCTCCAGGGTTACCCCCACCCCCACGGCGGCCCCATCCACACCTCCTTCCGGATCTCCCATACGAGCCCGTTCGGCGCCGTCCCCGTCACGCGCATGAACCCACCGTGAATGCCACGCAAGTGGTGGCACGTACGGATCCCACCAGGTTCTCCTCGTCATTCGTCCCGAGCTGCGCGCACCTGGTCGAACAGCGCGCGCCAGGCGGGTGCCGCCCGGCCGGCGGCCAGGATCGATTTCTCATCCGGCGTCCGCGAGAAGGGCAGCTTCCGGGTGGCCTTCTACTTCCCCGAGCGACTCGCCACGGCGCTGCTGGAGAGCGACCTCTCGCCCGAGCGCAAGGCCGAGATCCGGAGCACCGCACCCGAACGGCAAGCTGCGCCGCGTCGAGATCGCCTTCGGCAGCTGGCGAGGCGTTCGCGACGTCATGACCCTGATCGCGGTCAAGCAGAGCTTGCGCTGATCGTGCACGCGCCGGCGCCCAGAAGGTCTGGGCTGCCATAACTCATGCGCGGCCTCGATCCAGCACCGCCAGCTGCGCTTCGGAGAGGCTGTCGGGCGGGAGCGGCTGGCCGCGCCGGTACTTCCCGCTGAGCCAGCCGCCGGCCAGGGGCGACCAGGCCAGCGTGCCCACCCCCTCCTCCAGGCACAGCGGGAGCAGCTCCTACTCCGGGCTTCGCACCAGCAGGCTGTACTCGAGCTGGAGGGTGGCCGACCGGGGCCAGCCCGTGCGCCCGGCAGAAACTGATCGCCTTCGGCCGGAAAACGGTAGCAACCCGTTCCCGGGTGTCAAACGGCAATGGAATGTCGTTCCATTTCGGAGTAGCGTCGCTCCCAGCAGGAGAGCCGCCATGGTGAGTCCCCTCCGGCCGCGCCGGATCGTGCCCAGCCGGCGTTTGGCGCGCGATGCGCGCCGGCCCCCGCGCTCGACCGCCGCCAAGGCGCACGCCCTTCCCGCCCTGGCCGGGAAGCGAGCCACCGCGCCGCTGGTCAGCGCGGTGGCCCGCGCCTTCTCCGTGCTCGACCGGCTCTCCCGCGATCCGTCGTTGACCCTGGAGCGGCTCTCCCGCGACGTCCACCTGGCCAAACCCACCGTCTACCGGTTCCTGCTCACGCTCCAGAGACTCGGCTACGTCCGGCGCGACGAGCGGGACCGCTGGGCCATGACCCTGCAGCTCTTCCACACCGGGTCCCGCGTTCTGGACCACCTGGACCTGTATGCGGCCGCCCGGCCGGTCGCGGACGAGCTGGCGGAACACCTGGGCGAGACCGTCCACATGGGCGTCCTGGAGGGGGACGCGGCGGTCTACGTCCTCAAGATCGAGTCCAAGCACACCATCCGCATGTTCTCGCGCGTCGGGCGGCGGATCCCGCTGTATTGCACCGCCATCGGCAAGGTGCTCCTCGCCTACGCCGACCAGGAGGAGCGCGCGGTCGCGCTGCGCTCCATGCGCCTGGTGGCCCTCACCCCGCGCACCCTCACCTCGCGGGTGGCGGTGGAGGCCGAGCTGGAGAAGGTGCGGCGGCAGGGCTTCGCGGTCGACGACGAGGAGCACGAGCACGGGATCCGCTGCATCGGCGCCCCCGTGTTCGGTCACACCGGCGCGGTGGTGGCCGCCCTGTCCGCGTCCTGGCCGTCGTTCCGCTTCCCCGGCGACGCCATCGGTCCGGCCACCCGGGCGGTGCGGGCGGCTGCGGACCGGATGTCGTCGATCCTCGGCCACCCGGGGCTCGCGCGAGAAATGAAATGATGTTCCGAACGCGTTGACAGGGCGGACCTCGATGCTACAGTCGCGAAGCCCGCCTGGGGTGACCCGGAAAGCGAGGTTCACATGGCGTCGATGCTCCTGGACGGCGAGTGGGTGGGCGCGTCGGACGGCGCGACGCGCGCGGTGGTGAACCCGGGCACGGGCGCCCGGATCGACGAGGTCCCGGTCGCCACCGAGCACGACCTCCTGCGCGCCATCGAGGCCGCCCAGCGGGCCCGGCCCCGGATGCGGGCTCTCCCCGCCCATGAGCGCGCGCGCATCCTGATCGAGGTGGCCGGGCGCCTGGAGGCCGAGCGGCCCGCGCTGGCGGAGCTGCTCGCCCGGGAGAACGGAAAGCCCATCCGCCAGACACGCGAGGAGGTGAGCGCGGCGGCCCGCATCTTCCGGGGCTTCGGCGAGGAGGCCAAGCGCATGTTCGGCCGCGTCATGCCCATGGACGCGGTCCCGGGCATGGAGCGCCACTTCGCAGTCACGATCCGCCAGCCCATCGGCGTGGTCGCGGCCATCGTGCCCTTCAACTATCCGGTGGAGCTGTGGGCCCACAAGGCGGCGGCGGCGCTGGCCGCCGGCAACGCCCTCCTCAGCAAGCCCCCCACCCCGTGTCCCCTGACGCTGCTGGCGGTGGCCCGGCTCCTGGAGGAGGCGGGCTTGCCCCGCGGCGCGCACCAGATGCTCACGGGTCGCGGCGAAGCCATGGGCCGCGTCCTGGCCGAAAGCCCGGGGGTGCAGCTCATCACCGTCACGGGCAGCGTGGAGACGGGCGTGGCGCTGGCTCGCGCCGCGGCCGGCCAGCTCAAACGCGTGCACGCAGAGCTGGGCGGCAACGACGCCACCATCGTCTGCGCCGACGCGGATCTGGCGCGGGCGGCCGAGGCCATCGTGATGGGGCGCCTGGCGCGGGGCAACGGCCAGATCTGCTGCTCGGTGAAGCGGGTCCTGGTCCACGCGTCGGTCAAGGCCGAACTGGCGCAGCGCCTGACCGAGTGGGCCCGCAAGCTTTCCGTCGGCGATCAGCTGCTCGAGACCACCGACGTCGGACCGCTCATCAGCGCGGCGGCGGCCGAGGAGGTGGTGGAGCGGGTCGATCGAGCCGTGAAGGCGGGGGCGGTCTTGCTGGCAGGCGGGCGGCGCAAGGGCGCCTTCGTGGATCCCACCGTGCTGGACGACGTGCCGGTCGACGCGGCCGTGTTCCGCGAGGAGACCTTCGGTCCGGTGGTTCCGCTGGTCGGCTTCTCGTCGCTCGACGAGGCCATCGCCATCGCCAACGACTCGCCCTACGGGCTCCAGTCCGCGGTCTTCACCCGCGACATCTCGACCGCCCTGACCGTGGCGCATCGGCTGGAAGCCGGCGGCGTGATGGTCAACTGGGGCTCGGCGCTGCGGGCCGAGACCCTGCCCTTCGGTGGGATCAAGATGAGCGGCATGGGGCGCGAGGGCGTCCACGATACGCTGCTGGAGATGACGGAGCAGAAGGCCATCCTCTTCCACGAGGCGCTGCCAGCCCCGGGCACGCTCACGTAGGAGGCGCCCCGTGAGCGCGGTCCCCCGGCTCGAGCTGCACGGCGTCCGCAAGCGGTACGATGCCACGCTGGCGCTCCGCGACGTGGACCTGACAGTTGGCGCCGGCGAGGTCCACGCGCTGGCGGGCGAGAACGGGGCGGGAAAGTCCACCCTCATCAAGATCCTGGCCGGCGCCGTGCGCCGCGATGCGGGCACCATCGCCCTGGACGGTGCGCCGGTCGATCTGCCCAACCCGCTGGCGGCCCGCGCGGCCGGGATCCGGGTCGTGTACCAGGAGTTCAGCCTGGTCCCCTCGACCTCGGTGACCGAGAACATGCTGCTGGGGCGGATGCCGGCGCGCGCGGCGGGCTGGTGGATCGACTGGTCCGCCGCCCATCGCCGGGCCGCCGAGGCCATCGCCTCGCTGGGATTCGAGGTTCCCGACGTGCGCCGCCGGGTGGGCGCGCTGCCCGTCTCGCAGCGCCAGATGATCGAGATCGCCAAGGCCATGCTCGAGCGCCCGCGCATCCTGATCCTGGACGAGCCCTCGGCGGTCCTGTCCACCCGGGACCTGGAGCGCCTGTTCGCGGCCATCCGCTCGCTGCGCCAGAGCGGCGCCACCATCATCTACGTCTCGCACCGGCTCGACGAGGTGTTCACCATCGCGGACCGCATCACCGTGCTCAAGGACGGAGCCCGGGTGGACACGGTCGCGACCGGCGACGTCGACCAGGGCCGGCTGGTGCGCATGATGGTCGGCCGCCCCCTGGGCGAGATCTACCCCAGCCGTCCCGAGCGCGCGCCGGCCCATCCCTTCCTGGTGGTCCGCGGGCTGGGGAGGCACAAGGCGTTCTCCGACGTGTCGCTCGAGCTCGCGCCCGGCGAGATCATGGGGATCAGCGGCCTGGTCGGGAGCGGCCGCAGCGAGGTGCTCCGCGCCATCTCCGGCGCCGACCGGCCCGACACCGGCGAGATGACCCTGGCCGGCCGGCCCTACCGCCCCCGGTCGCCGGCCGAGGCGCTCCGCGCCGGGGTGGCCATGCTGAGCGAGGACCGGGCCCGCGATGGCCTGGTCCCGGCCATGTCCGTGCGCGACAACCTGAGCCTGGCCTCGTTCGCACGGATGGCGCGCATGCTCGTGCTCCGCCGCCGGATCCAGCTGGCCCTCGTCGACGAGCAGGTGCGGGCCCTCAACGTGCGCACCCCCTCGGTGGCGGCGCTGGTGAAGCGCCTCTCGGGAGGCAACCAGCAGAAGGCCCTGGTGGGCCGGTGGCTCATGCGCGGCGCCCGCGTCCTCCTCCTGGACGAGCCCACCCGAGGGGTCGACGTCGGCGCCAAGGCCGAGATCTACCGGATCGTGGCGCGGCTGGCGGAGGGGGGCATGGGGATCCTGCTGGTCTCCTCCGAGCTTCCCGAGATCCTGGGCATGTCGGACCGGATCCTGGTGATGCGGGGCGGGCGGGTGGTGGGGCGGTTCACCCGCCGGGAAGCGACCGAGGAGCGGCTGCTCGGGGCGGCAGCGGGCGTGACGCCGGAGGCTGCGTGATGAGCGAGGCGAACGGGATCCTGGGACGGGTCCGCCAGCGGCTGCAGCTCTTCAGCGAGGGCGTCACCGCGGAAGCCGAGGCCGACCGGCGCGCGCGCCTGGTGGCCTACCTGCCCATCACGGCCTTCCTGGTGCTGGCGGCCATCGCCGCCGTCACCTCGGACGCCTTCCTGGGCCCGAGCAACCTGGGCAACCTCCTCCGCCAGATCGTGACCAACGGCCTCATGAGCCTGGGCATGCTGGTGGTCATCCTCAGCGGCGGCATCGACCTGTCGGTGGGCCCGATGCTGGCGCTGGCCGGGATCGTGGGCGCCGGGCTCCTGAACGCGCTCCCCTGGCCGGTGGCGGTGCTCATCGGCGTGGCGGTGGCTCTCATCGCCGGCGGCATGAACGGCGCGCTGGTCGCCTACTTCCGCATGCCGCCCTTCGTCGCCACCCTGGCCACCATGTCCGCCTTCCGCGGCCTGGTCTACGTCTACTCCGAGACGCCGGTGGTCCCGACCAACACCTCCTTCCGGCAGCTGATCGTCTCCAGCGTCGGGCCCGTTCCCAGCGTGGCGCTGGTGATGCTGGCCTGCTTCCTGCTCGTCAGCTTCTTCCTCAACCGGACCACGCCGGGCCGGAACATCTATGCCATCGGCGGCAATGCCGAGGCGGTCCGCCTGGCCGGCATCGACGTGCGGGCGCACCAGCTCCTCGCCTACGTCATCTCGGGCGGGTTCGCGGGCCTGGCCGGCCTGATCCTCACCAGCCGGCTCGGCATCGCCCAGCCCAGCGTGGGCGCGGGGATGGAGCTCGACGCCATCGCCGCCTGCGTCATCGGCGGCGCCTCGCTGTCCGGCGGCGCGGGCACGGTGCGGGGGACGCTGGCCGGGGTGCTGCTCCTCGGGCTGATCAGCAACCTGCTCAACCTGTACAACGTGCAGGCCTACTACCAGCAGATCTTCAAGGGCGCGCTGATCGTGCTGGCGGTGCTGACGCGGCGGAGAGGGGATTGACGGCCGCCTCGCCTTCGGGGCGGCCCCTGAGGTGCAGGAGGGAGTGAACGATCAGGAGGAAACGGCGCAGGGGCAGTGAATCACCCTGAGGAAAGGGGCATCGTATGATTCGCAAGATGTGCACCGTGCTGGCGGCAGCTGCATTGCTGTTTTCCGCGGCATGCTCCCGGCAGGCCGCCGGCCCGACGGCGGCGTCGGGCCAGAAGACCATCAAGATCGGCATGGCCAACCTCAGTCTCTGCTGTGCCTACTTCATCGGCATGTCCAAGGCGGTGGAGGAGGAGGCCAAGGCCTATTCCAACGTCGAGGTGCTGGTCACCAACGCCGACGGCAAGATCGACAAGCTGACCTCGGACGTCGAGGACCTCATCGCCAAGAAGGTGGACGGCGTGGTCCTCAGCGCCGCCTGGATCGAGGCGGCCCCGGCCGCGCTCGAGGCGCTCCAGAAGGCGCATATCCCGGTGGTGATGGTGGACCGCAAGCTCAAGGCCGGCGAGTACACCAGCTGGATCGGCCCGGACAACTATGCCATCGGGCAGGGGATCGGCGAGTTCCTGGTGAAGTCTCTGGGCGGCAAGGGGAAGCTGGCCATCATCCGCGGCGGGCCGGCCGACAACAGCATTGGCCTCGACCGCACCAACGGCGTGAAGAGCAAGGTGGAGGGCAGCGGGATCGAGATGGTGGTCTACCCGGACTGGGGCAGCTGGAGCACCGACGGCGGGAAGAAGGCGATGGAGGACCTGCTGGCCAAGAACCCGAACCTGAACGCGGTCTTCTGCGAGAACGACTCCATGTGTCTGGGGGCGAAGTCCGCCATCGGGGACGCCGGCAAGCAGGACCAGATCATCGTCACCGCCGTCGACGGCCAGAAGGAGGCGCTCAAGGAGATCCTCGACGGCACCAACTACGCGGCCACCGGGCTCAACAACTCCGACCAGATCGGCCGCGCCGGGTTCCACCGGCTGATGGGCATCCTGGCCGGCGGGAAGCCGGAGAAGGACTCCGTGCTCCCCTCCCCCATCATCCTCCGCCAGAACGTGGTGAAGTTCTACAACCCGGACAGCATCTTCTGATCGCGAGCCCGTGCGGTCACCGCGCGTGAACCGCGCGCGGTGACCGCCGGGGAGCCGGCCGGCCTTCGGCCGCGGGCTCCTGCGCTTCCCATTCGCTCTCGGGGATTCCCCTGGCGGCGGCACGCAGCCGGGCTCCCGGCGGGCCGTCTCCCGGCCCCGGAACCTGGGGCGCCGATCCGGGACTTTCCCCGGACCGACCGGCGCCGCATGGGACACGGCCGGAGGTCCGCCATGGGCACCGAAGCGGGGCACGTCCACCCGGACTGGCGCGAGCACGGCGTGCGCGTCGTCCACGCCGGCCAGCTCGACCTGAACACGCCGCAGACGCCGGGGATGAGGCGGGCGGCCGCCGTCACGCTCGCCACCGCCGGGGCCCGGAAGCTCTGGGCGGGCACGGTGGTCATCCAGGCGAACGCCAGGACCGGCCCGCACCATCACGGGGCGCTGGAGAGCGTCATCTACGTGGTGAGGGGGCGGGCGCGGATGCGCTGGGGGGAGGCGCTCGAGTTCACGGCCGAGGCCGGGCCGGGGGACTTCATCTTCGTGCCGCCGTTCGTGCCACACCAGGAGCTGAACGCCAGCGCCGACGAGCCGCTCGAGTGCGTGCTCGTGCGCAGCGACCAGGAACCGGTGGTCGTCAACCTGGACACCCGGGTGGCCGGGACCCCGGAAGAGGTGGAGTGGATCGACCCGGCCCACCCGCCCCGCTCCACGGCGCGCTGAGTCAGCCCGCCGCGCGGGTCGGCCTCCCCGGGGCCATGCAAAGGTTGACAGGCGGGGCGACCCGCCCGACGCTTGCGATATGCCGCTCTTCCGCCGCCCCGACGGAGACCTGGTCCGCGGCGAATCCGCGGTGCGGCGGATCATGCCGTACCTCATGCGCGGCCGGAACGAGAGCGCGGTCTACCAGGACACCGCCTTCCGGATCGCCGGTGCCCGGGCCTGGCTCCGCGCCTACAACCGCAGCCACCAGCAGCGCGCCACCATGTTCCACCTGCTCGCCTACGCCTGTGCGGTGGCTCTGGAGGTGCGGCCGCGCCTCAACCGCTTCGTGGCCGGCGGCCGCCTCTACCAGCGGCGCGGCGTGTCCATCTCGTTCGTGGCCAAGAAGGAGTTCACCGACGAGGGCGCGGGCGCCACCGTGAAGGTCCTTCTCTCGCCGGGCGACACCTTCCCCGTCTTCTCGGCCCGCATCTCGCGGCTGGTGGACGAGGCCCGCGAGACCGAGCGGGCGGTGGACAAGGAGGTCGGCCTGGTGATGCGCTTCCCCGGGCCGCTCATCCGCATGGCGGTGTTCGTGGTCCGGGCGCTCGATCACTGGAACCTCCTGCCCTGGTTCTTCATGAAGAACGACCCGATGTACTCCAGCCTGTTCCTGGCCAACATGGGGTCGATGGGCATCTCGGACGTGTTTCATCATTTGTACGAGTACGGGACCGTCTCCATCTTCGGCGCCATGTCGGCGCCCCGCCGCACCACCGTCTCGGTCGACGGGCACCTGGCGGTGGAGGACACGCTGGGCGTGCGCTGGACCTTCGACGAGCGCATCGACGACGCCTTCTCCTGCGCCCATTCCCTGGCGCTGGTCCAGGACATCCTGGAAGAGCCGGAGCGCCACCTGGGCCCGCCCGAAGGCGAGCCGGTCTGGCGCCGGATGCCGCAGGTCCAGGCCGAAGTATCCCGATGAGGCCTTCGGAACGGATCGGCCTGGTCGCCCTGCTGATCCTGTCGCTGCTCCTGGCGGCGGTGCGGCCGGCCGGGGCGGGCCGGATCCTCCTGCTCCTGGCGATCACCGCCGCGGCCGCGGCGGCGCTGGCCATGCGCCTGGGCCGCCGCGGCGGGCTCCTGGGGCTGGTGCGCGACGCCATGCCGTACGCGGTGATGGTGGTCGTGTTCACCCACCTCCAGCCGGCCATCGAGGCGCTCAACGCAGCGCGCTACGACGCGCTGCTGGCCGAGCTGGACCGGCGCTGGTTCGGCGCGCTGGTCCCGGCCTGGCGCGGGGTGCTGGGACGGCCCGGCCCGTTCACCGACGGGGTCTACGTCGTGTACGTGAGCTTCTACCTCCTGCCGGTGGTGGTCCTGCTGGCGGCGCGTACCTGGCGAGGCCGGGCAGGTGATCGAGCGGGCCTCGTTCACGGTCCTGCTCGGCTTCTACCTGTCCTTCGTCGGGTACTTCCTCTGGCCGACGCTGGGACCGCGCCTGCCCGCCTCCCAGGAGGCGGCGCTGGGCGGCGGCGCGGTCAGCCAGGCGGTGCGGGCGTTCCTGCGCGCCAGCGAGGGCAACTCCCTCGACGCCTTCCCCAGCGGACACACGGGTCTGTCCCTCCTGACGGCCTACCTGGGGTCGCGCATCTTTCCCCGCGCGGCGGTGCCGCTCTTCGCCTGGTCCGGCGGCGTGATCTTTGCGACCGTGTACGTGCACGTGCACTACGCCGTGGATCTGGTGGCCGGCCTCCTGCTCACCATCGTCGCGCTGGCGCTGGCGGCCCCGGCGCGCCGGCTCCTGGGCGGAGGCGGACCGGATCCCAAACCCTCCCCTCCCCGACCCGCGTTCTGATACGATTCAGACTCTCACCTCGAGGTCGCGCCGGCGGGGGTGCGCAGCCAGGCGGTGATCTTGCGGAGCGTTGCGGACCCCGGGCAGCGGGAGGTGTCGAGGAGCCCCCCGCCGCCGGTCCGCTTCACGGGGCGGGGATGCCCGCCTCTGCGCGCGCCAGGCCCGCACCCACCGCGTGCTTCATGATGGCCTCCTCGCTGGCCTCCTCGCGCGAGAGCTCGGCGACGATGGTGCCCTGGCTCATGACCATGATCCGGTCGCTCATCCCCAGCACCTCGGGGAGCTCGGAGGAGATCATGATGATGCCCACCCCGCGCTTCGTGAGCTCGTCCATGATCTGGTAGATCTCGGCCTTGCTCCCCACGTCGATCCCGCGGGTCGGCTCGTCCATGATCAGGATGCTGCGTGCCGACGCTCAGCCAGCGGGCCAGGATCACCTTCTGCTGGTTGCCGCCGCTCATGTTGACCACGATGAACTTGGCGCTGGGCGTCTTGATGCGCAGGTCCTTGATCATCTTCTCGACCAGCGCGTTCTCGCGGGCGCGCTGGATCAGGCCGCCCCGGGTGAGCTGCTTCATGCCCGAGATGGTGGTGTTGAGGGTGACGTTCTGCTTGAGGAACAGCCCCTGCGCCTTGCGATCCTCGGTCACCAGCGCGATGCCCCTCCGGATCGCGTCGTGCGGCGAGCGCGCCTTGTAGGGCCTGCCCTCCACCTGCATCTCGGCGGTCGTGCGCGTCGGCGCCGAAGACGGCGCGCATCACCTCGGTGCGCCCGGAGCCGGTGATGCCCGAGAAGCCCACGATCTCGCCGGCGCGGAGCTGGAAGCTCACGTCGTGGACCAGCTTGGTGCGCTTGAGGTTCCTCACCTCCAGCAGGACCTCTCCGAGCTTGGGCGTGCGCTTCGGGTAGACGTCCTTGAGGTCGCGACCGATCATGAGCCGTATCAGCTCGTCCATCTTGACGTCCGCCACCCGCCGGGTCCCGACGTAGCGCCCGTCCTTGAGCACCGTGACCTCGTCGGCGAGCTCGAAGATCTCCTTCATGCGGTGGGAGATGTAGATGATCCCGATCCCCTGGCTCTGGAGCGAGCGGACCACCTGGAAGAGCCGCTCCAGGTCGCCCTCCCCCAGCACCGCCGACGGCTCGTCCATGATGAGGATCCGCGTCTTGCGGTTCAGCGACTTGGAGATCTCCACCAGCTGCTGCTCGGCCACCGAGAGGCTGGCGACGGTGGCATCGACGCTGAGGTTCGCGCCCAGCCGGTCCAGGATCTCCCGGGCGCGCGTGCGGGCCTTCTCCCAGTCGACCCGGATCCCCTTGCGCGGCAGGTGGCCCAGGAAGATGTTCTCCGCCACCGTGAGATCTCGGGCCAGGTAGAACTCCTGGTAGATGGTGGAGATCCCCAGCGCCTGCGCGTCCTCGGGGGCCCGGATGTCGACCGGCTTCCCCTCGTAGAGGATCTCGCCCTCGTCCTTGCTGTACGCGCCGGACAGGATCTTGATGAGCGTGGACTTCCCGGCGCCGTTCTCGCCCAGCAGTGCGTGGACCTGCCCTTCGCGGACGGTGAGGCTCACGTCCTGCAGCGCGCGTACGCCGGGGAAGCTCTTCCCGATCCCCTTCATCTCCAGCACGATCTTGTGCTCGGTGGCAGCGGAGCTCATGGCGGCCTCCCCGGCTACTTGGTGCGATGCGAGAGGTAGTCGACCGACGCCGCCAGGATCACCAGGATGCCGGTGATGAGGACCTGGTAGTTGGCGCCGACGCCCATGAGCTGCAGCCCGTTGCGGAAGACGCCGATGATGAGTGCGCCGACCAGCGTGCCCATGATCTCGCCGCGCCCGCCCAGCAGGCTGGTCCCGCCCAGCACCACCGCAGTGATGCTGTCCAGGTTCCCGGTCTGGCCGGCATTGGGGTCGCCCACGCCGATCCGGCCCACCAGCAGCAGCCCGGCGATGCCGTAGCTCAACGCCGCCACGGTGTAGACCACGATGAGCACGCGACTGGTGTGGATGCCGGCCAGCCGCGCCGCCTCGGGGTTGTCGCCCACCGCGTAGATGGACCGGCCCGCGGGCGTGGAGCGGAGCACGAACCAGGCGACGATGAACAGCAGCAGCATCACGATCGTGCCGTAGGTGATGGCCGTGCTGCCGATCCGGAAGGTCTTGCCGAAGAAGAGCAGCGCCGGGGGAACGCTGGTGATGGTGGCGGTGGTGTAGATGCGGACCAGCGAGTACGCGATGCTGTAGGTGCCCAGCGTCACGATGAAGGGCGGGAGCCCGATGGCGGTGGAGAGCCAGCCGTTCAGCACGCCGAAGGCCACGCACACGGCCATCCCGATCAGCACGGCCAGGTACGGGTCCATGCCGGCGTTGGCGAACAGGCCGGTCATGAGCACCGACGAGAGCGCCATGATCATGCCGTTGGAGAGGTCGATCCCGCCGGTCAGGATGACCAGGGTCTGGCCGATGGCCAGGGTCCCGACCACCACCACCTGCTGCAGGATGAGCGAGAAGTTGGCGCCGGTCAGGAACCGGCCGCTCTGGGTCGAGAAGAAGATGCAGGCCAGGACGAGTGCCAAGACGGGGCCGAGGATGGGGATCCCCCGGAGCGCGTGGAGGAGCCCGGAACGGCGCGGAGCGGAGGTGCCGATGGCGATGTTCATGGAGTCCTCCCGAGGGCAGGAAGGTGGCGACGGGGGATCATCGCCCCGCCGCCACCGTCCGTCCACCCCGTCAGCTACTTTGTACCCCAGCAGTTTGCGGTGCCGAACTTGCTGTCCTTGCTGGGGACGCTCTTCTGCGGCTTGTCGGTGATGAGCGTGACGCCCGTATCGGTGTAGCCGGTGGGCTTGGCGCCGCCCTTGGCATACTTGACCACCGCGTCCACGCCCATGGTCGCCATCTTGAGCGGATACTGCTGGGAGGTGGCGGCGATCTTCCCGTCCACCACGCCCTGGACGCCACGGCAGCCGCCGTCCACCGACACGATGGTGATGTCCTTGTCCTTGCCCGCGGCGCGGATGGCCGTCCAGGCGCCGAACGCGGCCGGCTCGTTGATGGTGTAGACGAGGTTGATGTCCGGGTTCTTGGAGAGGCAGTTCTCCATCGCGGCCTGACCCTCGGCCTGATCACCGTGCGTGTCCTGGCTACAGACCACCTGGGGAGCGGTCACCAGATCGGACGAGTTCGGGTCGGCCTTGGCCAGCCCCATCCCCTGCAGGAAGCCGTTGTGGCGCTGGGCGCCCACCGTGATCCCGGGCTGGAGATCCAGGGTGGCGATGACGGCCTTCTTCCCGGCGAAGGCGGCCTTGGACCACTCGCCGATGAGGAGGCCGGCGTTGAAGTTGTTGGTGGCGAAGAGCGCGTCCACCGCGCTCTGCGGCTCGGTGGCGGTGTCGAGCGCGATCACCAGCACGCCCTGCTGGCGGGCCTTCTGGATGGTGGGGACGATGGCCTTGGTGTCGCTGGGGGTGATGAGGATGCCCTTGGCCCCGGCGTTGACCATGTTCTCGAGCGCCGTCACCTGGCCCTCGTTGTCGCCGTCCTTGGCGCCGGCGCCGGTGAGCAGCTTGGCGCCCGACTTCTTGGCCTCGGCGGAGGCGCCCTCCTTCATCTTGACGAAGAACGGGTTGGATTCGGTCTTGGTGATGAGGCCGACGGTCACGGCATCCGCGGCCAGGGCCTGCCCGGCCAGGGCGATGGTCGTCACGAACGACAGAAGAAACCTGCGGGACATGCTGCCTCCTTGCGTCGATTCAAGGTCGATGGAGCGGTGCGAAAGAACGGCTGACGGGGAACGCGTCTCTCGGTTCTCCTCCTCTGACCAAAAGTAAATCCGAGAGATGTGGTTAGTCTAGCCCGAGCGAGCCCGGACGCGCAAGCCTTGCCCCAGGAAGAACGGGTGCCGACGCCCGCACCAGGCTGGGTAAATGGGCTATTTTACGGACTCGCGCCCCATCGGGGCCCGGCCGGCGCGTTGCTGGCGCCAGGCTCCGCGGTCGTGGTTAACTACATCCATCGGATGCATTTAAGGGAGCATCCCGCGGGCCGGAACCCGCGCGTCCCACGGAGACCGGCCCCCGCCACGCCATGAATCCACGCAGCCCCCGCCTCGCCACCCCCCGCCGGCCCTTCGGCTCCAACCAGGTCGGCATGCGCCAGTACAACGAGCGCGTCGTGCTCCAGGCCATCCGCGTTCGCGGAGCCCTGCCCAAGGCCGACCTGGCCCGGCTGACGCACCTCAGCACGCAGGCGGTCTCGGGGATCGTCAATGGGCTGCTGGAGGACGGGCTGGTGAAGAAGGAAGCCCGCCTGCGCGGCCGCATCGGACAGCCGTCGGTCCCCATCGCGCTCGACCCCCACGGCGCCTTCACCCTCGGCGTCAAGGTGGGGCGGCGCAGCCTGGACGTCCTGGCGGTGGACTTCCTGGGACAGGTCGGCGCGCGCGAGTCGCTCGAGTACGAGTTCCCGGATGCGAAGGTGATCTTCCCCGCCATTCGCAAGCGCGTCGACGCGGTCCTCCGCAAGCTGGGCCCGTACGCCCGGCGGGTGGTGGGGATGGGGGTGGCGGCCCCGCTCTGGATCGGCGGCTGGGGCGAGTTCCTGGGGGCGCCGGTGGGGATCATGGACGCCTGGACGCGCATCGACATCGCCTCGCGCATCCAGTCCATGACCTCCCTGCCGGTCGAGTTCGCCAAGGACACCACCGCCGCCTGCGCCGCCGAGCTGGTCATGGGCAGGGGGCGCGAGCTGCGGAATTTCCTCTACCTGTTCATCGGCACGTTCATCGGCGGCGGCCTGGTGCTGGATGGGCGGCTGCACCTCGGCCCGCACGGCAACGCCGGCGCGGTCGGATCCCTGCCCCTGCCCCCCATCGGGGACGGGCGGCCGCCCCAGCTCCTCCACCGCGCCTCGGGGCTGCTGCTGGAGCAGGCGCTCCGCAAGGAGGGCGTGCCGGCCACGGCGGCGCATGACGAGCGCGCCCTGGGGCGCTCGCTGTGGCCCCTCACCAGCCGCTGGCTGGACGAGACCGGGCCCGCCCTGGCGCACACCATCGCGTCCGCCGCGGCCGTGCTCGATCTGGAGGCGGTGGTGATCGACGGATCGATGGATCGCCAGGTGATGGCCGAGGTGATCGCGCGGACCGAGCGCGTCCTGGACCGCTACGACTGGGAGGGGATCACCCGACCGCGGGTGATGATGGGAAGCGTGGGAGCCGATGCGCGGGCCCTGGGGGGAGCCATCCTGCCGCTGTACCGGCACTTCGCCCCGCTCCATGACCTGTACCTCAAGGCGGATCCGGATGAGGCGCGGGCCGCCGCCGGCGCGGGAAGGCTGGGATCGGCCGGCTGAGCGCGGCCGGGAGCGGGCGCCCGGCGGCCCCCTGGGCGCCGGCGCGCTCCCTCCGTCGCGTCACCCGGGCGGAGCCCCGCGCGGTGGCTTGCCCTCTCGCGCCACCGGCGAGCTTGCGACCCCGGCGATCGTTGACTAAACCTAACGGTTAGGAGAGCTAACCATGCAGCCTGCCCGACCAGGCGGCGACGCTCGCAGCGCGGCGGTGGAGCTGTGCGCCCGGCGGATCCTGGAGACCGTGCCGCAGGCCATGCGCCTGCTCCGGGAGGAGATGCGCCAGGAGGCCAGCGCCGGGCTGTCCGTGCCGCAGTTCCGCGTGCTCGCCTTCCTGGGCCGCACGCCGGGCGCGTCGCTCTCGGCGGTGGCGCGCTTCGTCGGCATCGCCGACGCAACCGCCTCGGTGATGGTGAGCCGGCTAGTGGTGCGACGGCTGGTGACGCGGAGCGGGGACCCGGCCGAGCGGCGGCGCGTCATGCTCGAGCTCAGCGCCCGGGGCACGGCGCTGCTGGAGCGGGCTCGCGCGCACGCCCGCGCCCGCGTGGCGCAGCGGCTGGAACAGCTCAGCCGGACCGAGCTGTCGGCGATGGCGAGCGGGCTGAGCCTGCTCGACCGCGCCCTGGGCACTCCGGCGGAGGCGGGAGGGAGATCATGAGCGCCGGCGACGACATCCACCCGGACCGACCCGACGGCGGCGGCCCGGCTGCAGTGATCCGGACGGCCGGCCTGACGCGCCGCTTCGGACCGCTCACGGCGGTGGATGGCTTGACCCTCTCCATCCCGCGCGGATCGATCTTCGGCCTGCTCGGCCCCAACGGCGCGGGCAAGAGCACCACCTTGAAGATGCTCACCACCCTCCTGCCGCCCAGCGCCGGCTCGGCCCAGGTGGACGGCCTCGACCTGGCCCGGCGCCCGCGGGAGGTGCGGCGGCGCATCGGATACGTCCCTCAGCTCCTCTCCGCCGAGGGCGCGCTGACCGGGTGGGAGAACCTGATGGTGTTCGCGCGGCTCCACGGCGTGCCGCGCCGGGAGCGCAGCGAGCGCATCCGGCAGGCGCTGGAGCTGATCGGGCTCCAGGACTCGGCCGACGTGATCGTGAAGCGGTACTCGGGCGGCATGATCCGCCGGCTGGAGATCGCCCAGGCGGTCCTCCACCGGCCCAGCGTCCTGTTCCTGGACGAGCCCACGGTGGGGCTCGACCCGGTGGCCCGGCGCGCCGTCTGGGAGCACGTGCGCGAGCTGCGCGCCCGCTTCGGCACCACCGTCCTCCTCACCACCCACAACATGGAGGAGGCGGACGAGCTCTGCGACGACGTGGTCATCCTGCACCAGGGCAAGGTGGCCGCGCTGGGCTCGCCAGCCCACCTCAAGGCGCAGGTGCGCGAGGGCGCCAACCTCGACGACGCCTTCGCCCACTTCACCGGCAACACCCTGGAGACGGGAGGCACCTACCGTGACGCGGCGCGAACTCGCCGGACGGCCCGCCGCCTCGGCTGAGGCGGCCGCCGGCACCGGCATGCACGCCTGGAACGAGGGCGCGACGGATCGAGGCTGGGCCAGGCTGTGGCATGCCGCGGCCTCCTTCGTCGACCAGGTGCTCACCATCGCCTGGGCGGAGACGCGCAAGCTGCGCCGCGATCCCACCGAGGTCTTCACGCGGGCGGTGCAGCCCGTGCTGTGGCTGGGCATCTTCGGCGTGATCATGAGCCGGGCCCGCGCCATCCCCACCGGTCCGGTCGGCTACCTCGACTTCCTGGTGCCGGGCATCCTGGCGCAGAGCGTGCTGTTCGTGGCCATCTTCTACGGCATCTCGCTCATCTGGGAACGGGACCTGGGTATCCTTCACAAGTACCTGGCCAGCCCCGCGTACCGCGCAGCCCTGGTCACCGGCAAGGCCGCCTCGGCGGGGATCCGAGCGCTGGCACAGGCGCTGATCGTCGGCCTGGTGGCGCTGGGGATGGGCGCTCACCTGCGACATTCGGCGCTGCCGCTGCTGGGTGCGCTGTTCTTCATCGTCCTCGGGGCGGCCGTCTTCTCCACCCTCTCCCTGGCCATCGCCTGCCTGGTGAAGACGCGCGAGCGCTTCATGGGCATCGGTCAGCTGCTGACCATGCCGCTCTTCTTCGCCAGCAATGCCATCTACCCGCTGGACCTGATGCCCAGGGGGCTGCAGGTGTTCTCGCGCGCCAACCCGCTGACCTACCAGGTAGACGCACTGCGCGCCCTGATGATCCAGGGTGGCCGGAGCGCGATGGGCTACGGCGTCGATGCCGCCGTCGAGGTCGGAGCGCTGGTGGTCCTCGTCCTCGTCGCGGCCCGGCTCTACCCGACCACGATCAACTGAGGCGCGAGCAGCGAAGCGCGAGCAACCGAGCGTGGCGCCGAGGGGCATCGCGGCCGGCGGCCGCGCACGGCTCGCCCGGCCAGAGCGGGGCCCTCCGCCACGCTCCAGCGGGTATCTTCCCCGGCCCGGATCGACGTGCCACGCTTCGACCGGCGGCGAGCCCCGCCGCAGGGAGGGCCCATGGGACACCTCGTCGGCAAGGACATCTACCGCCATCTGGGGAAGAAGCTCGACGAGCTCACCATGCGCGTGCCGTGGAATGCGCAGCTGCATGCTCTCCTGAAGGAGCTCTACTCGGAGGAGGACGCGGATCTGCTCGTGCGGATGCCCTACGGGCTCGCCTCGCTGCAGCGGCTCGAGCGCGTGACCGGCATCCCCCGCGCCCGGCTGGAGAGTCAGCTCGAGAGCCTCTGCCCGCGCGGCCTGGTGCTGGACATCTGCGTCGACGATCGGTACTGGTACAGCCCCTCGCCGCTGGTGATCGGGATCTTCGAGTTCACCATGATGCGCGCCGCGCCGGAGGCCGATCGGAGGCGCTGGGCCCGCCTCCTCCACGACTACCTCGAGGAGGGCTCCTTCTACCGCCGCAACTCGGGGGCCGGCCAGAAGGTGTCTCCGCTGCGCGTCCTGCCCCACGAGGGCGCGGTCCGCCCCGACCAGTACGTCGAGGTCCTGGACTACGAGAAGGCCACCGCCATCGTCGAATCGGCCGATCGCTTCGCCATCGGCGTGTGCTCCTGCCGCCACGAGAAGCAGCACCTCGGCGAGGCGGGTTGCCGGGCACCGCTCGACACCTGCTCCTCGTTCGGGCCGGCCGCCGAGTTCATGGTGCGGAACGGATTCGCGCGCGAGGTGTCGAAGACCGAGATGCTCGAGAACCTGGCCCGGTCGCGAGAGCTCGGCCTGGTCCTCGAGGCCGACAACGTCCAGCGCAACGTGACCTTCATCTGCCACTGCTGCCGCTGCTGCTGCAACGTGCTCCTCGGGCTGACGCGGCACGGCTGCCCGAACGCGGTGGTGACCTCGAGCTTCGTCGCCGCCTCCGACCGGGATCGCTGCCTGGGCTGCGGCCGGTGCTCGCGCCAGTGTCCCGTGGACGCCATCCCGCGGGTACCGGATCCCGATCCGCGCTACCGCAAGTTCGGCCGGCCGCAGGTCGACGAGACGCGCTGCCTCGGCTGCGGCGTGTGCACCCTGACCTGCCAGCCCGGGGCCATGAAGCTGCACCGGCGCGCCCAACGCGTGCTCCACCCGGAGACCACCTTCGAGCGCGTCATCCTGCAGTGCCTGGAGCGCGGGACGCTGCAGAACCAGCTCTTCGACGATCCGAGCAGCAAGACGCAAGCGTTCCTGCGCGGCCTGGTGGGGGGGTTCCTGCGGCTGCCGCCCATCAAGCGGGCCCTGATGAGCGACGCGCTGCGCTCGCGCTTCCTGGCCGCGCTCAAGGGCGCGGTCCCGGGCGACCTCCCCGCGGCCCTGGTCGGCGGCGCGCCGCCGGCGCGCAAGCCGCCCGAGGCGTAGGGGGCCCTCCATGCTCCCCCCGCGCCTGAGGGCTCCCGTCACCGGCGCAGCGGAAGTCCGAACGCGAGCGCCAGCCGGAAGTCCGGCGCACCGGACGTGGAATGCTGCAGGTCGCGCGCCAGGCCGGCGCCGATCCCGATCCACATCCCGCTCCGGAACCCGGCCCGGAGCGTGGCGCTGACCTCCTCGTGCGTGGTCCGATCGGCCAGGCCCAGCGTCGGGTCGTGGTGCACGCCCGCCTTTCCCCAGGTCGCCTCCAGCGAGGTGCTGAGCCTGCCCCCCAGATCGAACCGCGCCGCCAGCCCACCCTCCGTGAACAGGGTGCCGGAGGGGCTGAGGGCGGTCGGCCGGCGCGCGCTCTGCGCGAACGCCACCAGCAGCAGGGAGTACCCGTCCGCGAGGTAGGAGGCCCCCATCCCGACCCTTCCCTTCACCTGCACGCCGAAGGCCGGCAGCCAGGCCATGTCGCTCAGCGTCGAGCCTCGCCGCCCGGCAGGCTCGAGCCACTCCAGGTCGAGGTGCGCGTGCCCCCCCACGTACAGGCTCAGCGGGCTTCGCCACTCGACCCGGTACCCCGACTCTGCTTCCAGGAGCCCCCGCCCGCCCAGCAGCGCGGTCAGGGGACGGGCGCTCCCCAGATAGCTTCCCCTGGCGGCGAGCGCCGCGTCCCACCGCGTCAGCCAACGCCTCCCCGCCGAGCTGCGCGGGCCCAGCGTCCGGATGCCCATCTCCCCCAGCGCGACCTTGCCGGCGTGGCCGGTCCGACCGTCGAAGCCCGTGTAGGGTCCGGTGAACGCCGCCTCGATCCGGGCGACGGGGTCTGCGGCGTCCTCTCCGGCGCCCGCCTCCGCACGGGCAGCCTCCGGGATTCCCAGCAGCGCCCCCAACGTCGCGAGCATCAGGCCGAGGCGGCCGGAGGAGCTCCGGGGCATCTGCACACCGTGGTCACGACCGCTGCGCGGGGCGCTCCCCGCTGGGGCCAGCACCTCACGAAGGCACCGCGCCCCGGGGCCTGCTACGGTGTACGACATGAAGCTGGTCGCGGTCGTGCGCGCCTCCGATCGGCCCGAGCAGGCCGTGCAGGCGCTGGCGGAAGGCACCGGGCTCACCCTGGCCGAGGCGCGGATGCGGCTCGCGCCGGAGCCGCCCGTTCTCGTGGCGAGGCTCGAACGGGACCAGGGCGATGCGCTGGTGGCCTCGCTGCGCGCGAGCGGGCTGGCGGCGCTCGCGGTCGACGACTCCTGCCCGACCGACCGGGATGCCGTCCTGGTTCATCGGTTCGCGCTCGCCGATGCGGGCGGGACGTTCACGCCGCGCTCCGGGCAATCGGTCGAGGTGGCCTGGACGCAGGTGGCCGCCATCCTCCGTGGTCTGCGGGCATCGCGAACCGACGTCCAGCGAACCGAGAAGTCGAAGAGCTTCTCGATCGGCCGGGCCGTCCTGACCGGCGGCCTGGTCGCGTCCCGGACGTCCACCACCAGCACCCGGTCGTCGAGCGAGAGCACCGAGCAGCTGGTGTTGCTGTACCTGCGCGATGGACGCGCCCTCCGGCTGGCGGAGCAGGAGCTCGAGTTCTCCTGCCTGGGACCGGCAATGCGGCCCTCCAGCACCGGGAACATGGTCGAGCTCGCGGGCCGCCTCCGCGCCAGGGCCGGGGGCGCGTTCTACGACGAGCGGCTCCTCCGGCTGGGACGCAGGCCGTTGCCGTTCGTGATTGACGGTGGGTCGCGCACCACCACGGCGCAGATCGTGACCACCCGCTCGGACACGAGCAGCACGCTCGACGTCCTGGCCGAGGTCATGTGGCGCGCGCTGCTGGAAGGTCTGCTCCCCTGAGTCCGGGCCGACCGCGCCGCGCGGCGGCCGACCATACCACCACACACCGGTCGCGAACGGGAGGCCGGCGCGGTGGCTCAAACCTCGAGCACCGCGCCGGCCCGCCGCCGCCATCCCCCCCCGCTCACCCGCCCGGCGCCGACTCACCTTCCGGCGGCGGCGCGAACGGATGTCTCGTCACCGGCTTGCCCGCGGACATCTTCCGCGCCCGCGCGCGATCCGGCCGACCCCGGATCCCCAGGTCGCGGAGCCCGCTCGCCCTGGGCCATGCCAGGGCGGTGAGGATCCAGACCATCGCCAGCAGCTCTGCCGTTCCAACGACCACGATCAGCTCGAACAGCGTCATGACGTCGCCTCCTGACCCCGGGGGGACCGGCCGGCTGGGGTCGAGATCCGGCGAGCCGTGGGAGGCGGTCGCCCCCTGGACGGCCCGCGGCAGCCGCGGCGCATGCGGGCGCCGCACGTTGCCGCCGTGAGAGAAGGCCAGCGATCGAGGTGTCTCGCCGAGGCGAAGCGGTGCCCACCCGTCGTCGCGCCGGACGCCGGTCAACCGGACCGGCGCGTGAACTCACGCGCCGGAGGTGCCGGGTCGAACGTCGGACGACGCCGTTGCGTTACCTGCGGAGGAGGGGGGCGATGCCGCCCCGGATCAGCAACCGCGCACCAGCACTGCGCCGGGCGGCTGGCACCCTCGAGCCGGAGAGGTGCGCCAGGTCGCGAGCTTCTCGGCGTCGGTGAAGGCGTTCTCGCTGGAGAGGTTCATTGGCTACCTCCTTGCGAGCTGCGGTCGCCCGGGGGTGAACTGCGAGTTGGCGCACTGTACCGATATTGCGAATGGCTCGCAACCAGCCGAAGGGGTGAACCGTCAGGCGTGCGCGCAGGGAGCGGGCCCACGGCCCGCCAGCGCACCTCGGCGGGACTGCGACACTCTGCCCGTGTGCCGGACCCGGCGCACCGCGGCGTGGACGGCGAATCTCCGGTGGCTTGACCTCTCGCTCCCGGATTGCGGTCCCGCCCGGCCCTGCGCAGCCGGCCGGACGGCGGACGACGCCGGGCGGCGATCTGCTCCGCAGCACGCCCGCTGCAGAACTCAACGCTGTGCGTGGGTATCCCACGTGATTGGCCGAATTGCTTCCAATTGCTTTGCACTGCTAGCAAAAATGGTCTACAAGGTTTCCGTTCGTCTCCGTCCCGTGGCAGTGCCGCCGCGCGTCCGCGTCGCGGTCCACGGCCATCGTCTGCCCGGGACGTCGCGGGGGATCGAGGCCCGGTGCGGTCCGGCCAGGGCCGGAGGGAGGACGCATGAAGCGACATGCTCGAGTGCCGAGCTGGTGGGTTGCGGGTCTGCTGGTCTCGATGGCGTGTGGACCCGAGGGCAACTTCGAGTCCCCCGCTTCCGGGCCCGGCGGGGCCGCGGACGCGGCCGCCAGCGGCCACTACCAGATGGAGAACCTGAGCCGCGGCGTGGTGGCGGTGAAGGTGTCGAACGGCGTCTACGTGGGCTGGCGCATGTTCGGCTACGAGTACGACCCCGCCAATCCCGCGGCGGTCTCCTACGACGTGTACCGGAACGGCGCCCGCATCGCCTCGGTCACGAACAGCACCAACTACCTCGACACGGCCGGTACCAGCTCCTCCTCCTACACGGTGCGGGCGGTCCTGAACGGCGCCGAGCAGGCCGCCTCCGGCGCGGCGGCCGTCTGGGCTCAGAATTACCTGCGCATCCCCATCCAGCCGCCGCCGGGCGGGACCAACCCCTCCATCTGCAGCGACGCCGGCCTGGTCTACACCTACAGCGCCAACGACGCTAGCGTCGGCGACCTGGACGGCGACGGGGAGTACGAGATCGTCCTCAAGTGGGATCCGTCGAACTCCAAGGACAACTCGCAGTCCGGCTGCACCGGCGACGTCTACCTCGACGCCTACAAGCTGACCGGCACGCGGCTGTGGCGCATCGACCTGGGCCGCAACATCCGCGCCGGCGCCCACTACACGCAGTTCGTGGTCTACGACTTCGACGGCGACGGCAAGGCCGAGCTGGCGGTCAAGACCGCCCCGGGCACCCGCGAGACGGTACCGGCGCCTACCTCCACACCGGCCCGGCCGCCGCCGACAACGACTCTGCCGACTACCGCAGCTCCAGCGGCTACGTTCTCACCGGCCCGGAGTACCTGACCGTGTTCAGCGGGCCGACCGGCGCCGAGCTGGCCACCATCAGCTTCGACGTCCCGCGCGGTACGGTCTCGGCCTGGGGCGACAGCTACGGCAACCGGGTCGACCGGTTCCTGGCCTCGGCGGCCTTCGTCAGCGACGCCGGAGGCGGCTCGCAGTCGGCCAGCGGCCGTCCCAGCATCCTCATGGCCCGCGGGTACTACACGCGCGCGACCATCACCGCCTGGAACTGGCGCGACGGCAAGCTGACCGAGATCTGGAAGGCCGACAGCAACGCCAGCACGGCCTACACCGGCCAGGGCGCCCACACCATGGCGGTGGCCGACGTCGACGGCGACGGAGCCCAGGAGGTCATCTACGGGGCCTCGGTCATCGACAGCAACGGCACGCGCAAGTGCTCCACCGGCTTCGGCCACGGCGACGCCGTGCACGTCGGCGACTTCGTCCCGTCGCGCGCCGGGCTCGAGGTCTTCATGGTCCACGAGGACGGAGCCCAGCCTTCCTGGGACGTCCATGACGCCGGCACCTGCCAGGTGATCCAGCGCGGGCCGGTCATGAACACCGACACCGGGCGCGGCGTGGCCGACGACATCTTCCCCGGCAGCGCCGGCGGCGAGGTCTGGGCCAACAACAGCACCGGCCTCTTCTCCGCCAGCAGCGGGGCCAGCGTGGGCTCGAAGCCGTCCTCGGCCAACTTCCTCATCTGGTGGGACGCCGACGAGACGCGCGAGCTCGAGGACGGCACCTCCATCACCAAGTACGGCGGCGGCTCGCTCCTCGGCTGCAGCGCCTGCGCCTCCAACAACGGGACCAAGTCCACGCCGGTGCTCACCGCCGACCTGCTGGGCGACTGGCGCGAGGAGATCATCTGGAGCGAGTCGGACAACTCGGCGCTGCGCCTCTACACCACCACGGCGGTGACCACCCGCCGCATCTACACCCTGATGCACGACCCGCAGTACCGGATGCAGGTCTCCTCGGAGCAGACCGCCTACAACCAGCCGCCGCACCCCAGCTTCGACATCGGCAGCGGGATGGCCACGCCGCCCCGACCCGACATCCACGTGCATGGGGGGAACGTCGTCACCAGCTACACGCTCGCCATCGGCGTGACCGGAAGCGGGTCGACCACTCCGGCCCCGGGCACATACTCCTACGCGCCCGGGACGACGGTCACAGTCACGGCGATGCCCGGCGACGGTGCGACCTTCTCCGGCTGGACCGGCGCCGCCAGCGGCACCGCCAACCCGCTCACCGTCACCATGGACGCCAGCAAGTCGATCACCGCCGGGTTCACGGGCGTGCCGACGTGCACCCTGACCATCACCAAGGCCGGGGCCGGCGGCGGCGCCATCAGCTCCAGTCCCGCGGGCATCACCTGCGGCTCGACCTGCAGTGCCAGCTTCCCCTGCGGCACCGTCGTCACCCTGACCGTCACGCCGACCGCAGGGTCGACGTTCGCCGGCTGGAGCGGGATCTGCACCGGTACGGGCACATGCACCACCACCCTGACCACGTCGCAGGCCGTGACGGCCACCTTCAACGCCGGCTCCGGCAACACCACCCCTTGCGCCAACCCGGTCACGTTCACGGGCCAGTCCGGGAACTTCAACACCACCGGCGCGGTCTGCCTCCGGACCGCCTCGACGGTCAATGGCTGGGGCTGCTCCAACTTCGATGCCCGGACCGTGAGCGTGAACGCCGGGACAGCCACCGCCACCTGCGGCGCCGGACCGTTCCCGCTCCCCAAGTACACGGACGGATACACGTACTTCTCGGTGACCGCCGGCGCGTATCCCTGGGCCAGTATCTACACCTGGTGATCGCGTCCCGACCGCATCAGGAGGCATTTCAGCTGAGCATGCCACGGCGCGTCGGCCCTCCCGAGCCGGTGTGCTGCCGGAGGGCCGCCGCGCGCCGCCTGACCGGCTGGGACGGAGCGGGGCCCTTGACGAGGACGGCCGACCTCCCTAAGTGGGCGCTTCCATCGGCACCTTCACCGGGCGGCAGAGATGCTCCGTCTGGCCCTGGCACTCGTCACCGCCTCTCGACCGTCGCCGGCGCCGCCCGGGCCGACGAGGTGGTGCGCCTCGGCAACCTCAAGTTCGCCCACCACGGCGCCGTCTCCTACATGTTGAAGCGAATCGTGGATTTGCCGCTCTCTCGGCCGCGCGATCCGGCCAGCCCGGAGTTCGGCCGCCTGCAGCGGGACGGGACCGCTCTGGTCATGGCCGAGGAGGCCCGGCACCAGGCGGACGAGGTGCAGGCGCGGGCGGGCTGAAGCTGGGCTCGGCGCGGGCAGGGTGCGGCCCGGGAATCGTTTCCAGGGCCGCGGCCGTCGAACGCTCGCCCGTCCGAATGACGCCCGCCGACGGTTCCGGCGGGTCCCGAATGGCGCCCGCCGACGGTTCCGACGGGTCCGAATGGTGCCCGCCGACGGTCTTGACCAGGGACCGATCTCGTTCATTCCCCGAGATGCACTGATCGTAACGCTTCACGAAGGGTGTCACCGCTCGGGGGGTCGCCCCGCGGGGGCATCTTGGGCGCTCGCGTTCCGTGTGCATGATGGCTGCTCACCGGACGAGGTCGGACGGAGACCCTGCCCCGAGCTGGCGCCCGCTTCTCCGGCGAGGAGCATACACCGTATGTGAATCCAATCCCAAGCAAAGAGGTGGCACATGCTTCGAGCAAGACAATCGTGGAAGGCAGGGTTGACCGGGGCGGTGCTGGCGGTGGCCGCCGGCTGTGGAGGAGACTCCGGCACGGGGCAGGACGTGGCAGCCTCCGTGGCGGTGGGCCGGGCCAGCGCTCTCGGCTCGCGGCTGGCGGGCGTCAGCGACGCGGACTTCGCCGAGGCGCAGGCGGCCTTCACGGCCGTCGAGTCGATCACCGACGGCGTCGGGCCCATCTTCAACGAGCGCTCCTGCGCCGGGTGCCACAGCCTGGGCGCCGTGGGCGGGGCGGGTGAGAACATCGAGCGCAGGTTCGGCCGGTTCGTGAACGGGGCCTTCGATTCCATGGCCGCCAGGGGCGGGTCCCTACGGCAGCTCTTCACGCTCGGGACCTTCAACAACGGCAACACGCTCTGTATCGTTCCGCAGGAGGCGGAGCCGGCCGGCTCCACCATCCACAACGTGGGGCGCCGGACGGTCCCGCTGTTCGGCCTGGGCCTCGTGGACGCGATGCCCGACTCGTTCTTCGACAGCCTGGCTGCCGGCGAGCCCTCCGCCGTCCGCGGCGTGGTGAACCGGGTCAGGGTGCTGTTGCCCAATCCCGCCGATCCCACGCAAGGGGTCGGCACCGTCCGCGTGGCGCGTTTCGGCTGGAAGGCGGGCGTCCCGAGCCTGCTGCAGTTCTCGGCGGATGCCTATCTGAACGAGATGGGCATCACCACCCAGCACTGCTTCAAGGGCACTTCCATCCTCTCCTTCGCGACCGAGTCCGCCCCGAACGGCGTCCCCATGCCGGTCGGCTGCGACGATCTCGCCCCGCCTGCGCCGGCGGGCGTGCCGGCCGGGGTCGACGACGCGGTGGGCGCCTGCGGCGGCGGCCGGACCGAGCTCCAGGACGACGTGGCCCTCTTCACGACGTTCATGACGTTCCTGGCGCCGCCCCCGCGCGACCTCAGCGATCAGATCTCCATCACGCGCGGTGATCCGATCTTCACCAGGATCGGATGCGCCAGCTGCCACACGCGCACGGCATTCGTGACCCCACCCAGCCCCGCCAACGGCGTTCCAGGGAACTTCGCGTTCCACCCGTACTCCGACTTCCTGGCGCACGACATGGGTTCGCTCGGCGATCAGATCGGCAACGACGGCGATCCCCTGGCGGTCACGCGCAGGATGCGAACCGCTCCGCTGTGGGGCGTCCGGTTCCAGAACCGGCTCCTGCACGACGGGCGCGCCGGAAACGTCGAGGAGGCCGTCCGGGCGCACGACGGCCAGGGCGCCTCGTCGCGAGATGCCTTCAACGGCCTCTCCAGCGATGACAAGCACGCGGTCGTGCAGTTCGTGCGGTCGCTGTGAGCCGATGAGGGCGTGAGAGCGCCGTCCCGGGCCCCCGGCTCGGGGCGGCGCTCCTCGTCGGGGCATGGGCGCGAGGGACAAGGCGGTCGAGGCGGCGACCTTCTACGCCTCGCTGTTCCCGGATTCGCGCGTCGACAGCGTCACCCCGCTGCCGGCCGACTCCCCCAGCGGCCCGGCCGGCTCCGTCCAGGTGGTTGCGGCCCTGGAGAACGCCTACCGAGGCTAGGCGCTTCCCCGGGCCCGCGGTCAGTCCTGCGCCTTGCGGGCCGGCGCGATGGCCGGCATGGCCGCGTCGACCTTGGCGCCGGGAGGTGGAGCCGAGCAGAGCAGGCACTCCAGCGGCGCCGCGGCGAACCTGGGATATCCGTTCCGCACGATGATGGGCACCTGATCGGCCCCGGTCGGCTCGGGCTGGATGGTGAACGTGGTCCGCCCGAAACCCCTGGTGGTGCTGGCCCCGAAGCTGCCCAGGAACACCACGTGCCCTTCCTTGACCACGAACGCGCGGGCCAGCCCGTGATCGGTGGGGATGGGCGACTTCTTCAGGATCTCGTGGAACATGCTGAACGTGACCCAGGACGCCACCCGGTACTCCCCGGGCGGCACCGAGACCATGCCCAGCCGCGCCGACGACGGGCTTCCGGAGACCACCGCGCCGTCGAATGCCAGGACCACCTCCCGGTTGCCCGGGCCGACCAGCCAGAATCCGAACCCCGCGCCGCGCGTCCCCTGGTTCGAGAACGCGCCGGCCACGTAGCCGGTGTGCGGATCCGGTGGGACGTCGGTCTTCACGGTAGGTGTGACGTTCACGCAGCCGGAGGCCATGGCCAGCGCCAGGGCAGCCCATGCAGCACGAGATGACATCCTTCCCTCCGATGCTCGCGCCTGCCGCGGCAGCGGGGCGCCCCCGCCTGCAAACATGCCACGGCGCCCGAGCCCGCCGCAACCACCAGACCTCGCGCACACGAGCCTGGCGGTGGGGGTGGGGCCCCGACATCCGCCGACCCCATCCGACCGGACCGGTACCGCCTCTCGCCCACCCGCGCGACAGGCCGTCCTGCGGCTCATCAGGACTGCTTGCCCCGGGCACGCCTCGAGCGAGAGCGCCTCGGAGGCGCACTTCCGCTGGCCCCGGTCCTGGCGCGCCGCGCAGGCTTCCCCCTCGTCGCCCGCGCGCGCGTCGGGCGCTTCGAGTAACGCGGTTCGTACAGCTGGATCTTGATGCCGCCCGGAACGGTGAAGTAGGTCACCAGCCCGTAGCCATGGTCCTCGACCTCCGAGGTGAACTCGACGCCGCGGGACCTCAGCTCGCGCACGGTGCCATGGATGTCGTCGCAATAGAACGACACGTCGTGCGTTCCGGCGTCCGCCGGATCGTCCACCGGGTGGACACCCAGATCGCCCTCCGCGAAGTCGAAGATCCACCAGCCTTCTCCGATGTCGCTCCCAGGCAGCCTCACCACCTCCCGGAAGAAGCGGCGCGTCGACTCCGGATCGGACGAGTAGAGCAGTCCGTGCATTCCTCTGATCATGTCGTCTCCCCAGCGGCGTCGGGCTCATCCACGAGCAGCCCCTTGCATTCCTCGCGCGCCGACCGGCGGGAGGCCAGCCCCGCCTGGGCCACCCGGCGATGCGCCGCCGGGGCCTAATGTCCGCCACCAGGCCGAGCGAGGGATCGCCACCCATCCCGGCCGCACCCCCTGAGGCAGGGGATGGCGATCCCGCTCGCGTCCCCGAGACGAGGAGGAGTCGATGGGCACGGTGCTGGTGACCGGAGGGTCCGGCTTCATCGCAAGCCACTGCATCCTGCAGCTCCTGGGGGCCGGCCACCGGGTGCGGGCCACGGTGAGAGATCTCGGCCGCGAGCCACAGGTGCGCGCCCTGCTGAGGCAGGGCGGCGCGGATCCCGGGGATCGCCTGTCGCTGGTGGCCGCCGACCTGGAGCGCGACGCCGGCTGGGCCGAGGCGGTGACCGGCTGCGAGTACGTGCTGCACGTGGCGTCTCCCTTCCCCGCCATCCTCCCCAGGAACGAGGACCTGCTGATCGAGCCCGCCCGCCAGGGCGCCCTCCGCGTGCTGCGCGCCTCGCGCGATGCCGGCGTGAGGCGGGTGGTGCTGACCTCGTCGTTCGCGGCCATCGGCTACGGCCGCGGGCTACGGGACGCGACCTTCGACGAGCGGAGCTGGACCGATCCGAACGGCGACGGCGTGCAACCATACGTCAAATCGAAGACCCTGGCCGAACGCGCCGCCTGGGACTTCCTTTCCAGCGAGGGCGGCGGGCTCGAGCTCGCGGTGATCAACCCCGTGGCGGTGTTCGGCCCGGTGCTGGGAAGCGATTACTCGACCTCCATCCTCATCGTGCAGCGCCTCATGGACGGCGCCATCCCCGGGTGCCCGCGCCTCACCTTCGGGGTGGTGGACGTGCGCGACGTGGCGGATTCTGCACCTTCGCGCCATGATGCACCCCGCCGCCCGGGGAGAGCGGTTCCTGGCCGTCGCCGGGGACTTCGTCTCGATGCGGGACGTGGCACTGGTCCTGCGGGCGCGCATGGGGGCGTCGGCCCGGAGAGTCCCCACCCGGGAGCTTCCGGACTGGCTCATCCGCCTGGCCGCCCTGCGGGATCGCGCCGTGAAGCAGATCCTGCCCGACCTCGGGCGCAGGTGGAACGCGACCGCCGAGAAGGCGCGCCGGCTGCTCGGCTGGGCGCCGCGCTCCAGCGAGGAAGCCATCGTGGCCAGCGCCGAGAGCCTGGCGCGGCTCGGGCTGCTCAGGAACGGAGCGAGGTGACCGGTCGATCGGCCCGGCTGCACGCCTTCGCCCGACCAACGCGACATGCACGCCCGCCGGCGAACGACACGAAGGCCGGGCAGAAGGGAGACATCGTCGTGACCGCACCGCCGACGGCCTGGCGGTGGCCACGACGACCATCACGGCGCATAGGCGCACCTCGACGACGCGCCGGAGGGGCTCCCATGATCGGTCGCTCGGGCGCGCGTGGGAGCCTCCGGCGGGGTAGCACCGCCATACTCACCCCGACGGAGAGCGACTCGAAGTACGAGCACGTCTCGTCCGCGCGCGCGCGGAGGTTAGATCCACCAGTGGATGAAGCGGACGGCACTCGGCATCCTGCTCCTGTGCGTGGCCGCCCCGGCCTCGGCGGACCCGACGGCGGATCGGCAGGCCGCGAGCTGCCCCATGACGTCGCTCACCGGTGAGTGGCAGCTCGAGTACATCGTCACCGATCCCCGCGGACGGCAGTGCGCCTCGACCGAGACCTGGCTGAAGACCTGGCTGGGCGGGGGAACCGGTGACGTCGACGGCTTCTTCGTCCCGGTACATCACTACGGCTACGACCCCTGCTGCTACGTGCTCCGCGCGGAGTTCGACGAGCAGTGCAACTTCACGTGGACGTTGAGGAGCTCGGGCGTCCGGTCCATCACGGTGACCCTCGTGTCTCCCACGGAGCTCCGCGGGCGCGCGCACATGAGCGTGAGTTCTTCGGACCCGGGCTGCGACGCGATCGTGACCGTGATCAAGCGGTGATCGGCCGGCCGGGCTCCGCCGGTGATGACGGTGAACGCGCCGCGCGCCGCGCGGGTGGGGGTATCATCGCGCTTCCCTCGCGACGGCCCGGAAGCAACCCGGCTCCGCGGCCCGGAGAGACCGCATGCGCTCGAAGTCCTCTGTTCGCCTGGCCGCCGCCGCAGCGGCGACCATCCTCCTGGCGGCCTGCGGGTCGTCCGGGACCAGGATGGACTCGACCTACCCCGACGGCCCCGCCGGCGCGATCGCCATCGACGGCTCCGCTCCGAAGGTGGTCGCGACACGCTACGGCCAGAACTACTGGTGCTGGGACGGCTACGGCAACCACATGCCGAGGATCCAATCCCTCGTCGGTCCGCTCGGGCTCGACCTTCTCCGGGCCGGTGGTTACAACAACGACGCGGAGAAGAGCACGGGCGGGTACGGCACGGATCCCTTCGGAGAGGACCAGCTCGACACGTTCGTCGCCTACGCCAGGGCCGTTGGCGCGGAGCCCATCATCCAGGTCCCGCTCATCGGCAACTACAAGAAGCACGCGGCCACGGGGAAGGCGGACCCGGCCGACGCGGCCGCCCTCGTCACCTACGCGAACGTCACGCACGACCACCGCGTGAAGTACTGGGAGATCGGGAACGAGCCTGACCTCTATGCCGCCGCCGACGTCCCCGGATACACGCGCGAGCAGTTCTTCGCCGACTTCAACGCCTTCTCCTCGGCCATGAAGGCCGTCGACCCGAGCATCCAGATCCTGGGCCCCGAGCTGTCCTGGAAGTACTACCCCACCCAGCCGAAGAACTCGGCCAACGACTGGCTCACGCCGTTCATCGAGCAGTGCAAGGGCTCGTACGACGTGATCGCCATTCATCGGTATCCCTTCGACGCATCCCACAGCACCATCCCGAACGCGATGGAAGACGTCGAGTCCTACGTCGGTTTCGTCCGGTCGATCCAGGCCCTGATCGTGAGCGACGCGCCCGGCGTTCCCTTCGCGATCACCGAGGCCAACATCACATGGGATGGCGACCCCTCCCACAGCATTCACGATGCCTCGCCCCAGACGATCTTCGCCGCCATCTGGCTGGCCGACAACCTCGCCGCGTCCAGGGAGGAGGGGCTCTGGGCCCAGCACTTCTGGAGCCTCTCGGAATCCTGGACCCTGGGCTTCGTCGATCCTTCGACGTCGAGGCCCCGGCCCGAGTACCACGCCTTCCAGATGGTCTCGGCCAACATGGGACCGACCGAGCTCGCGACGACTCCGCCCGCGGGCTTCTCGGTGTACGCGAGCCGGAGCGCAGCGGACGACACCACCGTCGTCCTCGTCCTCAACAAGCACGCCACCAACGACGCGGAGACCTTCGTCTTCTCCGGCATGAGCGGCACCCCGGCCGCGGATTTCACGGCGACCTTCCCGGCGTACTCCATCTCGGTGGTCACCTTCCCCGATGGTGGAGGCACCCCCGCCATCTACCGCTACTCGGGCCAGGAGGCGGCGGCAGGGAGCGGGCCGATCCGTGTGCAGTAGCTCGTCGCGCGGGCGCGCCTGGTGAAGCCCGCGTGCGCCCGGCCCGCGCGAGGCGGGCCGGGCGGCACGACGGCTCAGCGTTCGACCCTGCTGGCGGACTTCACCAGGTGTACAGACCCGCCCACGGGTAGGTACCGGCCGTGACGGCGAAGTAGGTGTAGCCGTCGGACGACCTGGTCAGGGGCATCTGGCCGCAGGTCCGGGCCACCCCGCCCACCGTCAGCGTCCGGCCGTCGAAGTTGTAGCAGCCCCAGCCGTTGATGGTGGCGCTGGTCCGGTAGCAGGCTGCTCCGGCGGTGTTGAAGTTGCCGGTGTTGCCTGCAAACGTGACCGGGTTGGCACAGGTCGTGCCGGTGCCGCCGCCGGTGAAGCTGGCGGTCACGTTCTGGGCCGCCGTCATCGTGACCGTGCAGGTCCCGGTGCCGATGCAGGCTCCGCTCCAGCCGGCGAACGTCGAGCCGGGATCCGCCGTCGCCGTCAAGGTGACGACCGTCCCGGTGGCGAAGCTCGGGGCACAGCTGGACCCGCAGCTCACGCCCGCTGGCGAGGACGTGACCGCGCCGCTCCCCGGACCGGTCTTGGTGACGGTCAGGACGTAGCTGGTCACGGGGATCTTGTTGAAGGTCACCGACACGTTCCGCGCCGCCGTCATCGTGACGTTGCACGTCCCGGTGCCGGTGCACGCCCCACCCCAGCTGGCGAAGGTCGAGCCGGCGTCCGGCGTCGCGGTCAAGGTCACGCTCGTACCGCTATCGAAGCTGGGGGCGCAGCTCGACCCGCAGCTCACGCCCGACGGACTGGAGGTCACCGTCCCGGTGCCCGTGCCGGCCTTCGTGACCGTGAGAACGTAGGTCGTCCCGGGGCTCCTGGTGAAGGTGGCCGTCACGCTCTGGGCCTTCGTCATCGGCACCGTACAGGACGCGGTCCCGCTGCAGGCGCCGCCCCAGCCGCCGAAGGTCGAGCCGCCATCCGCCGATGCGGTGAGCGTCACGCTCGCACCGGTGGAGTAGTTGGCGCTGCACGCGCTCCCGCAGCTGATGCCCGCAGGGGATGACGTGACGGTCCCGGTCCCCGTGCCGCCCTTCGTGACCGTCAGGGCGTAGGTCGTCACCGGCCCGGGGACGAACGGCGAGATGTAGTTGCCACCGATGATCGTCTGCGACGATCCCGGGACCCTGCCAGGCGACGGCAACGTTGTCCCCGCCCCCGCCTTCCTTCTGGAGCACCTCGATGTAGTACTTCTGGCCGGCCGTCAGGTTGATGGCGGCGGACTTCTGGGAAGCGTACTTGGTCCACTCGCGCGAGTTCGTGTAGCCCTGAACGTAGGCGATGCGCGCGGCGCTGGCTGGATCCGCGCTGGTGCCGAGGTACAGCTCGCCGTAGTCATCGCTGGCCAGCCAGAACGTGTAGGCGCCCGAGACCGGCGGATGGATGTAGCCCCGGATGCGAGAGCCGTAGTTGTCGCCCGCATTGGACGGGCCCTCGATCGAGGTGAGCTGCTCGCTGCCGGTCGGGTTGTTCGGGTAGTTCGCGTTGGAGGTCAGGCTGGCGATGTCGGTGCCGGGGACGTTGTTCCAGTACTGGCGGAGGATCTTCCCCGTGCCCAGGGTTCCCGTCGGAACGAAGTTCGCGGTCACCGTGGCGTTGGCGGTGATCCGGATGGTGGTGGGGTTCGCCGTCCCGCCGACGTCGCCGCTCCACCCCGAGAAGTCGTAATTCGCGGCGGGAGTGGCCGTCAGGGTCACGACCGTGCCGCCGGGGAACGACGTGCCGGTGGGGCTGCGGCTCACGGAACCGGACCCGTTCACCGTGGTGGTGAGGGTGTAGTCGATGTTGGGGTTGCCGATGTTGGCGCCCGTCATGATGGCATCGATGGCTCCCTGGTCGAGCACCGCTCCGGTGTTCCGGTCGAACAGGGCGAAGCCGTTGTTGCCGCTCACGCCGTTGTCCCAGTAGAACGTCTTGATGCCGTTCGTGGTCGCGGCCTGATTGATGTACTTGAGGTAATACTGCCGCGAGGCGAGATCGAGGCCCGACCGCGTCGCGACGCCGTACTCGCCGATGATGACCGGCACCCCGGCCGCCAGCCACTTCGAGTTCACCTGGGCGTAGGTGCTGTCCACGTAGCTCTCGTACGCCCAGGTGCAGTTGCTCTGGGTCGGGTACGGGGCGCCCCAGTACAGGCAGCTTCCGCTGGAGTTCAGCGTGTAGTCGTAGGGATCGTAGTAGTGCACCTCGACGATCAGCCGGTTGCTGACGGTGTCCGTCGGCGGGGTGAAGTAGTTGAGGCCGTGCTGGATGTTGGTGTTGTAGGTCTGCACCACCAGCGTTCTCGAGGCGTTGTTGCCGCCGGTGGCGCGCACGGCGTCGACGAAGGTCTGGTTGAACGACTGCTGGACGGTGATGTTCTCGGTGGTCGGCGTGCCGTAGTCGGCATGCACCTCGTTGGTGCCCGCGAACATGAGGTGCTGGTCGTAACTCTTGAAGTAGTTGGCGATCTGGGTCCAGTACGCCTTCTGCTTGGCGTTCACCGCCGTCTGGTACGAGTAGAGCGGGTGCTCCTCGAGCCAGCCTCCGTCCCAGTGCTCGTTGAGGATCACGTACATCCCCTGGCCGATGGCGTAGTCGACCACCTGCTTGACCCGCGCCAGCCAGGCGGGATCGATGGTCATCGTGGTCTGATCGGCGTGGCTGTCCCATGCGCACGGAATGCGCACGGCATTGAACCCGGCCGTCTTCACCGCAGTGATGAGCTGCTGGTTGACGACCGGGTTGCCCCACCCCGTCTCGCCGCCGGGGACCTCGAGCGAGTTCCCGACGTTCCAGCCGACCCCGACCTGCGCCGCGACCTGGGCTGCCGTGGGAAGGGTCTGGGACAGAGCCGCCACCGGCATCATGAGCACCACCACCCAGAGCGGGATGGTCCGCCTCCATGATGCCAACGCTGCAAACGTTTTCATGGATGATCCTCCGGAACGCACGGTGAAACGACCGAGAATGCCTTCTCGAAAGCCGGCCAGAGTACGTGGCCGGTCGGAAGACCAGTCCACCTTGCTCTGTGCCGGCCGAATCCGGGTGCTGGGAGCAGCAGGATGTTGCCAGGGTACACGAAGCGTCGCAAGGGTCGGTGAATTGCGCCGGCAACGGACGGCGTTGCCGACGGGTCAAGTCCGGCGAAGACCGATCACCATTCCTGTGATTTCCCGGCAATCTTCGATGGCCTGCGGCGCCGATGTGGGCCGCAAACGTTTGCGTGAGATCGTCCGCCGCAGCCAGGGCGATCGAAACACGCGCCGCGTCATTGGCCACACCGCCCACGGGGCCGGAGGGAGCCGGCCGCAGCCGATCACTGGTCCCGGTGCACGATCCCCGGCGCGAACGCGGGCAGGCACACGGCGACGTACTCGGCGCCCTCTGGCCCCGGCGTCGAGTACTGCACCCATTCGCCCCGGCTCGCGATCAGCGCCCGCCCGGAATGAACGTCGAGCGAGCCGCTTCGACTGGTCACGCGGAGCGTGCCGCGCAGCACCACCGTGTACTCGTCGAACTCCGGCGTCTGGCCGGGCTCGGACCAGCCGGGCGGGCTCACCATCCGCGCGACGCTGACCGCGGCCGTCGCCGACGCCACGCGGCCGACGTACTCCTCGATGCGCTTGGGCGGAGAGCCTGCGGCCTCGACCACCGCGGGCTTCGGGATGAGGGTGGGCATCCACGCATCGTACACCCTATCGGCTGCCGGTCGGCGACCCGAGGGCGTCGGCATCCCGCACGTTCCACTCGGTCCGCAGCGACCGCGGCACTCCGGGGGCCGAGGGGCTCCGCTCCTCCTTCATGGAGCGACGTCATCGACCCGGGCACGCTGCGCCCTTCCTCGAGAGGCATCTCGCGCTCCCGAGCCGGCGGGCGGATCACCTTCTCGGACGCTTCACGGGCACGTCCGGGCTGCGGAGGCCGCTAGTTGCACGGACCGTCGGCCGCGGTCCCGCCCACCGTCGAGCTCGAGATCACCTGGGCGTGGCCGCAGTGCGGGACCGGCGCCGCGCTCGCCGCCCCTGCGTGGTAGATGCGGCACTGCACGGTGTTGCCGCCGGGTGCGTTGATGGCACCGGTATCGGGGAAGCTGGCACAGGCCGCCAGGCAGGTGGCCTGGTCGGTGAAGCCCAGACCTGCGCCGTTGGCCCCGGTGCAGTTCTTGAGGGCCAGGAAGCAGTAGTTCTCGCACCAGGTGCCGCAGACGTCGCCGCCCGACGGTCCGGCGTGCCCGCAGTGGGCCGACCGGTCGGAGGTGGTGGTGGATTGCATGGCCAGGATGGCGTGGGTCATCCGGCAGGCGAGCGAATTGCCTCTTCCATCCCCGCCGTTGCCGACCGGCCAGACGTTGGTGGTGCCACAGTATGACGCGCAGGTTCCGGTCAGTCCGCCGTACTGGGTGTCGGAGCCGACACACGTGGTGTCCATGTACCCGCAGTACGTGGCGCAGTCGAGGGCGCCGGAGGTCGTCTTCTGACTGCTGCCGCCGCCGCAGGCAGCCAGCAGGAGCGAAACCATCGACGCGGTCACGATTGTTCTGGGCATGGACTCCTCCGGTGCTCGGTATCCCGGGGCCAATACCGTCGGTTCCAGTCAGCGCCACTCGCGGTTGGGTCCTGCCCGCCGGGGGCGCCGGATGGAATCCCAGGCCGCGATGCTGGGGGCCACGTAACCTCACCCGCTCATGCGCATCTCCATCCCGGTTGTTCAGATGCTCGGCTCGGAACCCGCTCCGATCGAGCCCTCGTCAGGAAGATGCCGGCCGCGCCCATGCCCCGGCGTGCTGGGCCGCTCGACACCCGGCGATAGCGCTCGTCCGGAAGGCGGATCGGGCGGTGGCCCTGGCGCGGACGTGGCGCACGAGGGCTGACGAAGCCGGGGGGGACACGTCCAATGACACGTCACCCGGCTCGACGGGCATCCTGGCCGGTCGAGATTCGCAAGCTCTATGACGCGGTGGTTCATGCAGCCGCTGCGAACGACATGCGCCGGTTCGATGCTGCCCTGGATCGCCTCGTCATGCTTGCGGATGGGAGCGATGACGCTTTCGTCCTGAAGGCGGCCCGGTACGCTTGCATCAAGCTGGCCCTGCTCTACGACCCCGAGGGGCTGGCGGCGTGCATCGCAAACACCGCCGGGTTCCGTGGATCGCTGCGGCCCGTCATCGGCGCCGGGCTAGCCGGATCCCGCCGCAGGCGCCGCGTCAGGGGCAACCGGTAGCCCGCCATCCGCAGCCCCCGGCGTGGCAGCGTTCCAGCCGAGCCAGCTCATCGAATGCGCGCATCACGTCTCGCCAGTTCTGCAGCTCCCAGGTGCTTGGCTGGGACGGCCGGACGCGCCGCTTCCCCGCCGACCCCTCGACGGTATCCGGGCCGCTCGGATGGCTGCGTGGGCGGGCCTCGGCCGCAGCGCAGGACGTGAGTCCGTGAGGGCACACGTGAGGAGCCTTCACACAGCGTCGATTGGGGCGAGGCTCGGTCTCTTGCCCGTGGTACAAGCGGACCACGGAGCTTCCCATGAGAACGATCTCGGTGTGGCTGGCCCAGGCCGCAGCCGCCTCGCTGCTGCTCCTTCCCGCGAAGGCCACGGCGGCACCCCCGACCCCGAGCGGTCCTCACCCACGGCTCTTCCTCTCCGGATCCAACCTCGCCATCGCGACGGCCAACGCGGCCCGGACCGGCACGGCTTCGAAGGCCATGGTCGACCGCTGCCAGGAGGCGATCGACTCGCCGCAGTACTTCACCGATCGCGGGGGGGCCGACGGGGACAACTGGCCGGGCGCTGCGGTCGCATGCGCCTTCGCCTACCGGGTCACGAGCAAGGCCGCATACGCCGCGCAGGCGGTCAAGTACTGGAAGGCCGCGCTGGACGACGACCAGACCCTCGGCGATCGAAAGGGGTGCGTGGCCGGGGTGAGCACGAGCTGGCAGGGCTGGGATGGCAACCCGCCCGCGCCCGCTGTCATCCTCACGGTCACGCACGACACCGGCTACCCGATGCGCTGGTACGGACCGTACATCGCGCTCGCCTACGACTGGCTCCACGACGCGCCGGGGGTGGACGAGGCGCTCCGCACCCAGACGCGCACCTGCCTCACGAACTGGGTCGACTACTACACGCAGCGTGGATACCACCACGACGAGGCGGGCGCCAACTACAACGCCGGCTGGGTCATCGGGAAGACGCTGGCGGCGGTGGCCATGGGCGGCGAGAACGGCGCCGCAGGCGACCGGCTCTGGACCGAGACCGTGGACGGCGTGTTCGGCCAGCTCCTCGTCGGCGAGGGCCTGGCCGGCCTCGACGGCACCGTGGGCCAGGCGGCGGGGGTCCTGGTGGGCGGCGACTGGGGCGAGGGGTGGCAGTACGGGCCGCTCAGCGTGCTCGAGTACGCCGCCGCGGCACGCGTGGTCGAGGAGAACGGCGCCAGCCTGCCCGCCATGGAGACCTGGGCGAACAGCCTGGTGGTGCGCTACATCCATGCCACCGTCCCCCACCTCGACGGGCAGTGGGTGGGCGGTGACTTCGACTCGGACCGCGTCTACCAGTCGCCGACGATGAACCAGATCGACGCGGTCCTCCTCGGGCCGTCGAGCGATCTCGCCGCCGGCTGGGCCGCCGGGATGAAGGCGCTTCAGTCGCCGGATCGCTCGACCTTCATCTGGAACGCGCTGGCCGAGCTCCGCACGCCGGCACCGCAGGACTACCGCGCCCAGGTCCCGGCGCCCCCGCGCTGGTACGTCGCCCGCGGCACGCGAGCGGTCTACGCCCGCACCTCCTGGGACCCGGACGCATTCTGGGCCGTGTTCTCCTCGCCGCCGGAGGTGAACTCGGATCACCACCACTTCGCCGCCGGCAACTTCGTGTTCACCCGCGGCGGCGACCACCTCATCGTCGACCCCTCGAACTACGGCGAGCCGGGCACCCTGGAGACCAACGCCGTCGCGGCCGCCTCCCCCGGCGTGTCGGGCAGCTACGCCCCCAGCCAGACGCCCTGGAGCCGGGCGGAGCTCCTCTGGGCCCGCGGCACCGATGCGGCCGTCTACGCCGCGCGCAGCGACTTCGCCCGGGCCTTCGACTTCGCGGATCGGGCCAGCGACATCCCCTATGCCCACCGCGACTGGGTGTTCCTCCCCGAGGGGGACATCGTCACCATCGACCGCGTGCATACCGCCGACGCAAGCCATCCCATGTACGTCAGCTTCCACGCCAACACCGGCGGGACGCTGTCCATCGTGGGTGGGATCGCGATCGGAACTGCCGGCGGATCGACGGTGCGGATCCGCCCGGTGAAGCTCTCCGGCGGCGTGCCCACCGTCTTCGAGCCGGCGGTGACCAACACGTACGCCTACCCCTGCGGCGCCTGCACCAACGCGCGCTTCGCGGTCGACGACTACCGGGTGAACGTCCCCGGCCCCTGGGCCGTCGCCGTCCACGTCATCGACGGGCTGGCCGTCGGGGAAAGCCCCGCGCTCACCGGTTCCCTGAACGACGACGACTTCGATCCCCTGCCCAAGCAGAACGGCGGCGTCATCGGCGCGGCTGTCTACCGGTCCTCCCGGCAGAGCTACGTGGTGGCCTCGAGCGGCGTCGATGGCCAGGTCGGCGCGACCATGACCTACGGCGTCCCCGGCGGCTCGCCTTCGCGGCACGTGGTCTTCGACGCACCGGAGGACGGGAGCGGTCGTTCGCTCGTCGCGGCCACGGCTTCCGGCGGGCGCTGCATCGTGCAGATCACCCCCGGCGCGGGGTTCTCCGGACGCCCGCTGATGTTCTCGGTGGGGAAGGCCGACGACGGATGCGCCGTCGCCGAGGACACCCACGTGCCGCCGGGCGAGCCGCCGCCCGGGGACGGAGGGAACGGGGGTGGTGGCGGCGGCGGGGGCGATACCGGTGCGAGCGGAACGACCGGATGCTCCACCGCCCCGGACGCTTCCATCCTGGGTCTGCTGGCGGGGCTCGCCTGGCTCCTGGCCTCCCGCCGCCGGAGCCCCCGGAGGGAGGCTCCCGATGAGCCGGGCCCTGGCCGTGCTCGGTGCGCTGGCAGGGATCGGCGCTGTCGCGTGCTCGTCCGGGTCCGCCGGATCGGAAGGGCAACGCCATCCCACGCTGCCGACCATCACCGCCTTCTCGGCGGCGCCGGCGCGCCTATCGAGCCCCGGCTCGACCACCCTGTCCTGGCAGGTCGCCGGCGCGGACACCGTATCCATCGACCACGGAGTCGGCGCCGTGACGGGTCAGAGCATCGACGTGACGGTGAGCGGGACCACCCGGTACACGCTCACCGCCACGAATGCCGACGGGTCCTCCACCGCCACGACCACGGTGACCATCGGCGATGACGGCGGCATCGACCCGCCGGGCGGCGCCCGGTTCGCGGCCGTGGTGGCACCCGTCGACGGCGAGAGCTTCCTGGGACCCAAGGTCGACCTGCGGCTGGTGGGCGTCGGCCAGGACGGCCTCAACTGGCAGGCCAGCGGGCCCGGCGGCGGCCACTCGCAGGCCGCGTCCGTGCAGTTCCTGGTCGACGGGGCCACGGTCCTCACGGTCGAGGCGGCCAGCTCCGAGTACGCCGTGTTCAAGGGGTTCGTGAAGGGGCTGGCGCTCTCTCCCGGCGACCACACCGTGGTCGCGCGCGCCATATACTCGACCAACCCTGGCCCCGCCGCTCAGGCCGACAGCCGGCCGCTCACCATCACCGTCCTGCCCTCGCCCACGTACGGGCAGACCATCGACCTCACCGGCGACGTCGGGCTCGCCCAGGCCGCGAGCTGGGTCGGCGCCGCCGCCAGCCGGATCCGGGTGAACGGCCACGGCCACCGCATTCTCGCCACGAGCGGGTCGACTCCCGTCAACTGGCAATACGTCGACTTCTACGACCTGGGGAATCCGTCGGACACCACCTCCAACGGCGTCGACCTCACCACCACCGGCAACGTCACCGTCCGGAGCTGCCGGTTCGACTACTCCAATCCGGTCCGCTTCTCGCTGGGTGGCTCGGCGTCGGCCGACGTTGGCGGGAACCTCTTCCGGTCCAACATGCGGCAACCGCTCGGGCAGCTTCCCTACGGAGACTCCTACCCGGCCGTGCTCTTCGCCGGCGACTCGACCGGGCCCAAGACCTTCGCCGGGAACCGCGTGGCGGCCGGCTGGGTGGACTTCCAGGCCGTCCGGCGCTGGACCGTGGGCGGCGACACCGACGCGGACAGCAACGTCCTCATGGGCCCGCGCGTCGGTATCCACTTCGACTACCAGGGCCATGCGGGCGCGTCCTCGGACGTCCTGGTCCGGCGCAACTACTCGGATCACATCTATTACGGGGGGTGGAGCCAGGGGAACAACCTGGAGGCCGGTGGCAACGCGACCTTGCTCGCCGAGCGCAACGTGCTCGTCGGCAGCTCCTGGACCATCCGCGGCATGGCCGGTGAGTTCCGCTACAACCTGGTGCTCCTGGCCGGCGAGGACTGGATGTGGCTCGACACCGGAGCGTACGTCCACCACAACCTCTTCGTGGGGGGCGACAACAACCGCTCCGGTCTCTACGACCCGTACGGCAATACCGGCATCCGCGTCCTGAACAACACCTTCGACGGGCTGGGCGGCACCGGGAGCGGCGCGAACGCGATCCTGGTGACCGGGACGGAGGTCGTCCGCTCCAACCTGTTCATGAACATGCCCTATACGCCGGTGGAGCTCGAGAGCGGCACGCTCTCGGCCGACCACAACCTCTTCTGGAACACCGACGCACCGTACTACAGCGATGGGCGGACCCCGGCGCTGGACCTGCATGCCGACCCGCAGCTCAACGCACCAGCCGTGCACGTCTTCGAGTACGACGAGCGGGCAGTCTGGCTGGGGACGCTGACGGTCGGTGACATCCTCGCCTCGTATCGGAGCAAGTACGCGCCCATCCCAGGCGCCAGCCCGGTCCTCGACCACGGGGACACGGATACCTACGGCGCCGGCAACGACATCGGCGCCATCGGCGGCGGCGCGGCCAATGCGGCGGACGCGTTCGGAAGGTAGCAGCCAACGCCGGGAAGAGCCCTGCGCGACCAGGCGCGATCTCGACGAACCTGGTTGGACACGCTGGCGCTCATCCCATGGCACCGGGTGATCCGGCCCGTGGAGACACATCTGGGCCGCGCTGGCGAGGCCCCCCCCAATCAGGCGGGCGGCGCGCCGAGCGAGCGCGAGCGCGGCCCGGTGCCCCATCGCGTCCCGGCGGCCTTCGTGCCGTGCCGCGCCGGGCCGGCCGTGCTACAGAATCCCTGGCGTACCGTGCGTTCGGCGTCGCCCAGGCATGGCCCAGAAGCCAGCACATGAGCGGCTGTTGGAGCTGTCGAGCGACCCCGTCGCGCTGCACGAGGTCACCGGCCCCGGCATGGACGGCCACTACGTGGACGCCAACGAGGCGGCCTGCAGGCTGCTCGGCTACACGCGCGAGGAGCTCTTGCGCCTCACGCCCCGCGATCTGGCGGCGCCCGGCGAGATGGCGTTCGGACCGGGCGATGCGGACGCCGTCCTCGCTGGCGCCGTGCAGTCGCGCGTGGCGCAGCTCCGGACCCGGGACGGACGGATCGTCTCGGTGGAGCTCCGCTGCGCCCTGGTCGAGGACGCCCAGGGGCGAACCCTCGCCATGTCCGTGCTGCGTGACGTCGTGCCGCTCTGGCACGCCGACGAGGCGCAGCAGAGCTATCTGACGCTGCTCCACATGGCCCCGGACGCCATCATCGTGACGGGCGAAGGACATCGGATCATCTTCTGGAACAAGGGGGCGGAGGCGACGTACGGCTGGACGCAGGACGAGGCCCTCGGCCGCACACCGCGCGAGTTGCTGAAGACACGGGACCACGCCCCGCGGGTCCGCGACAGCGTGGCCGCCATGCTGGAGGAGCAGGGCTTCTGGGAAGGAGAGGTCACGCACACGTGCAAGGACGGCCGCGAGATCCGGGTGGCCTCCCGCTGGCGAGTGCAGCGGGACGAGCAGGGCCGCCTGCTGGGCGTCCTCGGGATCAACCGCGACATGACCGAGCAGCACAGGACCCGGGAAGGGATGGAGCGGCTGCGGGAGCTCGAGAGCGTGAGCCGGCTCGCCGCCGGAATCGCGCACGACTTCAACAACCGCCTGGCGGTCATCCTGAGCTGCGCCCAGGAGCTGAGGCGCGGGCTCCAGGACGCTGCCCCGCAGCTGCGAGACCTGGCCGAGGAGATCCTGGCCGCCGGCGCCGGGTCGAAGGAGCTGACCCGGCAGCTGGTGGCGTTCGCGCACGCGCTGCCCGAGTCGTCGGCGCCGTTCGACCTGAACGAGGTGGTGCGCAGGTGCGAGCGCGCTCTGCGGAAGACGCTGCCGGAGGGCGTCGAGCTCGTCCTGACGCTGGAGCCTTCGCTCTGGCCGGTCACCTGCAATCCAGCCGGCGTGGAACGTGCCATCCTGAACCTGGCCTTGAACGCGCGCGACGCGATGCCCGGCGGGGGCCGGCTGACGCTCGCCTCCGCCAACGTCGAGGTCGACCAGGCGCTGGTGAAGGCTCACCCGTTCATGCACCGCGGGCCACACGTCCGGCTCACGGTCGCCGACTCGGGGAACGGGATGACCCCCGAGGTCAAGGCCCACGCCTTCGAGCCGTTCTTCACGACCAAGCCGCACGGCCAGGGTGTGGGCCTGGGCCTTGCCACCGCGTACGGCATGGTCAAGCAGAACGGCGGTTCCATCGTCCTGGAGAGCGAGCCCGGGCGCGGCACCACGTTCGACCTGTACTTCCCCCGGGCAGGCCAGCCGGGCCGTCTGGACGATCCCTGACGGTCCGGGTTCGCCCCCGGGCACGATCCGCGGCGCCCGCCGCTTCTCGGCCGCCCGCGGGCCCCCGCGTCACACGGTGACCGGCCGCGCCCATCGTGAGCCTGTCCGGCGAACAATGCCGCAGGTGGGGGCGACGCAAACGTTTGCGCCATTCCGTCAGGCTGCCCGCGGGACGTCTCGAGCACTCCGCGGCGCGTGAAATGCTACGCTCAGCGCCGACCAATCTCCACAGGACGCTCCCTGGCGGTGGCGCTTCCGGACCATCGATGCACCGGTCTCCCCGGGAAATCGTCGCCGACGGGGACCACACCTGGAAGCGAAATGGCCACCGCGCATCACGCTGTGGAGTGATTGCCGTTCACCCGTGTCGGAGACTGCTCCATGAGCTCATTCACGACGCTCTCTCGAGGCGTAGCACTCCTCTTTCCCTTGGCCGTCGGGCTGGCGGCGTGCGGCCCGAGCTCGGAGGACGCGGCTGCCGCGGGCCAGACCGCGGCCGTGGCCGTCACGGCTGGCGGCGTGACCGTCGACGTGATCGCCACCCAGAACTGGGGGAGCGGCTTCAACGGTGCCGTTCGTGTCACCAACGTCGCGTTCCCGAGCCCCATCACCAGCTTCCAGATCGTCTTCAAGCTGAGCGGGACCGCCGGGATCCAGGGCAATGGCTGGAATGGCACCATCTCCAGCCCCGACGCATCCGGCAACCGTACCGCCCGCAACCCCGCCTACATGCAGTACAGCCCGGTCCGCGCGGGTTCGTCCTGGGACGAGGGGTTCACGGGCACCGGCAGCTTCGCCGGCTCGACCATCGTCGCGATCGCGATCAACGGTCAGAACATCCCCATCGGCGGCGACACCACACCGCCCACCGTCTCGCTGGCGAGCAGCGCGAGCAACGTGACCACCGCGCAGACCATCACCCTCACCGCCACCGCCTCGGACAGCGTGGGCGTGACCCGAGTAGAGTTCTACGACGGCACCACCCTCCTCGGCTCCGACACGACCAGCCCGTACACTCTCGGCGTCGCGCTGACCTCCGCCAGCAACGGCACGCGCTCCTACTCCGCCCGCGCCTACGACGCCGCCGGCAACGTCGGCACCTCGACGCCGCCCGTCAGCGTGGTCGTGAACATCCAGGGCGGCGGCGACACCGTCCGGCCCACCGTCTCGCTGGCGAGCAGCGCGAGCAACGTGACCACGGCGCAGACCATCACCCTCACCGGCACCGCCTCGGACAACGTGGGCGTGACCCGCGTCGAGCTCTACGACGGCGCCACGCTCCTGGTCTCCGACACGACCAGCCCCTACACCCTCGGCGTCGTGCTGACCTCCGCCAACAACGGCACGCACTCCTACTCCGCCCGCGCCTACGACGCCGCCGGCAACGTCGGCACCTCGAGCGCGGTTGGCGTCTCCGTCAACATCCCCGGCGGCGCCGCCGCGGTCTACACCAGCTCGAACGGCAAGTTCATGAAGAACGGGGTCGAGATCAAGCTCTACGGGCTCAACTGGTTCGGCATGGAGACCAGCAATCGCGTCCTGCACGGCCTGTGGACGGGCCGCCAGCTCGACGACTTCCTGTCCGACTTCGTCGGCAAGGGGTTCAACGCCCTGCGGCTGCCGCTCTCGCCGGAGACCATCAACCCCGGCTATGCCATCGACTCCGGGCCCTACAACGGCAACGACTGTGCCGCGCTCTGCGGCAAGGATGGGCGCACGGCCCTCGAGTACACGCTGCAACGGATGCAGGCCGCGGGCATGTACGCGCTGCTCGACTTCCACACCTGCAACCCGTCCCAGCTCGGCTCCGGGCTGCCCGGAAGCCCGACCGGCTGCTCCGGATACACGCTCAGCGACTGGCTCGCCGACCTCGAGACCCTGGCCACCCTCTCCCAGACGTACACCAACGTCATCGGGATCGACCTGACCAACGAGCCCTGGGCTCTCACCTGGGCTGCCTGGTCCGAGGATGCGTCCCTGGGTGGCCAGCAGGTGCTGGCGGTGAACCCCAACATCACCGTCTGGGTGGAGGGCGTGGGCAACTCCTCCCCGACCGGCGTCTCCGGAGGCGCCAACTGGGGCCAGAACCTCTACCAGGCGGCCGCCATTCCTTTCATCCCCGCCAGCAAGCTGGTCTTCACGCCCCACTCCTACGGGCCGAGCGTGGCCGCCATGAGCTACTTCAGCGACCCGACCTTCCCGGCCAACATGCCGGCCATCTGGGACACGCTCTTCGGCCACCTCATCGGCCAGGGCTTCACCCTGGTGGTGGGCGAGTACGGCGGCCAGTACACCGGGGCGGACAAGACCTGGCACGACGCCTTCGCCACCTACCTCCTCGGCAAGAACGAAAAGAACACCTTCTACTGGTGCGTGAACCCGAACTCGGGGGACACCGGCGGTGTCCTCCTGGACGACTGGAGGACCTGGAACGGCAGCAAGCTCGCGTTCCTCCAGCAGTTCATGCGGTGACGATGGCGGGATTGCATCCGGGGCCGGACGAGCGCGCCTGCTCGTCCGGCCCCGCAAACAAATGGACCCGGGGTGCAAGGTGCCATTGCTGGAGCGTCGTGAAGCCCGGAGCTCGCGTTCGCAAGATCGAGATCGCGCTCGACCCATCCCTGTCGTGTCCGCGCCAGAGATGGCCCACGGCGTCTGGCGCAAGGAACGCGCCAGCGAGGGCTCCGCGGAGGCGGTCGTACATGGTCAGCAAGGGCATCGAGAGCTGCTACTGGTCGATCAACCCTGAGTCGGGTGACACGCTCGGCTGGTACACGACCCCCTTCGACCCGGTCTCCAACACGGGCGGCTGTGGCGAGTGGGGCCCGTTCGACGGCCGGCGGTCCGCGCTGCTGAACAAGGTCTGGAACGGCGTCCGGTAGTCGCGGCAAGCGGACACCACACGGCAGCTCCGAGCCGGCCTGGCCTTCTCCCCGGGGGCCGGGCCGCCGTTCCTTCAGCGTGCGGCGCGCGATCTACTTGCCGTCCCCCGCCTTCCCCCCCTCCTCCTTCCACTTCTCGGCCCACCCCAGCATCACCTCGACCGCTTCGTCGGCCATACCGAAGACCCCGGGAAAGATGCCGGACAGCGCGCCATTGTACTCGAGCGAGTGGGCGAGGCTTCGCTCATGCGAGTACTCGGGGAGCCGATCGCTGATGTCCCCCTCCAGATCGGCGTCCACGTCCAGCATCCGCACCGGCGTCCGGCTCGAGAAGTCGAGCTTCGCGAAGGCGATCTCGCGGATCCGGGGATCGCGGCCGGTCCTGAAGTACACGCGCAGGTTCTTGGTGTCGAACACGGCCGTCCAGACCGTGCTGGGGCGCGACACGCTCGACTGGACGTGCAACGCGTACTGCACGGCCGCCGCGTCCGCGTTCGCGGCGCCGGACTTCTCCACCTGGCTCCCCGCCGAAACCTTGCGCGCATACTCCGACAGCTTGGCCGCGGCGTCCTGGAAGCGGAGCTGGGCGTCGTCCGAAGGCTGGCGGCTCCGCCAGGCCTCCACCGAGTTCTGGTAGCCGTTGTTGGCGAGCACCTTGACCGGCATGGTCGGGCCGGTGTGGCTCACCATCTTTCCCTGCAGGTACTCGATGGTCGCGCACTCGCCGGTCCGGTCGCAGAAGAGGTAGTGCATGAAGACGCCGAAGTGCCGGATGGTCGCCTCGCTGGCGATCACCTCCTTCACGGTGGCGAAGTTGTCGAGCTGGTACTGGACCCACAGGCCGCCCGACAGCGTTGGCCTGGCGTCGAACCGGGTTGTCCCACCCTCCGCGAGGTACATGGAGCCCACGACCAGCCCGGCCTCGTTCATGCCACCGAAGGGGTGCTGGTAGCCCGTCAGGTTGAAGGTCACGCTGCCGTAGCGGGACGTCCAGCGGGCCACCTCGCCGGTGGTCCCGGCCTCCCAGCCGGCCTTCACGACGTTCCGCTTGTTCACGAACAGGAGCGTCTTCTTGAAGGGGAAGTCGAAGTTCTCGCCGAAGATGCACGAGCCGTCGTGGTCCAGGCAGGTGCAGGTGCAGCCGTGCATCGGCTCGCTGGCCTTCGAGCCTGCCGCAGGCGCCCGCTCGGCGGCACCGGTACGGAGGGACAGGACGAGGAGCAGGAGCGCGAGAGCGGAGCGCAGGGCCCACACCCTGCGCCGATGGACGGTGGTCCTCGGGAGACCAACGGTTGCGGAGAGAAATGTGCGGAGCGCACTGCGCGGATCGGCGAGGAAGCTCATGGGGTCGTCCTCCCAGGTCCCGGTCCGAGAGCATGCGTCATGCCGATCGGTGACTCTCCACAAGTACGCGCGAATACACTCGCGACCGCCTGAGAGTGCCCAGATACGGACGGTGCCATCCCAGCGCCGGGATCTGCCGTCCCGATCCCGGGAAGCACCTCCGGCCGCCCGGGCGTCTTCGCTCGTGCTTCCGCCAGGCTGCGCGTCGTCCACGCTCCCTGCGACGCGAAGCGTAGCGGAAGGATCGGCGACCTGCAGCGGTGGTCTGGCGATTCAAGGTGGACGACGGCGCTGCGGGGCTCAGCGAGCCAACGCCTTGACGGTCTGGCCCGTCGAGGCGTCGGCTCGACGGGCCAGACCGTCACCGAGGAGATCGAGGAGGACGACGATGCGCCGGATGCCGAGGACATCGTCCCGGCGCTGGCGCCACCGCCGGAGACACCGGAGCCAGGACGGTCGCGCCCGGGCGGACCTCGTTCCGTTCGTGAAGTTGCTCCCCGACGCGAACGCCAGCCGAGCTCGGCAACCGCTTCGTCCCGATCGACGCCCGAGGCCCTTCGGACGCTGGCCTCCGGTCTCACGAACCGGCAAGCCGTTGATTCCACTTCATCCTCACCGATCGTGCGCGCGGATTGCGCATTGCGTCGCCTATTGTGCGGCACGTCACGCGGGCCGAGCCCCTCGCGGGGTGATTGACAGACGATCTATCATTCGCCGACTGGCCTCTCGCCCGTCCGCCGCGACCCGAGCCTGGAAGATCGCCACCGTCGTCTTCGCGGTCACGACGGCGCTCCTCTGGGCCCACCCTCGCCCGAGCTCCGGCGGCGCCTCGCGCCAACAGTCGATCCAGGTGATGGGCTCGCTGTTCGAGCAGTCCCTGCTCCTCCTGCTCGACGCGCTGGTGTTCCGGATCGCCCGGTCCCGCGGCGCCGCGCCGGATGAAATGTTCGCCGGGCACGCGAATCTAGAGTGAGAAGCACTGCCTCGACGCTCGGCGCCGAAGACCAACGCCCTGGCGTGGCCGGACCGCTCTACGGGTTCACGGCGCGCGCGTCCTCCTGTGCGTCACCCATTTTCCAACGCGCGTCGGGGTCTCCCCGTTCTTGCGGTTACGGCTCGCATCGACCGGGCCTACGACGCCTGTGCGATGCCCTCGTGCGCGAAGCTCGGGTGTTCTCGGTCTGGCAGATGGACCCCGAGATTCGTCGTACCGGACGGGAAGAACGCGCTGTCCCTCACGCTTCCATTCACCGTCTGCGACGCGCACAAGGACACGGGGGTCGTCCATCGGCTCGCAGCCGCGATGGCCCCGCGCGTCGATGCGCTCGCCCGGCAACACGGACTCTCTCGCCTCGACTGGTCGCGGCTTGCCGTCGAATCTGTCCGGCTCGCCTGATCCGCGCACCGGCACGGCGTGTCTGCATCCCTCGACCGCCATTCTCCTCCTGCGCAGCACCCCGATGGTGTAGTGACGGGCGGCCAGCCGAGTGCTCGTGGGCTCTCGGGGAGGCTCGTGCCTGCGCGCCAGACCGGCGCCCCGCCGGGGGCCGTCATCGTCCGAGCCCTGGCCCGCCTCTTTGTCGCGACGTCTGCATCGCCGCGGTCACCGATGTCTCTTGACGGCGCCCGGCGGATCGGGTGTGACGTTGGCTCATGCCCACGATCACGGAAATCCCCGCCACCATGACTGGCGCCATCCTGCCGGGCAACCGCACCGTGGAGTTCGCCACGTTTCCCGTGCCCGCGCCTGGCCCCGGCCAGGTGCTGGTGCGCATGCGCGCAAGCTCCATCTGCGGGAGCGACATCCGTGCCATTTACCGCGCCCACCTCGGCAAGGGTCCCGAAGGTTACCGGCCGGGCACGGTGGCCGGCCACGAGCCGTGCGGAGAGATCGTCAAGACCGGACCGAGCTGCAAGGAGTTCAAGGTCGGCGATCGGGTCATCCTGTACCATATCAGTGGCTGTGGCTGCTGCGACGACTGCAAGGCCGGCTACATGATCTCCTGCCAGAACGAGGCCCGCGCAGCGTACGGCTGGCAGCGCAACGGCGGTCATGCACCGTATCTGCTCGCCGAGGAGAACACCTGTGTCCATCTACCGGAGCCGTTGACCTTCGTCGACGGCGCGCTCATCGCCTGCGGGTTCGGGACAGCTTGGGAGGCGCTGACGCGCATCGGCGTGAGCGGCTCCGACCGGCTGCTCGTCACCGGCCTCGGCCCGGTGGGCCTCGCCGCAGCCATGCTCGGCCGCGCCCTCGGCGCTCGCGAGATCGTTGGCGTCGACACCAGCCCCGAGCGCACCGACCTGGCGAGGAAGCTGGGCTTCGTCGACCACGCATTGCAGGGCGACGCTGCAACGCTCGAGAGAATCCTCGTCCTCACGGCCGGCAAAGGTTGCGAGGCTGCGGTGGACTGCTCCGGCGCGGCCCCGGCCCGCCTGCTCGCCATCAAGGGCACGCGCAGGTGGGGCCGGATAGCCTTCGTCGGCGAGGGAAGTGACGTGCATTTCGACGTCTCGCCAGACCTGATCCACCCCCAGAAGACGATCTGCGGCTCGTGGGTGACCAGCCTGGGCCACATGGCTGCACTGTGCGAGAGGCTCGTGCGCTGGGGGCTTCATCCCGAGGTGACGGTCACGCACCGTTTTCAGCTCGGGGACGCGGCCAAGGCGTACCGCGTCGCCGACGAGGCAGCGTCGGGCAAGGTCGTGATCACGTTTTGACCCTCGGCCCGGTCGTGCCCCAAGCTCTACGCCAGGGAGCGGGCGGGGGGCGACGCCCCCGTCGCCCTTTCCGGCGGGGTAGCATCGCGCCGGGAGGTCCATCGTGCCCAGATCCAAGACCCGCTGCATCGGGCTCCTCACCGCGGGCGGCGACTGCCCGGGGCTGAACGCCGTCATCCGTGCCATCGCCAAGGTGGCCATCCACCAGTACGGCATCCGCGTGGTCGGGGTGCAGGACGGCTTCCGCGGCCTGGTCGAGAACCGGACCCTCCTGCTCGACGAGGCGACGGTGTCCGGGATCCTGACCCGCGGCGGCACCATCCTCGGCGCCAGCCGGGACAAGCCGCACAGCATGCCCATCGACGGCGAGCTGCGGGACATGACCGACGCCGCGGTCCGCACCGTGCGCAAGCACCGGATGGACTGCCTGGTCTGCCTGGGGGGCGGCGGCACCGCCAAGAACGCCTACCGGCTCGCCGAGCGGGGGGGCATCGAGGTGATGACCCTGCCCAAGACCATCGACAACGATGTCTTCGGCACCGACATCAGCTTCGGCTTCGACACCGCTGTGGGCATCGCCACGGATGCGATCGATCGGCTGCACACCACCGCCACCAGCCACCACCGCATGATCGTCTGCGAGATCATGGGCCACCGCGCGGGCTGGCTGGCGCTCGAGTCCGGGCTGGCCGGCGGAGCAGACGTGATCCTCCTCCCCGAGATCCCCTACGACCTCCAGCGCATCGCCGAGTACCTGCTGGAGCGGCGCACGAGCGGGAAGCACTTCTCCATCATCGCCGCCGCCGAGGGCGCAAAGTCGGTGCGCGAGGCCCTGGCGGCGCAGGAGGCGAAGAAGGCGAAGGACAAGGGTGGCAAGAAGGAAAAGGACAGGGCCAGGAAGGGCAGGGCGAAGCGCGCCGCGGACGCGGTGCCCGAGAGCGAGGCCGTGGACGCCATCCGCGCCGACCTCCCGCTGAAGGTGCGGAAGATGCACGAGGAGGTGATGGCCTACCACGCCGTGCAGGAACCCATGGCCACACGCCTCGCCCGCCAGCTGCAAGAGCTGACCGCGGTCGAGGCGCGGGTGACCTCGCTCGGGCACGTGCAGAGGGGCGGAATCCCGTCCCCGTTCGACCGCGCGCTGTGCACGCTGCTCGGGGCGAAGGCAGCGGACCTGCTCGCCGAAGGAAAGTACGGCGTCATGGTGGCCTACCGCAACGGCGTGTGCGTCCCCGTTCCGCTGGAGGACGTCGTCGGCCGGCGAAAGCCGGTGCCGCTGGACCACCCCATGCTCGACGCAGCGCGCAAGGTCGGGACCTGCTTTGGCGATTGATCAGTCGCCCTGGGCGACCGTCCCGCGTTCGCGACCTGCGGCGTGGGAGCGAAAGCGGTCATGTGGAGCACTATAATCCGGTAGGATTTTATTCGATCCCCCCATTCGCATGGGACGTTCGCTCAGTCACCGTACCCGCTTCGATGCCCAAGATGCGGCGGGGATCTTGCCTCCCGTCACCCGTTCGATCTGGAAGGCGAGATCAAGGTTCGGGCGCCGCTCGTCACGGCAGATCCGGTTCAGCGAAGGCTTGGGGATAGGCGGAACCGGAGATCAGGAGGAAGCGGCATGCCTGCTTCGGAACCCCAAGTAGGCGGGCCACTGGACGTGGAACGCGCGGAAGTTTGTGTCCATCAGCGGGCAGCGAACGCGCAAGGTGAAGAAGCGCGACGCCGCCGACCTGGTCGTCATCGAGCAGCCCTCGCTCGCCATCATCGACCACCCGATGTGGACTACGACCGTAGAGCGCATCAAGACGCGCGCTCACAAGGGCGGCGGGCGCTCAGCGAGTGGCGGCACCCGGACTTATCCGCTCTCGGGCATGCTCACCTGCGCGGTCGGCGGGGGCGGCTTTCAAGTCTACGGGTCCATGAAGGGACCTAACGGCGAGCGGTGGGTCCAGTACCACTGCGCCACCCACAAACAGAAGGGCGACGCGGCGTGCAGCAACGCCGTCTCCGTCTCCGAGCAGTCCTTGCTCTCGGCGATTCAGGAGGCGCTCACGGGGCTGCTCTTGTCGGCGACATTTGAGCGGGCCTACCGCGCCGCGCTCGCGAAGGCGCTACAGGCCCGCCCCACGGGGTCGGAGGAGGAGAGGGCAGCAGCAGAGGCCGTTACGGCGCAGGAGGAGGCCGTGGCGCGGCTCGTGGATGCCGTGGCGGCTGGTCGGCATCTCCCCTGCCCTCGCGTCGCGCCTCAAGGCCGAGGAGGGTTCCCCGACCCGGAGAAGTTTCCACGGACCATGGTCCGCGGCGCGGACCATCCCGGATCCTCCGCCGCTCCGTAACCCCGCGGCACCATTCGACCGAGGCATGGCACGGTCGGTGCCCATGCGCGCGGAAATGACTGCTCCGCGCCGCATCGTTCCGGACACCCAGCACCTTCTCACTCGCCGCTGCTCGGAGAGACGGTTCTTCCTTCGGCCCTCCAAGGCGGTGAACGACATCCTCCGCTACATCCTCGCCGTCGCGGTCGAGCGTTACGGCGTCGCTCTCCACGCCTACTGCGTGCTCTCCAATCATCTCCACCTTGTCGTCACCGACGTGAAGGGGAACCTGCCTGCTTTCGGGCGGTACCTCGACTCCCTCGTCGCTCGGTCCATCAACGCCCTCCACGGTCACTGGGAATCGTTCTGGGCCCCTGGCTCCTACAGCGCCGTCACCCTGATCTCGGCCGAGGACGTCCTCTCCAAGTGCGCGTACGTGCTCGCGAACCCCGCGGCGGCTGGCCTGGTCAGGCACGGCCGCGAGTGGCCCGGGCTCTGGTCCGCCCCGGAACAGATCGGCGCAGGGCCAGTCCAGGTGAAGCGACCGAAGCACTTCTTCCGCGCCAACGGTCCCATGCCGGAGACCGCCACCCTCGAATTGGTCTGCCCACCTGGATTCGAGTCCGTGGAAGCCTTTAGAAGCCAGCTCGTGGCCGCCGTGACGGAGCTCGAGGACCAGGCGGCCAGGGAGCTCGCCGCCAGCGGCCTCTCCGTCCTCGGGGCCCGCCGAGTCCTTGCCCAGAAGCCGGACGGCCGGCCCGCCCCTGGTGAGCCCAGGCGTGAGCTCAACCCGCGCATCGCCGGCCAGGACAAGTGGAAGCGCATCGAGGCCATCTCCCGGCTCAAGTCCTTCCTCTCGGACTATCGTATCGCCTGGCTCGCCTTCACTCGCGGCCTCCGACGCACCGTGTTCCCGCATGGCACCTACTGGATGCGGGTCGCGTACGGGGTGCCTTGCGCTGCAGCGGGGTGAATGCCGGAGATCCCTCCTGTGGAATCCGCGCACGTGATCGCGTCGCGAACGTGCAGGTGTGTCCGCTCGCCGCTGATTCGAGTCCGTGGAGGCGGATAGCCGAGATTCGGACCACCAAGGCTTTGGCTGAATTCACCCTCTCCGTGCCTTGCCGGCGTCCGAGTCCCGCCCAAGCACAGGATCATCGCGGGGCGGGACGATCTCTGGCACATTACTCTGGGTCAGGGCCTCTCGCGACAGGATCATCGCGGGGCGGGACGATCTCTGGCACATTACTCTGGGTCAGGGCCTCCCTGCCCTCGCGTCGCGCCTCAAGGCCGAGGAGGCCGCTCTGGACGCCCTCCGGAAGAAGCTCGCCAAGCTCCGCGTCCGGGCGGCAGCCGTCCCCCCGGACACCGTGGCCGAGGAGGCAAGGGGGTGGCTCCGGGCGATCGTCTCGGACCTCGGCATGAAGGACGCGGACCGGCTCCGGGCCACCTTCACCCGAGCGTTCTGCCCGCTGGTCCTCACGCCCTGTGCCGAAGGCTACCGCGTGACCGGAAGAATCAAGGCCCCCGAGATCCGAGTGGGATCCGGGGGCCTCAGTCCGTCTAACAGTGGTTGCGGGGGCAGGATTTGAACCTGCGACCTTCGGGTTATGAGACCGTGAACGTGGTACGGGCAGACGGGGCGGAAGCCAGGCGAGAGCTGCCCGACGTTCATCTCTCGCCCGCGCACGCCTGCGCCAGGGCGTCCGGCGTCACCAGGAAACCCGTGGTGGGGTACGACGGCCAGCCCTCCAGCTCGCAGATGGGCCCACCCACGATCGCCGCTCGCGCCGGTCCCTCCCGCACCGTCGCCGAGGCGACGTGCACGCACACCGACACGTCGACGCCCGGCCGCTCCAGCCGCCCGGCCAGCGTTCGAGCCCAGGTGACCACCTCACGGAGGGCGGTACGCGAGCACTGCGCCAGTAGCCGCACGCCCAGCACCGTTCCCCCGTTGCCGATGGGGAGATCGAAGCCGCCCTCGCGCAGCGCCCCCTCGGCCGCATCGAGCACATCGGCCTGCTGGCCGAGCGCCTCGAAGTCCGACCTGTGGGCCCTGCAGGTGACCAGAACGCCGAGCGCCTCGACTGTTCGCGTGGTCTCCGCGCAGGTAACGACGAGGGCCTCCCGGGCAGCCTCGAGCACGGCCTGCGTCGAAGGGAACCGCCGGTCGGGGATCTTCTCCAGGCAGCGGGCCACGACCGCGTCGAACCCCGAGGGCACGGGAGCCAGGGCGCTCGGTCTGGGTGGCGGTGCGTCGAGGTGCATCCGTTCGACCTCGGCGGGATCCGTGGACTCGAACGGAAGCCGTCCGGTGAGCAGTTGGTAGAGGAGCACCCCAAGGGCGTAGACGTCCGCCCGAGCATCGACGGGCTGCCCGCGGACCTGCTCGGGGGACATCGACGCGAGGCTACCGAGTTGCTGGCCGATGGTGGTGATGCCCGCTGCGCCGGCCTCGACCACCTTGGCCACGCCGAAGTCGAGGAGCTTCACCGTGGGTGGGCTCCCTTCCCGGAGCACCATCACGTTGCTGGCCTTGACGTCCCGGTGGACGACTCCGGCCGTGTGGGCGGCCCCCAGCGCCTCGCAGAGCGGCGCGAGGTAGGCGACGACCTCGGCCGGCGGGATTGGAGCGCGCTCCCGCAGGAGATCCGCGAGCGTCCGCCCGGGGAGGAGCTCCATGACGCAGTACGGGCGCCCGTCCGGCAGCAGTCCGATATCGTAGATGTCGACGACGCCCGGGTGTCGGATGTAGTTCACGGCGCGCGCCTCGCGAACGAAGCGCGCCGTCAGCTCCTGCGAGGCCGCGACGTCCGGGTGCAGCACCTTGATGGCGACGCGTCGACCCAGGATGCGGTGCTCGGCCTCGTACACATCGCCGTGCGCGCCGGTTCCGAGGAGGCGCAGCACCACGTAGTCTGCAATGGCGGCCCCGCCAGAAAACAGCGTCCCGAAGCCCGGCCGAGCGGCTGCACCGGGACGCCGCGGGAGGACTTGGGTCCTTTCATCGTCCTCCGTTGTCACCCAATGAAGTCTATCACACGGCCGGCGCTGACCCCATGGCGGTGGCGAGCTCGCGGCGAATGCGGGCCGAGAGCAGCCCGGGGCCGCGGTCGCCGAGGCGCAGCGCCTCGGCGAGCGCCGCCCGGCCGACCTCCACCCGGCCGGCGCGCAGCCCCGCCAGGCCGCGGAGCTCCAGCACCTCGATGGGCTCCTGCTCGATCGAGTCCCGAGCCGATCGATCGAGCAGCTCGCTCCACTCGCCGTCGTCGGCTGGTCGCGTGGCGAGATCGACGACGTCGGCGAGGACGGCCTCGGAGGGGCCGATCTCGGACCCGCTCCAGCCGCTCGCGCGGGCCTCGCGGTAGCGCTCGAGGCGATCTCGCGCGGCCTGGGCGTCGCCGGACCAGAGAAGCATGCGCGCGCGCAGCAGCAGGGCCACCGGGCCCGGCGCGGCTTCCGGGTGTGCCCTCTCGATCTCCTCCGCCCGTGCCAGGTGCGAGCCGGCCGATCGCAGGTCGCCGACGAGGTAGTGCAGCTCCGCCAGGTTGTACGACGCGTAGTACTCCGAGTCCAGGTGCCCCAGATCTCGCGCGATGCGGATGGCCTGGCGCTGTCCGTGCACGGCCGCGGCCAGATCACCGCGCGACACGAGGAGGTTGCGCCCATTGAGGTGGGCCACCGCGACGTGGACGAGGTCACCCCGGACCGAGGCGGCTCCCCTTGCCCGCTCCAGAGCCGCCTCGGCCTCTCCCGCGCGCCCCAGGTACGGCAGCGCCGCGCCCAGCAGGAGCAGCGCCGCCACCAGCGTCTCGTACCCGTCGTCATCCTGCGACGCACCCAGGGCAGCGGCATCCTCGAGCGCGGCGCAGGCCCCCTCCCACCGCGAGCTACGGAACAGGGACCGTCCACGCCCCAGGGCGAGCCGGCCACGGGGGAGCGGGGACAGGGGCCCCGGGACCGCAGCCGCCTCCTCGACCCGTTCGCGGGCGGCCCCGAAGTCGCTCATCCAGTCGAGCGCGGTCGCCCAATCCAGGAGCGCGTGGCGCAGAGCGTCCCTGTCGTCCAGACCGCGGGCGGCGGCGGCGGCAGCGGTCAGATCCTCCACGGCGTCCCGGTGGCGCCCAACCCGGCTCCGTGCGAGCCCGCGTCCCCGCAGAGCGGTCAGCCTCTGCGCGAGCTTTCCCTCGGCCAGGTTCTCCAGGGCCCGGGAGTAGAGCCCCTCGGCTTCCAGGTACGCGTGCCGTCCGGCTCGGTCCGCCGCCAGCCAGAGGTACCCCGCGGCAGCGTCCTCCTTCCGGCCGGCCCCCTCGGCGTGGACGGCCTGGCGTGCCAGCCGTGCGAGATCCGGCGGCGCCCCCGAGCGAGCGTAGAACCGGAACGCGGCCTCGTGAATCGCCCTCCGCAGCGCCTCCGGGATCGTCCGGGCGACGGTTTCGCGGACGAGCGGCACGCGGAAGCTCGTGCTCCCGTCGCGGTGCCGCACCATCAAGCCCCGGGAGACGAGCCGGCGCGACGCGGCCGCGGCGTCGAGCGGGTAGGCGCCGCCCTGGCCCGCCTCCGAAAGCTCGGCGAGCACGCCTCCCGCCTCGGCGTCCAGGATCTCGTCGCCGAGCAGTGCCGCCAGCTGGGCGTGGGAGGCGAGCTCGGGAGGCATCCCCCGCAGCTGGGCGCCCGCGATCCACTCCACCACCGGCAGCTCCGGAAGCCGATCGAGCTCGTCGGTGGCTACGTACGACGAGCGCCCATGCCCATGCACGCGGACGAGGCCTTCCCGGCGCAAGCCGCGGACCAGCTCCACCAGCAGCAGCGGAACCCCCCGCCCGCGCGCGGCCAGGCACTCGATGGCCTGCGCCGGGATGCCCTCCGCGGGCGCGAGGAGCCGGGCGCACAGCTCGGCGGCGATGGCGGAGGGGAGCGGGTCCAGCCGCTCCACGCTCCGGTGGGCCGCGCGATCTCCCCACCGCGGCCGTGCCTCCATGAAATCTGGGCGCGCCAGAGCACAGATGAAGATCGGGGTCCGGTATTCGGCCAGCGCGGCGGTCTCGAGGGCGTCGAGGAGCGCGCCCCCGGCCAGGTGAGCGTCGTCGAACAGGACACACACGGGTCGAGCGGCCGCGCGAAGGCGGAGCATCAGCGCGGCCGCTCGAGCCGCCAGGCCAGGTAGCGCGCCAGGTGCCGCTGCCGCCGGGCGGAGTACCGGAGAATCCGGCGGGATCCATCCGAGCGAGAGCGACACCGCCGGCCATGCCTCGTCAGCCACGTCCGCCGGCAGTGCCAACCGCAACAAGGCACGGCCGCCGTCCGGCGGAAAGACCTGGGCCGGCACGTGAATGAGCTCGCGCAGCAATGCTCCAAGCGCGTCCTCGCCGATGAGTGATGGGCGAGCGCGCAACTCGACGATCGCGGGTTCGGGCACGGACGCCCGCAGGCGGTCGGCCAGGACGGCAGCAAGATGGCTCTTGCCCATCCCCGGATCGCCGATCACCGCGACGGCGGTCGGCGACCGATCGCGCCCGGCGGCCTGGGCGAGCGCCACGAGCCTCTCGAGCACGTCGTCTCGGCCGAGCAGGGGTGGCGCACCATCGCGCACGACGGTCGGCCGGTCCGCGCCCGCCCGGGGACGAGGGCAACGGCGGAGACCCTCGCGGACCGGCACGGGGTCGAGCGCGACGCCCACCAAGACCTCTGCGGCCCTCTTCGTCACGAGAACACCGGTGGGATCGGACACGCGCGGCCAGGATCGCGGGTCGTGAAAGGCATCACTCAGGTACCGATCGCCGCCGCCCGGGCGTGGCCGCACGAGCGTCGGGACGAGATCGACGAGCGCGGTCGGTGCCAGGCCCATGGCGAAGACACGATCTGCAGCCCGAAGCGCGAGCTCCACGGGGTTCTCGCCGGAGCCGGCATCGAACACGACGACGCACCGGTGCCCCTCGGCGTGGGCCAGGGTTCCGCCCATCGCCGTGACGGCGGCCTGCACCGTGGTTGCATGAGCGTCCGTCTCCAGAAAGACCGCGCCGGTACTCCTGCGCACTGCGCGGCCAGTCACCGGCTGCGCCGAGGTCGCGGGCATCACGGCGGGCGCTGCGTCGGCCAGCAGCGCCGCACGGAGCGCCTCCCGGAGCGCATCGGCGGACGGGAAGCGATCACCCGGCGCCTTGGCCAGGCACCGCTCGATCACCTTCGCCAGGCCAGCGGGCCAGACGCCCAGCGCCGTGGGGCATGGCGGTCGAAGGTTGACCTGGGCGTGGCGGACGTCCGCGTCGGACCCGAAGAACGGGGGTCGACCCGCAGTCAGCTCGAGCAGGATGGCGCCGAGGGCGTAGACGTCAGACCGTTCATCCGGGGCGAACCCCTGACATCGCTCCGGCGCGAGGTACTCGGCCGAGCCGGCGAATCCGCCGGGCCGGCCGCCGCCCGCGAGCCGCTCGGCGAGGGCGAGGTCCACGAGCCGCGCCCGTGGCGAGGCTTGGTCGAGAAGGACGTTCTCGGGCTTCAGGTCGCCGTGCGCGAATCCCACCGCGTGGAGCTGGGCGACGGCATCGACCACGGCGAGGGCGGTGGGCCCGAGCTCCGCCCGGGATAGCCTCCCGCTCGACTCCAGGAGCCGGGCGGCCAGGGAGGGACCTTCCACCAGCTCCAGGACGAGGAACGGCGTTCCGTCCCGGAGCACCCCACGCCCGAGCAGCGCCGGGACCGCTGGAGGCCCGACCGCATCAAGCACGTAGGCCTCGTGGTCGAGCTGGTCCCGCGCCGCGCCGACCTCGGCACGCGCCACCTTCAGGGCGACCCGAGTACCGTCTGCCACGCGCTCCGCAGCGAGCACAACGGCGAAGCCGCCGTGTCCGAGCAGGGCCGACACCTGGTAACCGGGTACGTCGGGGAGGGAGACCGCGGGCGCGCGCGGCGCGGGCAGTGGCAGAAGTGCGCAGCCGGGGTGCGGCCCCCGTACTCGCCACCCGCATCCGGGGCAACGGCTCATCAAGCTTGCGGACTCCTCGCACAGGCACAGCGTCTCATCCCATGCCAATCCTGTCACAGCCGCTCGCGTCGAGGAACCGCCGGCGCTCGCAGCTGGAGAGAGCGTCCCGTGGGAGGGTGTCCCCGGGTCCGGGGGCGCCCGGGCGCCAGCACCAATTGGACTCGACCGGACGATGAGGCAGCCAGCCGTGATTGGCTCAATTCGCGCCGAAACTCCGCAAGACAGGTTGCAGGAGTCCATCGACCTCGGGACGAGTGCCAACCTTGTTGACGATTCGTGAACGTATTCTAAGCAACCACATTGCTTTCGTGAGCGCGGCGCCACACGATATCCCGCATCACTAGCCGACGCCGCAGGCGCCCGACAGGAGCTTTCACGATGTTCACGACCCGCTCTGTTGGCCGCAGTCACGCTCGCATCGTGCACGCTCTGTCACTGGCCATGCTCCTTCCGGCGGCTTCCTGCGGCCAGGCTGGCCAGGTCGGCCCGGCCGAAGATGGGGCCCTCATTCCGACACTCGCCGCGGCGTGCACCGAGGCGCGAATCTCCATGCCACCCCACTTGGCCTCGGCTCTCGGCCCCAACGGAATGGCCCCCAATGGCCTCAGCGGGAACGGCCTCTGCCAGAACGGCCTTGCCGCGGCCGGGCTCAACCTCGCCCGGATGAACACCACCGACTTCGCGACCTGGTTCAACGAGGACGTGGAACTCGCCAGGACGGTGATGAAGTACCTGTACCGGTGCGCGGCGTATCCGTGGCAGTCGAGCACCTGGACGAATCCGTCCACCGGCCACAGCTACGTCTGGACCGGCGGCCTGGGGCTGGCGCCTGGCTGGGTGAACGGCGCTGCGGCCACGACCACTGAGCAGCAGATCGTCACCGCCTGCCTGGGTGCGCTCACCAACAAGTACGGCATGAACGTGCAGATCGCGATCGAGGGACGTTCCGCGACGGGTGCGCAGATCCACATCGGTCCGGGAGAGCTGATGACGTACTCGGTACGCGAGGGGTGCTACTTCGGCAATGCGTTCGCCGGCCAGGGGTTCTTCGTGGGCTTCGATCACTGGCCCTTCGACTCGAGGACCTCCAGCGCCCGGGCCTGTGCGCTCGACACCAGGTTCAACGGGGCGACCACGGAATGTCCGCCGATCTACCAGGTCGGGTACTGCAGGGACCTTTGCGTCCTCGACGCGACGAGGACCTTCTACGAGACATGCACGCTCGACGGCGTCACGTACCGTCCGCTCACGACGCGGATCAACCCCTGGGACATCTACAGGTGCGGCGACGGCGTGTGCCAGTTCACGGAGCGCTGTGGCGACGGTTCCGACTACGACAACTGCCAGCCAGACTGCGGCCCCTGTCCCTAGCCGGACGGCGATCGTCGCGCGGAGAGCGGCATGGCCAGGTCCACCGCGAATCCGGTAACTCTCGTGCTGGTGCCGCCTTGCAGTGGCGGCGGGACGCCGGACGTCGGCGGCGGGGCGCTGGACGCGGCTTCGCCGCAGGTCGTTTCCTTGGAGCCAGAGCGACCGGCTGCGGTCGTCGTGCCGGGAGATCGACCGGACCCGCGCCGTGCCCCCGCCCACTCCGTCCACTCCGGATGGGCTTCTGCTCGTGAGCGCGCCCAGTCCCGACCACATCGGAGCCTTCTTCCCGCTTTCTGCGGAGGGCCTGGTCATCGGAAGGGCGACGGGAGCTGACATCCGGGTGGATGATCCGGGCATCTCACGCAGGCACGTTCGTATCGCGCGCGGTGCCTCGGGCGGGGTCGTTGCCGAGGACCTCGGCTCGACGAACGGAACTTTCCTGAATGGGATCGGCATCTCCTCCTCCATCCTGCGCGAGGGGGATCGGCTTCAGATCGGCGCCTCGACCGAGTTCCTCTTCGGCATGCCGAGCGAGCGTGCGCGGGCCGAGGTTCTCCTTCGCCAGGCCTTGTCGACATCGAGAGCCGGAACGTGGGAGTGGTTTCCGGCGACCGGATCACTCAAGGTCTACGGAGGCATCGCCCGGCCCAAGACCGACCCGGTCGACAGCACCGAGCCGCGCCCCGAGGACTCCTGGGAGCGCGTACATCCCGACGACCGACAGGCGCTCCGCAACGGGCTCCGCCGTGCGTTGGAGCGTGGCAGCACGTTCGACGCCGAGGCACGGCTGCTGACCCCGGACGGGCGGGTCACCTGGGCAGCGATGACGGGCGAGCTGTTCCGGGACCGCGAAGGCCAGCCGGTGCGCTTGGCGGGCACGCTCCTCGACGTCACCGAGCACCGACGCGCCGACGCCGAGCTTCGTCGCCACTCGCTCCTGTTCGACAGCCTGTCCGATGCCGTCATCGTGGTCGGGGCTGACGCGACCATCCTCGACTGGAGCCGCAGCGCCGAAGAGATCTTCGGTTGGAGCAAAGCCGAAGCGCTGGGACGACGCGCTAGAGGGCTCCTCGTTGCCGAGCATCAGGACCAGCTCGACGCGAAGCTGCTGGAGTGCGCGCACGGAAGCGTCCGGCGGTCGGAGCAGCTGGTCCTTCGCAGCAAGTCCGGGGCGGAGATTCCGGTGGAGATGGTGGCGGTGCCGCTCGTCGTCCCGGATGAGGACCTGATGGCGAGCGTGGCAGTGTTCCGGGACCTGCGCGAGCGCAATCGCCTGGCGGCGCGGCTCGAGGTTGCGGAGAGATTGGCCGCGCTGGGCACTCTGGCCGCGGGGGTCGCGCACGAGATCAACAACCCGCTCAGCTTCGTGATCTCGAACCTGGACTACATCCGAGGCCGGCTCGAGGGTGCGGCACCCGCGCTGGACACGCAGCACGCGGACCTCGTGGCCGCCCTGGCCGACAGCCGCAAGGGTGGCGAGCGGATCGCGGCCATCGTCCGCGACCTGCAGACCTTCTGCGGCAAGGGGCATGCGGACCCTGCGGACCCGGTCGATCCCAACGTCGCGCTCGAGTTCGCGCTGCGGATGATCGAGGGGCGGATTCGGCACCGCGCCAGGCTGGTGAAGGACCTGACCCCCGTTCCAAAGGTGAAGGGCGGGGAATCCCGGCTCGGGCAGGTGTTCCTGAACCTGATCCTGAACGCGGTACAGGCGATGCCTCCCGGATCCGCCAAGGAGAACGTCATCCGCGTGTCCTCCCGCGTCGAGGGCACCACCGGTCGGGTGATGGTGGAGGTGGCCGACGATGGTCTCGGCATCCCGGCCGACGTCCTCCCACGCCTGTTCGAGCCATTCTTCTCCACAAAGGCGGTCGGCGCGGGCCACGGCCTCGGCCTCTCCGTTTCCCATGGCATCGTCAGCGATCTGGGCGGCGAGATCACCGTCGAGAGCGAGGTCGGAAAGGGCACGATCTTCCGGGTCCTCCTCCCCGCTGTGGAGTCGGTCCCGGAGCACAAGCGCGTTCGGGTGCTCATCGTCGACGACGAGCCGCTGATCGGCACCTCGCTGAAGCGCCTGGTCGCGGATCCGTACGAGGTGGTCAGCATCGGCGATCCGCGGGAAGCCCTCGCCCGGATCCGTTCCGGCGAGCAGTTCGCGTTCGCCGTCGTCGACCTGCAGATGCCGGAGATGTCGGGCCAGGAGTTCCTTGTCGCGCTCCGCGAATCGGCACCGGAGCTGGCCCGCCGCGCGGTGGTCGTGACCGGCGAGTCGCCCGACGAGGTGGCGGCTCGGTTCCCGGAGCTCCCGCTCATCCTCCCCAAGCCCATCGAAGTACCCAGACTGCTCAAGCTCATCGAGGCGGTCGCGAACTACTGTTGAACATGGGGTGCCAGCACGGCGGCGCCTGGCACGTTCGGGCACGGTTGACGAAGGCCCTCCGGCCCGGCCGGCGGGTTCGTGCATGAGCGCGGAGGCCGGCGCCCGCCGCGGTCGGCCCGACGCCGCTCAGGCGACCGACCCGGCGCCTGCACCACGTCCAATGGGCCTTGCCCTCCCGGGTCCTCCCGGGGGTTGTCGATTGGCGAACCACAGAGCACGCTTTTCTTGGGGGGGGATATGCGACGATCCGTGCTAGCGATGGTGGTCACAGCGTTATCACTGGGCGGCTGCTACGTGCGCGGGCACGAGTACCGCGAGCATGAGTCCCGCGAGCACGAGTCCCGCGAGCACGAGTACCTGGGTTCCGATCACCACCGTTACCGCCACGAACACTGGCACGGCGAAGACGTCTACCGGCGCGAGGATGGTCGGTGGTACGTGCGCCGCAACAACGTGTGGGTGGTTCGCCCAGAGATCGTCATCCAATGATGGCGGGAACGTGACGGGAGGGCGCCCTGCGCCAGGAGGAGGACCGCCCACGCGCCGTCCGCGGGAAGCTGGCTGAGGCGGCGAGGCGACAGCCGGCGCCCGACGCAGGGCTGGCGGTCCAAGAGGTCGCGGCCGTGTCCGCGACATCGCAATCCTGGCCGAGACGGACCCCGCGGCGGCTCGCCAGGCGCTGGCACAGGCCGTCGAGCCCGTGGTCATGCACCCGACCGCGGACGGCTACGACATCGAGGTGACCCTGAGAAACGTCTCGGCCGGCCCAGTTGCCCAGGCCGGCCGAGTACGCGAATACCAGAGTCGCGGGGGCGCGCTCATTGAATTTGACGGACTCGCCCTCCGTTACGCCGGTGGGGTCCCGAGGAGCAGAATAGCTGGCCGCGAACTCTCTTGTTCCCAAGCTTGCCGGCGCCGCGACCCGGGCTAGCAGCGGTTCAGGGCGTGACGGTGAACACCTCCATCATGTCGTTGTCCTCGTGCTCGACGATATGGCAGTGGTGTACGTACCTCTGCGGTGCCGTGACGCCGTTGGGCAGGTCGAACCGACCACGGATGGTCGTGAAGTAGCCGGGGTTGGCCTTGACCGTGTCCTTGAAACCGCGCTCCTCGGGGGCGGGCGGCAGCATCGGACCGGTCGCAAAGGGGGTTGGATTGTTCCCCCCGGGGACGTTGCCGTCCGAGTCGCCGAAGGCAGCTTGGTAAGCTTCGACATCGAACGGCGTCCTGCCGATCACCTGGTGGGTGAAGAGGTGCGTGTGCATCGGGTGGGTGTCCCCGGTCATGTTGATGTAGACCCAGTCCTCCACCGTCCCGACCCGCGGCGTCTGCCCCGGACCACCGCCGAAGCCCGCACCGTCGAGGTTCAAGAACCAATCGGCCGTCTCGGCGGCAACCTCGTTGAGAGTGATGTAACGGGTGTTGCCCGGGGTGGGGAGGTCGGCGGCGCGCCCGGGCAGGCTCTCTGGGATGGTGGTCGGACCGGGCTGGGTGACGGTCGTACCGACGCGGATCTGCATGACCGGCGTCAAGGGTCCGGCTGGGGTCGATACTGGCGCCGGCGGCCTTCCGTTCTTCAACAGCAGCGTCTTGCCCGCGAATCCGCTGAAGTCGACGATCACGTCGGCCCGCTCGGCGGGAGCCAGCACCAGTCGCGGCACCGGCACAGGCCGATCCCACATGCCACCCTCGGCGCCGATCTGCGAGAGCCTCGCGCCGCCCATGTCGAGGCTGAGGATCCGCGCATTGCAGCCGTTGAGGATCCGGAGCCGGTACAACCGGGGCTCGACCTCTAGGAAGGGCCAGACCTTGCCGTTGACGAGCATGATGTTGCCGAAGTACTCCCCTATCCAGGTGACGCCCGCGATGTCGCTGGTCGGGTAGAGGAACGTCCCGTCCTTGTTGAAGCTACGGTCCTGGATGACGAGCGGGACCTCGTAAGCACCACCGGGAATGCCGATCGGGTTCGGCTCGGTCCCGGTGTCATTCGCGTCTCTGAGGATGTAGGCCGCGGCCAGTCCTGCGAACACGTTCAGGCGAGTGGCGCCGAGGGCGTGGTCGTGGAACCAGAGAAGCGAGGCCGGCATCTGGGGCAGCTCGTTGGTGTAGTGGACGGTCTGCGTCTCGCCGGGGCCAAACCCATTCGGCGAGACTGCGGGGTTGCCGTCGTTGACGGCGGCGACGAACCCGCCGTGCAGGTGCGTCATCACTCGCACCTCGTTGCCGAGTGGCGTTAGCCGCGTGTCGACCGGGATCCAGTCAGGGTACGTCGCCGGTAGGGCATGAGTGAAGGCGGCCGTGAGCGGTGTGCCGCTATGCGCGACCACCGCCATTCCGAACGAGCCGGCCTGGCCCCCGAGCCCCGAGCCGTCGTCGTATGCCCATAGCGGCGTGGGCGGCAGCGCCGGGTGCAGCCGTCGCGCAAGCTGGGTTTGGGTGAACGAGTATTGACCGCCGCTCGGGGTGGCCACCACGATCCCCGCGCCGGGCAGGGGCACCCGCTCGAGGAACCTCTCCAATCCGCTCACCTCGTCGGATGGCGCCGCCGAGGTTCGGCCCCACGGAAGTACTAGCGCAGCGCCAGCCCCGACGCCGCATTGCACGAAGCGCCTACGTCCAATCTGGCTCATTTGTCTCTCCTCCACGCCGCAGGCTTTCGGGCGTGCCGATGGGTATGTGACAATCGCGAGAACTGCGGACGGTGCGTCGAATCGGCCGCGCACCGGCCGAAGTTGCTCTCCTGCGGTCACCCCGCCATGGGCCGGAACTCTAGGTCTGGTTGCAGGGGGCTCGAACACCCCCCTATGCGGCACGTCAGGAGCCCACCCTTCACCTTGTGCGCGGAGTCCCGCCAGGGGTGGCAGCGCGCAAGAGCCTCGCGCAGAAGCACTGTGGCGCTGGGGAGGTCCACGCAGCCGGAAGGATAGGGACCCAGAGTCAAATCAAGTTCTTTTGGGCGTTGCGATTGTGCGCGTGATGAAAGTCCATTTATTGAACAGCCGCTGCGGCAGCCGCTCGCCTAGAGGAAAGGACTCCCGCCAGGCAATGCTACGGGCAGCCTTCGCTCACCGGATCGCACCGAGAGCACATGGCTGAGAGCAAGCGGTTGGGCGGCGACCCCGGATTCGTCAGAGTGCTCGATGAGCGAACGCTGGTCTTCCCAAGCTACGACGGGAACGGGATGTACCTGTCGCTCGGCAACGCGGTAGAGAACCCGCACGTCGCGCTGCTCTTCATCGATTTCGAGCGGCAACAGCGGCTCCGCCTCACTGGCGACGCGACCCTCCAGCCGGCGGAGGCCGCCGATCCGCCGTTCCCGGAAGCGCAGTTGCTGGTTCGGGTGGCAGTTCGCGAGGTCTTCCCCAACTGCCCGCGCTACATCCACAAGCTCAAGCTGGTGGACCGCTCGTTCTTCGTGCCGCGGGACGGGACGGCCACGCCGGAGCCCGGCTGGAAGCGGGCGGACTGGGCATGCGATGTACTGCCTGCTGCACGAAAGAGCACACGCCGTGGGATCCCCGACCCAGAGTAATTGATGACGCGTTCCCGCCGCGTCACGAGCGGAAGGCTTCGACGGCTCCGGGACTTCCACTCGCCGTCGATGACGCAGCGTCATCCCCACGGGACTTCAAGACCCCGGTCGGCCCATTCAAGGTCTGCTGAGCCCATGACCACATCCGCCGCTTCAAGTTCGGCGCAATGCCATCGCTCGAGCGGATGCGGGCCCCCGTGGCAGAGCCCCCAGGAACGTTCTGCACGAAAGGACAGCGCCATGAACCAGCCGCGGTCCTGAAACACCGCGGCCCGGACACCTCGACGGTATCCGGGCCGCTCACATGGTTGCGGGGGTCCGCTCATTGAATTTGACGGACTCGCACTCCGTTACGCACGTGGGGTCCCAAAGAGATAGCCCCTACCCTCTTCCGGATTCGGGGGCGCCATCGCGATTCGGAGCCTTGCTCCGGATTCGGAAGCAACTCGCGTCCAGGGAAGCCGCTACCCATCCCTGTGCGCCATCCCAGGCGTACCTCGCCCCATGCCCCGGCCCCGCATCCGGCCGTCTGACAGTGAGCTCCAGGTCTGGCGCGCCACGCTCGTAGAGGAAGGGGATGGCGAGCACCTGAATCCCACCATGGCTCTGTTCGGAACTGGCCGGGCGCGGGCGCCTCCTGGGGCTGCCTGCTTCGCCTGGGTGGCCGGTTCTTGCGGGAGTGGCGCGCCGGGGCCCGGACGCTGGTGGGAGGGGACCCGCCCGGCGCCACCTTCGCGCTCACCTTCTGCGCCCTGGCCATGGGCCTTCTCCTAAGCCGTCTCGCGCACTCTGGAGCGACCGGTCCGGCGGTGGCTGCACCGGACCTTCGACCCCGCATCCGCAAGCGCCCTCTCTCCCGCCCGCCGCGGGGGCATGGCCGCCCCTTCGAAGCATCGAAGCGTGGCGCGCTCGGCGGCGGCTAGTACCTCGACGCTCTTCCCTCGTCTTTCTCCTGCGACATGTTGTACAAGCCTCCGCGGGCCGGGACACGTTTGGCCGGTCCTCGAGGAGGCGCGATGAGCGGAGAGAATGGCAGGCTGACAAGCGGCGAGCGGTTCCGGGTGGAATACCTGCTGCAGGGCGACGAGGCCGCTGCGCGCGCCACCGCCCGCGAGGTCTGCGTCGAGCAGACGGTCGAGTTTCCCGAGGATCTCCTGCCCCGGGGGCCCATCCCCGACGAGGTGGTCGGTCGCCTGGAGTCCCTGGTGCCGGCCGGGCCAGGGCGCTGGCGCGCCGAGGTGAGCTACGCAGTGGAGACTGCCGCCGGCGAGCTGACCCAGCTCCTCAACGTCATCCTTGGGAATAGCAGCATGCGGCCCGGCGTCCGGGTGGAGCGCTTCGTGCTCACCGACTCCTTGCTGGCCGCCTTCCCCGGGCCGCGCTTCGGCCGCGCCGGACTGCGCAGGCTTACCGGCGTGGAGCGGCGCCCGCTCCTCTGCACCGCCCTCAAGCCCATGGGGCTCGCCGCCCGGGCGCTGGCCGAGCAGGCCCACGCCTTCGCGCTCGGGGGCATGGACCTGGTGAAGGACGACCACGGCCTTACCGACCAGCGCTTCTCCCCCTACGCCGAGCGCGTGCCCCGCTGCGCCGAGGCCATCGCCCGAGCCAACGCCCGGACCGGTCGCAGCTGCCTCTACGTCGTCAACGTCACCGCCCCCGTGGACCAGGTGCTGGAGCGGGCCCACCTGGCCAAGCGCGCCGGGGCTGGGGGCCTCATGATCGCGCCGGCCCTCTGCGGCTTCGACACGGTCCGGCTGCTGGCCGCGGACGCCAGCCTGGCCCTGCCCATCCTCACCCATCCAACGTTCGGCGGGAGCTACGTGACCTCACCGCAGAACGGCATGTCCCACGCCGTGCTCTACGGGCACCTCCCCCGGCTGGCCGGCGCCGACGCCACCATCTTCGTCAACTACGGAGGGCGGTTCCCCTTCTCCCGCGAGGACTGCGCGGAGATCGCCCGGGCCAGCGCCGCGCCGATGGGGCGGCTCCCGGCCATCTTCCCGGCCCCCGGGGGCGGCATGACCGCCGAGCGCATCCCGGACCTGCTCGAGGTATACGGGCGGGACTTCCTGCTCCTCGTCGGCGGGGGAATGCACCGCCTCGGGCCGGACCTGACCGAGAACGCGCGGCGCCTGCTCCAGCTGGCCGAGGGCATGTAGGCGGGGCTCGGGTCCCAGGCTCCCCGCCGCCCGCAGCGGAGCGGAGCGTACCGCGCCCCTGTCAGACCGGGGGTCGGACTAGACACTCGAGGACGATGCAGCGGCTCGTCACCCTCGCCCTCGAGACCGTCCCCGATGCCATCTGATGTCCGCCTCGCGGCGCCGGGACGATCAGGTCGTCCTGCACCGGAGCGTACCCGAAGACCTGCCCTTGAACGTTTCCAGGCGGTACGGCTCCTTCTTGAAGTCGATCCAGGTGCTCTCAGGAGCACCCAGGATGCGAGCGAAGTCACCCTTCCCAAGCGCATCCTTCAAGTCGGTCGGGCCTGTAGCCATTCGCTCTTCCTCGGACGGGGCAGGTGCTCGGCTCGCGTTCGGCGCGATGGCCCTCGTCAACGATGCCTACTTGCAGAGCGTGCGGACCCAGACACACCGGGGGCTTGAGCATCGAGCGCGTGGAGGGTTCGCGACAGGAGGCCGTCTGTACGGCTACCGCACGGTCCCCGAACCGAACGCGACCGACCGTGAGCACCCTCGCAAGGTCTACGAGATCGATCCGGTACAGGCCGAGGTCGTTTGCCGCATCTTCTCGGACTTCCTCGCAGGCAAGGCGCCAGCCCGCATCGCGAAGGATCTGAACGCCGAGCGTGTCCCCGCACCGCTGGACGACTCGGATCGCAAGAAGCCGATCAAAGGGCGGGCCATGTCCACCTTGCGCGCGCTCCTGCGAAATCCGAAGTACGCAGGGCACTGGACATGGAACGCTCGGAAATTCGTGTCCATCAGCGGCCAACGCAGGCGCAAGGTGAAGAAGCGCGAGGCTGCTGATCTGGTAGTTATTGAGCAGCCCTCGCTCGCCATCATCGATCACACGACGTGGATTATGACCGCAGAGCTCATCAAGGCGCGCGCTCACAAGGGCGGTGGGCGGTCACCGAGCGGCGGTACGGGGACGTACCCGCTCTCGGGCCTACTCACCTGCGCGGTCTGCGGTGGCGGGTTTCAAGTCTACGGTTCCAAGAAGGGGCCGAGCGGAGGGCGGTGGGTGCAGTACCACTGCGCCACCCACAAGCAGAAGGGCGACACCGCCTATAGCAACGCTGCCTCGATCTCCGAACAGTCTCTCCTGTCCGCGATTCAAGAGGCGTTGTCCTCGCTGCTCGGTTCACCGGCGTTCGAGCGAACCTACCTCGCCGCGCTCACGAAGGCCCTCCAGGCTGGTCCCACGGGTTCCGAGGAGGAGAGGGCCGCAGCCGAGGCCGTTACGGCGCTAGAGAAGGCCGTTGGGCGGCTCGTAGAGGCGGTGGCTACCGTGGGCATCTCCCCCGCGCTCGCATCGCGCCTCAAGGTCAAGGAGGGCGCGTTGGATGCCCTCCGGAAGAAGCTCGCCAAGCTCCGGGTTCGCACCGCCGCCATCCCCCCTGGCGCCGGGGCCTGTCGAGGCGAAGGGCTGGCTCGGGGCGCTGATCGCCGACCTCGGCATGAGGGACCCGGACCGGCTCCGCGCAACCTTCATGCGGGCGTTCGGCCCCCTAGTGCTCACGCCGTGCCCCGAGGGGTTCCGGATCACCGGAAAGATCAAGGCCCCCGAGATCCGAGCGGGATCCGGGGGCCTCAGTCCGTCTAACAGTGGTTGCGGGGGCAGGATTTGAACCTGCGACCTTCGGGTTATGAGCCCGACGAGCTACCTGGCTGCTCCACCCCGCGTCAGGTTGGAAAAGCTCCGTAGCGATGCGGGGTTCTACAGGCGACCCCTGCCCTGGTCAAGGGGTTTCTGAAGGGCTCCGACGGGCTTGCGGCCGGGTGGAATGCCGCGGCGGGGAGCGCCGCGGAACGCCGGGGAGCGGTCGGCCGGAAGAACAGGGGCGGGGCCCGCGGGGTATGAGTCAGCGCCCGCGGCGCAGGGGGAGGCTGAGGAAGAACAGCGCGGCGGAGATGGTGATGATCACGGGGCCGGTGGGGCGGTCGATGCGGACGGCGACGAGCTCGCCGAGGATGGTCGAGACGATGGCGCAGGCGACGGCGACCGCAAGCATCTCGTCGAGGCTGCGGGCCACCAGCTTGGCGGTCGCGGCGGGGATGATGATGAGCGAGCCCATGAGCAGCACGCCGAGGAACCGGAGGCCGAGGGCGACGGTCAGCGAGAAGGCGAACAGGTAGAGGAGCTCGATGCGGGCCACGGGCACGCCGGACGTCCGGGCCATGTCGGTGGACACCTGGGCGAGGACCAGCCGGCTCCGCTGGGTGATGATGAAGCCAGTCACGGCGGCCACGCCAACCAGGCCGGCGGCGAGCTCCCATGGCTCGAGCTGGCCGGGGGTGCCGAGCAGGGCGTCGATCAGCTCCTCGCCGGTCGAGAGCAGGGCCCCCAGGGCGAGTGCCAGCGAGAACACCACGCCGATGACGGTCTCGGTCGAGATGTGCGTCCCGCGCTGGACGCCCCACACCAGCGCGGTCCCGGCGGCCAGCGCGGCCACGCCGCCCAGCAGCGGGTGGATGTGGAACGCGACCGCGACCCCGATGCCGGGCAGGGCCACGTGGGACATCGCGTCCGAGGCCAGCGCCATCCGCCGCATGACCGCGAAGCAGCCGACCAGGCCGGCCGCGGTGGCCATTCCGATCGAGAGGACGATCCCGCTCCAGGCCATGGCGGCTCAGCTCTGGTGGTGGTGGTACCGCAGGGGCGCGCCATACATGCTCTCGATGCGCTCGGGGGTGAGCACCTCGTCGGGCGGGCCGAAGCAAGGTCGTTCGAGCGAGAGGCAGAGCACCGAGTCCGCGAACCGGTACACCAGGCTCAGCTCGTGCGAGATCAGCAGCACGGTCAGGCGCTCCTCGTCCTGGACGCGGTGGATCATCTCGTAGAGCCGCTCCTCGCCGGGCTCGTCGACGCCGGCGGTGGGCTCGTCGAAGAGCAGGACGTTGGGCCGCCCCATGAGCGCGAAGGCCAGCAGCAGGCGCTGGAACTGCCCGCCGGAGAGCGAGCCTATGGGCCGCTCGACGATCCGCGGCGGCAGGTTCACCTCGTGGAGCGCGCGCTGCAGGTCCTGCTCCCGCGCCCCGGAGACGGCGGCCTTGGCGCGGAGAAAGTCCTTGCCGGTGAGCGGCAGGTCGCGCTCGATGTCGAGCTTCTGCGGGACGTACCCGATGCGCGTGCCCGGCGCCCAGCGCACCGTCCCCTGGTACGGAAGAGCTCCGATCAGGGCGCGGAAGAGCACGGTCTTGCCGGCCCCGTTGGGGCCGATCACGGCCAGTGCGCTCCCGCGCGGGACCGCGAACGTCAGGTCGTGGATGATGCGCGCCCCGCCCAGCTCGACCGAGAGGCTTTGAACGTCGATCGCGTTGACGGTCACCCTATCCTCGCATCCGCAGCGCCGCTCCGGGTACGAGCAGGACCCCGGCCAGGGCGACCATGGTGGCCCCCGTGGGGAGTTCCCATAACCAGGACAGGACGTAACCGCCGCCGGCAGCGACCACGCCGATGATTCCCGCCACTGCGAACGCGGCCTTGTCCCCTGGTCAACGGAAACCGGTCAAGGCCCCTCGGCGGGGCCGCCCCGTGACGGTCCGAGCACGCCTTGGCCCTGGAGCGCGGCGACCTCGTCCTCGGTGAACCCGGCCTCGACCAGCACCTCGCTGCCCTGCTCGTTCAGCCGTGGCGCCGGGCGGTTCGGATGCGCCGCCCCCACGATGCGGACGGGGGTGGCGACGGCCGCGATGGTGGCCCCGGCTCCGGCCTCCTGCTCGAGGAACGCGCCGCGCGCGGCGAGCTGCGGATCGCGGCGCGGCTCGTCCCCCTCCAGCACCGGCGCCAGGCAGACGTCGTGCTCGGCCGCGAACCGCGACCAGGCCTCGAACGTGCGCCCGGCGAAGATCCGCTCCAGCTCCTCGCGCGGGCCGGCGCCGTCCGCCTCCCACTGCCGTTCCGCCAGCTCGGGCCGGCCCACCGCGGCGCAGAAGCCGGCGAAGAACTTCGGCTCGAGAGCCCCCAGCGCCACGAAGCGCCCATCCTGCGTCCGGTAGACGCCGTAGCACGCCGTCCCGCCCAGGAGCGGCTCGCGCCCGCGCGCCAGCGGACGGCCGCGGGCGGCGGCCGTGGCCAGGTGGGGAGCCAGCAGGGCCAGCGATCCCTCGGTCATGGAGACGTCGACGTGCACGCCCTCCCCGCCCGCTGCCCGGCCCATCAGCGCCGCCAGGATCCCCGCCACCGCCGGCCAGGAACCGCCGGCCAGGTCGGCCACCTGAACCGCGGGTGGAACGGGCGCCTGGGCCGGTCCGCTCAAGGCCAGCACACCGGAGAGCGCGAGATAGTCGAGATCGTGCCCGGCGCTCCCGGACCGGGGACCGGTCTGGCCGTGGCCGGTGATGGAGCAGAGCACCAGACGCGGGCAGCGCCGGTGGAGGACGTCCCAGCCCAACCCCAGGCGGGCCAGCACGCCGGGCCGGAAGGACTCGACCACCGCGTCGGCGCGGTCGCAGAGCCGCAGGAAGGCCTGGCGACCGGCCGGGGCCCGCAGGTCGAGCGCCAGCGATCGCTTGTTGCGGTTCAGGGCCTGGAAGGCGACCGAGTCGCCGCCCCCGGGCGCGAAGGGAGGGAGTGCGCGGAGCGGGTCGCCGCCGCGTGGATCCTCGACCTTGATCACCTCCGCGCCCAGATCGGCCAGCACCAGCGTGGCGAACGGGCCAGGCAGCAGGCGCGACAAGTCCAGGATTCGGAGGCCGGAGAGCGGGAGCATGCGTCGCCCTTCGATGAGCCTACCCTGAGTTAGGGCTCGCGAGAGCGAGCCCGGAGTCGAAGGGCTCAGGGCGAACGGGTTTCGGAGATGTCTTCTTCAACTCCGCTCGCCCTGAGCGCAGGCCCTGCGCAGCAGGGCCGGAGTCGAAGGGCACGGCATCACGTCAGGATCTGCTGCAGCTTCATGGCCAGCGCCATGTCGCCCTGGATGCGAAGCTTGCCGGACATGAACGCCATCTGCGGGTTGAGCTTGCCGTTGACGATGTTGAGGAAGTCCTTGTCGGTGGCGGCCACCGTGCAGCGCGCGGCGGGGGCCGTCCCGGCGCTGATCTTCCCCCCCGGCGCGGTGCAGTCCACCGACCAGGACCCGCCCTCGGGACCCGAGATGTTGAACTGGTACAGCGCGTTGATCTTGGCCACCACGTCCGGCTTGGCGGCCAGCCGCGCCGGGAGCTGCCGCTCGAAGACGTCCTTCACGCTGGTCGCAAGCTCGGCCATCCGGGACCCCCGCGCCCGCGCCGCGGGCTGGCGGTTGATTGGAAAGTCGACTGCTATTGGTATTGGCCGGGACCGGACCTGTCAAGGAGCGTGTGGATCGTTCACACGCCCGAGCTGCGCCACCGGCCGGCCACCGACCCGGCCACGGCCTCGGTGAGCGACTCGGGATCGACGGGCTTGAGCAGCACCGAGTCCACCTCCCGCCCGCGGGCCCGCTCCACGTCGTCGCGCTCGGCCCACCCGGTCACCACCAACACCGGCACCGCCGGCGCGATGGCCTTGGCCGCCCGGGCCATCTCCAGCCCGCCCATCCCCGGCATGCCCAGATCGGTCACCACCACGTCGACCGATCGCTCCGAGAGGGTGCGCAGCGCCTCCGGTCCGCTCGCGACCGAGTGCACGGTGCAGCCCGCCGCCGTCAGCACCTCGGCCATGAGCTCGCGATTGTCGTCGTCGTCCTCGACCAGGAGGACGCGCATCCCGCTCAGGTCCGGCGTCGCCACTCCGCCCCTCCTGCCGCGCGTCCGCGAGGACGATGCAGCTCGCCGCTCACTCCACGTAGAACGAATCCAGCAGCGCCCGGTGCTTCTCGGTGACCACCTTGCGGCGGACCTTCAAGGTCGGGGTCAGCTCGCCCGTCGCCTGGCTGAAGTCCTGGTCCAGGATCTCCCACTTCTTGATGGTCGAGTAGCTGGCCTGCTTGGCGTTGAGCGTGTCGATGCTCCTCTGGAGGCGGGCGCGCAGCCGTGGATCCTTGCGGAGCCCCGGGCCGGACGGGACCCCGTTCTCCGAGGCCCAGGCCCTGAGGTTGTCCTCGTTGAGCGTGAGCAGCGCCGAGAGGAACTTGCGCCGGTCGCCGTGCACCATCACCTGGGAGACGAGAGGATCGGTCTTGAGATCGTTCTCGAGGTTCTGCGGGGCGACGTTCTTGCCGCCGGCGGTGACGATGATGTCCTTCTTGCGGTCGGTGATCTTGAGGCACCCGGCCTCGTCCACCATCCCGATGTCGCCGGTGGCCAGCCAGCCGTCCTTCAGCACCTCGGCGGTGGCGGCCTCGTCGCCGTAGTAGCCCTTCATCACGCAGGGACCCTTCACCAGGATCTCCCCATCCTCGGCGATGCGCACCTCGGTGCCGGGGACCGGCGGGCCCACGGTGCCGATCCGGTTCTTGCCGGGTCGGTTCACGAACGTTCCGGCCGCGGTCTCCGTCAGGCCATAGCCCTCCAGGATGGAGATCCCGAGCAGGTCGAAGAAGTAGGCGATCTTGGTGGAGAGCGGCGCGCCGCCGGAGACGAAGAGCCGGATCCGGCCGCCGAAGCGCTCGGAGAGCGCCTGCGAGAGCTTGGGGAAGACCAGCTTCTTGCCGATGAGCAGCCCGAAGGAGGAGTAGGGCTTCCCCTGCTCGCGTGCGGCCGCATACTCCTCGAACGACTCCAGGGCCAGGTGGAAGAGCTTCCCCTTGATCCCCGGCGTGGCGAGCCCCTTGGTGACCACCGCGTTGAAGGCCTTCTCGAAGATGCGGGGAACGGAGGGGACCACGGTGGGCCGGGCCTCGCCCGCGTTCTCGACGATCTTCTCCAGCGACTCGACGAAGGCGACGGTGCAGCCGGTCGCGAACCAGACCGCCTCGATCACCTTGGCGAAGGAGTGGGCCATGGGGAGGAACATCAGCACCATGTCGTCGGGCCCGATGAGCTTGATCTCCTCGACCGCGTAGGCCTCGTAGACCCAGTTGCCGTGCGTCAGGACCACGCCCTTGGGGTTCCCGGTGGTGCCGGAGGTGTAGATGAAGCTGGCCGGGTCGTCGTTGCCCAGCCGCGCCACCCGCTCGGCGTGGGCGTCCGGATTGTCCTTGCGCCAGGCTGCCCCCAGCGCCTCCAGCTCGGACAGGGTGCGCTCGAAGCCGTCGGCGGCCGCGCCGCGGGCGCGGATCAGGCCCTGCAGCTCGGGCAGCTGCCCCCGCACCTCGCGGATCTTGTTCACCTGGGCGTCGGTGTCACAGAAGATGAGCTTCGCGCCCGAGTTCTGGAGGATGTAGGCGCACTCGTGGGGCAGGTTGGACTGGTAGATGGTGACCGTGATGGCGCCGGCGCCCAGGATCCCCAGGTCGGCCAGGATCCACTCCAGCTGCGTCTCGCCGATCACCGCCACGCGGTCGCCGGGCCGGATGCCCATGGCCGCCAGGCCGTCCGAGATGTCCCGGGCGCGCCGCGCCATCTCCACCCAGGAGACGTCGGCCCAGACGCCGTCCCGCTTGTGCTTCACCGCCGCAACGCTTCCCCGCCGCCGCGCCTGTCCTTCGAACAGCGTCACGAGGTTCTTCGCGACCGCTCCGCGCGACAGCTCCGGCTCTGCGATCATGTGCGGTCTCCATCCCTGGACCGGGCCAGAACCCCCCACCTGAACGGCGAGCACGCGCCCGGCCCCGCGGGCGCCGGGATGACGCAGCGCGTCGTCGGTGGGGGCAGTGAAGACACCGGGCGCAGCCATTGTGCTCATCGCGGCAAGCCGCCGCAAGCAAGACCGACTTCACTTTCGGTTGTTGGCACGCTGATCTAGCCGGCGCAGACGAGGCGGATGTCGACGCGGTCGCCGGACACCAGCCGGCAGGCGTGATCGAAGGTCAGCGTCGCGGCTCGTCCCGACCGGGGCGGGGTATACACCGCGCCTGTCTGGGCGGTGTCCTTTCCCTCGAGCGCGACCGGACAGGGCACCACGGAGCCGTCCGTCTTGTGGACCGAGGCCACCAGCATGCTCGGGTCGGAGGGAGCGCCGTCGAGCGGGACGGTCTGCGGGACCAGCAGGTCGGCGATGCGCTGGAGCGACGGCCCGAAGTCGCTGTCGCAGATGCTGCCGCGGAAGGAGCGCTCCGGCCCCATGGCGTCCAGGAGGGACGCCAGCCGCGTCGGCTCATCGTACGAGGTCGGGCAGCCCGTCGGCTGCAGCGTGTCCTGGTCGAAGCCGGCGATGACCGCCACCACCGGATCCCGCTGCTCCCCGGCGATGGGGGCGTCGAGGAAGGCCAGGAAGTCGGTGGGCGCGGGCAGCTGCGCCTTGATGGCATCGTCGTGACACTGGTCGTTGTCGTTGGCCAGGAAGGGCGGCGCCGCCTCCGAGCAATCGTCCTCGTCGGTGAGGATGATCACCCCCAGCCGCGCCCCGGGGCGCAGGAAGCCGGCATTGGCCCCCCGGGTCAGCGCCTCGGAGAGCGCCAGCTCCGCGGCGTGGAAGGGCTGCTCCTTGCTCGCGCCGTGGGGGCCCAGCAGGACGTTGGCCTGGAAGTCCTCCAGCAGATTCGCCTGGCCGGCAGCCAGGATCCGCGGCCCGCCGAACCCATGAGCCGGGTCGTAGATGAAATCGCCGATCTTGCCGGCGTCGGTCAGCGCGGCCGGGTTCACCGCCACCAGCGTGCCCCTGGGATAGGGCACCAGCCAGGAGTAGGCGTCGTAGGGCGGCTCGACCCGGTAGTGATCCCGGCCGTCGTACTCCATCACGTCGGTAGTGGTGACGCCGACCTGGAAGTCGTGTGGCACCGCGGCGTCCGCCAGCGCGCTCACGAACGCCTCCAGGTTGGCTCTCAGGTTTTCCTGCTCCTCCGTCATCGAGATGGAGTCGTCGATCACCAGCAGGATGTCCGTCCTGGCCGGGAGCACGTGGACCTCGGCCTGGCAGGCTTCGACGGCGTTCTGCGGAACGTGATCGCAGGCGGCGATCAGGGCCAGGGCGGCGAGCACGGCGAGCCGCGCCCCCCTCCCTGCAGGGCAGGCCCGGCCCGCCCCGCGGACGGGCGCCCCTCGCGCTCCGCCCCGCCGGGCGGGCGCATCTGGCTCATTGCAGCGGCGCATCCGCGGGGCACATCCCGACCCCGTTCCCACCGCGCGGCCCGCACAAGCAGGTTCCGACCAGGGGGGTGCCGGTGGGGACGCTGCACAGCCCCGCCCCGTCGGTCCCGGCGAAGCAGGTCCAGTCCCCCGGCCGTCCACCCAGCATGGCCACGCAGCTGTCGTCCGCGGCCTGCTTGGCCTCGGCGTCGGTGGCGCCCGTGCCCGTGCAGCCGTTGTCGGGCAGCCGCCCGATGTACTCGGCCGAGTAGGTCTCGCCCGGGGCGGCCTCGCAGTTGCTGGTGGCGTGGTTGATGAACACGTACTTGCTGGCGGGCGTCGGCGTCTTCTGCTCGTCGGTGAGCTGCTCGCGCGAGGCGGTGAACCACCAGTCGTAGCCGGCCGCCAGAGCGTCCGCGGTGCTCATGCCGGACGGCGCCGGACCGTTGCAGGTCTTCCGCGTCCCGCCGCCCTTCCTCACGATGCGCAGCACGGTCACCTCCTCGGCGGCCGGCTGGCTGGGGAGGGCCAGCCCGGTGGGCGGCTTCACGATCTCCGCGATGCGGCCGAGGATGGTGCCGAAGTCGCCGTCGCAGACCGAGGCCGACACCACGTCGGCGTCGTTGGAGCGCATCTGACCGGCCGCCTCCAGGAAGCGCGTGCCCTTGGACTGGCCGCCGCAGGTGGTGTTGGAGGGGTCGCAGGTGGGGTTGCACGCGGTGTCACAGCACTGATCCGCGACGCAGGTCTCGTCGACGCAGACGTTCTGGGTCCCCGCCTTGGCCGAGACGATGAAGGCCGCCCCCACCGGCGGCTGGGGAACGATCTCGTGCGTGAAGAACTGGGTGAACGCGGACACCGGGAAGAGCTTCTGCTCGTCGAGCGGCTTGTCCTGCTCCTTCGCGCAGCTGTCGAACCGGGGCTGGCCCGTATAGGACGGATCGTACGAGAGGATCACGCCCCCGCTCGCGTCCTGGGGCGAGGAGCAGTCGTCCTCGTCGCTGACGAACACCGCCACCAGCTTGGAGCTCGGGTGGAGGAACTCGCGGGTCGCGGCCGGCTGCGCCGCCCAGTACTCCACCGCGCGCCGCGCAGCGTCGAGCCCCTCCTCCTGATTGGAACCGCAGGTCCCGACCTGGACGTTGGCCTTGAACCAGGTGATGAGATCGGAAGCCGTCTGGCCCTGGTCGTTGGTGCAATCGACGCCGGGCGTGCAGGTGGAGCCCTCCGGCGGCGCGTAGATGCGCTTGTCGAAGTGGAGGACCTTGGGGTTGGTCCCGCTGGCCACGAAGTCGCCCTGCGGGTACTTCTTGCCGTTCATGGCGGAGCAGGTGGGGTCGGACGTGATCCGGTGGTGCGTGGAGAGGTTTCCGCAGGCCGCGCCCACCGTGGCGCAGGGCACGTAGTCGGTCGCCTTCGGGCTGTCGTCGGAACCGCAGCAGACGTACTCGTCGAGGAACCCGGTGCAGTCGTTGCGGCAGGTGGCGTCGGTTCCGCAGGTGGTCGTGTCGCTGGCCCCGGTGCATTTCTTCACCGCGTAGTAGGGGCCGATGGCGGTGTCGCCCTGCGTCTTGCAGCACACCTTGTCGCCGACCACCCCGCCGGCGGGGTTGGGGCAATCGTTCCGGCAGGTCGGGGTGGTGGAGTCGGGGAGGTTCTCGAACACCGAGGTGGTGGTGACGGCCAGGTGGAAGTCGATCGGGACCAGCTTCTCCGCCACCCGGTTCACGTTGGCCTGGTTGAGGTTCGTGATGAAGGTGTCGAACGCCGCGGCCAGCCTGGCCTGCTCCCCGGCCATCGATCCCGAGTCGTCGACCACGAACAGCACGTCGGCGGTGGTGATGTCCGAGAGCGGCACCTGCTTCAGGTTCGGCTTGATGAGGCACTCGCCGACCGGATTGAAGTTGTAGTCCTGGCACCCTGCCGCGGCGAGCAGCGCAGTGAACACGAGCGCGCGGACGCGGGACGTTCGCGACATCGAAGGCCTCCGATCGCCCCGATGATAGCCCCGTTCGTCCCTCGGGCAAACGACGGTCACCCGAAACCGCCGAGGGTGAAGCAAGCGCAGAGAGTCGCACCTACTCCCACTCGATGGTGGCGGGCGGCTTCGACGAGATGTCGTACACCACGCGATTGATGCCGCGGACCTCGTTGATGATGCGCGACGAGATCCGCCCCAGCAGCTCGTGAGGCAAACGCGCCCAGTCGCCGGTCATGCCGTCGGTGGACTCCACCGCGCGGATGGCGCAGGTCGACTCGTAGGTGCGCTCGTCGCCCATGACGCCCACGCTGCGCACCGGGAGCAGCACCGCGAAGGCCTGCCAGAGCCTCTCGTAGAGCCCGGCGGCGCGGATCTCCTCCTGGACGATGGCGTCGGCGCGTCGCAGCAGCGCCAGCCGCTCCTCCGTCACCTCGCCCAGCACGCGGATGGCGAGCCCGGGGCCGGGGAAGGGCTGGCGCTGGACGATGGCCGGGGGGAGCCCGAGCTCGACCCCCAGCTTGCGCACCTCGTCCTTGAAGAGCTCGCGCAGCGGCTCCACCAGCGCGAGCTTCATCACCTCGGGCAGGCCACCCACGTTGTGGTGGCTCTTGATGGTGGCCGAGGGCCCCTTGAACGAGACCGACTCGATGACGTCGGGGTAGAGCGTCCCCTGCACCAGGAAGCGAGCCCGCTCGCCGTGCGCGGCCAGCCGCTCCACCTCCTCCTCGAAGACGGTGATGAACTCGCGCCCGATGATCTTCCGCTTGTGCTCGGGGTCGGTCACCCCCGCCAGCCGCGTCAGGAAGCGGGTGGCGGCGTCGACGGTGATGAGCGGCAGGCGGAACATCTGCCCGAAGACCTCCTGCACCTGCTGGCGCTCACCGCCGCGCAGCACCCCGTTGTCCACGAAGATGCAGCGCAGCCGGTCGCCGATGGCGCGATGCACCAGCAGCGCCGCCACCGCCGAGTCGACCCCCCCCGAGAGCGCGCAGATGACGTGCCCGTCGCCGACCTGGGCGCGGATCTGCTCCACCGCCACCTCGGCGTAGGCCCGCATCGACCAGCTCCCGCTGCAGCCGCACACGCCGTGGGCGAAGTTCCAGAGCACCTCCTTGCCGCGGGGCGTGTGGACCACCTCCGGGTGGAACTGGACCGCGAAGAACCGGCGCCGCGCGTCCTCCACCGCCGCGAAGGGCGCGTTGCCGGTGGAGGCCACCGGCTCGAAGCCGGGCGGGATGGCCTCGACCCGGTCGCCGTGGCTCATCCAGACGTCGAGCCGCGGGGGAAGCCCGCGGAAGAGCGGCGACGAGGCCTTCACGTCGATGGTGGCTGGCCCGTACTCGCGGTGCGTCGCCCCGCCGACCTTGCCGCCCAGCTCGTGGGCCATGAGCTGCAGCCCGTAGCAGATGCCCAGCACCGGCACGCCCAGCTCCCAGATGATGCGGTCGGCGCGCGGGACTCCCCTCGGCGGTGACCGAGGAGGGCGAGCCGGAGAGGATGACGCCCCGCGGGGCGAAGGCGCGGATGGCCGCTGCCGGCGCGGTGCAGGGGTGGATCTCGCAGTAGACCCCGAGCTCGCGGACCCGCCGGGCGATGAGCTGCGTGTACTGCGAGCCGAAGTCGAGGATGAGGATCTTCTCTGCGTGGATGTCCGCGGTCACGCCTACTCCGTCCGGTAGTTGGGCGCTTCCTTCTCGATGATGACGTCGTGCACGTGGCTCTCGCGCAGGCCGGCCGACGAGATGCGCACGAAGCGCGGCTTGGTCCGGAGCTCGGCGATGCTGCCCGTGCCGAGGTAGCCCATGCCGCTGCGCAGCCCGCCCACCAGCTGGAAGATGGTCATCTCCAGCGAGCCCTTGTACGGCACGCGCCCCTCGATGCCCTCCGGCACCAGCTTCTCCGCGTCGGTGACGTCGCTCTGGAAGTAGCGGTCGCGCGAACCCTGCTTCATGGCGCCGAGCGAGCCCATGCCGCGGTACGACTTGTAGCTCCGGCCCTGGTACAGGATCACGTCCCCGGGTGCCTCCTCGGTGCCCGCCAGGAGCGACCCGATCATCACCGAGGCGGCCCCGGCGGCCAGCGCCTTGACCAGGTCGCCGGAGAACTTGACGCCGCCGTCGGAGATCACCGGGATCCCGTACTTCTCGGCTGCCCGGGCGCACTCGTCGACGGCGGTGATCTGCGGCACCCCCACCCCGGCCACCACCCGGGTGGTGCAGATCGAGCCCGGCCCCACCCCGACCTTGACCGCGTCCACGCCCGCCTTGCACAGGGCCTCGGCCGCATCGGCGGTGGCCACGTTGCCGGCCACCAGCTCCACGTTCTTGAAGGCCGCCTTGGTGGCCCGCACCGCCTCGGCCACAGCGCGCGAGTGGCCGTGCGCCGTGTCGATGGCGATCACGTCCACGCCGGCCTTGAGCAGCGCCGCCACGCGCTGCTCGCGGTCGGGGCCGACGCCCACCGCGGCGCCGCAGAGCAGCCGGCCCAGCCGGTCCTTGGCGGCGTTGGGGTGCTTCTGGACCTTCTCGATGTCCTTGATGGTGATGAGCCCCTTCAGCTCGAAGACCTCGTTCACCACCAGGAGCTTCTCGATCCGGTGGCGGTGGAGCAGCTCCTTGGCCTCCTCGAGGGTCACGCCCTCGCGGGCGGTGACCAGGTCGCGGGTCATGACCTGCTCGACCCGCTGCTCCAGGTTCTTCTCGAACCGGAGATCGCGGTTGGTGAGGATGCCGACGGCCCGGCCCCGCTGCACCACCGGGATGCCGCTGATCCCGTGCTCGCGCATGAGCGCGACCGCGCGCTGGATGGGGGCCTCCGGCTCGATGGTGACCGGGTCGGTGACCACCGCGGTCTCGTACTTCTTGACCTTCACCACCTGGGCCGCCTGGTCCTCCACCGAGAGGTTCTTGTGGATGAACCCCAGCCCGCCGGCGGCGGCCATGGCGATGGCCATGCGGGCCTCGGTCACCGTGTCCATGGCGGCCGAGACGATGGGGATGTTGAGGTTGAGGTTCCGGGTGAGGCGGGTCGCGGTCTCGACCGATTTCGGGAGCACGTCCGACTCCGCCGGAAGGAGCAGGACGTCGTCGAACGTGAGCGCCAGGCGCAGCTCGTCGCGGTTGAGCATGGGGACGTATACGGAAATCCATGTAGGACCGTCAAGGCGACCAGGAGCGCAGTGCGCACACCCGGGAGCCGGGTCGGAAAACCCACGAGTCACGCGAACGAGCGCCTTGCCCGCTGCACTCCCCGGAAGGGATAATTCGGGTGCGAGTGGAGGGTCCTTCCGACAAACGCGGTGGCGAGCGCCAGCCGGTCGGGCTGCTGGTACGCCTGGCGTACGGGAGCGTCGACGAGTTCGTCGAGCGCTTCGCGGTCAACATGTCGCGGGGCGGGCTCTTCATCCGGACTCGCGACCCGCGCCCGGTGGGCACCCTGCTGGCCCTCGAGATCCGCCTGCAGACGGGCGAGACGGTGATCCGCGCGCAGGGCGTGGTCCGCTGGGTGCAGAAGCCCGAGGGCGGTACCCCCGCCCGGCCGCCGCTGGCACCGGGGATGGGCATCCAGTTCACGCAGCTCGACGAGGCCTCGCGCTCGGTGGTCGACCGCATGGTCTCGCTGCGGGAGAAGCGCGGGCTGGCCCCCGGCGCAGCGGCGCCCGCCCCCGTGGCGCCTCGCCCTGCCGTCACCCCCGCGCCGACGCGGGCACCCGCCGCGGTGACCCCGCCGCCCGTCGCCGCCGAGAGCCCATCCCTCGCGGAGGAGCCCACGCAAGGCGCCGCGACGGCCTCGGCGCCCCCTTCTTCCCCGCCCGTGCTCGCCCCGGCGCCCCGGCGCCCGGCAGCGCCCCCACCGATCCCGCCCGCGGGGCCCGGCACCGCGCTGCGGGTTCCCCGGACCCCGCCCGGGATGCCGGCCCAGGCCGATCTCTCGATGCCCCACCGCATCGAGCAGCTCTCCGCCGGACCGGCCCGGGTGGCCATCGACCTCCCCGACACCCCGGTTCCGGTCGCCAAGCCGTCCCGGACCATCATCGGGATCGACCTCGGCACCACCAACTCCTGCGCGGCGGTGGTCAAGGACGGCAAGCCTTACGTCATCCCGTCGCGCGAGGGGTACAACACCGTCCCCTCGATCGTGGCGCTCAACGCGCGCAACAGGATCGTCGTCGGCCACCTGGCCCGGGCTCAGCTGCTCACCAACCCGCGCCAGACGGTCTGGGGCGCGAAGCGGCTGGTGGGGCGCGCCTACGACACGCCGGTGGTCCAGGACATCAAGAGCAAGTTCGCCTACGAGATCGTGGCCGGGCCGGAGGGACTGGCGGCGGTGAAGCTCGGGCCTGAGGTGCTCACCCTCGAGCAGATCTCCGCCCTGGTGCTGCGCGAGGTGAAGGAGGTCGCGCAGAACCACGTCGGCGAGGAGGTGAACCGCGCCGTCATCACCGTCCCGGCCTACTACAACGAGCGGCAGCGCGCCGCCGTCCGGCACGCCGGCGCGCTGGCCGGCCTGCAGGTGGAGCGGATCCTGAACGAGCCCACCGCCGCCGCGCTGGCCTACGCCTTCGGGCGCCGCGTCAACCAGCGCGTGCTGGTCTACGACCTGGGCGGCGGCACCTTCGACGCGTCGGTGCTGGAGCTGAACGACAACGTCTTCGAGGTGATCTCCACCGGCGGCGACACGTTCCTGGGCGGCGTCGACTTCGACGCCCGCATCGTGGAGCGCCTCCTGGAGGTGTGGAAGGAGAAGACCGGCGAGGCCTTCTCGGGCGACCGGGTGGCGCTCTCGCGCCTGGTGGACGCCGCCGAGCGCGCCAAGTGCGCCCTCTCCGAGCGCACCGACTTCGCCATCCAGCTCCCCTTCCTGGCGATGAAGGACGGGCGCCCGCTGTCCCTCGAGACCGCGCTGACCCGCGACGAGCTGGTCGGGCTGGTGGCGCCGCTGGTGGACCGGACCATCGAGGTCTGCCGCGAGGTGCTGGCCGCCAGGAACCTCACCCCGGCGGACATCGACGAGGTGCTGCTGGTGGGTGGGCAGTCGCGCATGCCGCTGGTGCACGAGCGCGTGGGAGCCTTCTTCGGCAAGCAACCCTCGCGTGCCGTTCACCCCGACGAGGCGGTGGCGGTGGGGGCCGCGCTGCTGGCCCACTCGCTGGGCAGCGCCGAGGGGGTGGTGCTCATCGACGTGCTCCCCATGTCCATCGGCATCGGGCTGCCGGGCGACCGGGTCAAGATCATCATCGAGCGGAACACGCCGCTGCCGGCCCGCAAGCAGTACGGGCTCACCACCACCCGCGACGGGCAGACCGAGTTCGAGCTGGTGGTGCTGCAGGGCGAGAGCCCGCAGGCCGCCGAGTGCGAGTACCTGGGCACGGTGCGGCTCACCGGGCTCCCCTCCGGCCCGCGCGGGATGGTGAAGATCGCGGTCTCGTTCGAGCTGGGGGCCGAGTGCCTGCTGACCGTGACCGCACGCGAGCTCAACACCGGGCGGCAGGTGCAGGCGGTCATGTCCGCCAAGGAAGGGCCGACCGCCGCGCGGCGGAAGCTGGACGACGGCCTGGCCAAGGGCGCGACCGGCTCGTTCCCGGTCCAGACCACGCCGGGAGGCGGCCTGGCGCTCCCCGGGCCCAGGCCGGCCGGGCCGTTCCGGCGCTTCTTCCGCAGGCTGCTGGGGCGGTCAGAGGCCCGCTGAGCGCCGGCGCACCCGCTACGGGCGATGGGGCGGCCTGGGGATCTCCGGCCGCGAGCTGTACACGTTCTCGGCCGGCGGCGGAGGCGGCGCCGGGGCGGCGGCCCTGGCCCGGCGCGCCCGCACCCAGCGGAGCGCCAGCACCAGGACCACCACCGCCATGCCCAGCAGGATGTAGTGGCCGAAGCGCTGCGCCTGGTGTGCAGCGGCCTCGATGTCGGAGCCGAACCAGAACCCGAGGCAGACCCACAGCGGCGCCGAGATGGTCGCGGCCGCGCCGTCGAAGAGCAGGAACTCCCAGTAGGGCAGGCGCGCGTGCCCGGCGGTGAAGTAGGTCGGGGCGCGGATCCCGGGCAGGTAGCGGGCCAGCATCACCACGATGTTGCCGCGGCGGCGCATCAGCTTCTCCACCCGCTCGAGCTTCTCGGGGGTGATGATGCGCCGGAGCGGCTTGAAGTCGGCGACCCGCACGCCGAAGCGGCGCCCCGCGAAGAAGATGACCGAGTCGCCGGCCAGGATGCCCGCCAGGCCCACCACCACCATCCCGATCAACCCCTCGTCGTGGACCATGCCGCGCAGGGTGGCCGCCTCGAGCGGCGACGCCAGCCAGGCCAGCACGCCGCCGGTGACGAGGATGATGTCCTCGGGCATGGGGAGGCCGAAGCCGCACAGCACCAGGGCCACGAAGACGAAGACGTAGCCCACGTGGAGCGACTGGCCTCCGACCATCTCGACCAGGTGCTCGAGCATGCGCCCGCGAGTCTCCTTCTTGCGATCCGGGTCCGCGGCGCGCGGGATCCCGCTGACGTATGGCCGGGAATCCACCCGGTCCGACGCCCCGCGAGGCGGAGCGGCCGGCGCCCTCGCTACTACCGGACTCCGGGCGCGCCGTCCACCCCGATGGAGCGCATCATCGGGTGGCAGCCAGCCTCTGCAGGATGTCCCGCGTCTCGCTCACCCGCGAGGCCAGGTCGGCCGCGATGGCCAGCGCCAGCTTGAGGCAGGCCTGCGGCTTCTCCGGCTGGAGCCGCTGGAAGTCGCGGTTGGCCAGCTCCACCACCTCGCAGGGCGTGGCGGCCACCGCCGAGACGAGCCGCACCGTCTTGCCGAGCAGGGCCAGGGTGCCCAGGTGCTCGCCCGGCCCCACCACCGCCAGCTCCTTCTCCCCGCCCTCGACGCGCTGGGTGATCCGCACCGCCCCCGACTTCACGATGAAGAGCGACTCCCCGACCATGTTCTCCACGAAGAGCGGCGTTCCGGCCGGGATCGACTTCTCCTGCGCGATCCCGGCGAAGAGCCGCAGGCCGATCTCCGTGAAGCCCTTGAAGAGGGAGTTCTTCTCCAGCACCTCCTGCGCGCTCACGAGTGCCCCCAGCCTTCCGCGCGATATCGCGCGGCCAGTTCGACGTAGTGTGCGGCCGATTCCCGGAGCCCCGTCCTCTCGTTTTCGGTGAGCTGTCTTTGCACGCGGGCGGGCGCGCCCAGGGCCAGGGTGCCGGGGGGAACCACCGTCCCGGGCGTCACCAGCGCCCCCGCCCCGACCATCGCGTCCGGGCCCACCACCGCCCCGTCGAGGATGATGGCGCCGATCCCGATCAAGCAGCGCTCCTTCACCGTGCACCCGTGAAGCACCACCCTGTGACCGACGGTGACATCGTCGCCGATGAGGGTGGCGTGCCGGTCGGTGGTGACGTGCACCACCACCCCGTCCTGGAGGTTGGTGCGCGCCCCGATGCGCACGTGGAAGACGTCGCCGCGCACCACCGCCCCGGGCCAGATCGACGATCCCTCGCCGATCTCCACGTCGCCGATGACCCGGCCCCCCTCCATCACCAGCACCGACGCATGGAGGCGGGGGGAAATCCCCCGGAAGGGCGCGACAGAGATCATGCCTCGACGATGCTAGCCCGCGGCAGGGGGCGAGACAACTCCATGGACCCACGACCGCAGCCCCCGTCGCACACCTCCGGGAGCCTCGAGGTCCGTCCTCAGATGGCCGCTCCGGACAGCGAGCTGCTCCCGGCCCGCGTGATCCGCACCGGGACCAGGGCGCCGGCCGGCGCCGCCGCCTCGCTGGCGGCGAAGTGGACCACGTGGTTCTCGGGCGTGCGCCCCAGCCGCTCGCCGGGCCGATCGGATGGCCCCTCGACCAGCACCTCCACGGTGCTGCCCCGCTCGGCCGCCAGGATCTCGGCCGCGATCCGGCGCTGCACGGTGAGCAGGCGCTCGAGCCGCTCCACCGCCGCCTGGCGCGGGACCTCCCGCCACTCGGGCGCGGATCCCAAGCGCAGGCTGGCCACGGTGTGGGGTCGCGGGCTGAACACGAAGCTGAAGCTCTGGTCGAAGCGCACCTGCTCGAGGAGCCGGAGCGAGGCCTCGAAGTCCTCGTCGCTCTCGCCCGGGAAGCCGACGATGAAGTCGGTGGTGACGGCGATCCCGGGGCGGGCGGCGCGGAGACGGTCGAAGCGTTCCAGGTACTCCGCCACGGTGTAGTCGCGCCGCATGCGCGCCAGGACCGCGTCCGAGCCGGACTGGACCGGCAGGTGGAAGTGCGGCATGACCCGCGGCTCGTCGCGGAAGACCTGGATGAGCTCGTCGGAGAGGTCGTGGGGGTGGCTGGTGGTGAACCGGACCCGGGCGATCCCCGGGATGGCGGCCACCCGGCGCAGCATCTCGGCGAAGGTGCAGCCGCCCCGGTACGAGTTCACGTTCTGTCCGATGAGGGTGACCTCGCGGACGCCCACCTCGGCCAGGGCGGCGCACTCGGCCACCAGCTCCGGCCACGGGCGCGAGACCTCGCGCCCGCGGGTGTGCGGCACCACGCAGAAGGCGCAGACGTTGTCGCAGCCCTTCATGGCGGTGACGAAGGCGGTGGCCCGCCCGCGCGCCGCCTCCGGCTCGGCGCAGGGGAAGACGTACTGCTCCGAGCTCATCCAGCCCGTCTCGGCGAACCGCTCGCGCGCCCGCGCCCGGGCGATCATCTCCGGGAGGCGCGAGAGGTTGTCCGGGCCGAACACGAAATCGACGTAGGGGACGCGCTTCGAGCAGCCGGTCCTTCTCCTGCTGGGCCACGCAGCCCGCCACCGCGATGAGCGCCCCGCGCCGCGCCTTCACCTCGCGGTAGCGGCCCAGGGCCGAGAGCAGCTTCTGCTCGGCCTTCTCGCGGACCGCGCAGGTGTTCACCAGGATGAGGTCGGCCTCGTCCGGCGAGGCGGCCGGGGCGAAGGCGTGCCGGTAGAGCAGCTCCGTCATGCGGAGCGAGTCGGCCTCGTTCATCTGGCAGCCGAAGGTGTGGACGAACACCTTCCCGGCCGGCGCCGCGGCCGGCGCGGGGGCGGGGTCCTTGCGGGTGAGGGAGACCAGAATCCGGCACGGGGGCGGAAGCTAAGCGAATGCGGGTTGGGGGGCAAGGTGAACGAGGGTTTGCGGGCGAGGCGCCATCCGAACCCGAACCCGAACCTGAACCCGCGGAGTGCGTGCCCGCGCCCCGGGTCCCCTGGCCCGTGCCCGTCCACCGTGGCCCGAACCCGTCGGAGCACGGGGGGGGCGGGCCACGGGACTCGGATCACGGGCACGAGAAGCCGGGTTCAGGTTCGGGTTCGGGCTGTCACCTCGGAACGAGTGCATCCGCAATGTGATCCAGATCGGAGATGGTCGTCACCTCCGCCACCCGGTCGCAGGCCTCGGCGTAGAGCAGCATGTCGCTGTCGCCGGTCCCCCAGAGCTGGCGCGGCTCGGGGCACATCCACAGCAGGCGCCGGGCCCGCCGGCGCAGCTCGTGGAGCACCCAGGTCTCGGCCGGGTGGTAGTTGTTCCGGCCGTCGCCGATCACCAGCACCGTGGTCCGCCGGGTCACCGCGGCGGCGTGGTGGCGGTGGAAGGCGGTGAGCGCCCGGCCAGTGTTGGTGTTCTGGGCCAGGGTCACCGCCCGCGCCGCCACCGCCAGGTCGGCGGCGCGCGCCGGATCGCGCTCCTCGCGGAGCGCCGCGGTCACCTCCCCGAGGTCGGAGACGAACACGAAGGTGCGGACCCGGCTGAACAGCGCCTGCAGCGTGTAGAGGAAGAGCAGCATGAGGCGGGTCGCGTGGCGCATCGACTCCGACACGTCGCACAGCACCACCAGCTCGGGCCGGTGCGGCCGCCGCGGGCGGAACACCAGCCGGGCCGGGACGCCTCCCAGGCCCAGGTTCCTGCGCAGCGTGCGGCGCACCGCCAGCGCGCCCCTTCGGTGCGAGCGGTCCCGGCGCCGGAGCCGGCTCCTGAGACGCTCCGCCAGCCGCCGCACGGCGGCCTCCACGCGCAGGGCCTCCTCCGCCGAGACCCGCCCCAGCCCCTGGCGCCGCTCCTGCTCGCGCCGCAGCCCGCGGGCCGCGGCGCGAGCCTCGGCCATCCGGCGCGCCTCCTGCTCGACGTCGCGCAGCAGCCCCTCCAGCTTGCCGGAGAGGAGGCGCATGCCTTCCAGCCCGACGCCCTCCGCGCGGGCCGCCGCGGCCAGCCGCTCCAGCTCCTCCCCCAGCGCCCCCCCGCCGGCGGCGGCCAGCAGCCGTCGCGCCTGGAAGCCGGCCGCGCCCGGACCGGAGCGGGCGCCGCCCCCCTCGACCTGCAGGAGCGCGCCGCGGAGAAGCCGGGCCAGCCGGGCTGCGTTCCCCGCCAGCGCCGCCTGGGCCAGCGGGGACAGGCCCGGCGCGGCCGAGGCCAGCGCCCGGGCGAGCCGCCGCCACTCCTCGGGCGCCATGAGCCCCTCCTCCTCGAGCGCCGCCAGGATGCCCTTCTCGAGCCCGGCCAGGAGCCGCCCCGCGCCCGAGAAGTAGTGCTCGAACAGCCCGTCGAAGGCGGGGACGTCGGCGGCGCGCTTCACCAGCGTGGCGCGGAGCGCCCCCCGGAACGCGGACCGGTCCTCGACCCCGACCAGCGAGGCGGCCTCGATCGCGTCGGCCACCTCGGCCGGGGAGACCCGCACGCCGTTGGCGCGAAGGAGCCAGGCGAAGTCGGCCAGGGCGGAGTCCACGGGGGAACACTACTGCCGCCAGCTCGCGCGGGCCGAGGTCCCGGCGCCGAACCTGCGCCCGGCCCCGCCCCGGGGTACAACCCCTCCATGCCCGCGCTGGTCCGAGCCGCCTTCCTCGCCTTCTTCGTGCTCCAGCTCGCCGTCGAGGCCGGGCTCTTGGCGCTCCACCTCCGCAAGGCCGGGCGCGAGCGGGGCGTGCCGCCGACGCTGGAGGGCCAGGTTCCGGCCCAGACTGCCGAGCGGAGCCGGGCCTATACCCTCGCCAAGGGCCGGTTCGCGCTGGTGTCGATGGCCTGGTCCGCGGCCGTGACGCTGGTCGCGCTGTTCTCGGGCGTCCTCCCCTGGCTCGACGGCGCCCTCTCCGGGCCCGGGCTCGGCGGCGCCAACCTGTTCGTGGCCTTCCTGGTCGTCCTCGGGCTGGCCAGCGCGCTGCTGGGCATCCCGCTCTCGCTCTATGGCACCTTCGTCCTCGAGGCCGGCTTCGGGTTCAACCGGATGACGCCCCGTCTCTGGCTGGCCGATCAGCTGAAGGGCCTGGCCCTCTCCGCCCTCATCGGCATTCCCGTCCTCTACGGCTCGTACGCGCTCATGCGCTTCACCGGGCCCTTCTGGTGGCTGTGGCTGTTCGGGTTCCTGGCCGGCTTCCAGGTGGCGATGCTCTGGGCCTACCCGGTGCTCATCATGCCCCTCTTCAACCGCTTCGAGCCGCTGCCCGAGGGCCCGCTGCGCGAGCGGCTCATGGCGCTCTCCCGGGAGGCGGGCTTCCGCAACCGCGGGCTCTTCGTGATGGACGCCTCGCGCCGCTCCTCGCACTCCAACGCGCTCTTCGCGGGCCTCTTTCGCCCGCGCATCATCCTCTTCGACACGCTGGTGCAGCGGATGGACGTCGACGAGGCGGCCAGCGTCCTGGCCCACGAGATCGGCCACTACCGGCGCCACCACGTGCAGCGGATGCTGGCCGTGTCGCTGGTGGGGCTGCTCGTCATCCTGGCCGTGCTCTCGCGCCTCCTGCCCTGGCCCCCGCTGTACGCGGCCTTCGGCTTCGCGGCGCCCTCGCTGCACGCGGCGCTGGCGCTCCTGGCGCTGGGCGGCGGCGCGTTCGTGTTCTGGCTGGCGCCCCTGGCCTCGTTCTTCTCGCGGCGGCACGAGTACGAGGCCGATCGCTACGCGGTCCGGCTGGCGCGCGCGCCGGCGGCGCTGAAGAGCGCCCTGCTCCGGCTCAGCACCGACAGCCTGGGCAACCTGCACCCGCACCCCTGGTACAGCGCCTGGCACTACAGCCACCCGGTCCTGGTCGAGCGGCTCGAGGCCATCGACCGCGCTGCGACCTCGTGACGCACATGCACGGCCGGCGGCCGCATCGCCCGGTGTTCGCGCACTTGCGTCGTGTGGTGCCCTCCCGGGTGTAGCCCTTCACACATCTTCGCTCCGGCATTTGCGCGCGCCGGTGTTCTTGAGGCAAACGAGAAGCGGGGCGCCCGACCGGGCCGCTCGGGAGCGAGCCTTTCATGACGCAATCGATCTTCCAGCTCTTCACGCGGACCGGCGCCGAGTGGGTGATGCTGGTGCTGGTGGCGCTGTCCGTCGCCTCCCTCGCCGTCATCCTCGAGCGCGGGATCTTCTTCCTGCGGCGCGGCGCGGCCGTCCCGCAGCTGCTCTCGCTGCTCAAGGCCGGGCGCCTCGACGAGGCCCGGGCCTGCGTCTCGGGGCGCAAGGGGATGGAGCCCGACGTGGCGCGCGCGGCGCTGGCGGCCGCCGACGGCGGACCGGCCGCGGTCAAGGAGGCGGTCGACTGCGCCATCGCCGAGGCACGCCCCGCCTACGAGCGCGGGCTCTCCTTCCTGGGCACGCTGGGCAACAACGCGCCGTTCCTGGGCCTGTTCGGCACCGTGGTGGGCATCATCCGAGCCTTCTCGGACCTGGCGGTGGGCGGGCCCCGGGGCGCGGGGGCCGCGGCGGTGATGGCCGGCATCTCCGAGGCGCTGGTGGCCACGGCGGTGGGCATCTTCGTGGCCATCCCGGCGGTGGTGGGCTTCAACGCCTACATGAAGCGGCTGCGCACCTTGACCGTGCGCGGCGAGGCCATCGGCCACGCGCTCGCCTCGCACCTGGAACGGGACGAGGTGCGCGCGGCGGCCCTGGCCCGCCGCGGGGCGCCTGCGCCGGTGCGCGAGAGCGAGACCGAGGCAGGCGGCCACCCGCGTCCGGCCCGCCGGCCCGACGCCTCCAAGGGTGCGGCCTAGTACCTGGTACCACACGTAAGGTGAAACCAAGCATGGCTTCCTCATCCGGCAACGGCAGCGACGACGCCATCACCGGGATCAACGTCACCCCGCTGGTCGACATCACCCTGGTCCTGCTCATCATCTTCATGGTGACCGCCTCGTACATCGTGAAGGAGTCGATCGAGGTGGACCTGCCCCGCGCCGCCTCCGGCGGCGAGACGGTCGGACCGACCCTGGCCTTCGCCATCGATCGGGCCGGCGCGCTCTACCTGGACGGTCAGCCGGTCACCCGCGAGGCGGCGCGCACCGCGGTCCGGGCCGCGCTCCGCAAGAGCCCGGAGGCGCGCGCCCTCATCGGCGCCGACAAGGCCGTCGCCCACGGCGACGTGGTCGCGCTCATCGATCTGGTGAAGACGGAGGGCCTGACCCGCTTCGCCATCCAGATCGCCCACGACACCTCGGCAGGATCGGAGAAGGCGCGGTGAGCTCGGCCGGGGCAGCCGGCTCGTGGGTGGGCACGCTGGGGGCGACCGCGGTCGTCTCGCTGGCGCTCCACGCCGGCGGGCTGGCGCTGGCCTCCCGCCTCGAGCCGCGGCGGCCGCCCCCGCAGCGGCCGGTCGAGGTCGAGTTCGAAGCCGTCCCCCCGCCCGCCCCGGAGCCGCCCCGGGCCGAGCCCCCTCCGCCGCCCGCGCCGGCCGCGCCCCGCCGCGTCTCGGTGGCCAGGCTCCCCCCGCCGCCGCCCGGCGCTCGCCCCCCGCCGCCGCCCCCGCCCAGCGAGGCGCCGCCGCCGGACGCGCCGCGCACCAGGGCCGTCCCGCTCACCGGGCTCTCGCTCTCGTCCACCGTCTCGTCGGGCGCCTTCGCCGTCGGCGCCGGCAACACCCTGTACGGCAAGGCCCCCGAGGTCGCTCCCGCTCCCGAGGAGGTGAAGCCTTACGCCGCCGACGGCACCGCGCCGCCGCCGCGGCTCTCCGCCCAGCCCCGGTTGCTCGAGCAGCCCGAGGTCCCCTACCCCCCGGAGGCGCGGCGCGCCGGGGTGGAGGGAAAGGTGAAGCTCCTGCTCCGCATCGATCGGGAAGGGCGGGTGGTGTCGGCGCGCGTCCTGGCCGATCCCGGCGCCGGCCTGGGAGAGGCCGCCCGCGCCGGCGCGCTCCGGTTCCGCTTCAACCCCGGCCTGCTCGACGGCCAGCCGGTCGAGGTTCCCGACTTCCCGTACACGTACACCTTCGTCCTGGAGTGAACATGAGCCGCACCCTCGCCCTGCTCGCGCTCCTCGGCGCGGGCGCACTCGGCCCTCGCGTCCTGGCGGCCGACGCTCCGCCCGGACAGCTCACCCGCGCCCCGGCGGTGATCGAGCCGGCCACGCCCGAGTATCCAACCCAGGCCCGCGCCCAGGGGCTGACCGGCCAGGTGACGCTGGAGATCGAGATCTCCGACCAGGGCGAGGTGACCGACGCGGTGGTCACCGTCCCGGCCGGCCACGGCTTCGACGAGGCGGCGCTGGAGGCGGCCCGCCAGCTCCGCTTCTCGCCGGCCGAGATCGACGGCCAGCCCGCGGCAGTCCGCATCGAGTACCGGTTCGACTTCACCCTCACCCCGGCTCCGGAGGAGCCGGCCCCGGCCGCGCCCGGCCAGGCGCCCGCCGCCGCCCCCAACCTGCGCGGCCGGGTGCTGGAGATGGGCTCGCGCCTGCCGGTGGTGGCGGCGCTGGTCCAGGCCGGGGACAGGTCGACCTACACCGATCGCGACGGCCGCTTCGAGCTGACCGTGGCGCCGGGCGAGGTGAAGGTGGTGGTGAGCGACGAGGCCCACGCGCGGTACCAGGTCACCGAGACCGTCTCCGAGGGCAAGGTCACCGAGGTGGCCTACTGGATGCCTGCGCACCCGCGTCTCTCCCAACGAGACGGTGGTGACGGGCCAGCGCGAGCGGCGCGAGGTCTCGCAGCAGGCCGTCGCCGCCGGCACCATCAACCGCATCGCCGGCGTCTCGGGCGACACCGTCAAGGTGGTGCAGAACCTGCCGGGCGTGGCCCGCGCGCCCTTCGGCAGCGGCCAGCTGGTGGTGCGCGGCGGCAACCCGCGCGACACCCGCGTCTACGTCGACAACGTGCAGGTCCCGGCCGTCTTCCACTTCGGCGGCCTGACCAGCATCTACTCCTCCGAGCTCCTCAAGGAGGTGGAGTTCCAGGCCGGCAACTTCGGCGCCACCAGCGGGCGGGCCATCGGCGGCCGCGTGAACCTGGTCACGCGCGATCCGGGCGAGCGGCTGCACGCGGTGGCGGACGTGAACCTCTATCACGCCACCGCCCTGGTCGAGGGGCGCCCCTCCGAGAACCTCGGGCTGGCCCTGGCGGCGCGCCGCTCCTACGCCGACTTCATCGTGCAGCAGGCGGTGAAGCGGATGGACCATCCGCCGGGGCTGTCGGTGGCGCCCCGCTACTACGACCTGCAGGCCAAGGCCGCCTGGAAGGCCACCGGCGACGACACCATCCGGCTGGACTTCTTCGGCTCCGACGATCGGATGGTCTTCACCAACGTGAAGACCGGCGGCCTCACCAACCTGGACGAGGTCAAGTTCGGGAACCAGTTCTACAAGGCCAACCTGCGCCTGGAGCACCGCTTCGCCGAGGACACGCGGCTCCTCCTCTCGGCGGGCGGGGGCTGGCAGGAGGTGGTGGCCCGGTTCGGCGAGCACTTCACCGAGACCGACCAGATCTGGAACAGCACCTTCCGCGCCGAGCTGCGCCAGCGCTTCGGGCCGGCCCTGGCCCTGGTGGTGGGCGCCGACGGGGAGTGGGACCCGAGGAGCAAGTTCAGCGTCACCGCCGGCACGCTGGATGCCCCCGGCCAGATCGGCAACGGCCTGGGCGACCTGGAGACGCCCAACCGCTTCGACCAGACGGTGAACGGCTACGAGGCCGGGGTCTTCGTCGAGGCCTCGCTCCAGCCGGTGCGCTGGCTGCGCATCGTGCCGGGCGTCCGGGCCGACATGCACCGCTCGCTCCGCACGCTCTCCTGGATCGACCCGCGCCTGGCGGTGCGGGCCGAGCTGGACGAGCGCACCGCGCTCAAGGGCGGAGTGGGCCTCTACCACCAGGCCCCGCCGGTCGCCTACCTGACCGAGCAATGGGGGAACCCGTCCTTGGTGGCGGAGGGCGCCTGGCAGTACTCGGTGGGCCTGGAGCGCAGGTTCCTGCCGCAGCTCTCGCTCGACCTGGAGCTCTACTACAAGCGGCTCTTCGACCTGGCCATCCCCTCCGACGGCGTCGTGACCCGCAACGGCCAGCAGGCGCCGGAGCACTTCCGCAGCGCCGGCAGCGGCAGGGCCTACGGTGCGGAGCTGCTCCTGCGCTGGGATCCCGACGGCCGCTTCGGAGGGTGGATCGCCTACTCGCTCGCGCGGGTCCGGCGCGACCAGTCGGTGAGCGGCGACCGGCTGGAGCAGGAGGGGAGCGCCTACGACCAGCCCCACAACCTGGTGGCCCTCGGGACGGTGGAGCTGCCGGAGCTCTGGACCGGCCTCTCGGCGGGGTTCCGGCTGCGCTTCACCAGCGGCAACCCGTACGAGCGAATCCAGGGCGCCGTCTACGACGCCGACGCCGACCGCTACCGCGCCCTGGCCACCGGGAAGCTGCAACGCGCGCATGCCCGACTTCTTCCAGCTCGACCTGCGCGTGGACAAGAAGTGGACCCGGCGGCTCTGGGCCCTCTCCGCCTACCTGGAGGTCCAGAACGTCACCGCCCGCAAGAACCCCGAGTTCCCAGCCTACAACTTCGACTACTCGAGGCAGGGCTGGGTAACCGGGCTCGGCTTCTTCCCCGCCTTCGGCGTGCGCGCCGAGTACTGACGAGGTCGCCACCATGAGACCCCACGCCATCGCTTCCCTGGCCGCCCTGCTCGCGCTCTCGGCCTGCGCTCCCGACTTCGCGGGGCCGGAGAAGGTCACGGCGCTGCGCGTCCTGGCGGTGAAGGCGGAGCCGCCCGAGATCGGCGCCGGCGGCGACAACGCCAGGTCCGCCGCGGACTGGCCGGCCGCCTTCACCACCCTGGACGCGCTGATCGGCCACCCGGACTTCGCGGCCGACGACCGGACGGACCGCGCGGTGGTGCTGCACCTGGCGTGCACGCCCGCGCCCGGGAGCGCCCTGGGCACGATCTGCACGCAGACCTCGGCGCTGTCCGAGCCGTCCGCGCTGCGGCTGGACCTCTCCACCGCTTGCCCCGCAACCGGCGCGAAGCACCTGGGAGTGGTGGGCGGGATCACCATCGCCGGCCTGCAGTCCTGCAACCGGAGTGGCTGCCACTCGCTGGCCGTCCGGAGCGACGCGAACGATCCGGGCTCGCTGGTCGACTTCGGTCCCTCGGACTACCAGCTCCCCACCGATGCCGCCACCGACTCCTTCCTGGGGGAGCTGCCGGAGGGGAACAGGCAGCGCCTGCTCGGCACCGACGCGGTGGTGCTCTCGTTCGCCATCGAGGTCGGTCCCGAGGACAGCCTGAGCCCGGCGGCGCCGGTGCCCGCCACCTGCGGCGCGTTGCTCCCGCAGATCGTGGACTGGTTCGGGCTCCACTGGCCCGTGCGTCCGCACGTCGCCTCGTTGAAGTGGATCCACGTCCGCGGCCCGGAAATGCCCCCGCAGTTCCCCCCCAACGCCAACCCCCAGCTCAGCGGGATCGGCGTTCCGGCCGGGGACGGGACGGCGGACGCGAATCCCCTCCCGACCTCGCTCGCGGCAGGCAAGCAGCTGGATCTGCTTCCCGTCCTGCCGCCGCCCGGCTTCGACGGGCTTCGCCAGGACTACCAGCGCTTCGATACCGACGGGAATCTCGTCGACACGCGCAAGGAGGAGTGGGCCTACTCCTGGTTCACCACCCGGGGCGACCTCGACCAGTCGCACACCACGTCCTGGGACGAGAGGAACGCCTTCACGCCCAAGGCCGGGGCCGCCATGCTCTGGCTGGTGGTTCGCGACCTGCGGGGCGGGGAGGTGTGGACGGCGGCGCCGGTGCAGGCGCAGTGACGGCTATGCCCCCGCGTACACCGCCGCCAGGGTCTGCCGGATGCTCTCCAGCAGGGCCTCGCGCTTCACCTTGAGCGTGGGGGTGATCAGCGCCGGGTGATCCTGGGGGGCGCCCGGGATCACCACCAGCCGCTTGGGCTTCTCGTACTCGCTGAAGGCGGAGAGCGCGGCGCGGGCCCGGGGCAAGAGCGCCTCGGCCGCATCCAGGCCCAGCGCCGCGAGGCGCGACAGCTCCTCCTGGGCCACGAACACCGCGGCGGAGAGGAACGGGCGCCCCTCGCCCACCAGCACCGCCCCCTGGAATGGCCGCGCCGAGGCGATGGCCGCCTCGATGGGCTCGGGGGACAGCTTCTTCCCGGTGGAGAGGACCAGCAGATGCTTCTTGCGCCCCTCGACCCGGAGCTCGCCCTGCTCGTCGAGGCGGACCACGTCGCCGGTCCGGAAGTATCCGTCCTCGGTGAAGGCCTCGCGCGTGTCCTCCTCGTCCAGGTAGCTGGAGAGGAGCAGCGGCCCCCGCAGCAGCAGCTCGCCGTCGGGTGCGATGCGGATCTGGTGATCCGGGGTGGGCAGGCCGGCGCTCCCCGGCCGCCGCGGACCCCGGAACGGGTTCGCGGAGATGAGGCCGGCGGTCTCGCTCATCCCGTACAGCTCCACGAACGGGATGCCCAGCGCCTCGAAGAAGCGGAACAGGCCCGGGGTGGCCGGCGCGCCCCCCGCGAAGAGGCCCCGCACGCGCCCACCCAGCGTCCTGCGCACCGCCCTCCCCACCAGGAGGTCGGCCACGCCGGCCAGGGCGCGGTCGCCAGGGCGGGCGCCGCCGTCGACCCGGAGCCGCAGCGCCGCCGCCAGCCCGGCGCGCACCAGCCCGCGCAGCGGTCCGGGCAGCCCGTCGATCCGGCCCTCCACCGCCAACCGGATGCGGTCGTACACCAGCGGGACCGAGAACAGGTAGGTCGGCCGGAGCGCCAGCGCGATCTCCAGGTCTTCGCGTCGCGCGGCCATGACCAGCGAGTGGCCCTCGGCCAGCGCCAGCACGAACTGGTCGTGACCGGCCACGTGCGCGAAGGGCAGGAAGTGCAGCCCCCGGTCGGACTCGCCGGTGCCGACCGCGGTCCGCCCGGCGTCGATGGCGTGCACGATGGAGCGCTGCGGCAGGCGCACGCCCCTGGGACGGCCGGTGGTCCCGCTGGTGAAGAGCAGCAGGAAGGGATCCTCGCCGCCCACCGCCGCGGCGCGGCGCTCCACCTCCTCGAGCTCCAGCCCGGCCGCGCCGCCTTCCGCCAGCCCCGCCAGCGAGCGGACGAGCACCGCCGGCGGCGCCGCGCCGGCCGCGAGCGGCTCACCGCACATCACCATCCGGAGCCCGGCCGCCGCCAGCTCGTCGCCGGCCGGGGCCAGCTTCTCCCACTGGAGGGCGGTGGAGACGAACACCACCCGGGGGCGGACGCGCAGCGCCACGGCCTGCGCCGGCTCGGCCGCCAGGCTCGCGAACACCGCCGCCGGCTCGGCGCGGAGGAGCTGCGTCCCCAGCGCCACCATCTGCCACTCCGGCGAGTTCTCGGCCAGCAGCAGGACCCGATCCCCGGCGGCCACGCCGGCGCCCTCGAGGAGCGCGGCGGCCCTGGCGGTGCCCTCGCGGAAGGCGGCGAAGGTGACGCAGCGCGGCCCCGCCCCGGGCCGGGCCGGGTCGACGAAGTGGAGGAACACCTTGTCCGGCAGCCGCCGCGCGGTGTCGCAGAGGAGCGCGGGGACGGTGCGGCCGGCGAAGCGCTGGATGTTCAGGTGGTGCATGCCCTGGCGCAGGATCGCGCCCGCGTGTCATGGCGATGTCATCGAGCGGAAACGACCGGACCCCGCCTATGTGCGCTCGAGCAGGACGACCCCTTCCACGTGATGCGTCTGCGGGAACATGTCGACCGGAACCACCGCGGCCACGCGGAAGCCCGCCTCGAGGCAGCCGCGCACGTCGCGCGCCAGCGTGGCGGGATCGCAGGACACGTACACGGCCCGCGGGACGTCCAGGGCGCGGAGCGCCGGCCCGATGCCCCTGGCGCCCTCGCGCGGCGGGTCGAGCAGGACCGCGTCGAAGCGGCGGGCGCCGGCGCCGCGCTCGCGGGCAAAGGCCAGCGCCAGCCTGAGGGCGTCGCCCGCGAAGAACCGGACCTCGGCGGGGCCGCCGAACTCGGCCTGGTCGGCGCGGGCCAGCTCCAGCGCCGGCCCCTGCACCTCGACCGCGGCCACCCGGCGAGCGCGGGCGGCCAGAGGCCCGGTGAAGTTTCCTGCGCCGCAGTGAAGCTCGAGCACGTCGGCGCCCTGCGGCGTGAGCAGTTCCAGCGCGGATCGCACCAGCAGCGCGTTGGCGCCCCGGTTGGCCTGCTGGAACACGTCCGGCCGCGAGCGCTGCAGGCCGGCGGCGGGATCGCCCGGGGACCGCGGCTGGCGCAGCACCGGCTCGCCCACCAGCGCCGGCGGGCCCTGGTCCCCGGCCAGCACGGCGCCGCAGAGCGCCGGGACCGCCGCCAGCAGCGCCTCGGCCCGGTCCCGCGCGGCCTGAGAGACCTCGGGGACGCGCAGCAGGGCGGCCCCCCGGCCCACCGCCTCCGACCACTCCAGCGTCACCTCGCGGGCGGACACCCGCGCCGCCGCGATGGCGGGCCCCACCGCCTCGCGGAGCGCGTCGAGCGCGGGCACGAGCAGGTGGCACTCCGCCAGGGGAACGGGGACGTGCGAGCGCCGCTGGAAGAACACCAGCCGGCCGCTCTCCCGGTCGTGGTGGAACTTGGCCCGGCTCCGGTAGCGCAGCGGTGAGGGGGAGGGGATGATGGGGCGCAGGTCGAGGGACGCCGGCTCGAGCCGCCCGATGCGCTGCAGCGCCGTCGCCAGCGTTCGCTCCTTGGCGGCGAGCTGGGCGGGATAGGCGAGGTGCAGCCACTCGCAGCCCCCGCAGGCGCCGAAGTGCCGGCAGGGCGCGGCCACCCGCGACGGACCGGCCGCCAGGACCTCGATCAGCTTTGCGTGGGCCGTGCCCTCGCCCGGCGGGACGTCGGCCAGGACGCGGTCGCCCGGCGCGGCCAGGGGGACGAACACGGTCCGGCCGCCCTGCCGGCCGGCGCCCTCGCCGCCCGGGGCGAGATCGTCGATGAGGAGCTCGGTGCGCAAGGGACCAGGTTGGCTACTCGAGCTGCGTCCGCAGGCGCTCGACGAAGGCGTCTATCTCCTGGCGGCGCGCGTCGTCCACGCCGGTGAACTCAATCCCCATGCCCGGGACCATGTTGGCGTGGTTGTCGAACTCCGCCACGCGCGTGACACGCCCGGCCAGCTCGCACGGGAAGGACGCGCCCGGGAGCTGGATCAGGATGGTGACGGCGGTTCCCACCGGCAGGGGCTTGCGCGTGTTGATGAACAGCCCGCCGTGGCCGATGTTGGTGGCCCAGTCGGAGAGGAAGCTGCCGACGCTCTTGTAGGCGACGGGGATCTCGTGCTGGAGGCGCGCTGCGCGCCGCTTGTTGTCCTTCCCCTTCATCCTGAACGAAAACTGTATCACACCCCCCGTGCCCGTAAACGAGCCCGGGCCTGGGGAGACGGTGGCGGGCGGGCGAGACCGCGCCTCGCCGTGCCGGACGGGCGATGCGACGCCGGGATCAGGGCTCGGCGGCGCGGGCCAGGGCGATCCGGACGGTCAGTCCGGTCCCGACCCCGAGCAGGCGGGCCGCGCTCCCCTCCCGCACCGCGATCTCCAGCCGCCCTCCGCTCCCGACCAGGGCCAGCAGCTCTCCCCGCTCCCCTTCCCCGTAGGTCCGGACGAACCGGGCCTTCCGCCCGGACACATCCACCTCCATCGCCGCAGCCCCGGCCAGGTCGGTGCCGCGGATCGAGGTGACCACGTTCCCGAAGGGATCGGCGGCCAGCATCACCCCCCGGATCTCGTCCCCTTCGCGGGCGGCGCCGGGCCAGTCCAGCAGCACCGGATCCGAGATCTCCGGGCCGAGTGCGCCGGCGGTCCCGCCACGCGCCAGGTAGACCGCCGCGGGGGCGAAGAGGTCCCGGCCGTGGAACGTGGCGGTACGGGGCGCCGGCAGCACACCCCCGTGCTCCGCCAGCGCCCGCACCCGTGCCCCGCGCCCCAGGAACGGGGTGAACACGCCGTTGTCCGGCCCGACCAGCCGGCGGCCCTCGGCATCGGCCGCCACCAGCCCGCGCCGGGCCGTCCCCACGCCCGGGTCGATCACCGCCACGTGGATGGTGTCGCGAGGGAACCACGGGACCGCCGCCTCCAGGATCAGGGCGGCGGCCAGGACATCGAAGGCCGGCACGTCGTGGGTGACGTCGACGATGCGCGCGTCGGGGATGGCGCCGAGGAGGACGGCCTTCATCTGCGCGGGGTAGCTGGAGCCGGAGCCGAAGTCGGTGGTGAGGGTGAAGAGAGGGCCCATGCGGTCACCTGGGGGCACATCCTACACCCGGGACCGGCCTCAGCCCCTCACCTCCATCGTCCGCACCTCCGGCCCGACGATCAGCTTCGGCTCGGTCAGCGCCTGCACCGACGCGACCGTCTCCCCGGGCGCCAGCTCGCGCAGCACCAGCCCGTCCTTGGAGACGTCGATCCAGGCGCGGTCGGTGCACACCGCCGCGACGCAGCGCAGGCCGGTCAGCGGGAGGGTGCACTGGCGGAGGAGCTTGGGCTTGCCGTCCTTGGTGGCGTGCTCCATGAGGACGATGACCCGCTTGGCCCCGGCCACCAGGTCCATCCCGCCGCCCATCCCCTTCACCATCTTGCCGGGCACCACCCAGTTGGCCAGGTCGCCGTGCTCCGAGACCTCCAGCGCCCCGAGGATGGCGAGGTCGATGTGGCCGCCGCGGATCATGGCGAAGGACTCGGCCGAGGAGAAGAAGGCGGCCCCCGGGATCACCGTGACCGTCTCCTTGCCGGCGTTGATGAGGTCGGGATCCTCCTCGCCGGGATAGGGGTAGGGTCCCACGCCCAGGATCCCGTTCTCGGACTGGAGCACCACGTCGACCCCGGGCGGGATGTAGTTGGAGACCAGGGTGGGCATGCCGATGCCCAGGTTCACGTAGTAGCCGTCGCGCAGCTCCTGGGCGGCGCGGGCGGCGATCTGCTCGCGGGTGAGCGGCATGGGTCAGGACTCCTGCGGCGGCCGGGGCCGGAGCGTGCGGCGCTCGATCCAGCGCTCGTAGCGCTCCCCCTGGACCACGCGCTGCACGTAGATGCCGGGGGTGTGGATGGCGTCCGGTTGGATCGCGCCCAGCGGCACGATCTCCTCGGCCTCGGCGATGGTCACCTTTCCCGCCGCCGCCATCATGGGCTGGAAGTTCCGGGTGGTCTTGTCGTAGACGAGGTTGCCCCACGGGTCGGCCTTCCAGGCCCGCACCAGCGCGAAGTCCGCCTTGAGCGGCAGCTCCAGCAGGTACTCGCGCCCGGCCAGCGTCCGCGTCTCCTTCCCCTCGGCCACCTTGGTGCCGACCCCGGTGGGCGTGTAGAAACCGCCGATGCCCGCGCCCCCGGCCCGGATCCGCTCGGCCAGCGTCCCCTGGGGCACCAGCTCCACCTCCAGCTCGCCGGACAGGTACTGGCGCTCGAACTCCTTGTTCTCCCCCACGTACGACGCCACGATCTTCCGGATCTGCCGCGCCTGCAGCAGGATCCCCAGCCCGAGGTCGGTGGTCCCGCAGTTGTTGGAGATGAGCACCAGGTCCTTGACGCGCTTGCGATGCAGCGCGCGGATCAGGTTCTCGGGATTCCCGCACAGGCCGAAGCCGCCCACCATGATGGTGGCGCCGTCCGCGACGTCCTGGACGGCGGCGTCGGCCGATTCGACCAGCTTCTTCACGGCGTACCTCCCCGCTCCACGACGACCGCCACCGCCTCGCCTCCGCCGATGCAGAGGGTGGCCAGCCCGCGGCGCTTGCCCAGGTCCTTCATGGCGTGGAGCAGCGTCACCAGGATGCGTGCCCCCGAGGCGCCGATGGGGTGGCCCAGCACCACCGCGCCGCCGCGCACGTTCACGGCGGCGGGGTCGAGCCCCAGCAGCCGGTTGTTGGCGATGGCCACCACCGCGAAAGCCTCGTTGATCTCCCACAGATCGATGTCCCGCGGCTCGAGCCTGGCCCGCGCCAGCGTGGCGCGCACCGCGTCGGCGGGGGCGATGGTGAACTCGGCCGGCGCCCGGGCGGTCCCGCCCCAGGCGGTGAGCCGGCCGAGCACCGTCCGGCCCTCGGCGCGGGCCCGCTCGGCGGTCATCAGCACCAGCGCGGCGGCGCCGTCGTTGATCGAGGAGGCGTTGGCGGCGGTGACGGTCCCGTCCTTCTTGAAGGCGGGCTTGAGCGATGGGATCTTCTCCGGGCGCGCGGTGCGCGGCCCCTCGTCCTCGGCCACGGCGGTGCGCTCGCCCTTCCTGCCGGGCACGTCGACGGGCACGATCTCGGCCGCGAACAGGCCGGCCTGCTGGGCCTGCTGCGCCCGCCGGGTCGACTCGAGCGCGTACTCGTCCTGGGCGCCGCGCGAGATCTCGAAGTCGTGGGCGCACTTCTCGGCGCACATGCCCATGTGTTCCTGGCCGTAGGGATCCCACAGGCCGTCGTGGATCATCCCGTCCACCAGCTCCACGTTGCCCATCCGCGCACCCGAGCGCGCCGACCGGTCGTAGTAGGGGACGTTGGACATCGACTCCATGCCGCCCGCCACCACCACCTCGGCGTCCCCGACGGCGATGGCCTGGGCGCCGGAGATCACCGCCTTGAGGCCGGAACCGCAGACCTTGTTGAGCGTCCAGGCCGGGATCTTCTCGGGGATGCCCGCCCCGATCGCCGCCTGCCGCGCGGGCGCCTGCCCCTCACCCGCCTGCAGCACGTTGCCCATCACCACCTCGTCCACGCTGGCGGGTTGGACTCCCGCGCGGGCGAGCGCGGCGCGGATGGCCACCGCCCCCAGCTGCGGCGCCGGGATGGACGAGAGCGATCCGAGGAAGGAACCGATGGGCGTGCGTGCCGCGCCGACGATGACCACCTCGCGTCCGGCCATGGCGACCTCACTGTCACTGGAACCCCGCGAGGGACCTCGCCGGGCGACCGGAACATAGGGAGGCCGGATCGGCTGCGTCAACGTGTCGTGGGGAGCGCGGCTGGGGGGCCTGGCCGGCGTGTGACCCGCCGGGAGGCACCCGGTCCGCGGAGAGGGTGTGGAAGCGGGGGATTCGGGTCGAGATCGGACGCGGGAGCGCGCCCGGTTTGGCCGCGCGCGCCCCCTCGCCGAGTCCTCTCTCCCCAGAGCGGACAATTCAAGATACCCACGAGCCGGCGGTTTATTTCAGGCGTGGCTTGGGGCCCCACCTCCGCTCGCCCACATGCCGGGCCTGCGGCGCCAGGAAGCGGGCCCGAGGGCGCACTTCCGGGTGCCCGGCGGGGCGGCGGCAACATGCTCGCGATCGCCGTCGCCGGTCGGATAGCATCGGCACCGATGCGGATTCTGTACGGGGTGGTCGGCGAGGGGATGGGCCACGCGATGCGCTCGCGGGTGGTGATCGACCACCTCACCGGCGCTCACGAGGTCCAGGTGGTGGTCTCCGGCCGCGCCCACGACTACCTCAAGGCCCGGGAGTCGGATCGCCTCGGGGTGAACAAGATCTGGGGCCTGACCATCGTCTACGAGGACAACGAGGTCCAGAACTTCCGGACGGTGCTCCACAACGTGGCCGGCGCGGTGACCGGCGGCTGGCCCCGCAACGTGCGCGCCTACTTCGATCTGGCCGAGCAGTTCCGGCCGGACGTGGTGGTCTCCGACTTCGAGAGCTGGAGCTACCTCTTCGCGCGCACCCACGGCCTGCCGGTGATCTCCCTGGACAACATGCAGATCCTGTCGCGCTGCGCCCTCCCGGCGGCGGTGCTGCAGGGCCACGAGCTCGACTTCCAGCTGGCCCGCGCCCTGGTCGCGGCCAAGCTTCCGGGCTGCTTCCACTACCTCATCACCACCTTCTTCCAGCTCCCCGTACGCAAGCCGCGCACCAGCCTGCACCCGCCGGTGATCCGGCCCGAGATCCTGGCGGCCCCACGCGAGGCGGGCGAGCACCTGCTCGTCTACCAGACGTCCGAATCCGACGCCGGGCTGCCGGCGCTGCTGACGCGGTGCGGGCACGAGTGCCGGATCTACGGACTCCGGCGCGATCTGAGGGCGGAGGTGGTGGAGGGGAACCTCCGCTTCCGTCCCTTCTCCGAGCGCACCTTCGTGGAGGATCTCCGGACCGCCCGCGCCGTCATCGCCAACGGCGGCTTCACCACCCTCTCCGAGGCCGTCTACCTCCACAAGCCGCTGCTCTCCTCCCCGGTCCGCAAGCAGTTCGAGCAGGTGCTGAACGCGCGCATCCTCGAGGCGGAGGGGTACGGCCTGGCGGTCGACGGCGAGCTGAGCGAGGCGCGCCTGCGCGAGTTCCTGGAGCGGGTGCCGGACTTCGCGCGGAAGCTCTCCGGCTACTCGCAGGATGGGAACCGCAAGATGCTCGGGGCGCTCGACGATCTGCTGACCATCGCCGCGAATGGCAGCGGCGAGGTGGTCGTCCCGGAGGAAGACGCGTAGTCCCGGACCCGGTGAACGCGCCCGAACCCGAGCCCGGGGTTCCCGGCTCGGGGCTCACTCACCTGGCGGCGCTTCGCGCCGGGCGCGATCACTTCTTCGCGTCTAGGAACGCCTTGACGAGCTCGATGGGCAGCGGGAACACGATGGTCGAGTTCTTCTCGGCCGAGATCTCCACCAGCGTCTGCAGATACCGGAGCTGGAGGGCGCCCGGGGAGCGGGTGATCACGTCGGCGGCCTGGCCCAGCTTCTCGGAGGCCTGGTACTCGCCCTCGGCGGCGATGACCTTGGCGCGGCGCTCGCGCTCCGCCTCGGCCTGCTTGGCCATGGCCCGTTTCATCTCTTCGGGGAGATCCACCTGCTTCACCTCGACGGCGGTGACCTTCACGCCCCAGGGCTCGGTGTGCCGGTCGATGATCTCCTGCAGCTGCCGGTTGATCTTGTCGCGCTCGCGGAGCAGGTCGTCGAGATCGCCTTGCCCCAGCACCGAGCGGAGAGTGGTCTGGGCCATCTGGCTGGTGGCGAAGAGGAAGTCGGTCACCTGCAGGAACGCCTTGTCCGCCTGCATCACCCGGAAGTAGATGACCGCATTCACCTTGATCGACACGTTGTCCCGGGTGATCACGTCCTGCGGCGGCACCTGCTCGGCGGTGACGCGCATGTCGATGATGATCATCCGGTCGATGAACGGGATGATCCACTTGAGCCCGGCTGCGCGAATCCCGGCGAACCGGCCCAGCCGGAGCACCACGCCCTGCTCGTACTCGTTGATGATGCGGATCCCGGAGAGGAACCAGATGACGATGATGGCAACGGGGATGGCGAGACCAAGGGCGGGCATCTTCCCTCCGCAGTGGGACCACGAGTTGGGCCCGGCACCGGTCTACCGCATCGCCTCGTCCGCCTCAACCGTGACGATGAGCCCGTCCAAGGCCACGACATGCACCCGCGCGCCGCGCGGGATGGGCGCGCGGCTGCGCGCCTTCCAGTACTCGCCGTGAAGGAAGACCTCTCCCCCATCGGGGCCGACGTCGGAGAGCGTCTCGGCGGACGCGCCCACCAGGGCCGGCGCGCCCAGCTGGAGCGGGATCCGGCGGCCGCGGGCCACCTTCCAGCCCATGAACGCGAACACCGCCGCCAGGGCGATGGGCGTGGGCCAGATCACCCAGGGCGAGACCCGGAATGCACCCGGATCGAAGGACTGATCCGGCGCCGAGGTGTCGAGGAAGAAGAGCATGCCCAGCACCAGGCACACCGCCCCGGCTGCCCCCGCCAGGCCGTGGCTCGTGAAGTACGCCTCCGAGACCAGGAGCCCGGTGCCCGCCAGGAGCAGCAGCACCGCCGCCACGTTCACCGGGATGAGCTGGGAGGCCACGAACACCAGGAACAGGCAGAACCCGCCGGCGATCCCCGGGAACAGCCCCCCCGGGTGGTAGAACTCGATACCCAGCCCGAGCATGCCGAGCAGGGTCAGCACGGCCAGGACGTTCGGGTTGGCGATGAACATGAGCGCCTGCTGCCGGATGGTCGGCGGGTGCGCCACCAGCGCCGCCCCTTTCAGATGGAGCGTCCGCGGGGTCGAGGCGGCGCGGATGGTGCGACCGTCGGCCTTGGCCACCATCGCCGCGGGATCGGTCGCCAGGAAGTCGACCACCTTCTCCTTGACGGCCTCCTCGGCCGTCACCGCCACGCTCTCCCGCACCGCCTTCTCCGCCCACTCGGCGTTCCGGCCCCGCGCGGCGGCGATCGACCGGACGAAGGCGGCGGTGTCGTTCTCCACCTTCTTCGCCATGTCCTTGCCGGCTTCGGCCTCGACGTCGCGGCCGCCGCCCATGACCGGGTGCGCGGCGCCGATGTTCGAGGTCGGGTGCATGGCGGCCACATCCGCGGCCAGGGTGAGGAACACGCCCGCCGAGCCCGCGTGGGCCCCCGCCGGCCCGACCCAGAGCAGCACCGGCACCGGGCTCTCCAGCATCTGCCGGACGATCTTGCGGGTCGACTCCAGATCGCCGCCGGGGGTGTCGAGCGTGATGAGGACGGCGTCGAAGCCCTCGTCCCGCCCCCGCGCCAGCGTCGCCTCCAGGTACTCGGCGGTGCCGAGGGTGATGGCTCCGTCCACCGTCGCGGTCAGGACGCGAGGCGGTCCGGGGGCCCGGCTGGCCGGGGCTGCGGGCTCGGCGGCGTCCCCCGCTCCCATGATGATGCCCGCCGCGATCGCGACGGCGCCCAGCACCATCCCTCGAGCCACGGTCGTGCGTGCCATGCCATCACCTCCGCGGAAGGGAGCTGCCCAGCTCCTTCATCACCAGCTGGAGATCCTCCCATGCTTTCTTCTTCTCGTCCGGGCTCCGCAGGAGGTAGGCCGGGTGGAACGTGGGCATGAGCTTGACGCCCTCGTACGTGGCCCAGCGCCCGCGCAGGCGGGAAATGGGCGTGGCGTCGCGCAGCAGCGTCTGGGCGGCGAACTTGCCCAGGGCCACGATGACGCGCGGGCGGATGGCGGCGAGCTGCGCCCGCAGGAACGGCTCGCAGGCCTCGATCTCGTCCGGCTCGGGGTTGCGGTTGCCGGGGGGCCGGCACTTGACGACGTTGGCGATGTACACGTCGCCCCGTGCGTAGCCCATGGCCTCGATCATCCGCGTGAGGAGCTGGCCGGCGCGCCCCACGAACGGCTCGCCCTGGCGATCCTCGTCCTCGCCCGGGCCCTCGCCCACGAACACCAGCTCGGCAGCCGGATTGCCCACGCCGAAGACCAGGCGGTGCCGCCCGGCTGCGAGCTTGCAGCGCGTGCAGTCGCCGATCTCCTGGCGGATGGCGAGCAGCGCCGGGCTCCCGCACCCCTTGTCGCCGGCGGAGCCTGCCCTGGGCGCGTCGGCCGGGCGTGGGGACGGGGCGACCGTCCCCGCCCCCTCTCCGTCCCGCGACGGTGCGTCACGCGACAGGGCGTCACGCGTCCGCCGCTCCGCCTGGCCGGGGGGCGCCGCGCTATCGGCGGCACCCTCCCCGGGCGGGAATGCGCTCGACCGGGCGAGCTGTTCCATGATCGGTGGTGGCGGCAGCTCGCTCACCCCTGCACTCTGTAGCCACGCCAGGTGACGGAACGCCTCGGCCGCGAGTGTCTCTACCTCTTGCTCGCGCTCCTGTGCGCCCCCGCTCACATCTGCGCTCGATTCGCCCATTTCCTGGCGTTGCGACGGTTCCTGGTGCACTCCTACAATCCTCTCTCGATGTCTCCGTCCCGCATCCTCGCGCTCTCGTCCCTCGCAACGCTGGCCGTCGTCATCCTGGCCTGGCCATCCGACGCGCACGCCTGGGGTCCGCTGGCCCATCTCAGCTTCTCGGCCCAGGCGCTCCAGAGCCTGGGCGTGGTCCAGAGCCCCGTCCGCGCGCTCCTGGAGGACTTCGGGAACGAGTTCCTGTACGGCTCGCTGGCCGCCGACATCGTGGTCGGCAAGAACATGGCCAGGTATCTGTACCACTGTCACAACTGGCGCGTCGGCTTCAACGTCTTCAAGCAGGCCCGGCCCGGGGCGGAACAGGCGTTCGCGCTCGGGTTTCTGGCGCACCTCTCGGCTGACACCGTCGCGCACAACTACTACGTGCCCTTCAAGACCGTGGCCTCGTTCCACAAGGTCAACACCCGGCACGCCTACTGGGAGCTGCGCTACGACCAGCGCATGGACCGCGGTCTGTCGCGGCTGGCGCGGCAGGTCTCGACCCGCGCCCTCCGCGGCCACGACGACTTCCTGCAGCGCACCCTGGGCGGCGCCTCGGTGATCCCATTCGGCGTCTCCAAGCAGCTCTTCCGCTCGCTCCTCTACAGCGCCCGGGTGAGCCGCTTCCACCACGTCTCGCGCTTCGCGCTGGCGCCGGAGCGGCGGCTGGTGCTCGAGCCCGATCTGGTGACCGAGACCAACGACCTGGCGCTGACCGCCATCCTGGGGCTGCTCGACGAGGGCGAGCGTTGCCAGGCGGCGCGCGCCGACGCCACCGGCGCGCGGAACATCCGGCTGGCGACCGACCTCCGCAAGCAGCTCCTGGACCGCACCCGCCGCAAGGCGATCCTGTTCCGGGATGCCGAGTCGATCGCCGGCGAGACCCGCGAGAGCTTCCGCAAGGCCATCCAGGGGAAGCTGGTGCTGCCGTATTCGGTGGCGAAGTTGGCCGCCTAGCCCTTCGCCGTCCTCCGACCGTCCAGCACCGGCAGGATCCAGTCGAGGATGGCCTCGGCCACCTTGTCCTTGGGGCCCTCGATCTCCGCCAGCTCGGTGGGGGAGACCAGCGCGACGCGGTTGGTGTCGCCGCCGAACCCGGCCCCGGGCGCACCCACCTTGTTGGCCACCACCAGGTCGCAGCCCTTCTTCTTGAGCTTCTCGCGGGCCCGGGCGATGACCTCTTCCGTCTCGGCCGCGAACCCCACCAGCACCGGCGCCCCGGCCTTGCCACCGAAGCGCTGACCCAGCCCGGCCAGGATGTCGCGCGTGCGGGACAGGACCAGCGTCTCCTCCCCGGCGGCCTTCTTGATCTTCTGCGGGGCGACCTGCGCGGGCCGGTAGTCGGAGACCGCGGCGGCCCCCACGAACAGGTCCATCTCGTTCGCCTCGGCGTCTACCGCCTGGGCCATCTCCTCGGCGGTGACCACGCGGACGACCTTCACCCCCTCCGGGTCGGGCAGGAGCGTGGGGCCGGACACGAGCAGCACCTCCGCCCCGCGCCGGGCCGCGACCTGCGCGATGGCGTAGCCCATCTTCCCCGACGATGGGTTGGAGATGAAGCGCACGGGATTCGATCGGCTCGCGGGTCGGGCCGGCGGTGACCACCACCCGCCGCCCGACCAGGTCGCGGCGCCCCAGGATGCGCGCCGCAGCCGCGGCGACGTCGTCGGGCTCGGCCAACCTTCCCTCCCCGACGTCGCCGTCGGCGAGCTGGCCGGCGGCGGGCCCGCACACCTGCATCCCGCGGCCCCGGAGCGCCGCCACGTTCTCCTGGGTGACGGGGTTGCGCCACATGCGCGTGTTCATGGCCGGGGCCAGGAGCACCGGGCAGGTCGCGGCCAGCACCGTGGTGGTGACGGCGTCGTCGGCCATGCCGGCGCGGATGCGAGCCAGCAGGTCCGCGGTCGCCGGGGCCACGATCACCAGGTCGGCCATGCGGGCCAGCGCCAGGTGGCCGTAGGCCGACTCGGAGGCGGGGTCGAGCAGGTCGACCAGCGCCGGCGCCCCCGAGAGCGCCTGGAACGTGAGCGGCGCCACGAACCGCGCCGCGGCCGGCGTCATGGCCACCCGGACCCTGCCCCCGCCCTTCACCACCAGGCGAACGATCTCGCAGGCCTTGTACGCCGCGATGCCGCCGCCCACGCAGAGCACCACCGTGCGGTTGCGGAAGTCCATGCGATCATTCTAACCGGGGTCGACGCGGAGTCGGTCACAACCTGCGGCCGTCCGTCACCGGCATGGGGACGGGAGCTTCCATTACAATCCGGCCTTGTTTCCCTCCCCTCCCCCGCCCCAAGCCCCGCCCGCGCCCGCGCGCACCCCTCCCGGCCGGCCCGAGGCGGCGGCGTTCTTCGCGGTGCTCCTGGTCCTGGTGCTCCCCGACCTGGTGGCCCAGACCTCGAGCCGCGTGCTCGGCCTCGCCTGGAGCGAGATCTTCACCATGCTCCTGCCGGCGCTGGTGGCGGCGGCCGGCGCGAACCTGCGCGCGGCGCGCTATCTCGGGTTCCATCGCCCTCGCCTGCTCCCCGTCGCGCTGGGAGCGCTGCTGGGCGGCGCGGGGTTCCTGGCCGCCAACGGGGTCATGGCACTGTGGGTGATGGTGCTCCCGGCGCGCGTCCTGGAGTGGTTCCCCGATCTGGGCCGGATCTTCGAGGGACCGCCCCTCGCCCGCGCCGTGATCGTCGCCATCGCCGGCCTGCTCGCGCCGCTGTGCGAGGAGGCCGCCTTCCGCGGATACCTGCAGCGCACCCTGCTGCGCGCGGTCGGGCCGGCCTCGGCCATCGGGATCACGGCCTTGCTGTTCGCGGTGCGCCATCTCGACCCGGTCCGGTTCCCGGCGCTGGCGCTGCTGGGCGCGCTCTTCGGCTGGCTCGCCTGGCGCGGCGGCTCCCTCTGGCCCGCCATCGCCGCGCACGCGGCCAACAACGCGGTGGCCATCGCCGTGGCCCTGGTGGCCGGCCCCGGGGAGGCGGCCATCCCTCGGCCCACGCTCGGCGAGGCGTTCCTGCCGCTCCTCGTGGGCGGCGCCGCCGTGGCGGGGCTGGCGGTGGCCTACCGGCTCGCGACCTCCGCCGAGGCCACCGGGGCCGCCGCTCTCCCGCTCCGGGATGCCACCGATCCGTCGACCCGGTTCCGCCCCCGGCTCGTCCCGGGCGCGCTGGTCGCCGCGGCCGGGGCGGGCCTGGTCGGGCTCCTCCTGCTCCTGCTGTGGCCCGGGTGATGAGTGCGACCTGGCCGGACAACCCTTAGAGGGGGTCGCGAGCCGACCCACCGCAACGGCGCATGGCCGGTTAGCATCTAGGTGACTGGAGGAGTTCATCTTGAGACGGTTCGCCCCTGCCCTCACACTGATCCTGGCGCTGCCGGCCCTGGCCGCCGCGCGCGGACCCTCCACGCCCGCCGAGCGCAAGAAGGCGGTCGAGACCACGCGCCGCCTGGAGCGGTACCCGCTCGCGCCGGACGCGGACGCGCAGCGCAAGTGGCTGCTCAAGTGGATCGTCGACATCCCGGACATCAACGTGCGTGGCTGCTCCGGGCCGCTCGACGCGCTGGCGGGGGACGAGCAGGGTAACCGCCACGGCCGGCAGCTGTACGCCCAGTCGATGTTCGGGATGACCGCCTTCATGATCGAGCACCCGCGCCAGAAGGACGACTGGCTGTCGGTGCAGACGGCGGGGGTGGAGAGCACGCTGCGCGCCTACCAGGCGCTGATCTCGCAGGATCCGGATGCGCGATGGGAGGAGCTCGACACGCTGATCCAGGCCCGCCGCCAGGGCAAGCTCCGCGAGCTCCTCGAGAAGACGATGGAGGGCTGCGGCGACGAGCGGCCGCCCGCGCCGGGGGACGCGATTCAGCTGGGGGCCCCTCGGGCCACCAACGTGGACGTAGACCTGGACGTAGACGTAGACGGTTCGTGTAGCTCGTCTACGTCTACGTCTACGCCTACGCCCACGTCTACGACCACGTTCGCTTCACTCGCTCCGCCTCAGCACCAGGCATTTGAGATAGCGCCCTTCCCTGAACTGCAGCGACACCGGGTGATCCGGCGGCTGGCGCGTCTCCGCGACCAGCGCGAGATCGACCCTCGACTTGAAGGCCGCCTCCTTGACCGCGTCCGAGAACTGCTCCGCGGACACGCGCGCCGAGCAGGAGGCGGTCACCAGCAGGCCGCCCGGGGCCAGCACGGCCAGGGCGGCGCGGTTCAGCGAGGCGTAGCCCGCCAGCGCCCCCTCGACCGCCTTCTGCGACTTGGCGAAGGCGGGCGGGTCGCAGACCACCAGGTCGAAGCGGCGCCCCTCCTTGCGATAGCTTCCGAGCAGGTCGAAGCAGTCCTCGGCCGCGAAGGCGTGATCGGCCGGGTCCAGGCCGTTGGCCCGGAAGGTCTCGCGCGCCAGGGCGATGGCGTCCCGGTCCACGTCCACCGTCACGGCGTGGCGCACCCCGCCCAGCGCCGCCGCCACCGAGAAGCCTCCGGTGTAGCCGAACAGGTTCAGCGCCTCGGACCTCCCCCGGGCCAGCCCCCGCACCATGCGCCGATTCTCGCGCTGGTCGAGGAAGTGGCCGGTCTTCTGCCCGCGGCGGACGTCCACCAGGAGCGTCATGCCGTGCTCGTCCACCGCGATCCGCTCCGGCGGCTCCGCTCCCCACAGCACCCGGCCGGCGCCCGCTGGAGGGCGCCCCCCCTCGTCCTCGTCGTCGTCGCGCCCGACCTCGTCGCGGCCGAAGACGCCGGCCAGGCCCTCGGCCTCGGCCCGCACCGCCTCCACGACGGCGCCCCGGTGCGGGGTGAGGCCGGCCGAGTAGAGCTTCAGCACCGCGAACCGGTCGTAGCGATCGACGATCACCCCTGGCAGCCCGTCCCCCTCGCCGTGCACCATCCGGTAGGCGGTCGTGCCGGTCACCAGCTCGCGGCGCAGCGCCAGCGCCCGCGCCACGCGCCGCCGCCAGAAGGCCGCGTCGATGGCCTCGGCCGGCTCGCGGGTGAGTATCCGCACCGAGATGGCCGAGAGCGGGTCGTAGTACCCCCGCGCCACGAACCGGCCGTCCTCGGTCACGTCCACGATGCTGCCGGCCGGGAGGCGCGCCGGCGCCTTCTCCACGGCGCGCCGGAAGACCCACGGGTGGCCGGCCCGCAGATGGCGGGCCAGGTCCTTGCGCAGCGGCAGCTCGGCGTCGACGCCCGAGTTCATCGCGCCTCCCGGGCCGCGGCCCACAGCCGGCGCTCCCGCCGCGCGCGAGAAGTTCCCCACCACCAGCCCCGGACGCGCCCGGCGCAGCGCCTGGATCAGCGCCGGGATCCCGATGGCCTCCCCGCCCGCCCCGCGCGTCCGGGCCAGGTCCATGTAAAGGTCCGGGTCGATGGCCAGCGGCCGGGTCTGCACCTGCTCCACGCCCGTCGAGGCCACCAGCCGGCAAAGCCGTCCCGCCTCGCCGGCGCGGTCGGTCACGCCCGGGAAGGTGAGCAGGTTGAGCGCCACGTAAACGCCCCGCCCCCGCGCCAGCCGGATGGAGCGGCCGACGTCCTCGAGGCCGTAGCCGCTGGGTCGGTAGTAGGCCTGGTACAGGTCGGGCGAGGCGCTGTTCAGCGACACGCGGATGGAGTCCAGCCCCGCCGAGATGAGCTCGTCCAGCGCGTCGGGCAAGGAGCCGTTGGTGTTGGCGTGGATGGACCCGCGCTTGGTGCGGGAGCGGATGAGCCGGATGGCGCGAGCGATCTCCTTCCAGCGCGTGAGCGGCTCGCCCTCGCAACCCTGCCCGAAGCTCACCATCACCCGCCCGGTGGCCGCCTCGAGATGGCGGACCGCCAGGTCCGCCATCTCCTCCGCGGTGGGGGCGCGGGCGATCCGCTCGTGCGAGGAGGGGGGAAGGCCGGGGTCGGCCTCCGAGAGGCAGCCGATGCAGGCCGCGTTGCAGGAGGAGGAGGACGGGATGGCGCCCTCGTCCCGGCCGTAGAACGTGTTCTGGGCGGTGAAGCAGCGCCACTCCAGCGCGCAGCGCCGGAGCTGTCGGTAGATGGGGTTGCCGGTCGCGACCAGGGCCGCGACGCGCCCCGGGAGGTCGGGGGTGGAGTGGGCGCGCGGGTCCCAGTGCAACCTGCGATCGGTGTGCAGGGCGTAGACCACGGGCCCGCCGGCCGAGAACGCCGCGGCGGTGTACGCCCACTGCGGGAGCACCGGCGGCGGCTCGGACATCGGCAGCGGCGGCCGGCTCGCCGCCGGGAGGAGCGTCCGCGTGTACCCGGGGGGCAAGGTGGCGCCGACCGCGAGGGGTACGATCCGGCGCCGTCCGATGCGTACCTCCTGGAGCACGGTCAGGGCACCGGTCGACGGATCGACCCCGACCGGACGGCGGCCCGGTAGCAGGCAGAGCGTGGCGCCGGGAGGGAGGGGAAGCGGCCGCCCGGCGGGCGGCCGCAGCACGTCACCGCTGCGGGCGGCCGCGAGCAGGTCGGGGTGGTCGTACACCTGCCCGCGATCGTCGGCGTAGAGGAGGCGAGGCCGCATGGTTCGCGGGGTTCATAGCACCCCCCCTCCCGCTCCCGCTCCCCGTTCCCGCCCCGGGGGCCGGGGACCTTGCAACCCCCCCGACCCGAATGCGGCCCCTCGCCACATCCCGCGTCCCGGGCAGGCGGAGACCTCCCGGCTATTTGGTAGAATGCGTAGTCTTTTCCGGAAGCTCTGCCGTCCCCTCCCCGACCGGGCAGGCGGCGGCACAGCTTGCGGGAATCTGTGCGGGCACCGGGCCGTTTCCCTGTAAAACCGGCCGGGAATCGACACCGGGGTCCGAGGCACGAAGATCGAGGAGTAGAAACGAACCGATGTTCGACCTCCGGCAGACCGAATCTCACGCGCGACGAGTTCCAGGAGCTCGCGCTGAAGCATCTCGACCCCCTCTACTCGGCCGCGCTGCGGCTCACCAAGAACGACCGCGACGCCGAGGATCTCGTCCAGGACACCTTCCTGCGGGCCTACCGCTTCTTCGAGAAGTTCGAGCGCGGCACCAACATGAAGGCCTGGCTCTTCAAGATCCTGACCAACACCTTCATCAATCGATATCGCCGATCCGTGAAAGAGCGGAACATCGTCGAGGGCACCGAGCGCGATGCGGTCCACGAGCGCTTCGTCTCGCGCGATGCGGCGGAGTACGCCTCCAACCCCGAGCAGTACTTCTTCGACCGGCTGCTCTCGGACGACGTCCTCCGCGCGGTGGACTCCCTTCCGGTGGACTTCCGGATGGTGGTCATCCTGGCCGACCTCCAGGAGTTCTCCTACAAGGAGATCGCCGAGATCCTGGATGTGCCGGTGGGCACGGTGATGAGCAGGCTGTACCGCGGCCGCAGGCTGTTGCAGAAGGCGCTGGCGAACTATGCGGTGGCGTCCGGCGTGTTGCAGGATCCGGGCGACGGACAGAGCATCGATCTGGAGGCGTACCGTAGGCGGCGCGGCAAGTCGGCCTGACCGCCCAGCGAGAAGGGAACGATGTCGATCGAACCCACGCTCATCGCCGCCATGGACTGCCGCGAGCTCGAGCGGTCGGTGGACGCGTTCCTGGACGCGGAGTTCGACGAGCGCGAGCGCGCCGAGGCCGAGGCGCACCTGGCGAGCTGCCCCCCCTGCCAGGCCCTGGTCGAAAGCCAGGCCCGTATCCGCGACGCGGTCCGCGCCAAGCTGCGCGAGGCGATGGCAGCCCCCGCCCCGGCCGGCCGCGCCCCCGCCGCGCTCCGCGAGCGTCTCACCCGGTCCCTCGCCAAGGAGCGGCGCCCGCTCTGGCGCCGGACGCTGGCGCCCCTGCCCATCGCCACCGTGGCCGCCTGCGCGGCCGGTGTGCTGGTGGTGCTGGCGTCGCACACGGGGAACCCCGACCTGCTCGAGGACGCGATCCGGAATCACCACCGCGGGCTGCCGCTGGAGGTGGACGCGGCCGCCATGCCCGGCTGGTTCGCCGACAAGCTCGACTTCCACCCCGCCCTGCCCCATTTCGCCGGTGGGGGCGTGAAGGTCGAGGGCGCACGGCTGTCGAACCTGCGCGAGTGGCCGGCCGCCTACGTGCGATACCAGCTCCCCCGCGGGCAGGCGGGCCTGTTCATCGTCGACGACCCCGGCCGGAGGTTCGACGCGCCGGGACGCGACGTTCGCCTGGGGAACGAGGTGGTGCGGATGGCCCGCGCCAAGGGGTACAACGTGGCCATCTGGCGCCAGGACGAGATCGTCTACTCGCTCGTCTCGGACCTCGACGAGGACGCGCTGTTCCACCTGGTCGAGGCGGCGCAGGTCCAGGCCGGCGCGCATCCGTAGCTGCCCGCCCGAGCCCGCGAACGAGCCCGCGCCCGCGCGTTTCTTCTCCGGCCCGGACTCGGGCCCGTTCACGGTCACGGGGATGTGGTATCGGATCCGGGTGCGTCCCCTCCGTGCGGGAGGTCCCGGCTTTTGACACCCCCCGCTCCCCGCGGGTAACATTTCGCAAGACATTTCAGGGCGATTCGCGTGCGGGGCGGCTCCTCGGGCGCGCACGTCCTCGGCGCCTCCATGCCCAAGAAGATCCTCGTCATCGAGAACGACTCCGCCTTCGCCGGGCAGCTCGCCGAGTCGCTCGAGGCGAGCGCCTTCGACGTCCGGGTTGCACCCGAGGGCAAGGCCGGACTGGACCTGGCGCGCGAGTGGGGTCCGGACGGGATCGTCCTGTGCGTCGAGCTGCCGGGCATGAGCGGGTACCTGGTGTGCCAGAAGCTCCGCAAGGATGACGGCACCCGGACCATCCCGCTGATCCTGACCAGCGCCGAGGCCACCCCGGACACGTTCGAGAAGCACAAGGCGCTGAAGGTCCGGGCCGACGAGTACCTCATCAAGCCCTTCGTCCCCGACGCGTTGCTCGAGAAGCTGGCCGCGGTCGGGCTGCCGGCCGAGGCCGGCGAGATCCAGCCGACGCCGACGGGGTCCGAGGAGCTGGTCAGCCTGGACGAGGAGATGGGGCTCGAGGCGCTCTCCGCCGAGCCCAGCGTCGAGCTCCCGTCGCTCGATCTCGAATCGCTGCCGGACGAGCCGCCCGCCGCCGGGGCCGCCCCCGCGAGCGTGGACGACGATCTCGCCTTCCTGGACGAGGCGTTCGAGGGCATCTCCGCGCCGGCGGCCCCGCCGCCGCGCGAGGCGCCCGTCGAGGAGGAAGAGGTCTCGGCCGCGGCGGCCTCCTTGCCCGAGGAAGACGACTCCGCCGCCCGCGCGCAGCTGGGCGAGCTGGACCTGGCCGGCGAGGATCCGCTGGCCGAGCTCGGCGGCGACAGCCCTCCGCTCGAGGAGAACGCGCCGGATTCTGGACGCCACCGCGCCGGCGGTGGAGGCGCCGGTGCGGGCGGCCAGCCCGGGCGCGCTCCGGGCGGCCGGCATCCCGCTCCTCGAGACCGAGCCTCCCGCGCGGTCGCCCCGCACCACCCTGGCCGGCCTTCCCGCCCCGGGCTCGGCGCGGCTGTCCCTGGCGCCGCCTCCGCCGTCGCCTTCTCCCTCGCCGCGATCCACCGCCGACGGCGCGCAGCTGGATCGGCTGCAGCGCGAGCTTTCCGACGCGCGCTCCGCGCTGGCGGCGCGCGAGTCGGAGTCGAAGCAGCATCGGGGCCGGGCGGAGGAAGCCGCCCAGCGCGCCGAGGCCGCCGAGTCGGCCGCGGCCGAGCGCGAGGCCGAGCTGGCCTCGGTTCGGGCCAAGCTGGAGGCCATCACCGGCCAGGCGCGCAAGGCCGAGCAGGAGCTCAAGTCGGCGCGCGAGGAGGCGCGCCGCGCCGCCGGCGAGCTGGACAGCCTGCGCACCCGCCTGGCCGACGCCGAGCGGCGCGCCGAGGAGGCCGCGCGCATCGACGACCTGGAACGGGAGCTGGAGTCGACGCGCACCGAGCTGCTGGTGGCGCGCAACGAGGTGGAGGGCGCTCGGGGCGAGGTGGACGCGCGCACCGGCGAGCTCCGCAAGCGCATCGGCGAGCTGGAGGCGCAGAGCACCAAGAACGAGGAACGCGTCCTCAAGGCCTACCAGAAGATAAAGGGCGACGAGAAGGTGAAGGACAAGGTCCGCAAGGCCCTGGCCATCGCGGCCCAGCTCCTCGAGGAAGGGCTGCCGACCGAGTCGCCCCCGACGACGCCCGAGAAGCCGCGGCTGTCCTAGTACACGGGGGCTGCGGCCCGGCCCCTGCTGCGCAGGAGCCCCAGCCTGCATCCGAGGGCTACCGGCGCGCCTCCTCGTCGACCTCGTGCCGCTCCGGGGGGAGCTGCAGCCCGCAGTAGCGCAGCAGGCGAAGCTGATGACGGCCCAGCCCGCGCACCGCCACGCCCGAGTGGCCCACCAGCTCCCTGGCCACCTCGGCCACGCCGACGTCGGGGAGATCGTCGACACGGGAGAAGTCGATCACCAGCGGTGCAGCGGGGGGCAGGTCACCGAGGCACCGCGCGATGCGCGCGGCCGCGAGGTGATCCAGCGTCCCATCGAGCTGGATCACGACCTCTCCTGCGTCGCCTTGCACGACCGCCACCATGGTCTTCACCTCGCGTGCCCCCTGAGCGTGCCTTCGCTGCGAGTACAAGTCAACGCGAGGCCCCATCACGGCCTGGCCGATCTCCCGCGGCCGACCGGGCCGGGTGGCGCTCGCCCCCCCGGGCTGATGGCGGATCGGTGCCGGGTCGGCGGCGCCTCCGTGGCACGCCGCCGAAGCGAAGCGAAGGCTGACGCAGAATCAATGCGAGGCCGTGGACCCCTGCATCGGGCCGGGCTCGCGCGCCGTGGCGGCGCGCATCGCACCCACAGCCGCCCCCATCGCGAGCAGGTTCGCGGGCGAGAGCGCCGAGCGGGCCGCGGCCTTCACGAAGGGACGGAGCAAGGGCCAGAGGCCGCCGCCCAGCACCAGCCCCACCGCCGCGGCCACCCCCAGCACCGCCAGCGGCGTCTCCTCCATGCGCCGCTCCAGGTCGAGCGACTCCGAGAGCCGCGCCGCCGCCTCGCGGGCCTCGGCGCCGAGTTCATGCAGCGCGTCGCTCAGCCCAGCCACGTCCCCGGTCGCCATTCCGCCCGCTCGCTCGCTCGATTCCATGACCGAAGTCGATCTCCATGTGCTCCCCGGACGGGGTCGAGCCCTTCCGGAGGCTCCCGGTCGTCCTGCCTCACAGGCGGGAGAGGAGCCGCCCCACCACGAACCCGATCCCCGCCGCGATGCCGATGGCGGCCCAGGGGTGGTCGCGCGCGTACTCGCGAACCACGCTCCCGGCGTCCTCCACGTACCCGCGCAGCTCTTCCATCTGGTCGTGCACACCGGCGGCCACCCCGGCGGCCTGCCTCCGCACGCTCTCGGCCGCCCGCTCTCCCCCGTTCTCGTTCTGCATCGGTCTCTCCCGAGATGGCTGTCCACGCGCAAGATAAGAAGCGCGCGGCGCCGGGCCCAAGCCCCGGGCGCGGCCGGCGGTGGAACCGGCCGGAGCATCGGGCGGAGGGCGAGGCCTCAGGCAGCGCGCCGGGGCCGGCGCAGCAGCACGGCCGCCAGCTCACCCAGCTCGGCGATGCCGAGCGCGCGCGCCGCCCCGAGATAGGCGAGGCCTGCCAGCGCCATGGGGCCGAGCGCGAGCAGGGCTCGATGTCCCATGCCTGGCCGGGGCCCGAGCAGTGCCCAGAGGCCCCGGTGGGACGCCCAGGCCACCCCGGCCATGGCTGCGGTGGCCAGCAGCACGCGCCCGAGCTGGCGCAGCACGCCTGCCCCGCCCACGCGCCCGTGAGCGCTCCGCCAGGCGCCGAGCAGGACCGCGAAGTTGACCACCGCGGCCAGCGAGGTCCCGAGGGCCACCCCGCGATGGCCCATCACCGGGAACAGCAGCGCGTTGAGGAGGACGTTGGCGACCATCGAGGCCCAGCTGCCCAGCACCGGCACGCGGGCCGACCCGAGCGCGTAAAACGCCGGCGCGAGCACCTTCACCCCGGAGTACGCGTAGAGGCCGAGCGCGTACCAGAGCAGCGCCTGGGCGGTGGCCTCGGTGTCGGCCGGACCGAACCGCCCGTGCTGGTAGATGAGCGAGACGATGGGCCGCCCGAGCACCATCAGCCCGATCGCCGACGGGACGTTCAGGAACGCGACCAGGCGCAGCGCAGACCCGACCGTCTCGTTCACGGCTCGCAGATCGCGGGCCGCGGCGCGGCGGGCGACGCCCGCCCCGGCCACGGTGGCCACCGCCACCCCGAACACCCCCAGCGGGAGCTGCATGAGGCGGAAGGCGTACTGCAGCCAGGTGTTGGCGCCGACCTGGCGCGAGGCGAAGAAGGTGTTGACCACGATGTTCACCTGGGTGGCGGAGAGCCCGATCACCGCCGCCGCCAGCAGCCCGAAGACGCGCCGCAGGCCGGGGTGGGCCAGGTCGGCCCGGCCCAGGTGCAGCCGGAAGCGGTAACCGGCCGCGTGCAGGGACGGGAGCTGCGTCGCCAGCTGAAGGATGCCTCCCAGGAGCGTCCCGACCGCCCAGCCCACCACGGCGCGCTGCGGCGGCCAGCCGGCCAGCCACAGACCCGCGCCCACCAGGATGGCCCCCACGTTGAAGGCCGCCGGGGCCAGGGCCGGTGCGGTGAAGCGAGACTGCGCGTTCAGCATGCCCATGGCCACGGCCGAGAGGGACACGAGCAGGAGGAACGGCAGCATCACCCGGGTGAGCAGGACCGCCAGGTCGTGCTCGACCAGGCCGGGGGCGATGCCGCGCACCAGCGGGCCGGCCAGGAGCGCGCCCAGCCCGACCGCGGTCCCGACCGCCAGGAGGAGCAGGGCCACGATGGCGTTGGCGAGGCGGTACGCGTCCTCCGGGCCGCGGTTCCGGTGGGCGTCGGCGAAGGCGGGGACGAAGGCGGAGCTGAGGGCACCCTCGGCGAACAGGTCGCGGAGCAGGTTCGGGATCCGGAACGCGACCACGAAGGCGTCGGAGATGGGGCTGGCGCCGAACAGCACCGCGAAGATCTGATCGCGGACCAGCCCCAGCAGGCGCGAGGTCATGGTCGCCGCCGAGACCCACAGCGCGCGCCCCATCTGGCTGGGGGGCCGGGTGAAGCTCGGGCCCCCAGGCCCCCGCTCGCTCACGCTCGCTCCGGGGCAGCCCCCTGGGGCCACCCCTCCGCTGGCTGCCGGGGGCCCATCAGTGCTTGCCGCCGGTGGCGGGCCCGCGCGCAGCCGCCTCCTTCTTCATCATGTAGGACTTGGCCTGCGCCTGGACGGTCTGCGGGACGTTGCGATCGCGCGCCAGCTCCTTGATGTCCTTCTCCTGGAGCGTCACCAGCAGCCTGAGCGCGGTGGGCAGCGGCACCTTGGGGTTCTTCACCAGCGAGATCTTGATGGCGTAGTTCCGGACGAACTCCCGGTTGTCGTAGATGTAGCGGAGCACCTCGGCGTTGGCCGTCTTGGAGTTGGCCAGGCCGATGATCTCGCCGTCGGTGATGCGGGGGCTGGTGGCGGCGGCCATGCACACCAGCTTGTTGGCGTCGCGCAGGAGCAGGGTGCGCGCCTCCTTGTTCCCCAGCGTGGCCAGCTTGATCTTCTCCGCCACGCTCATCTTCATGATGCGCTGGGTGATGTTGATCTTCTTCTCCGACTCCTCCGCCGTCTCGGCGTGGGGCTGTCCCTCGGGGCCGCCCTCGTGTGCCAGCTCCTGGGCGAACTCGCTCATGAGGGCGGCCGCGGTCTCCTGCGGCGCCGCGGCCCGGGCGGTCGGGTCCACGCCGTGGATGCGCTTGTGCGCTTCGACCAGCTGGGGAACGTCGAGCAGGGTGAGCCCGTTGCGCACGCAGAAGTCGCAGGCGCCGTCGACGGTGGAGGCCAGGGCATGGGGGTTCTGGCACAGCCCCCGGATGATGCCGTCGTGGCGAAGCAGGCGGAGCTCGTTCTGGCGGATGATCTCGCCCAGCTTCTGCGAGGCGGTGATCGCCAGCCGGGCCACGGTCTCGTCCGAGGTCACCGGGTTGAGGAGCACCATCTCGAGCGCCGACTCCTTGGCAGCGAACCGGTCCGCCAGCCAGTCCAGCACCGCCGGCTTGAGCCCCTCCGAGCGCAGCGCCACGCCCCAGATCTTGTCGGGCAGGCCGTCGGCGGTCTTCTGTGCCGTCTCCCGCACGGCCGCGTCGCCGTCGAAGGAGAGCATGAAGAGGAGCGTGGTCAGGTCCACCGGCGCGACCGCGGGGACCAGCCCCTTGGCCCCCATCATGCGCAGCGGCGCGGGGGCGGCCGGGTCGGCGTGCTTCTGGAGCGGCTTGGGCAGGGTATCGAGCGGCAGGGGACAGTCGGGCATGGCATCAGCGGTTGCGCTCGTGGATGATCCGCAACCCCTCCAGCGTGAGGTGCTCGTCGACCTCGGTGATGGTCCGGGAGAAGCCGGCGATGAGCGCGGCCAGGCCGCCGGTGGCCACCACCTTGGGCGACCCACCGATCTCCTCGGCCATGCGCGTGCAGATCCCGTCGACCAGCCCGACGTACCCGTAGGTGAGGCCGGCCTGGATCGAGGAGACCGTGTTCCGCCCGATCACGTGGGGCGGGCGCGAGAACTCGACGCGCGGCAGCTTGGAGGCGCTTCGGAAGAGCGCCTCCATGGAGATCCCCACGCCCGGGCAGATGGCGCCGCCCAGGTACTCCCCCCGGGCCGAGATGGCGTCGAAGGTGGTGGCGGTCCCGAAATCGACCACCACCAGCGCGCACCGCCAGCGCTCGTATGCCGCGACGGCATTGACCACGCGATCGGCCCCCACCTCGCGCGGGTTCTCGTAGAGGATGGAGATCCCGGTCTTCACCCCGGGGCCGACGAAGAGCGGCTCCTGGTGAAACCACCTGCGCGACATCTCCTCCAGCGTCCGGCCCAGCGGCGGAACGACGCTGGAGATGACCACCGCGTCGATATCGCCCGGGTCGATCCCTCCGCCGGCGAACAGCTGGCGGATGAGCACGCCGTACTCGTCGCCGGTGCGGGCGTGGTCGGTCTCGATCCGCCAGTGATCGCGGAGCACCGTCCCCTGGTACACCCCGATGACGGTATTGGTGTTCCCGACGTCGATCGCGAGCAGCACGGCCGGAGCCTAGCTTCGGCCCAGGGGCGGGTCAACGAAGGCAGCGGGCCATGTCCCGCGCTCCCCTTGTTGCGCGCTCTGGCGTGGGACCGATAGGATCGGGGCCGACCATGCGGTTCTCGTGCGATCGGTGCGGCAAGCGGTACGCCACCAAGGACGTGCCATTGCCCGGACGGATCTACCGGCTCAAGTGCCGGGCGTGCGGTAACCTCGTCGTGGTCAAGGGGGACGACTTCGTCGCCTCCACCCCGCCCAGGACCGATCCGGCGCCGGCCGCCTCCGAGCCCTCGGCCGTGACGCCGCTGTCCGACCTGGCCGTGCCCGCGGCGCCCCCGCCCCCGACCACCGCCTTCGAGCCTCCGGCGGCGCCGCTCGCGCCCGAGGAGGCGCCCGCGGCCACCACCGGGGCCGTGCCGCCCCCCGTTCCTGCGGCCGCGTCGGCGCCCCAGCCGAAGTACATCGAGCTCTTCGACGAGCGCGACTTCGCCGACGAGCGCGCCGCACCTACCCCTCCGCCCCCTGTGGCGCCCGACCCCTTCGCCGTGCCGGAACGCACGCCTGCGGGCGTCGAGCCCGCCCGACGCCGACCGATGGTCAGCCCCGACGAGCTCCGCGAGGCGGCCGAGTCACTTCCGCAGACGCTGGTCGACCCGTTCGCCCATTCGGGCGAATTCGAGCCTGCGCCGGTGGCGCAGGATGTGAGCCCGTCGCGCCCATCGCATCCGGCCCCCACGCCCGGGCCGGCCAGGGCCGTGTCGGTGCACGAGAATCCATCCCCGGCCCTCGAGCCACCGCCCCGCCCCCAGGGCGAGGCGCGTGGGGGCGGCGGTGTGGATCGGCTCGGTGGCGCTGATCGTGGCGGCTGCCGGGGCCGGCTTCGTCGTCTTCCGCCCCACGCAGCGCGCGGCGCCACCGGCGAGCGCTGCCGCCGCACACTTTCCCTCGGCGCCCGCCCCGGCATCCCCGGCCCCGACCGCGGACGGCCGGGAGCATGTGCCGGCCGGGGACAAGGTCGCCGTCCAGCCTACCGGGGAGAACCCCGCACCTCCGCCGCAGCCCGCCGCCGCCCCGGCCTCGGCAGCTGCTGCGGAGCCGGCTGCACCAGCCGCACCCCTCCCCGAACCGGCGCCGCAGCCGGCCGGGGACGCGTCCCCGCCCGCGCGCGTCGCCGCCAAGGCCTCCCCTCCGCCCCGGACCGCGCCCGCCAGGACGGAGAAGCCGGCTCGCCCCGCCCGGCCGGCCAGGTCGGAGCGCATGGAACGGAAGGTGGCGACCTCCGAGCGCCGCGAGACCCCCGACGCCCCGACCGCCGCCGCACCTCCGGCCCCCGCGGCAGCCTCCCCCGGCGCGGAGCCGGATGCGGACGAGCCGACCGGCCTCAGCCAGGACCAGATCCGCCGCGCGCTGGCCGGGGGCCGCAAGGGCTTCGATGCCTGCCTGAAGGATCCCTGGCGCGGCCTCGACCAGCCGGTCGGCCCGCGCCAGATCACGCTGCGCTTCACCGTGGCGCCGGAGGGGACGGTCGGCTACGCGACCATCGACGACGTGACCATCTCCGGCGCGCCGGTCGGGCAGTGCCTCAAGGCCGCGGCGCGCGGCCTCACCTTCCCCTCGTTCCAGGGCGACCCGGTCAAGGTCGACGCCCCCATCACCATCCCGGCGAAGTAGGGGAAGTAGGGGTCAGGCCCTTCCACTTTCCACATGGACGACCCTTGCCTGCTCAATGTGGAAAGTGGAAGGGCCTGACCCCCGCCGCTCACTTCCCCGCGCACAGCGCCCGTGCGGCGCCAATCTCGGCGCTGTCCGGCGCGAGCTTCTGCGCCTGATCGAGCATCCGGGTCGCGTCAGCGCATCGGCCCAGCTTGGCGTAGGCCATCCCCAGCACCGGAAACGCCGCCGGGACGGGCGCCTGCTCCAGCGCCTTCTGGGCTTGCTTCACGGCCGCCTCGTACTGGCCAAGCTCCACCAGCCGCTTGGCCATGTTGACGTCGCGCATCGCCTTCTTGGAGGGGTCGTCCTGCCCCGGGAGCTTGGAGGCCTCGGGATCGAGCGCGCGGTCCCGGGCCGTCTGGTCGATCTCGCCCATCACGAACCGGACCTGCGCCTTGACCGCGTCGGCGAAGTCGAGCTGACGGTAGGGCTCGAAGGCCTGCACCACCCCCTTGCCGTCGGCGATGGCGATGGCCGGGAACATCCGGATGCCCAGCTTGTCGTAAAGCTTGTCGCCCTCGTCCACCAGCACGGGCATGCGGATGCCCGCCGCCGACGCGGCCGCCTTGGCGTCGGCCGGCGAGGCCGAGCCCGAGATCACCGCCACCCAGTGCACACCCCTGGTCAGCTCCTTCTCGCAGCCGGCCAGCTGGCGGAGCGCGTCCACCGAGCGTTCCTGATCGGCGCGGAAGAAGACCACCACGTTGGCCCTGGCGGCGGGCGAGAACAGCGCCACCTTGCCCCCGGCCAGGGCGGGCATGTCGACCGGGTCCATCTTGGATCCGACCTCGGCGAACGCGTCGGCCACCGGAGCGAACGGGCCGATGGCGGCCAGGATGGCGATGGCACCGTGCAGGCAGCGGCGCGTCACGGCGTCCCCCTCTTGGGCGGACAGGGCTGGCCCTTCGCGGCGACGATGTCGTTGTTCCTGGGCTCGAGCTGGAGCGCGACCTCGAAGGCCTTGGCGGCCTCCGAGCACTTCCCCTGGCGCGTCAGGATCTTGCCCTGGAGCAGGTAGGCGGCGCTGGTGGGCGAGGTGGCCAGGCTCTTCTCGACCTGCGAGAGGGCCATTTCGAGCTGCCCCATCTCCATCAGCTTCTGGCCGAACTGGACGTGGCTCCTGGCCATGCCCTTGTCGGAGTGCGTCTCCGAGCGGGCGGGATCCTCCGCCTCGGCCAGCTCCTTCTCGTCGATCTGTCCCAGCGTGAACCGGATGCGGGCCGTGACGCGATCGCCGTAGTTGATCTCGCGGAACGGCTCGTAGCCGACGATCTTCCCCTGCCGGTCGACGACCACGATGGTGGGCTGGAGCTTGACCTCCAGCTTGCCGTAGATGGCGTCACCCACGTCGAGCACCATCGGCATCTTGGTCCCCGTGGTCGAGGCCAGGGCCCGCGCCTCGGCGGCGGCGGTGTCGCCGGGGAGCAGCACGATCCAGCGCGCGCCGGGGATCTTGCCCTCGCGCGCCGCCAGGTCGCGGAGGGTCTCCACGCAGTGGGGGTGGCCGGGCTTGGCGAAGACCAGCACGTTGACGGAGCTTCCGGCCAGCAGGTGCAGCTTCCCGCCCGAGAGGGCGGGAAGCTCGACGTCGTCGACCAGGGCGCCGACGTCGACGGCGGCTGCGGCCGACGAGCCGGCGAGGGCCAGCACCAGAGTCGCCATTCTGAGCGAGGTCATCGCGGCACTCACTCCTGCTGCTTGCCGCTCATTGGGGCGGCGCTGGTGAGCGTCTTGTTGTTGTACGACTTCTGCGGGTGGCAGGTCTTGGTGCAGGTGCCACCCGTCGAGGTCTTGGTGAACCCGATGTTGAGCAGCCAGCCGCCCGGGCCGTACGGCACGTTCTCGCGCATGCGCTTGGCCTGCTTGGCGGCGTGCACCTCGTGGCAGGCGCGGCAGGTGCGGCCGCGCTCCTTCACCACGTGCGAGAAGTGCAGGTTCTTGGACCCGTCGCGGAAGCCGGTCAGGGTGGTGGTCTGCGCCTCGGAGACCACCTTCTCGTTGTGGCAGCTGAAGCACAGGGCGTAGGTCTTCTTTTCGAAGGGCGCGTAGAACGTCTCGGGGTATGCGGCGATCAGCAGGCGGTAGTTCTCGCCACCGTGGGTGCGGTGGCAGGCGGAGCAATCCTTGGCCTTGACCGGATCGTGCCAGACCGCGTTCTCGGAGAGGAGCTTGGTGTAGTTGGGCATCGGCTTGCCGTCGGTCGAGGTCATCCCGTCCTTGGAGTGGCAGTTCACGCACAGGTTGAACGGGAGGGCGATGAGCAGCCGCTCGACGTTGGTGGCGTGCGGGTTGTGGCAGTTGGAGCACTTCTTGTCCTTGGTGAGGGCGTAGTGCTTGATCTTGGCCGCCTTCACCTGGGCGCCGATGCCGACGTGGCAGGAGGTGCACAGCGCCACCATCTCGGTGTGGAGCAGCGCCGGCTCCTTGGAGTTGTGCGGGTTGTGGCAGTCGGTGCAGGAGTCCTTGGCGCTGACGTGCTTGAAGCGCCGGCTCATCACCTCGCGCACGTCGTCGTGGCAGGAGAAGCACTCCTCGTTGATGGTGGCGTGCTTGATGGGCCCGGGCTTGTTGGGATCGTTGCTCTGATGGCAGACGATGCACTGGCCCGCCAGGAACGGCGCCATCGAGTACTTGGCCACGTTGGCGGGGAACGGCTTGAGCGCGGCCCCGCGCATCGTCGGAGTGCGTCTCACCTCGGTGCGCAGCGCGGCGCCCTGGACATGCCCCGGGGACAGGATGAGCGCCAGGCCCACCGGCGCCGCGTAGAGCAGGTGCCTTTTCATGGTCGTGACCGCCGGGATGGGACGACCCCTCGTCGCGATCGACGAGGGACGACCCCTCGCTCCCATCGACGAGCTTCCATCTCCCACCACCCGATCTGCATTCTCCATCAAACGGAGCGGGCAGGCGATTGATCGGCAGCAACGCGCGCGTGCCGGGAATGGGCGACGTGACGGATCTGCACGGTGCGTGTGGGCTCATGCCCACCTGCAAGCGAGCGCTACCGCCCGGGATCAGGGGTCCGCGTGCGCAGGTGGACGACGTCGCCCGACAGGATGCGCTCCAGGCGCTGCTCCGTTCGGACCAGGAGCGCGCCGGTCTCGTCCACGTCCTCGGCCCGGCCCTGGATGTCGCGGCCCTCGGTCTTGACGATCACGTCGCGCCCGAGCGTCGCACTCCGCTCCCGCCAGGCCAGGCGGACGGGCTCGAAGCCCTCCTCGGCGTGCCGGTCGAGCCAGTCCTCCAGCGCGGTCAGGCAGGCGGCCACGAACAGCGCCCGCGGGGCCGGTGCGCCGCGCTCGATGAGGACGCTGGTGGCGAGCTCGCGCAGCTCGGGGGGGAAGTCCGTCGCCGCCGCGTTCACGTTCACGCCGATCCCGACCACCGCCCAGTGGACGCGCTCGGGCTCGGAGGCCAGCTCGGTGAGGATGCCCGCGATCTTGCGCTCGCCGGCCAGAACGTCATTGGGCCACTTGATGGCCGCCGGCACGTTGGCCTGCCGGAGCGCATCGCAGATGGCGACGGAGGCGAGCAAGGTCAGCTCGGGCGCGCGCGCCGGCGGCAGCTCGGGGCGAAGGACCACCGAGAAGTAGGCGTTCAGCCCCGGAGGAGAGACCCAGGGCCGGCCGCGGCGACCGCGTCCGCCGGTCTGCGACTCGGCGATCACCACCTCCCCGTGCCCCGCCCCTTCCTCGGCCAGCTCGCGGGCGTGATCGTTGGTGGAGGAGATCACCTCGAAGTGGTGCAGCACCTGGCCGATGTCGTGGGTGTTGAGCAGCGGCCGCAGCTCCAGGGGCGTGAGCCGGTCGGGGATGGCGCTGAGCCGGTATCCCCGGGCGGGCACGGCGTCGATCTGGTAGCCCTGCGCCCGCAGCGACTCCACGTGCTTCCACACCGCGGCGCGCGTCAGCCCGAGCTTGTCGCTGATGGCCTCGCCCGAGACGAACTCGTCGCCGGCCTCGGCGAGGAAGCCGAGCACCAGCTCCTCCGAGTTGGAGGGCTCGAGGGGCATCGGAGGGATTGTGGGAGGGTGAGTTGGGGCTGTCAACCGAGGGGGCGGAATGGGTTGCCAATGCCCGAACCCGAACCCCTACCTGAACCCGTCATCGGGTTCGGGGTAAGCCTCACCTCAGCTCGAACGAGATGTCGACGGCGGGTGCACTGTGCGTGATCGCCCCCATCGACACGAAGTCCACCCCGGTCGCGGCCGCGCGCGGGAGCCGCTCCAGGGTCATGTTCCCGCTCGCCTCGAGCTGCACCCGGCCGGCAGCCAGGCGCACCGCCTCGGCCATGGCCGCGTCGTCCATGTTGTCGAGGAGCACGATGTCGGCGCGGGCGGCGATGGCGGCGTCGAGGCCGGCCAGGTCCACCACCTCGACCTCGATCTTGAGCATGGCGCCGGCCCGGGCGCGCGCGCGCCGCACGGCCTCGGCCACCCCTCCGCAGGCGGCCACGTGGTTGTCCTTGATCAGGATCCCGTCGCCCAGCGACAGGCGGTGGTTGCTCCCGCCGCCGGCGCGGACGGCCGCCTTCTCCAGCAGGCGCCAGCCCGGGGTGGTCTTGCGCGTGTCGAGAAGGCGAGTCTTGCCGCCGCCCGCGGCCAGGGCATCGACGGCACGCCGCGTGGCGGTCGCGACCCCGGAGAGGCGCTGCAGGAAGTTGAGCGCAGTGCGCTCGGCGGCGAGGAGGGCGGGAACGGAACCCCGGGCCGTCCCGACCACCTCGCCGCGATCCGCGCGGTCGCCGTCCCGCCGGTCGAACCGACAGGTGGCGCCCAGCCGCTCGAACACCCTCGCTGCCACGGCGGTGCCGGCCAGCACCAGCGCCTCCTTCACGAGGAAGGAGCCCTCGGCCTGCGACTGCGCGTCGAGGGTGGCCTCGCTGGTGGCATCGCCCAGGGAGAGATCTTCCTCGAGCGCGAGATCGAGGAGCCTCTCCACGTGGGCGGGCAGAGGGCTCATCCGCGGAACGATCTACCGCCTGGCCTTGCGCTTCGCCTTCCTGGCCGGCTTCTTCGCCTTCTTGGCCGGCTTCCTGGCGACCTTCTTCGTCGCCTTCTTGGCCGGCTTCTTCACGACCTTCCTGGCCGCCTTCTTGGCCGGCTTCTTCGCCGCGCGCCTGGGAGCCGCCTTCTTCACGGTGGGTTCCGGCGCCGGCGCAGGGGGCTCCACTGCCGGTGCAGCCGGCGCGGGAGCGGGAGCGGCGGGGGCAGGCTGAACCGGAGCCGGTGCTGCGCTCTCCGTGACGGGCTTGGGCTCGTTCTGATTTTCCACGTTGTCCCTCCTGGCGAGGTTCGCCTCGGTGCCGGAAAGCATCGCACGATGCGCCTCCAGCTTGCCTCTTTTTTCGCGCAATTCGTCGGCCCGGGCCCGATCCTTGTCGACGACTTCGGTGGGAGCCTTGCGGACGAACTCGGGGTTGGCCAGCTTGCGCTCGATCCCGGCCAGGTCCTGATCCAGCTTGCCGAGCTCCTTCTCGACCCGGGCGGTCTCGGCCGCCAGGTCGAGCACGCCCGCCAGGTGCACCCGCAGCTCGAAGCCCGGGCCCACCGCCACCGCGGTCTGGGGGGCGGCCGGAGCGCTCCGACCTTCGACCACCTCGATGGAGGAGCGGGCGAGCCGGGAGATCCGCGCGACCTCGCCCCGGACGGTGCCCCTGGCGTCGGGGTCGGAGAGGGCGATGACGACCCGCGGCTCCGCCTTGGGGGGAACGTTCATCTCCCCGCGAACATTACGGATCGCCTCGACGATCCCGATCACCGGGCCGAAGCTCCGCTCGGCGGCCTCGTCCACGACCCCCTTATGGGGATACGGGGCTGCGAGCACGGAATCGGCCCAGGCCTCGCCTCGCACCTGAGCGCGGAGCACGTGCCAGAGCTCTTCGGTGATGAAGGGCATGAACGGGTGCAGCAGCCGGTATGCCGTGGAGAGGCACCGGACCAGCACCGCCTGGGCCGCCCGCCGGCGCGCGCCGTGCTCGCCGGACAGCGCCTCCTTGGCGAGCTCGATGTACCAGTCGCACAGCTCGTGCCACACGAACTGGTACAGGGTCAGGGCGGCGTCGTTGAAGTGGAAGGCCTCGAGCGCCTCGACGGTCTCGTTCACCGCCCGCTGCAGCCGGGCCAGGATCCACCGGTCGGCGGGGGAGAGATCGGGGCGGGCCGGGATCCTCTCCCCGCTCCTCGTACCCGGATAGGTTCATGAGCGCGAACCGGCTCGCGTTCCAGATCTTGTTGGCGAAGGCGCGGTAGCCCTCGATGCGCTCCTTGGCGAGCTTGATGTCGCGCCCCTGCGCCGTCAGGGCGGCCAGCGTGAACCGGAGCGCGTCGGCCCCGTGCTGCTCGGTGATGACGAGGGGATCGATGACGTTCCCCTTCGTCTTCGACATCTTGTCGCCCTTCTCGTCCCGCACCATGGGGTGCAGGTACACCGTCCGGAAGGGCACCTCGCCCATGAAGTGAATGCCCATCATCATCATCCGGGCCACCCAGAAGAAGATGATGTCGTGCCCGGTCTCCATGACCGAGGTCGGGTAGAAGGTGCGGAGCGTCGCGGTCTCGTCCGGCCAGCCCATGGTCGAGAAGGGCCACAGGCGCGGAGGAGAACCAGGTGTCGAGCACGTCCTCGTCCTGGCGCAGCTCGCTCTTCCCGCAGGTCGCGCACCGGTCCGGCGCCTGGCGGGCCACCGTGACGTGGCCGTCCGGGCAGTACCAGGCCGGGATCTGGTGTCCCCACCACAGCTGGCGGCTGATGCACCAGTCGTGGATGTTGCGCATCCACGCCATGTAGGTGTTGGTCCACTGCTCGGGGATGAACTCGGGTCTTGCCCTCCTCCACCGCCTCGATGGCCGGGCGGGCCAGCGGCTCGATCTTCACGAACCACTGGTTCGAGAGCGAGCGGCTCGAGCGACCGTGTCGCAGCGCTGGCAGCGCGCCGAGCGGCATGACGTGCGACCTTCGACCCGCGCTCAGGCCCTGCTCCGCCAGGAGCCGCTTCACCTCCTTGCGGGCCGCGAAGCGGTCCATGGCCGGCCACCGGGCCGGCGGCGGCGGTCATCTTCCCGTCCAGGCCGATGACGGTGATCATCTCGCAGCGCGTGGCGCTTGCCCGACCTCGAAGTCGTTGAAGTCGTGGGCCGGGCGTGACCTTGACCGCGCCGGTGCCGAACGCCGGATCGACCAGGATGGCGTCGCCGATGATGGGGATCTCGCGGCTCGACCAGCGGGTGGCGGACCTTCTTGCCGATGAGCGCCTTGTAGCGCTCGTCGTCGGGGTGGACGGCCACCGCGGTGTCGCCCAGCATGGTCTCCGGCCGGGTGGTGGCGACCACGATCTCGCCCGGGGGCCGTCCGCCACGCGGGTAGGCGAAGCTCCACAGCTCGCCCTGGTGCGCCTCCTCGTGGTCGACCTCCAGGTCCGAGAGGGCGGTGTGGCAGCGGGGACACCAGTTGATGAGCTTCTTCTCCCGGTAGATGAGCCCCTCCTCGTGGAGGCGCACGAAGACCTCGCGCACCGCCCGGGAGAGCCCCTCGTCCATGGTGAAGCGCTCGCGCTCCCAGTCGAGCGAGGCGCCCAGCGCCTGGTGCTGCTCGCCGATGCGCGAGCCGAACCGCTCCTTCCAGGCCCAGACCCGCCGCAGGAACTCCTCGCGGCCCAGGTCGTGGCGGGTCTTGCCTCTCGGTCTTGATGCAGGTCCTTCTCGACGATCATCTGCGTGGCGATGCCGGCGTGGTCGGTGCCCGGGAGCCACAGCGTGTTGAAGCCGCTCATGCGCTTCCAGCGGATGAGCACGTCCTGGAGCGTGGCGGTGAGCGCGTGGCCGAGGTGCAGCGAGCCGGTCACGTTGGGCGGCGGCAGCACGATGCGAGAACGGCGGGCGCGTCGGAATCGTGCTCGTCGCCGTGGAAGTAGCCGCGCTCGCGCCAGAAGGGATACCAGCGCGCCTCGACCTCCCGGTGCGAGTAGCCCTTGGCCAGACCGGTCTGGTTCTCGTCGTTCACTGTTCGTGTCTCCAGCTGGATCTCCAGAGCCGGGAAGGGCTCGCGGCCACGGGCCACGGGTCACCCGCCCGTAGCCCGTCGCCCGTACCCTTTAGCCTGTTGCTGAGGCGTCTTCGCCGCCTACTTCTTGCCGCGCCTTGACGAGCCGGTCGAGGTTCTCGCGGATGATGGTCTCGGCGAGCTGGGGTACGACCTCCCATACCACCCGCTCGATGACCTCGCGGGACGCCTTGGACAGCGCCTCGCGCAGCGCGCGCCTCGCCGGCGGCGCCGCCGGCTTCCTCGGGCTTGTGGCCGGTGGACTCGGGCGGCGGCACGAAGGCATGCATGGGCGCGAGCTCCGGCTCGGCGCCGTCGCCCTTCCGGCAGCTCGATCTCCCGGCTGGGGCCGGCCTCGGCGGCGGCCGGCGCGACATCGATGCTGACGTCGAGCGGCGGCACGGCGGGCGCGTCGGACACGTCGTCCCAGCTCAGGTCCGGGAGCGTGGGCTCCGGTGCGGCGGGGGCCGGCGCGGCCGCGGCTGCAGGGGCATCCCCGAGGCCGAACGGATCCTTCCTGGGCGCGGGCCTGGCCGGTGCGGGCGCGGGTGACGGGCGGGGGGCCGCGGCGGTGGGCCTCGGTGCGGCAGCGGGCGCAACCGGGCGGGCTGGCATCGGGGACGGCCGGGGCATCGGCGTCGGGGCCATGGGGCGAGCGACGGGAGGCGCGCCCATGGGGCGTGCGCCGGGAGGCATCCCGGGGCCCGGTGGACGGCCGCCGGGGAGCATCCCGGGGCCGGGCGGACGGGCGCCGGCGGGCATGCCTGGGCCAGGGGGACGAGCGCCGGGGGGCATCCCCGCGACGGGAGGACGGGCGCCCGGGGGCATGCCGGGGCCGGGCGGGCGGGCGCCCGGGGGCATCCCGGGGCCGGGCGGACGCGCACCGGGCGGCATCCCGGGGCCGGGCGGACGTGCACCGGGCGGCATCCCGGGGCCGGGCGGGCGCCCGGGTGCGCCCGGGGGAGGCCGGGCGGCGGCCGGCGCGGCGGGGCGTGGGGCGGAGGGAGCGGGCGCAGCAGGGGCGGTGGGACGCGCGACCGGGATGGCGGACACCGCGGCGGCGGGGGCCTTGCCCTCGACCAGCTCGCGCACCTTGTTGATGAGCGCCTGGCTCTCGAACGGCTTGGCGATGTGGGCGTCGGCGCGCGCCGCGCGCGCGCGCGCCTCGTCGAACGCCTCGAAGGTGCCGGCCAGCAGCAGGACGGGGATCGTGCCGAAGATCGGGATCCCCCTTGACCGCCTCGCACACCTCGTAGCCGTTCTTCCGCGGCATGACGACGTCGGCCAGGATCACGTCGGGCCGGAGCTCGCGGGCCCTGTTGATCGCGTCCTCACCGTTGTCGACCGAGGTGACCTTGTAGTCCTCGTTCGCGAAGGTGATGCCCACGACCTTCTGGATGGTGATGGAGTCGTCGGCGAGAAGCAGGTTCTTGGGCATGGCTCGTCCGGGGCCGCGAGGGAATGGGGCCGTATCCAGTAACGCCGCGATTCCCCGAATGTCAAGATTTGCCAGGGATTTGAGGGCTTCCGGCGGCGCGAGCGCCGGCAAACCTGGACGTGGACCCGGGCCCGGACCTGGACCGACCGTTGATACGCTCACGTTCCGAAGAGCGTGTCCCAGGGCGGACGGACGACCTCGGGCCCGCCTTCCCCCACCCCCAGGACGCGGTCCGCCACCACGCCCACACCGGCGCCACCCGCATCCAGCAGGAGCACGGTCCGGGATGGGCCGGGGGCGGCTGCGCCGTAGGCGACCGCCAAATCGATGACCGGGTGGAGCGAGCGCCCGTGGTAGAGCAGGCCGTGGTGCGAGGGCGGGGTGAGCGGGACGGGGGCCAGCCGCGCGCCCTCCAGCACCTGCATGAGCAGCGAGAGCGGGACGGCGAAGCGGGTGCCGGCGCGCGCGAAGCAGAGCTCGCGCTCCGCGAACGGGCCCATGTCCGGGGGCGGCTCCGGGTTCTCCACCGCCGGCTCGAGTGGCGCGAACCCGAGGCTCGAGACCGCCAGCTCGAGCGCCACCTCGCCGTGCCAGACCACCGCGCCGGAGAACGGTGGCGGCTGCGGAAGCGGCGTGGGCACCGGCAGCTGGAAGAACTCGGCCGCGGAGAGATCGATGATCCCGTGCAGGGCCTCGACCCGGAGCGCAAGGCGCGGCGTGCCCTCGGTGAGGAGCGCGAACGGGGTGGCGCCGTTCGGCAGGCCCAGGACGGTGGAGACGAAGGCCGTGGGGTAGCTCTCGCCGCGCGCCACGATCTCTCCTCCCTCGGCCGGGGCGGGGATGATCTCGCGCAGGTGGGAGAGTCGGAGCGCAAGTCGGACGCCGCCGGCGGAGAAGATGAGAGCCTTGCGGTCCGAGGGGAGGTCCACGGCACCATGATATACAGGTCGGATGAGCGCGTCGGTGCTCCTCGTCGACGACGAGCGCTTTGCGCGAACCGTCTACTCCGACTACCTTCGCACCGCCGGGTACGAGGTCGAGGTGGCGCCGGACGCCGAGGCGGCGCTGGGGCTGCTCAAGCAGCGGCGCTTCGACGTTCTCCTGACCGACGTGATCCTGCCGGGCTCCTCGGGGCTGGATCTGCTGGGCATCGCCAAGGGCCTCGATCCCAACCTGGAGGTGGTGGTCATCACCGCCCTGGACAAGGTCGACCCGGCGGTCCGGGCCATGAAGTCGGGGGCCAGCGACTACCTGGTGAAGCCGGTCGCCCCGGAGGGCCTCCAGCTGGCGGTGCAGCGCTGCCTCTCCACCCGGGCCTTGCTCGACGAGAACAAGTCGCTGCGCGCCCACCTCAAGCTCTTCGAGGCCGGCCAGCGCATCGCCGCCACCCTCGATCGCGACACCCTGGTGCCGGTGGCACTCTCGGCCGTGGCCGGGTCGTGCCGCAGCGCCGGCGCGGCGCTGTTCGAGCGAGCGTCGAGCGGCGACTGGGTCCTCTCCGGCTCGCAGGGCCTCGACTTCGCGCTCGGGGCCGAGCTGCTCCGCCTGTGCAAGGGAAGCCTGGACACCCTGGGCGAGAAGCCGATCCGGGTCGAGCTCTTGCCCGGCGAGCTGACCGAGCTGGGGCCCCGCGCCCTGCTGCTGCCGGTGAGCGACGAGGGCCGGGTGGTGGGCGCCATCGCAGTGCTGGTGGCCGGGGAGCTCGACGCACCCGGCGCCGAGGCGGCGGCGTTCCTGTGCCGGAACCTCGGGCTGGCGCTCCACAACCTCGGGCGCCTCAAGCAGGTCGAGCACCTCGCCTACCTGGACGACCTCACCCACCTCTACAACACGCGCTACCTCGATCTGGTGCTCGATCGCGAGGTGCAGGGCGGCCGCGCCTTCACGGTCCTGTTCATGGACCTCGACCGCTTCAAGCTGGTCAACGACGAGCACGGACACCTGGCCGGGTCGCGGCTCCTGGTCGAGGTGGCCCGGGTGCTGCGCTCCTGCGTCCGGGACGACGACATCCTGGTCCGGTACGGCGGCGACGAGTACGTCATGCTGCTGGTGGGGATCGACTCCGGCGGCGGCCTCAAGGTGGCCGAGCGCATCCGCCGGGCCATCGAGGACCACCGCTTCCTCTCCCGCGAGGGGTCGCGGGTCCGGGTCACCTGCTCGATCGGCCTGGCCAGCTTCCCGGAGCACGCCCAGAGCAAGGCCGAGATCCTCGACCTGGCCGACCGCGCCATGTACCGCGGCAAGCGGTCCAGCCGGAACGTCGTGTACATGGCATCTCACGACCTGCCGCCGGTTCCGGCCGGGGAGCGGGAGGCCTAGCAGGGCGGTCGCAAAAGACGCGGGGCCAGGAATGAGCCTCCTGGCCCCGCTGACGACGACTGCCGGTTTCCGCCCGTCCCTGGCACGTAATAGCGGCTGCCCTCGTCATCGACGGATCAGGTCCACGAGTCCTGGTCCCGCCCGTCGCATGGCCGAAATCTAACCTGGCAAGGCCAGAAAAGTCAAGTGAATGTGGGTATTTGGCCTGTTTCCGCAAGCTTGGAATGCTGCGCACCTGCCCCCCCGACGGGTCATCCAGGCGGCAGGCCAGCAGCTTTCCGGGAGCTACTTCTTGGCCATGTACTTCCGGACGTCGAACGCCACGGCGGAGACGATGATGATCCCCTTCAGGATCATCTGCACGTACGGGTTCACGCCGACGAACGTGAGACCGTAGTTGATGACGCCGAAGATGAGCACGCCCACCACGATCCCGGGGACGGTTCCGATGCCGCCCGTGACCGACACGCCTCCCACCACGCAGGAAGCGATGGCGTCGAGCTCGTACATGTTGCCGTAGTTGTTGGTTGCGCCGCCCGTCCGGCTCGCCTCGAGGACGCCGCCGAGCCCGTAGAGGGCGCCGGCGATGGTGTACATGACGACGATGGTCTTGAAGACGTTGATGCCCGACACCTTGGCCGCGTTGACGTTGCCGCCGATGGCGTACACGTTCTTGCCGAACGTCGTCTTGTTCATGAGGACCCACATGAACACGGCCACGAGCAGCGCGATGAGGACGATGTAGGGCAGCGAGATGGGCCCGATGTCGATGGCCCCGGTGCCGATGGCGGTGAAGTCGCCGCGGAGGCCGCCGATGGGCTGGGAGTTGTTGGGCGCCTTGTCGAAGTAGAGCCCGTTCACGCCGTAGATCCAGGCGTAGGCGCCCAGGGTGGCGATGAACGGCGCGACGCCGAACTGCGCGATCACCCATCCGTTGATCAGGCCGAAGAGTGCGCACGCAGCCACCGCGGCCAGGATGGGGATCCAGAGCGACAGCCACGGCAGATGGGTCCAGATCCACGTCTGGTACAGGTCCGGGTAGAAGAGGCGCAGGTAGTCGGGGGCCTGCAGCATCGAGGCCGAGAGCACCGCCGCCAGCCCCACCATGCGGCCGGAGGAGAGGTCGGCGCCGGCGGTCAAGATCGCGAAGGCCGCGCCCATGGCCACGATCAGCGCGGGTCGAGTTGTGGATCAGGACGTTCTTGAAGTTTCCCAGCGTCAGGAACGAGCCCAGGTCCGCGTACCAGGCGTAGGCAGCGATGACCAGCACCACCACCACCATGGCCGCGAAGATGGCGTTGTCCGACAGGAGCTGGACCGTCCACTTCCACGGGCTCTTCCGCGGCCGCTGCTCGGGAGGTACCGAGGGTCCGGTTTCCTTCAGCTGCTTCTCGGTGACGGCCATTGGGGCGACGCCCTCCTCATCACATGAACTGGGCTGCGAGCCGCATGATCTCCTCCTGGCTCGCGCTCTTTCCTTCCAGGAAACCCGACACCCGGCCCTCGCACATGACCATGATCCGGTCGGACATCCCGAGGAGCTCGGGCATCTCCGAGGAGATCATGATGATGCTCTTCCCCTGCCGGGCCAGGTCCGCGATGATCGTGTAGATCTCGTACTTGGCGCCCACGTCGATGCCGCGGGTGGGCTCGTCGAGCAGCAGGATCTCCGGCTCGGTGAGGAGCCAGCGCCCGAACAGCACCTTCTGCTGGTTGCCGCCGGACAGGTCCTGCATGAGCGTGGACAGCGAAGGCGTCTTGACGCGCAGCCGCTCGATCATGCGGGTGCCGGCGGCACGGCGCGCCCGGTCGTCGAGGAGCAGGAAGCGAACGTAGCGCCGCAGGTCGGCGATGAGGCTGTTCTCGAGCACCGAGAGCGACGGGGAAGATCCCCGACCCGCGGCGGTCCTCGGTGAGGAGCGCCATCCCCTGCCCCTTGGCCCGCTTCGGCGTCTGCGTGTCGATGGCCACCCGCTGGCCCGCTGAGCTCGACCGTCCCGGCGGAGATGGCGCGGAGCCCGAAGATCGCCTCCACCAACTCGGTGCGCTGGGCGCCGACCAGGCCACCGATCCCCAGGATCTCGCCCTTGCGCAGGTCGAAGCTCACGTCCCGGAACGACTTGGCGGTGGGCGAGGTGAGCCCGCGCACGCTCAACACCACCTCGCCCGGCACGTTGCTGCGCTCCGGGAACCGGTGCGTCAGGTCTCGCCCCACCATGTTGCGGATGATGAGGTCCTCGGTCAGCTGGGCGGCCGGCGAGGTGATCACGCGCTTGCCGTCGCGCATGATGGTGACCTCGTCGGAGATCTTCAGGATCTCCTCCATCTTGTGCGAGATGTAGATGATCGCAACCCCGCGCCCCTTCAGGTCGCGGATGATCCGGAACAGGTGCTCGACCTCGTTCTCGGTCAGGGACGAGGTGGGCTCGTCCATGATGATGACCTTGGCGCTGTAGGAGACCGCCTTGGCGATCTCCACCGACTGGATCTTCGAGACCGAGAGGTTCCCGACCTTGGTGGCCGGGTCGATGCTCATGCCCAGGCTCTGGAAGAGCGCCTGGGTGGCCCTGTACATGGCCCGGTGATCCACGAACGAGACCCCGGCGATCCTCCGGAGCGGGAACCGCCCCAGCCAGATGTTCTCCATCACGCTGCGATGGGGGATGGGGTGCAGCTCCTGGTGGATCATCGAGATGCCATGGGCCAGGGCGACCTTGGGCTCGGTGACCTGGACCGGCTGCCCCTCGAGGACGATCTCGCCCTCGATCCGGCCGGTACAGGCCGAAGAGGCACTTCATCAACGTCGACTTGCCGGCCCCGTTCTCGCCCATGAGGGCGTGCACCGTCCCGGGGCGGACCTGCAGGCTCACGTCATCCAGCGCCCGGACGCCGGGGAACTCCTTCGAGATGTGCTGCATCTCGAGCAAGAATCCGTTCGAGGCCACGGCTGCACCCCCGGTGACGGGTGTTCGTTGCGAAGCAGGGGGGCGGCCGTGGCGACCGCCCCCCTGCAGATTACCATCTTGGCGAATCGTTCCTACTGCGCTTCCTGCATGTTCGCCTTGGTGATGGGCTTGTAGTCGACCCAGACGTACTTGCCGTCCTTGATGTCATAGCCGACGTTGGCCTTGCTGGGCTTCTCCCCCTTGGACAGCACGATCGAGAGCATGGCGGTGGCGGCGCCCTGGTTCTTCGAGTCGTTCAGCACGGTGCCGAGCAGCGTGCCGTCCTTGAGGGCGGCCAGCGCCGGGGCGGTGGCGTCCACGCCCACCACCGGCATGAACTTCCCACCCTTGAAGTAGCCGGCGGCCTTGAGGGCCTCGATGGCGCCGAGGGCCATGTCGTCGTTGTTGGCGAACACGATCTCGATGTCCTTGTGGGCGCCCAGGAAGGCGGCCATCTTCTCCTGCCCCTTGACGCGATCCCACATGCCGGTGTCCTCGGCCAGCTTCTGGACCTTGATGCCCGCATCCTCGACCGCCTTGATCGAGAACTTGGTGCGGAGCTCGGCGTCCTGGTGGCCCGGCTCACCCTTGAGCATGACGTACTGCATGACGCCGTCCTTGTTCAGGTCGGCCTCGGGATGCGCCTTCCAGTAGTCGACGGCGAGCTTGCCCTCCATGGTGCCCGACTGCTCGGCGATGGCGCCGACGTAGTAGGCCTTGTCGTACTTCTTCATGTCGTCCGCGAACGGCTCGCGGTTGAAGAACACCACCGGGATCCCGGCGCCCTTGGCCTTCTGGATGATGACGCCGGCGGCGGCGCGGTCCACGGGGTTGATGGCCAGAGCCTTGACCTTCTTGGTGACGAAGAGGTCGACCTTGTCGTTCTGGGTGGCCTGGGAGTTCTGGCTGTCGACCATGTCGACCTTGGCCTTGCCCTCCGCGGTCTTCAGGATCGAGTTGCGCACGCCGGTCATGAAGGTGTCGTCGAACTTGTAGATCGCGCACCCGATGGTCGGGACGTCGGCGGCGACGGCGATGCCGGCGGCCAGCGCGACGGCGGCCACGGCGAAGAGAACACTCTTCTTCATGTGATGCCCTCCAGGACTGCTCGGATCGAAAGACTGCTGCGGGAAACACGCCCTCTCAATTCCGGAGCACGCCTCCTCACCTCCGCTGCATGCTCCGGTGCCCACTGCGGCGGGCGTACTTTCGCTCGAAAGCCGTCTTCCCTACAACTGCTTTCTGTTGCTTTCGAGTGTTTTCAGAAGGGGGCTGCCCCATCCGCGGCGCGTGTGATGAAAAGTCTAGGCTTCTTGCCCACTTGTTGCTCATATGGGCCCAGGACCTCGCTCCTCAGCCTGTCGACGGCGGTGGCGGGGAGAAGGTTCACGGTGCACCCGCCGAACCCGCCGCCGGTGATCCGCGCCCCGGCCACGCCCCCCACCCGGCGCGCCAGCGAGACCAGGAGGTCGACCTCGGGGCAGCTCACCTCGTAGTCGTCGCGCAGCGAGTCGTGCGACTCGTTCATGAGCCGGCCGAAGCGGGCCAGGTCCCCGCGGCCGAGCGCGGACTTGCTCTCCAGCACCCGCGCACACTCGGTGATGACGTGTCGGCAGCGCCGCTGCAGCACCGGCGTCAGATCCGGGGCCGAGGCGTCCAGCTGCTCCAGCGTCGCGTCGCGCAGCGCGCTCACCGCCGGGAACCGCCTGCGGATGGCCGCCACGCCGGCGGCGCACTGCTCGCGGCGCGTGTTGTACTCCGAGGCCACCAGCTCGTGCTTCACGTCGCTGTGGATGATGGCGATGACGTGCTCGCCCAGCTCCAGCGGGATGAGCTGGTGGTCGAGGGACCGGCAGTCGAGGAAGAGCGCGTGATCGGCCCGCCCCATGAGCGAGATGAACTGATCCATGATCCCGCACTTCATGCCCACGAAGTCGTTCTCGGCCTGCTGGCACAGCCGCGCCAGCGACGGACCTCGGATGTCGAAGCCGAGCAGGGCGCGCGCCACCTCGGCGGTGGCCACCTCCAGCGCGGCCGACGAGGAGAGCCCCGCGCCCTGCGGGATGTTCCCGCCGAAGGCCAGGTCCATCCCCGCGAGCTTCACCCCGGCGCGGGCCAGCGCCCAGAGCACGCCGCGGACGTAGTTGCTCCAGGGGTGTTCGGGATCGGGCGCGATGGGCCCATCGACGGCGAAGGCGACCGACTGCCCGTAGTCGACCGAGTGCAGCCGCACCTCGGCCCCCGCGCGCCGGCGGCCCGCCATCTCGATGGCGAACTCGAGCGCCATGGGGAGCACGTACCCGTCGTTGTAGTCGGTGTGCTCTCCGATGAGGTTGACGCGCCCCGGGGCGCGCCGGGTGACCACCGTTCCGCCGCCGCCGAAGCGTGTCACCAGGACGTCGCGCATGTGGGACTCCCTGTGCGGGGCCGGGGCGAGCTCACCCGCCGGCGTCTTCCTGCCGGACCTGTGCCGTCGAGGCCGGACCGACGCGCCGGAGCTCCTCGGCGCTCTCCTCGGGCAGCTTGTCCATGATGAAGTTGCCCGCCCCCGCCTCGCAGCCGGCCAGGTACTTGAGCTTGGTGGCGGTGCGGAGCGGCGGGTAGAACTCGAAGTGCAGGTGGTACTCCGGGTGCGGGGCGCCGTCGGTGGGCGCCTGGTGGCAGACCATGATGTAGGGGAAGGGCTTGTCGAAGAGCGCGTCGTACTTGCGCAGCAGCCCCTTCAGCACCGCCGCCAGGTCCTCGGCGTCGGCGGCGGTCCAGTCCAGCATGGTGGCCTGGTGGCGCTTGGGGGCCAGGTAGACCTCGTAGGGATAGCGCGCGAAGAACGGGATGAAGGCCACGAACCGCTTGCCTTCCAGCACGATGCGGCGCCCGTCGGCCAGCTCCCCCTGGACCGTGTCGCAGAACAGGCAGCGGCCGTGCTCGAGGTGGTGGGCCCGGGACGCCTCCAGCTCCTTCTGCACGATGGGGGGGACGAAGGGGAAGGCGTAGATCTGGCCGTGCGGGTGGTGCAGCGTGACGCCGACCGCCTCGCCGCGGTTCTCGAACACGAACACGTATTCGATCTCGGGGCGCTCTCCCAGCACGGCGGTGCGGTCGCGCCAGACCTGCGCCAGGTTGGCGATGCGCCGCAGCGGCATGGTCGAGAGCGAGGCGCGGTGATCGGGCGAGTAGAGCACCACCTCGCATACGCCCTGGGCCGGTTTCACCGGCGACACCGGCGTGGCCGCGGCCGCCGGCTCCGGCGGTTCGCGCTGCAGCGAGGGGAACTTGTTCTCGAAGACCACGATGTCGTAGCTCTCGGCGGGCACCTCGGTCGGGAAGCCGCCCGGCTTGGTGGGGCAGAGCGGGCAGTAGTCCTCGGGCGGGAGGAAGGTGCGGTCCTGCCGGTGCGTCGCGGTGATGACCCACTGCGAGAGCAGCGGGTGCCAGCGCAGCTCGGACACGGTCAAGGCTCCTTCGCCGGCGGCGCCGCCGCTTCCTTCGGCGCGGGCGGAGCGTCCGGAAACCGGTAGTAGGTCAGCTCGCGGCCATCCGGCAGGCGGACGACCTCCTTCTCGAAGGCGGGCGCCTCGGCCTTCCGCCTCGTCCCGCTGGAAGCTGGATCAGACAAGCTTCACCTCCAGCCCCTTCTCGCGGATGGCGGCGATGTCGTCCTCGTCGGCGCCGACGTCGGTGATGAGCAGGTCGATGTCCTGCACGTCGGCGAACTTGGCCAGCGCCACCGTCCCGATCTTGCTGGAGTCGGCCAGCACGATGCGCCGGCGGGCCGCCTTGACGAAGAGCGCCTTCATCTCGGCCTCGGCCACGTTCACGTTGGTGATGCCGTGCTCGGCCTCCACGCCGCTCACGCCGATGAGGGCGATGTCGGCGTGGATGCGGGGCAGGATGAACTCGGCGAACGGGTTCACGAGCGAGTGCTGCTTGGGGCGGAGCGTGCCGCCGGTGACCACGGTGGTGATGTCGGGGTCCGCCTCCAGGATGGCCGCGATGTTGAGACCGTTCGTGAAGACGGTGGGCTTCTTCTTCTGCTCGACCAGCTGGCGGGCGGCGGCGGTGACGCTGGTGCCGACGTCCAGGATGAGCGTGTCGCCCGAGGAGATGAGGTCCACCGCGGCGGCGGCGATCCGCTCCTTCTCGGCCTTGTGCGCGGTCTCCTCGACCTGGAACGGCCGCTCCAGCCCGATCTTCACGCTCAGGATGGCGCCGCCGTGGGTGCGCCGCAGCACGCCCTCCTTCTCGAGGACGTCCAGGTCCTGGCGGATGGTCACCTCGGAGACGTCGAGGCGCCGCGCCAGATCCGCGACCAGGCAGCGCCCGTCGCGCTTCAGTCCCGCCACGATCTCCCGGCGCCGTTCCTCGGGGAACACCCGGCCTCCTCTGGCCGCCTCCCGGCCGCTGATCGTTCTCTTACAGATACCTTCGTTTTCTGTCAAACGCGCTGGCCGAACAACATTGATTGTTTACGATTCGCTTGAAAATCTTGAGATCGCTGGGTTTCATTGGTGCGCGGCCGCGCCCCAGCGCGCACGTGCACGCCCAAACGAGGAGGCCGCGCCAGGGCATTGCCCCGGGCGCGGCCTTCCTTCGACTCCCTGCCCGCCTGCGGCGGACCCCACGCTCAGGATGACCCTTCGACTCCGGGGCCGCCTGCGGCGGCCCCTACGCTCAGGGTGAGCGGCACTAGTAGTCCATGTCGTCCATGCCGCCCATGCCGCCGCCGCCCATGCCTCCGCCCGGCGCGGCGGCAGCCTTCTTCTTCGGCTTCTCGGCCACCATGGCCTCGGTGGTGAGGAGCAGGCTGGCCACCGAGGCGGCGTTCTGAAGCGCGGTGCGCGCCACCTTGGTGGGATCGATGACGCCGGCCTTGTCGAGATCCTCGAAGACCTCGGTCTGCGCGTTGAACCCGTGGCCGCCCTTGCCCTCCAGGATCTTGCTCACCACCACCGGCCCGTCCCAGCCGGCGTTCTGGGCGATCCGCTTGGCCGGCCACTCCAGCGCCTTGGCCACGATCTGGACGCCGAAGACCTGGTCGCCCTCGACCTTCAGGTCCTTGAGCGCCGCCAGGCTGCGCAGGTAGGCGACGCCGCCGCCCGGGACGATGCCCTCCTCGACCGCGGCGCGGGTGGCGTGGAGCGCGTCCTCGACGCGGGCCTTCTTCTCCTTCATCTCGGTCTCGGTGGCCGCGCCGACGTTGATGACCGCCACGCCGCCGACCAGCTTGGCCAGCCGCTCCTGCAGCTTCTCGCGGTCGTAGTCGCTGGTGGTCTCCTCGATCTGGGCCCGGATCTGCTTGATGCGCCCCTCGATGTCGGCCTTCTTGCCCTCGCCGTCGACGATGGTGGTGTTGTCCTTGTCGATGGTGATGCGCTTGGCGCGACCCATGTCCTTGAGCGTGAGCTGGTCGAGCTTGATGCCCAGCTCCTCGGCCACCACCTGGCCGCCGGTCAGGACCGAGATGTCCTTCAGCATCTCCTTGCGGCGATCGCCGAAGCCCGGCGCCTTGACGGCGCAGACGTGGAGCGTGCCGCGGAGCTTGTTCACCACCAGCGTGGCGAGCGCCTCGCCGTCGACGTCCTCGGCCACGATGAGGAGCGGCTTGCCCGAGCGGGCCACCTGCTCCAGCACCGGGATGAGGTCGGCCATGGCCGAGATCTTCTTCTCGGTGATGAGGATGTACGGCTCGTCCAGGACGGCCTCCATCCGGTCGGGGTTGGTGACGAAGTAGGGCGAGACGTAGCCACGGTCGAACTGCATGCCCTCGACCACCTCCAGCGTGGTCTCGAGCCCCTTGGCCTCCTCGACCGTGATGACGCCCTCCTTGCCCACCTTGTCCATGGCCTCGGCGATGATGTTGCCGATGGTCTCGTCGCCGTTGGCGGAGATGGTGCCGACCTGGGCGATGTCCTTCTTCCCCTGCGTGGGCTTGGACTGCTTCTTGAGCTCGCCCACCACGACCTCGACGGCGCGGTCGATGCCGCGCTTCAGGTCCATGGGGTTGTTGCCGGCCGCGACCAGCTTGAGACCCTCCTCGAAGATCGAGCGGGCCAGGATGGTGGCGGTGGTGGTGCCGTCGCCGGCCTTGTCGGAGGTGCGCGACGCCACCTCGCGGACCATCTGCGCGCCCATGTTCTCGAAGCGCGGCTCGACCTCGATCTCCTTCGCCACCGTCACGCCGTCCTTGGTCACGGTGGGCGAACCGAAGCTCTTCTCGATGACCACGTTGCGACCCTTCGGGCCGAGCGTGACCGCGACCGCCTCCGCGAGCGTCTGGACGCCGCGCAGGATGGCCTCGCGGGCAGGCTGGTGAAATGCGATCTCCTTGGCCGGCATGCCGAGACTCCTTGTCCGAAGAAAAAGATGAAATTCCGATGGCTTGCGAGGGCGATACGGGTTGGCAGTCGCCCTGGGCGAGCGCTAATGTAACCGCCCGCAGGATCGCGTCAAGCGAGGTCTGCGCGCACGCGACAAGGGCGTGCCAGGACCCCTCACGGGTGTAAGAAGGACCGCATGAGCGCCCCGCGCGCACCGATCGAGGAGCTGCTCGACGCGACGGCGACCGCCCTGGAGGAGGACCGCCCGGAGGAGGCGCTCGCCAGGGCCGACGAGGTCCTGGCCGCGGATCGGCGCTCGATCCCGGCGCTCCACTTCCGCGCGGCCGCGCTGGAGGAGCTGGGGCGAACGGAGGACGCGCGCGCCGCGTACCGGCGCGCGCTGGAGGTCGGCAGGCAGGATCCCGAGCTCCTGCTCGGGGCGGCGCGATTCCTGGTGGACGGACTCTCCGAGGAGGAGCAGGAGCGCGTGGACCTCGAGGAGGGACTCACCCTGGCAGGGCGCGGGGTGCGCCTGGCCGAGCGGGCCGGCGACACCGCGCTGGCCACCGACCTCCTCCTGGTCGAGGTGCGGGCGCTCGCGTCGCTGGGGCGCGCGGACGAGGGCCTCTCCCGGGTGGCACGGGCGGAACGTATGGCGCCGGGCGATACCCAGGTGCTGCGGGAGAAGGGGCTGACGCTCCAGGAGCTGTGCCGGTTCGAGGAGGCGCGCGCGGCCCTGACCGCCGCCGAGGCCGCCGATCCGGACGACCCGTGGACGGTGCACGCGCTCGGGCTGCTGGCCGAGCGCCGGGGAGACGCCGACCAGGCCCGGCGCTGCTTCGCGCGCGCCCGCAAGCTCGCGCCCGACGACTTCCCGCGCCCCATCTCGCTGTCGCACGCCGCCTTCGAGGCGGTGGTGGAGGACGCGCTGGGCGAGCTGCCGGAGGGCGTGCGCCGCTACCTCGCCAACGTGGCCATCACGGTCGAGGACCTGCCGGCGGACGCGGATCTGCTGGGCTCCGATCCCCCGCTCTCGCCGGGCATCCTGGGGCTCTTCCGCGGGGCGCCGTACGGACAGAAGGTGTCGATGGATCCCTGGAGCCACTTCCCGTCGTCGATCGTGCTCTACCAGCGCAACCTGGAGCGCTTCGCCCGGAGTCGCGAGGAGCTGATCCAGGAGATCCGCGTCACGCTGGTCCACGAGGTGGGACACTTCCTGGGGCTCGACGAGGACGAGCTGTACGAGCGCGGCCTCGAGTGATGCGCCGCGGACCCCCCTCGAATCCGGGGGCCATCGCGCCGCGCGCCGGCCCCGCGCTATGCTCATCCGTGCAGCGCAGGTGGTCTGGATGGCACCTCTCTCTCCGAGCCCGGCCGGCTCTCGCTCCTCCCGGATCCCTTTCTGGGCCGCGCTGGCGCTCGTGGCCGTGGCCGATCTCGGGTTGACGGCGTTCGGGCTGACCCAGCTCGGGGTGAAGCTGTCACCCGGGCCGGGCTCGTTCGCCGTGTTCTGGCCGGGCACCGGCCTGATGCTGGGCGCGCTGCTCCTCTCCCCGCCCCGCCGCTGGCCCGCACTCGTGGGAGCTGCCGCTGCGCCCATCATCGCCTTCGCGATGGCGACCGGCCAGCCCCTCCCGCCGGTGGCCGCCCTGGCGCTGGGGAACGCGCTCGAGGCGGTGCTGGGTGCATTCATCGCCCTCCGGCTCTGCGGCGGGCGGCCCGATATCACGCGCCTCACCCACCTCTCGGCCCTGGTGCTGGCGGGGCCCGTCCTCGCCACGGGGGTGGCCTGCGCGATCACTGCAGCCGCGCTGATCCTCCTGGGCGGCGCGGCCCTGACGGCCCGGCCCTTCCTGCACATCCAGCTCTCGCTGTGGGCGGGTTCCGCCCTGGGATCGATCGCGGTGGCTCCGGTCCTGCTCGCCTGGGCCGAGCCGCCGCACCTCCGCCTCGATCCGCGCTTGACGCTGGAAACGCTGGCGGTCGCGTCCATCTTCGTCGGGATCGTCTGGCTTGCGTTCGGACCGGTGCTGCGCGTGATGCCGGTTCCCCTCTCGCTCTTCCTGCCCTTGCTCTTCTGGTCGACGCTGCGCTTCGGGCTGCGCGGCGCGACCGCATCGGGCCTGGTGCTGGCGACCACCATCCTGTGGGCCACGGCGCACCGGCTGGGCTGGTACGCGGTCGGCTCGGGCGCACGCGGCACCATGGGTGCACAGATCTACTGCGCGGTGACGCTGTTCAGCATGCTGGGGATGGCCAGCGTGGTCGAGTCCCGCCGGCGAGGCGCGGAGGCGCTGCGCCGCTCCGAGCAGCAACTCCGGCTGGTCCGCTTCGCCACCGACGCGACCACCGATCCGCTGGCCTGCCTCGACGCGGCCGGCACCTTCGTCCACGCCAACGACGCCCTGTGCGCGGCCTCGCACCGAGACCGGGCCGCCATCGTCGGGCGGCCGGCCTGGTCGCTCTTGCCCACCCTGGACGCCGCCACCTGGCGACGGCACTGGGAGGCGGTCAAGCGCCTCGGCGCCGTCACCGCCGAGGTGACGGCGGCCATCGAGGGCGGGCCCGTCCCGTTCGAGATCCGCTCCAGCTACCTGTGCTTCGACGGCCAGGAGTTCTGCGTCGCGGCGGCCCGGGACCTGCGCGATCGCCGCCAGGCCGAGGCCGCGCTGCGCCTGGCCAGCATCGGCACCATGGCGGCAGGCATGGCGCACGAGATCAACAACCCGCTCGCCTGCGTGCTGGCCAATCTGGAGTGGCTCTCGGAGACCGTGCGGTGCGCCACGGCCGCCGACGCCGGGGCGGGGCCGGAGACGCCGGCCGGGGCCGCGCTGCGCGCCATCGACCCGGCGCTCTCGGAGACGGCCGAGTCGGCGAGCCGGATAAGGGACGTGGTGCGCGACCTGAAGCTCTTCTCCCGCTCCGCCGGGGAGGCCGAGCGGCCGGCGCCGGCCGACGTGGTCCGGGCGCTGCGGGGCGCCGTCACGCTCGCGCAGCACGAGATCCGCCACCGGGCGCGGCTGGCGCAGGAATACGAGGACGTCCCGCCGGTGCAGGGGGACGAGCACCGGTTGGGGCAGGTGTTCCTGAACCTGATCCTCAACGCCGCCCAGGCCATCCCCGATGGCCACCTGTCCGGGAACCTGGTCCGGGTGGCGGCGCGCCGGGGCGGAGGGGGAGAGGTGCTGGTCGAGGTCGAGGACACCGGCTGCGGGATCGGGCCCGAGGTCCTGGCGCGGATCTTCGATCCCTTCTTCACCACCAAGCCGGTCGGGATCGGGACCGGGCTCGGGCTCTCCATCTGCCACGGGATCGTCACCTCGGCGGGTGGGAGGATCGAGGTGTCCTCCCGGCCCGGCCACGGAAGCCTGTTCCGGGTGAGGCTGCCCATCTCCGAGGGTGGGACCTCCTCGTCCGAGGAGCGCCTGCCCGCCGTCGAGGCACCCGGCCAGCGCCGGCGGATCCTGGTGGTCGACGACGACCCGGCCATCGGCCGGGTCCTGGGGCGGGTCCTCCCCGAGCACGACGTGCAGGGCTGCATCTCCGCCGCCGAGGCGCTGCGCCGCGCCGCCGCCGAGCGCTTCGACGTGATCCTGTGCGACCTGATGATGCCCGAGATGACCGGGATGGAGTTCCACGAGCGGCTGGCCCGCTCCGTCCCCGGCCTTGCGGCCCGCACCATCTTCGTGACGGGCGGTCCGTTCACCCCCGCGGCCAGCGCCTTCCTGGAGCGAACCGCCAACTCGCACCTGCCCAAGCCCTTCGACACCGCCGTGCTCCGGGCCGAGATCGAGCGGGTGGTGCGGCGGGCGCCGGACCGGAGCACCCCGGCCTAGCCCCTCCGCCCTTCCGCTCCCCGACGCGCTCAGGTCCGCGGCGCCATCGCGGCGGCCTTCTTCTGCTTCCAGGCGTCGATGGCGGCGCGGATCCTCGGCATGGCAGCGCGGGTGGCCTCCATCCCGGCCTGCATGCACTCCTTCTTCCTGGTGAAGTCGAGCATGCCCACCGACCCGACCTTGGGCGCCACCAGCACGTCGGCCCCGCCGCGCAGATGCGCGACGTTCTCGGCGAACATGATGTTGGTCGTCTGGAGCAGCACGTCGAGGATGTTCTTGATGTTGGTGTTGCCGACGTCCTCGGAGATGTCCACCGCCACCACGATGTCCGCGCCCTTCTGCCGGGCCACGTCGATGGGGATGTTGTCGACCACCCCGCCGTCCACCAGCAGCTTGCCCACGTGGCTCACGGGCTCGAACACGCCGGGGATGGCCGAGGAGGCGTGCACCGCCTTGGCCACCGAGCCCCGGTCCAGGACCACCTTGTAGCCCCAGTTCAGGTCGGTCGCGACCGCGGCGAAGGGGACCTTGAGCTGCTCGATGTTCTTCTGCCGGATCTTGGCGGTGAGCCAGGCCTCCATCCTCTCCCCCTTGGCGTAGCCCATCCCCAGCACCGTGTTCATGAGGCGGAAGTCGAAGATGTCGTCCTGGGTGAGCTGGAAGGCGGTCCACTCCAGATCGAACGAGTCCCGATCGCTGGCGTAGACCGCGCCGATGAGGCTGCCGACGCTGGTGCCCACCACCAGATCGATGGGGATGCGCTCCTGCTCGAGGATGCGGATGACCCCGATGTGCGCGAAGCCGCGGGCGGCGCCTCCGCCCAGCACCAGCGCCACCCTGGGCTCGGGGACCACCACCCCGGCGGCGGCGGCCGTCGACGGGGCGGGCGCGGCGGGCTGCGCCTCGGGCACCGGCGCGGCCGCGGGCGCCGGGCGGCCGGCGGTCGCGCAGCCGGCGCAGGCCATCAGGGCGAGGCAGAGCGTGAGGGTTCGCATGGTGCGTTCCTGTGCGGCGAGTGGTGCGGACATCGGTCGGGCCGCGGGCCGCCGCGCTCGCCGACCTTCTCCGGATCCGTCCGGAAAATTGACCCCTTGCACTCGATATCGCATCGTCCGGGAGAATGTCCACCGTCATCGAATCGATGGAGCTGCTGCAGGTCCTCACCGAGGCGGAGGACATCGCACGAAGCGTCAACCAGAAGCTCACCAGCGCGCACCAGCTCCTCGCCCTCTTCACGGTTCCCAACCGCGCCGAGATCCTGCTGCGCGAGCGGGGCATCGACGAGGACCGGATCCTCGAGACCATGACCCAGGCGCCCAGGGAGCCCGAGGGAGTGGCCCGCGATCTGCGCGAGCGCGCCCGCGAGGTGGCGGCCGGCGTGGGCGCGACCGAGGTGGACTGCCTCCACCTCCTCATCGCCATGAGCCGGGTCCGCGCCGCCGCGGCCCACCAGCTCCTCTCCGCCTGCGGCCTGCAGCTGGCCACGCTGCGGAACGTGGCCCTCTCCTACTTCACCGCCCGCATGCCGCGGCGGCTCCGGGAGCTGCAGCCGGTCAAGGTCGGCCCGGGAGCGCCCGCCGCCGCGCCGGCGGCGCCCCGCCCGGCCGAGGCGCCCCGCGACCCGGTCGATCCGGACCGGGGGTTGCAGGCGCCGGACGAGCTCGACGGCACCGCCCCGGACGTGCCCGCGGCCCGGGCCGAGCCGGCCGCCCCCGCGCCGGCCCCGGCGGCGGCGCCGCGCCGGGCGCGCTCCACCTCGCCCCACGCCCTCGAGCCGCGCGACTTCCCCTGGCTCTCGCAGCTGGGGCGGAACCTGACCGAGCTGGCCGCGCAGGGGAAGCTCGATCCGCTGGTGGGGCGCGAGCGCGAGGTCGAGGAGGTCATCGACGTCCTGGGGAAGCGCCGGACCAACAACCCGCTCCTGGTGGGCGAGGCCGGGGTGGGCAAGACGGCGCTGGTGGAGGGGGTGGCGCAGCGCCTGCTGGCCTCTCCCGCCACGCGCGGGCGGGTGCTGGTGGAGCTGGACATGGCCAGCGTGGTGGCCGGCACGCAGCTCCGCGGCGCGTTCTCGGAGAAGCTCCTCGGCATCAAGGACGAGGTGCGCCAGGCCGGCGGCCGGGTGGTGGTGTTCATCGACGAGATCCACACCGTCATCGGGGCGGGCGCGACCGGCGAGGGACCGCAGGACGCGGCCAACGAGCTCAAGGCGGCGCTGGCCCGGGGGGAGTTCCCGTGCATCGGCGCCACCACGCACGACGAGTACCAGCTCCACATCCAGAAGGACCCCGCCCTGGAGCGCCGCTTCACCCCGGTGCTGGTGCGCGAGCCGAGCGTGGCCGACACGGTCACGATCCTGAAGGGCCTGGCCCCCCGCTACGAGCGCCACCACGGCGTGCGCTTCGAGAAGGAGGCGCTGGAGGCTGCCGCCTCTCTCACCGCGCGCTACGTCAGCGACCGCTTCCTGCCCGACAAGGCGGTGGCGGCGCTGGACCTGGCCGGCTCGCGGGCCCGCCGCCAGGGCGCGGCCGCGGTGGCGGCGCGCGACGTGGCCCAGGTGGTGGCCAAGATGGCCGGCATCCCCGAGTCGCGCCTGACCGGCACCGACCAGGAGCGGATCCGCGGGATGGAGGCCGCCCTGCGCGAGCGGGTGGTCGGCCATGACGAGATCGTCGCCCAGGTGGCCGGGGTGCTGAAGCGCAACTTCGCCGGCTTCGCCTCGCGCAGGCCCATGGGATCGTTCCTGTTCCTGGGGCCGACCGGCGTGGGCAAGACCGAGCTGGGCCGGGCGCTGGCCGAGGCGCTGTACGGCACCCGCGACGCGCTGGTGCAGGTGGACATGAGCGAGTGCGCCGAGGCGACCGGCGTGGCCCGGCTGGTGGGGGCGGCGCCCGGCTACGTCGGCCACGCCGAGGGTGGGCAGCTCACCGAGGCGGTGCGCCGCCGGCCGGCCTCGGTGGTGATCCTGGACGAGATCGAGAAGGCCCACCACGACGTGCTCATGCTCCTGCTCCAGGTGCTGGAGGAGGGGCGGCTCACCGACGGCCGCGGGCGGCAGGTGGACTTCGCCGGCTCGGTGGTGATCCTCACCTCCAACCTGGGATGGGAGGCGGCGGCGCGGCCCGCGGGCGGGCTCGGCTTCGGCGCCTCGGCGCGGGCCGCCCCGGCCGGCCAGCGGGCGCTGGAGGCGGCCCGGGCGGCGCTGCCGCCGGAGCTGTGGAATCGCCTGGACGAGCGGCTGGTGTTCGGGTCGCTCTCCCGCGACCACATGGAGAGGATCGCGCGGCTGCTCCTCCGGGAGTCGTCACGCCGGCTCGAGGAGGAGCGGCGCATCCGCTTCAGCCTCTCGGACGCCGCGGTGGGGTACCTGGTCGACGAGGGCGGGCGCGACCCGGCCCTGGGCGCGCGGCCCATGCGCGCCGCCATCCAGCGGCTGGTGGAGGCCCCGCTGGCGGAGCGGATCCTGGCGGGCGCGATGGCGCCGGGGGCCGCCGTCGCGGTCGACCTGGCCGACGGGGCGCTGTCGTTCCGGTGAGCGGGGCGGCGGCCGCCAGCGAGCATCGCACCTCCGCGCAGCCATCCTTACCGTGGGTGATTCTCTGGCGCTCCGGAGCGGCCTGCCGCCGCGCTATGCTCGGCGCCGGGAGGAACCATGATGCAGCCCATCGCGTTGCGCACCCCGCCCGAGGCGTCGACCATCGCCGGCCTGGCGGCCGACCTCACCACGCTGTTTCCGGAGAAGGACGGGTTCTTCGCTCGCAGGAGCAGGAAGCGCAGGACGCTCGTCCTCGAGCGCCTGCGGGAGGTCCTGGCCAGGGCGGTGGCGCCGGGCGAGGTGATCCGGTTCGCCACCACCTGCTACCGCTACTCGATGGTCGAGTTCTACTTCGCCGGCGTGGCCTCCTACCACCACAACCAGTACGCGCTGGTGGTCACCGACCGGCGCGCGCTCCTCCTGCAGATCCACGGCAAGAGGACAGGGCAGATCAAGAACCACCTGGCGCTCTCCTCGATCCGGCTGGTCAAGCGCGGGTTCCTGGGCAGGTGGACGCTCCAGCTGGCCGACGGGAGCTCGCTGGCGCTGAACCGGATCCCGGGCGCGGATCGGATACCGCTGCAGCAGGTCCTGACCGGCGTGCCCGGCCCCCTGGTGCGCGCCCCCGCAATCGAGGCGCTCTGCCCCGATTGCCTGGTACCGGTGCCGGGCAAGGTCGGCGCCACCCTCACCTGCCCTTCCCCGACCTGCCGCATCCCCTTCCGCGATCCCGCCCGCGCGGCACGGCTTTCGGGCCTGGTCCCCGGGCTGGGCGACCTCTACCTCGGCCACCATCTCTTCGGATCGATCGAGTTCCTCGGCTCGATGGCCATGCTCGGCGTCGGGATCGGCTTCGTGCTGGCCGAACCCATCGTCGGGGCCTTAGCGGCGGTGCTGTTCCTGGGCATCCCGCGCGCCATCGACGTCCCCCTCACGCTGCACATGGGGCGCAAGGGGCTCGTCCCGCTGGCGCACGCGCCGGCCCCCGGCGCGCAGCCACGGAACCTGCCCACCTTCGCGCCCTGGACGCCGATCCTGTTCCTGGCCGGGCTGGCGCTGTGCGGGTTCCTGGCCTACGCCTTCATGTCCGGCGGAGCCCAGCCGTGAACGGCGTGGGGCCGGCGCTGGCCCGCAACCGGCCCGGCGGCGGCGCCGAGTTCACGCTCACGTTTCGCGGGTGACCGGGCCGGCGGCGGGCCCGGCGCTCACGTGCCCAGCGCGCCCACCGGGACCGCCGGCGGCTCGCTCCGCATCAGCTCCGCCAGCTCGGAGGCCGGATCGAAGGCCGGATCGGTGCCGTACAGGTAGAAGTCCCGCACCCGCCGGCTGGACTCCTCCGAGAAGAGGTGCTCGACGGTCCTGCGCGCGGCCCGGCCCACCCGCTCCCGCAGGTCGGGGGAATCGCGGAGCAGCCGCAGGATCTCGAGCGCCTCGCCGTCGTCGCCGAAGACGAAGCCGTTGCGGCCGTGCTGGATGTAGTCGGCGGCCCCCACGCGGCGGCTGCACACCACCGGCAGCCCGCAGGCCATGGCCTCCTGCACCACCCGGCCGTGCGGCTCCTGCCACTCGTCGCTGGTGCGGTAGAAGAGGCAGTCCAGGCTCTGCACGAAGCGGGTCGCGTCCTCGCCGCACTCCGGCACCAGCTCCACCCGCGGATCGAGCGGGCCCAGATCGCGGAGCAGGTCGCCCCCCATGATGCGGACCGCCATCCCCTCCCCCACCAGCCTGCCGTAGAGCGCCGGATCGCGGGCGTTGTGCTTCTCGGGCTGGTTGCGGCTCAGGCGCCCGACGGTGAACGGCGCGGGAGGCCGCCGGTCGGACCGGGGGGCGAATCGATGCAGGTCGATGGGGGAGGCGTGCACCGGCCCCGGGTACCGGGTGGCGTCGCGGAGCCAGCGCGAGGCGTACACCACCTCGACCCGGTGCCTCCCGAAGGAGCGCAGCTTGCGGATCCGGCGCCGGAGGATGTGCGGGTGATCGCTGTTGTAGACGATGATGCGCCGCCGGCAGCCGGAGAAGTGGATCCAGCGCCCGTACCGGAAGTACACGCCCACGAAGACCACCGTCCCGCCGCGCGGAAAGCGGAAGCGCGCGGGGGCGATGCGCTCGATGGGAAGCAGCGCCGCGATGCGGGGATCGGGGACATGCGCCGACCAGACGGTGACGTCGGCGTGCGAGCTGAGCAGCCGGTAGAGCTCGCAGGTGCGATTCTCGGAGCCCGCCACCGCCCACATGGGATTGACGAGATGGATGATGGGACGCGACACGCGGCTCCTCGGACCCGGAAGGCTACCCCAGGGGATCGCGGAACGAAATGCCACGTTCGCGGAAATGGGCGTTTCGGCGGCGGCGGGTCGGCGCGTCGGCCGGAGCCCGGGTGCTCCGCCGGCCGGACCCGCCCCAGGTCGTCGGCGATGTACGTCCGCGTGAAGAAGCCCGCCCCGGCGCCCTCCAGCGCCATGGCGCGCGCCGTCTCCCCGGGGAGCTCCACCATCACCTGGAAGGATCGAGGGCTGCTCGCTACGCTCTGGGCATGCGCGACCCGGCCCGGTCCATCCGCCTCGCCACCCACGCCGACGCGGCCCAGGTGGCGGACATCTACCGGCCCATCGTGGCCGGCACCGCCATCTCCTTCGAGCTCGCTCCCCCCGCGCCGGCCGAGATGGAGCAACGCATCCGCGGCGTGCTGGGATTCGCACCCTGGCTGGTATGCGAGGAGGGCGGGAGCCTGGCGGGGTACGCCTACGCCTCGAGGCACCGCGAGCGGGCCGCCTACCGGTGGTGCGTCGACGTGAGCGTCTACGTCCGCGACGGGCGGCGGCGCGGTGGCCTGGGGCGCGCACTCTACGGGTCGCTCTTCGCGCTGCTCCGGCTGCAGGGGTTCTGCGCCGCGCATGCCGGCGTCACCCTCCCCAACCCCGCCAGCGTCGGGCTGCACGAGTCGCTCGGCTTCCTCCCGGTCGGCGTCTACCGGAAGGTCGGCTTCAAGGACGGCGCCTGGCACGACGTGGGCTGGTGGCAGCTGGAGCTGCGCGAGCGCCGGGGCGAGCCGCCGCCGGTCCTCTCCATGGACGAGCTGCGCCGCCACCCGGGGTTCGAGGGGGCGCTGGCCGCCGGCCTCGGTGGCTAGCGAGCGCTACAGGTTCTGGTCCATCCAGTCCATGCGGACCTGCAGCCAGGCCTTCATGTACCCGACCTCGAGCCGGTAGTTGCCCAGACATACCGGGTTGGGCCACACGCACGTGTCGAGGATGTCCCAGCGCGCGAAGTTCGCCGCCTGGGCGTGCTCGAGGTACGCCGCCGTCGAGTCGATGTACTCGTGGATGGTGTCGAGCTCGGTGAGCTTGACCTCGTCCCAGCGCGCGCGCGCCCGGGCCGCGAAGGCCGGGTCCTGGAAGAGCCGGGCGAAGTACGGGCCGGTCCGGACGTACCAGCCCTCGGGGTCGTCGCAGGCGTCCTCGTCGTCGTTGCCGGCGGCCAGGTCGAAGTCCCAGACCGGCCCCATGCGCAGCTTCCCGCCCCGGTCCTTGGAGACGTAGCAGCTGGAGAAGAAGTCGCCGTCGACGTTCTTCAGGATCTCCTCCACCAGGTACCAGTCGACGAGCGTGTCCACGTCCCAGTGGGCCGCGTATCCCGCCGCGGGATCGGCGAAATCGGCGGAGAAGAGGGCCTGCTCGGCGGCTTGCAGGATCCCGGCGATGTAATCCTGCTGCTCGGCCGCGGGCGGATCCGGCTCCTTCAGCACGATGGGGACGGTCCCCTCCAGCCCCTCGTACACGACCAGCCCGTCGCGCCGCTGATCGACCTCGACGAGGTAGCCGCCGGTCAACGCATCGCCGGCGACGTCGGACGGGCTCAGCTTCGCGATGGCCACGCGGTCCGGCGCGATCTTGACGGTCTCGACGAGCAGGTACGTCCCGTCGTAGTTGCCGTTCAGGGTCAGCTCCACGAACCGGGAGCGCGGCGACCAGGGCAGCCCGAGCCGGCGGCTCAGCTCCATGGCCACCGAGTTCCGGAGCAGGGTCTTGTCGGCGTAGTTGGCGAGCAGCGCCCACTCGCGGTCGGCCGGCATCCCCAGCGGTCCGGCCCCCTCGGTGAGCTTCATCTTGTACGGCTTCTTGGGCATCTCCCAGGTCGAGTTCCCCCGGCCCTTGATCTTCATGGTCACCGGCGCGAACGGAGCGGCCAGCCCATCCCGCGGGTCGATGGCCACGGTGCCGTTCAGGTACACGTCCCTGGAGACGATGGGCGCCCCGCCTTCGGTGGTCAGCGCGAGGGTCGGCACCTCGACGACGGAGAGGGTGGCGACGGCCGAGCACCGGGTGTCCGCCGCGCTGGTGGCCGTGAGCGTGACCGGCCCGAGCTCGGCGGGGGCGGTGAAGAGGCCGTTCGCGTCCACGCTGCCGGCGCTGGCGGCCCAGGTGACGGAGGTGTCGTCCGCGCCCAGCACGGTGGCGGTGAGCTGCAGGCGCTCGCCGGTCAGGACCTGGCCGGTGGCCGGCGCGACCGACACGTGCACGCGCTCCGGCTCGGGCCCGCTGCCCGATCCGGAGTTGCAGGCCGCCAGGAGCGCCGCGGCCAGCCCGCCGGCGATCGACCGAAAAAAAGACATGCCGCGGGCCGAGGGGCGGCCGCGAGGTGCGCGCATGGGCGTTCCCCCTTTGCCGCGAAAGAGGACCATCCTTCCACGGCCATGTCGAGCACGGAGTGAGCTCCGCCGCCGCGAGCTGCCGGGGAATCCCTGACCCTCGGCCCCGGTGGCCGGGCCCGGCCAGCATGCACCGGACGGCGCAGGCGGGACGACCCCCGGGGACCCGCCTACCGCTCCCGGTACAGCCCTCGCTCCCGCACCAGCTCGAGCACGCGGCGCGGGACGAGCCCGCTCACGTCCTGGCCTCGAGCGATCCGCTCCCGGATGGCGGTGGAGGAGACGGCCGGGAACGAGGGCGTCCCCTCGACCGGCGGATACCCCTCGCGCCCGACCACGATCAGCGCGGCCAGCTCGCGGACCCGGTCCCAGCGGAACCACTTGCCGGTGTCGGGCAGGATGTCGGCCCCGATGACCAGCGAGAACCGGCAGGTGGGGTGCTTCGCGGCCAGGTGCTCGAGCGTGCGCACCGTCTTCCCGACCAGCGGATCGTGCTCCAGCTCGCCCTCGGCCGGGCACACGAACGCGCCCCGCAGCCAGCGAACCGCCAGCTCGCACATCCGGACCCGGTCGGCGAAGGGCGCGAGCGCCTTTCCGAACGGGTGGACGAACGAGGGAAGCAGCCAGATCTGGTCGACCGGCTGGGTCGAGAGCACCCACTGCGCCACCATGAGGTGCGCCACGTGCGGCGGGTTGAACGAGCCGCCCAGGAGCGCCACCTGCCGTCCGTTCGCCATGGCCGGAGGATCTTAACAAACCGCGCCGGGGCGGCACGCACCTGACCAGGTTTCCCGGCCGCCTCACCGCTGGTACATCAAGAAAGGCCGCCTCCGCCGCTCGAAGGCCCTCTCCTCCGGCGGAAGCGGCCGTACCAGCTCGGAGAGGGTGGCCCCCGCCTCGATGGCCAGCCGCTCGCGATCCGATCCGCACAGGAGGTCGAAGGCGGGCACGCCCGAGACGAACTCGTAGGGCTCGGAGCGCCAGGCGAAGCGCTCGGGGGCCTGCCGCCGCGCGTGCAGCACGCAGGCCAGGCCGGCGCGGAAGGGCTGGAAGCGCGTCGCCTCGACCACGTGCAGCTCCACCCCGTGGCAGCGCACGCCGGCGTGCTTGTCCCAGGTCGGGACGAAGCTGACAGGCCGGAACGCCACCCCGGGCAGCCGCTCGCGGGCGAGGTCGCCGGCGAGCCGGTGCCCGTCGAGCCAGGGGGCGCCCATCAGCTCGAACGGGCGCGTGGTGCCGCGTCCCTCGGAGAGGTTCGTCCCCTCGAGGAGGCACATCCCGGGATAGACCAGCGCCGTCTCCGGGGTGGGCATGTTGGGCGACGGGAAGACCCAGGGGAGCCCGGTGTCGCGGAACCCCATGCCGCGCCGCCACCCGCGGCACGCCACCACCGTCAGCTCTACCTCGAGCTGCCGCTCCGCCCGGAAGAGCCGGGCCAGCTCGCCCACCGTCAGGCCATGGCGGACCGCCAGGTCGTGAAGCCCGCAGAAGCTCTCGAACCCGGGCCGGAGCCGCGGTCCCTCCACCTTCGACCCGCCCAGCGGGTTGGGTCGATCCAGGACCACGAAGGCGACGTGGGCCGCCGCGGCCGCCTCCATGCAGAGCATCATGGTGGCCTGGTAGGTGTAGTAGCGGCTGCCCACGTCCTGGATGTCGAAGACCAGCGCATCCAGGTCCGCCAGCAGCCCGGGCGCCGGGCGGAGCGAGTCCAGGCTCGGGCCGTAGAGCGAGGCCACCGGGACGCCGGTGCGCGCGTCGCGGGGGTCGCTCCCCACGGCGGCCATGTACTGGGCGTCGCCGCGGACGCCGTGCTCGGGCCCGAGCAGCAGCGCCAGCCGAACCCCGGGCGCGGCCTGGAGCAGGTCGGCGGCGTGGACCAGCCGGCGCGTCACCGCCGTCGGGTTGCACACCAGGCCGATCCGCTTGCCGCGCAGCGGCGCGAACCCGCCCGCGGCCAGCACCTCCAGCCCGGAGCGGACGGCGGCCGGCGCGGCCGGGGGCCGCCGCGGCCGCTCACCTCCGGAACGCGAACGCGAACGAGTAGCGGCCGGGCTTTTCCGGCGGGTAGGTGGCATCGCGCAGGTTCCAGTAGGCGCAGGCCCGGACGTCGTTGTCGTGCACCGAGTCCTCGAGCACCTCGACCAGGGTGGCGGCGCCGCCCCCGTCGACGGTCACGCGAACGCGGAGCCTGCCGGAGAGGGTCGGCACGTCGGCCAGCCGGGCGCGATAGGTCTTGTCCACCTGGGTCTGCACGGCCCGCTGCAGGGCGTTCACGTCCGGCCGGGACAGCCTCTCCAGGTTCAGCCGCTTCTCCAGCGCCGCCAGGTCGTCGCGGCCCGGTGCGCCCGCAGCCCGGAGCGCCTCGATGGCCTTGACGGTGTCGCCGCGGGCCAGGTGGACGCGCCCCATGCCCAGGTTCGCATCCTCGTCGCGGGGCTTGACCTCGAGCACCCGCCGGTAGGCGCGCTCGGCGGCCGGGTAGTCCCTGGCCGCCAGGCGGATGGCGGCCACGCGCTTCCACTGGTCGGCCGAGGGCTTGAGCCGCGCCAGCCGCTCCAGCGCGTGCTGCTCGGTGGCGCCGTCGCCCGCGGCCCGGGCGGCGTCGGCCAGCGCCGCCAGCGACTCGGGGTCCTCCTTCAAATCGACGGCCGCCTGCCACTGCTCGGTCGCGGCGGCATGCTGCCCCTGCGAGGAGAGGAGCCGCGCCAGCGCGATGCGGGCGTTGCGATCGCCGGGTGCCTGGGCGATGGCGCCCTTCCAGAAGTCCACCGCCACCGCCGGCTCGCCAATCTCCTGGGCGATATCGCCCAGCAGGGCCCAGGCCCCGGGGAGCGTGCGCGCCTCCTCCAGCGCCGCCGCCGCGTGCTCGTGCGCGCCATCCAGGTCGCCGCGCGCGCGGGCCAGCCGCCCGAGGCCGAAGTGCGCCTCGGGGTTCCTGGGGTCGGCCCTCAGGACCGCCTGGTAATCCGCCTCGGCGGCCTCCGGCTTGCCCCGGGCCTCCTCCATCTCGGCGCGGATCCGGATCGCCAGCCAGCAGCCCGCATCGCGCTGGAGCGCGCCGGCGACGGCGCGCTCGGCCTGGTCCCAGGTGCGCCAGGTGACGTAGGTCCGGGCCATGCCCACCCAGGGGAGCGCCGAGCGCGGGAACTGGAGGGAGAGATCACGGAATCCGTTCCAGCGGTCCTCCACCCCCGGCTGTGCCGCCACGGCCAGGAACTGCGCGGCCGGATCCTGGGGGGCCCGCTCCGCCGCCTGGGCCCAGCGCAGCTCGTCGGCCAGCTCGCCCTGCCGCTCGGCCGCGTCGATCTCCGTCATGGCCCTGCTCACCGAGACGTAGTCCGTTGAGGGGTCCGCCCGGGAGACGGGGGCTGCGCGGACGGTGCTGGGGGTGGAGGCCCTCGAGCCGCGCGGGGCGGGGGTCCCCGAGCCGGCGCACCCGGCGATGGAGACGGCGGCGGCCACGATGGCGGTGAGACGCATGGGGGATCTCCTGTCCCCTTGTACCGCGGTTCCGGACGCGGGCGAACTCCCGACCCGGACGCCGCCGGCCCCTGCCGTGGAGCGCGGTGAGCGGCCGGCGCGGCGCGGCGAGAGGGATCGGGATGCCATGATCGCGGGGGGCGCGCCGGGACGCCGCCGTCGTCCGGGTCACCGCGGCCCCCCCTCGGCCGGGCCCGCCCGCCGGGGCAATCCCGCGCACGCGCACCTGAATCGATTCGTCCCCGGACCGAGGGCTCGCCAGCCGCCGCCGCGATCGAGGGGCGGCCGCGGCCCGGTGCGCGAGAGGCGAGACGCCGGCCTGCCGGCGAGCGTGCGCTGCAAGACCCGGGGGCCGCGCCATCCGGGCGGGTCCACCCTCGGGTCCCGGCCGACCCGCGGCGGCCGGGGCCCCCGCCCCTCGTCCGGATGTGACCAGGCGACCCGGTGTGCGCCCCAAGGAATGCGCTGTTCCGGCTCGCCGCCTTCGTGCCACAGTAACGTTGCATGAGGCGGAAAAACGCGGGACCGGGGCGGCGAGACCTTCCTCGCGAGAGGCGATCTCCCACGCTCAAGCAGCTGGCCAATCACCTCGGCCTCGCGCCGGCCACGGTCTCGACGGTCATGAACGGCAGCGCCGCGTCCGGCATCGCCCCGGAGACGCAGAAGCGGATCCGCGAGGCGGCCCGGGAGCTGAACTACCGTCCCAACTTCCTGGCCCGGTGCCTCCGGACGCGGCGGAGCTACACCGTCGGTGTCCTGGTCCCGCAGATCAGCCAGGGCTACAACGTTCTGGTGCTGCGCGGCATCGAGGAGTACCTGCTCAAGGAGGGGTACTTCTACTTCGTGGCCAGCCACCACCTCCGGCAGGATCTGGTCGAGGACTACGCCTACCGTTTCATCGACCGCGCCGCCGACGGCCTCATCGTGGTGTGCGGGCCGTGGAGCCTGCAGCTCCCGCTGCCGGTCGCCACCGTCTCCTGCCGCGGCGCCGTGAACGGGGTCACCAGCATCCAGCTCGATCACCGCAGCGCGGCCGAGCTCGGGCTGCGCCACCTGGTCGACCTGGGGCACCGCCGGATCGCCTTCATTCAGGGAGACCCGGCCGTCCCGGACACCGAGGTGCGCTGGAATGCGATCACCGGCGCGGCGGTGCGGATGGGCCTGCCCATCTCCTCGCGCCTGGCCATCCCGGTCTCGGAGGGCAAGCCCTCCTCCACCTTCCGCGGCTACGACGCCGCCAAGCGGCTGCTCGCCACCGGCGAGAGCTTCACCGCCCTCTTCGCCTTCAACGACGTCTGCGCCATGGGCGCCATCCGCGCGCTGAGCGAGGCCGGGTTGCGGGTGCCGCAGGACGTGTCGGTGCTGGGCTTCGACGACATCGAGAGCGAGACGTACCAGGGACCGGGGCTCTCCACCATCCGCCAGCCGCTGGAGGCGATGGGGAAGCTCGCCGCCGAGGCCGTCCTGAGCCGCATCACCCGGCCGCCCTCGGAGTGGGCAGGCCGGGCGGCCCGGGTGGTCGTCAAGCCGGAGCTGGTCGTCCGCGGCACCACCGCCGCCGCCGCGGACGTGAAGGCGCTGAAGCTGAAGCGGCGGGCAGCGAGGTAGGGCGCGGCCGTCTCCGAGCTCGGAGGCAGAGCCCGCATCGGAGGCACGGCGCTCACGGCGCCGGCGAGGGCGCGTCCCCCGGCCCTTCCCCGTCGCGCGGGGTGGGCTGCTCCCCGGCTGGCGGCTGCACGCACTCGCCCGGCTGGAGCGGGAGGGCGACGGTGAAGGTCGACCCCTGGCCGACCATGCTGTCGAGCCGCACGCAACCGCCGTGCGCCTCGACCAGCAGCCGGACCAGGTACAGGCCCAGGCCCAGGCCGCCGTTGCCGGCCGCGGCCTTGCCCCGCTCGTAGCGGTCGAAGATCCGACCCTGGTCCTCGGAACGGATTCCCGGGCCGCGGTCGCGGACCGCGATCTCCGCCACCTCGGCGCAGCGGGCCACCGAGACCTCGATGGGCCCGGAGGCGCCGTAGCGGACGGCGTTGGAGAGCAGGTTGGTGAAGACCTGCTCCAGCTTGAGGCGATCCCAGCGCCCTTCGATGGGCCCCTGGCCGCTGACCTCCAGCTGCCGGCCCTGGCGCGCCACCTCCTCCTGGAAGTGCCCCGCCACCTCGGTGACCAGCTCCACCAGATCGAGCGGCTCCGGCGACAGCTCCATCCGGCCGACGCGCATCCGGGTCACGTCCAGCAGGTTGGCCACCAGCCGGTTGAGGCGATCCACCTGCCGCGACAGGCTGGAGATGCGCGCTGGCAGCGTCCCCGTCGCCACCGCCGGGTCGGCGGCCGCGGCCCGCTGGGACAGGCGGACCTGCAGGGTGAGCGCCGTCAGCGGGGCGCGCAGCTCGTGCGAGGCCACCGAGATGAACTCGTCTCGCAGGCGGACCGCCTCCTGCGCCTTGCGGTAGAGGATGGCGTTCTCCAGCGACTGGCTGGCCCGCTCGGCGAGCTCCAGCGCGGTCCGCTTCTCGCGCGGGGTGAAAGGCCGCTTCCGGGAGAAGCGCATCCAGCCCAGGTCGCGACCCCGCAGCCGCAGCGTCACCGGCAGGAGGCACTCCGCCGAATCCTCCCCGTCGGCGGCGGGTTCGCCCGCCCCGGCACCGGCCGGGGGCTGGGCGGGACCCGTCGGCTCGGGCGCCACGGCGCGGATCTCCCGCTCGCCGAGCCAGACGGTCACGGCGCAGGCGTCGGCCAGGAACGGGACCGCCAGCGAGGCGGCGCGGCAGGCCGTGGCCTCCAGGTCCAGCGAGCCGGACAGCTCCAGGCCGGCGTGGGCCAGGAAGGCGAGCACCTCCTCCGCCTCCTGCGCCTCGGTCACGTCCACCGAGAAGGCGCGAAGCTCGGCCTGCCCCTCGTCATCGGCGGGCAGGTAACGAAGCTCGGTCCGGAAGCGGGCGATGAAGCCGTCGATCCGCAGGAATCCGTGATCCACCGTCACCGCGGTCCCGTCCCGCGCGGCCCACACCGCCGACAGGAAGCGCTCGCGGTCCGAGGGCGGCAGCAGCTCCTGCCAGGCGGTGGGATCGCGCAGCCAGGCCTCGATCGGCTGCCCGAGGATGGCCTCGCTGCTCCGGCTCACCAGCGTACAGGTGAGCGTCTCGGGATCGAGGCTCCACACCACCGCGTGGCTGATCCCGTCCATCAGCCGGCGGTAGCGCTCGCTGGCGGCGCGCTGGCGTCGCAGCGACCGGTACTCGAGCTGCTCGATGGCGGCCAGGCGTTCGGCCCGCTCCCGGTCCCGCAGCTGCGCGGCGTGGTGGAGCGCCTCCTGGCGGTCGCGGTGGAGCTGGACGAACCCCGCCACCTTGGCCCGGAGCACGTCGGGATCGACCGGCTTCAGGATGTAGTCGATGGCCCCGGCGCCGTAGCCCAGGGCCACGAACCGCTGCTCGCGGTTCACCCCGGTCATGAAGATGATGGGGATCGACCGGGTGCGGGGGTTCCCGCGTACCAGCCGGGCCGTCTCGAAGCCGTCCAGGTCCGGCATCTGCACGTCGAGCAGGAGCAGGGCGCAGTCGTGGTGCAGGAGATAGCGCAGCGCCTCGGCGCCCGAGGTGGCCAGCACCAGCTCGTAGTCGCGACTGCGCAGCACCGACTCGATGGCGAGCAGGCTGTCCTGGCGATCGTCGGCCACCAGGATCCGGGCCGCCGGGATCGCCGCCGGCGCACCCCCCGGCTCGGGGCCGGGAGCACCACCGTCCGGCAGCTGGGCGGGGGGCAACATCCGTGGCGCAGGGTATGGTCGGTGGCGCTCGACCCCCATCGCCCGATGGGGGCGGCAATCACCCGCCGTCTTTGGGGCGGCCGCTGGAAAACCTGCCCGCCAGGGACCATCTTGGCCGCCTCCACGCGGCGGAGGTCTCTCCCCATGGCCAGCACCAAGCAGCCCCCCTCCCGAGACCGGCGCCCGCACCGCACGGGTGCCCTGACGCTGCACCGCGATGCACGCGGGGTTCGCGAGGCGGAGGTCACCGACTGGGATCGGCTGCCGCGGCGCAGCCGCGAGGAGCTGGAGGATCTGGCCGAGCTGCTCCAGACCGTCAAGGGGGGTGACTTCACGGTCCGTCTCTCTCCCAGGCGGGGAGGGATCCTGAGCCGCTCCGGCGAGCTGCTCAACGACATCCTCGGCCTGGACGAGCACCTCTCCACCGAGCTCATCCGCGTGGGGCGGGTCGTCGGTCACGAGGGCCGGATGACCGAGCGCGCCTCGGTCGGGCCCGCCAAGGGCGCCTGGGCCAGCACCGTCAACGCCGTCAACCAGCTCATCGGCGACCTGGTGGCGCCCACCAACGAGGTCGCGCGCGTCATCACCGCCGTCGCCCGCGGCGACCTCTCGCAGAAGATGCTCCCTCGAGATCGAGGGCCGGCCGGTCCGGGGCGAGTTCCTGCGCATCGGCACCACCGTCAACTCGATGGTCGATCAGCTCAACTCCTTCGCCGCCGAGGTCACCCGCGTCGCCAAGGAGGTCGGCAACGAGGGCAAGCTGGGCGGGCAGGCCGAGGTCAAGGGCGTCTCCGGCACCTGGAAGGACCTGACCGACAACGTCAACGGCCTGGCCGCCAACCTCACCGCCCAGGTGCGCAACATCGCCAAGGTCACGACCGCGGTCGCCAAGGGCGACCTCTCGCAGAAGATCACCGTCGACGCCAAGGGCGAGATCCTCGAGCTCAAGAACACCATCAACGTGATGGTGGACCAGCTCTCCTCCTTCGCCGCCGAGGTCACCCGCGTCGCGAAGGAGGTCGGCAACGAGGGCAAGCTGGGCGGGCAGGCCGAGGTCAAGGGCGTCTCCGGCACCTGGAAGGACCTGACCGACAACGTCAACGGCCTGGCCGCCAACCTCACCGCCCAGGTGCGCAACATCGCCAAGGTCACGACCGCGGTCGCCAACGGCGACCTCTCGCAGAAGATCACCGTCGACGCGCGCGGCGAGATCTACGAGCTCAAGAACACCATCAACACCATGGTCGACACGCTCCGCTCCTTCGCCGCCGAGGTGACCCGCGTCGCCAAGGAGGTCGGCACCGAAGGGCAAGCTCGGCGGGCAGGCCGACGTGAAGGGCGTCTCCGGCACCTGGAAGGACCTGACCGACAACGTCAACGGCCTGGCCGCCAACCTGACCGTGCAGCTGCGCGACGTCTCCAAGGTGTCGACCGCCATCGCCAACGGCGACCTGTCGCAGAAGATCACCGTCGACGGCCAAGGGCGAGATCCTCCAGATCAAGGACGTCATCAACACGATGGTCGACCAGCTCAACTCCTTCGCCGCCGAGGTGACCCGCGTCGCGAAGGAGGTGGGCACCGAGGGCAAGCTCGGCGGACAGGCCGACGTGAACGGCGTCTCCGGCACCTGGAAGGACCTGACCGACAACGTCAACGGCCTGGCCGCCAACCTCACCGCGCAGGTGCGCGACATCGCCAAGGTCGCCACCGCCATCGCCAACGGCGACCTGTCCCAGAAGATCACCGTCGACGTGAAGGGCGAGATCCTCCAGATCAAGGACATCATCAACAAGATGGTCGATCAGCTCAACTCGTTCGCCGCCGAGGTGACGCCGCGTCGCGAAGCGAGGTCGGCACCGAGGGCAAGCTGGGCGGCCAGGCGCGACGTGAAGGGCGTCTCGCGGCACCTGGAAGGACCTGACCGACAACGTCAACGGCCTGGCCGCCAACCTGACCGACCAGGTGCGCAACATCGCCAAGGTCACCACCGCCGTCGCCAACGGCGACCTCTCCCAGAAGATCACCGTCGACGCCAAGGGCGAGATCTCCGAGCTCAAGAACACCATCAACACCATGGTCGATCAGCTCCGCTCCTTCGCCGCGGAGGTGACGCGCGTCGCCAAGGAGGTCGGCACCGAGGGCAAGCTCGGCGGGCAGGCCGACGTGAAGGGCGTCTCCGGCACCTGGAAGGACCTGACCGACAACGTCAACGGCCTGGCCGCCAACCTCACCAACCAGGTGCGCAACATCGCCAAGGTCACCACCGCCGTCGCCAACGGCGACCTCTCGCAGAAGATCACCGTCGACGCCCGGGGCGAGATCCTCGAGCTCAAGAACACCATCAACGTGATGGTGGACCAGCTCCGCTCCTTCGCCGCCGAGGTGACGCGCGTCGCGAAGGAGGTCGGCACCGAGGGCAAGCTGGGCGGCCAGGCCGACGTGCAGGGCGTGTGCGGCACCTGGAAGGACCTGACCGACAACGTCAACGTCCTCGCCGCCAACCTCACCACCCAGGTGCGCAACATCGCCAAGGTCACGACCGCCGTCGCGAAGGGCGACCTCTCGCAGAAGATCACGGTCGACGCCCGGGGCGAGATCCTCGAGCTCAAGAACACCATCAACACGATGGTCGATCAGCTCAACTCCTTCGCCGCCGAGGTGACCCGCGTCGCGAAGGAAGTCGGCACCGAAGGAAAGCTGGGCGGCCAGGCCGACGTGAAGGGCGTCTCCGGCACCTGGAAGGACCTGACCGACAACGTCAACGTCCTGGCCGCGAACCTGACCGGCCAGGTGCGCAACATCGCGAAGGTCACGACCGCGGTCGCCAACGGCGACCTGTCGCAGAAGATCACCGTCGACGCGAGGGCGAGATCCTCGAGCTCAAGAACACCATCAACACGATGGTCGATCAGCTCAACTCCTTCGCCGCCGAGGTGACGCGCGTCGCGAAGGAGGTCGGCACCGAGGGCAAGCTGGGCGGGCAGGCCGAGGTGCAGGGCGTGTCCGGCACCTGGAAGGACCTCACCGACAACGTCAACTTCATGGCCTCCAACCTCACCAAGCAGGTGCGCGGCATCGTCAAGGTCGTGACCGCCGTCGCCAACGGCGACCTGACGCAGAAGTTCGTCCTCGAGGCGAAGGGCGAGGTCGCCGCGCTCGCCGAGACCATCAACAACATGACCGACACGCTGCGCACCTTCGCCGATCAGGTGACGCACGGTGGCGCGCGAGGTCGGCATCGAAGGCAAGCTGGGCGGCCAGGCGCAGCGTGCCCGGCGTCGCCGGCACCTGGAAGGACCTCACCGACAACGTCAACTTCATGGCCTCGAACCTGACCAAGCAGGTGCGCGGCATCGTCAAGGTCGTGACCGCGGTCGCCAACGGCGACCTGTCGCAGAAGTTCGTCCTCGAGGCCAAGGGCGAGGTCGCCGCGCTCGCCGAGACCATCAACAACATGACCGACACGCTGCGCACCTTCGCCGACCAGGTGACCACGGTGGCGCGCGAGGTCGGTATCGAGGGCAAGCTCGGCGGCCAGGCCAAGGTGCCCGGCGCGGCCGGCACCTGGCGCGACCTCACCGACAACGTCAACCAGCTCGCCGGCAACCTGACCTCGCAGGTGCGCGCCATCGCCGAGGTCTCCACCGCCGTGACGAAGGGCGACCTGACCCGCTCCATCACGGTCGAGGCGCAGGGCGAGGTGGCCGCGCTCAAGGACAACATCAACCAGATGATCGCCAACCTGAAGGAGACCACGCAGAAGAACCAGGAGCAGGACTGGCTGAAGACGAACCTGGCCAAGTTCTCCAGCATGATGCAGGGCCAGCGCAGCATCGTCGTCGGTGGCCGCAGCTCATCATGAGCGAGCTGACGCCGCTCGTCGACGCGCAGCACGGCGCCTTCTACATGATGGAAGCGACCGGGAGCGCAGCGGCGAGCCGGTGCTCACGCTCATCGCCAGCTACGGCTTCGGCGGGCGCAAGACGCCTGGCCAACCGCTACCGGCTCGCGCGAGAGCCTGGTCGGCCAGTGCGCCTTCGAGAAGAAGCGCATCCTGCTCGACCGACGTGCCCGACGACTTCATCTACGATCGCCACCGGCATGGGCGAGGCGCCGCCGCGCAGCGTCGTCGTGCTGCCCGTCCTCTTCGAGGGCGAGACCAAGGCCGTCATCGAGCTGGCCTCGTTCCACCGACGTTCAGCGCCAACCACCTGACCTTCCTCGATCAGCTCATGGACATCGTCGGCGTCATCCTCAACATGATCTCGCTCGTCGCATGCGCACCGAGGAGCTGCTCCAGGAGCTCAAGCGCTCCAACGCCGAGCTCGAGGCGCAGGCCGGCGAGCTGAACGACAAGGCGCAAGCTGCTCGAGGTGAAGAACCACGAGGTCGAGCTCGGCGAGCCGCAGCCTCGAGGAGAAGGCCGAGCAGCTCCAGCTCATCTCGCAAGTACAAGTCCGAGTTCCTGGCCAACATGTCCCACGAGCTGCGGACGCCGCTCAACAGCCTGCTCATCCTCTCGAAGATGCTGGCCGAGAACCGCGACGGGAACCTCACGCCCGAGCAGGTGAAGTTCGCCAGACCATCTACACCTCGGGCAACGATCTGCTCTCGCTCATCAACGAGATCCTCGACCTGTCCAAGGTCGAAGCCGGCAAGATGCAGATCGAGCCCGCGCGACGTCCGGCTCGCGCGACGTCCGCGACGTATCTGGAGCGCACCTTCCGCCACGTGGCCGAGCAGAAGGGCCTCGCGCTTCGAGGTCGCGCATCGGCGCCGGACGCTGCCGCGCACGATGCTTCACCGACCCGAACCGGCTGCAGCAGATCCTCAAGAACCTGCTCTCCAACGCCTTCAAGTTCACCGACGCAGGGCAGCGGTCACGATGCACCGTCGACGCGGCTGCCGCGCGCCACGCGGCGCCGAGCGAAGTGCTGATCGCCTTCGCGGTGCAGGACACCGGCATCGGCATCCCCAAGGACAAGCAGAAGCTGATCTTCGAGGCGTTCCAGCAGGCCGACGGCACCACCAGCCGCAAGTACGGCGGCACCGGGCCTCGGCCTCACGATCAGCCGCGAGATCGCGCGCCTGCTGGGCGGCGACGATCGACGTGGAGAGCGCGCCCGGGCAGGGCAGCACCTTCACGCTGCTACCTGCCCGAGCGCTACGTGGGCGCCGGAGACCGCGCTCGGCCGAGCCGACGATCGCGCCGCGAGGCCGAGCCGGCGCGCCGCCGCTCCCAAGGACGCGAGCTTCGACGGGCAAGCACGGTGCTCCTGGTCGACGACGACGTGCGCAACGTCTTCGCCATCAACAGCGTGCTCGAGTCGCGCGGGATGGAGGTGCTCCACGCCGAGAACGGCAAGAGCGCGCTCGAGCTGCTCGAGGAGAACCCCGACGTCGACCTCGTGCTCATGGACACGATGATGCCCGAGATGGACGGCCTCACCGCGATCCAGAGCATCCGCGACAGCGGCCCAATTCCAGCCGCTGCCCGATCATCTCGCTCACCGCCAAGGCGATGAAGGGCGATCGCGAGAAGGCCATCGAGGCGGGCGCGTCCGACTACGTCACCAAGCCGGTCGACCCGGAGCGCCTGCTGGCCGTCATGCACGGCTGGCTGTCCCGGCGGCGCAACGACCCGGGGGACGACCGGGCGGAAGGCAGGGTGGCCTGAGCGCGCGGCCTGGACCGGGCTCTCAACCGCAGCGCGCCCCTGCGCCCGGCCGGGCCAGGCAGCGCGCCGCTGGCGTCAGGCAGCGCCGGTTGCACGGGCCGGCCGCCGACGGGCAGGACCGCTCGCGGTAGCGCTCCAGGAGCACGTCCAGCTCGGACGCGCGCGCCTCGTTCACCGACGCCTGGCAATGGCAGGGGTCGTCCGGAGCGCGCGGACGGACGGCCTGGCACTGCGCCTTCGCCTCCGGCTGGCAGGCCTGCGCCGCCTCCAGCGCCGCGGCGTAGGCCTGGCGGAGCGCGGCGCAGTCCGCCGCCGGCGCGGCGGATCGGGCCGGGCTCGCCCCCGACAGCAGCGCCCCGCCCAGCACCGCCATGGCCAGCGGCAGCACGCGCTTCATGCGATCGCCTGGTACCGGGCGCCGGGCCGCCGGCGCACGTCTCGATGGGGCCGATCCGCGACGGCGAAATCGCCGGGGACCGGGTGAGGCTCGGCCCCCGGACCCCGCCCCCTCCTGGCTTCCCGCACGGGAAGGCGCACGTCGCAGGATCCGGCCGTGGCAAACGACCTGTCACCCACCCTCGACGGCGCCCCGGCCGCGCCGGCCGTCCCCGCCCCTTCCGCGGCCGCGCGGCTGGCCCGGGCCTGGGAGGCGCATCCGCTCGCGGCCGCCCTGGCGCTGGGAGGTCTGCTGCGGGTCATCGCGGCGCTCGCCTCCCCCGGGTTCGCCTTCCACGACGACCACTTCGAGGTGGTGGAGATCGCCCAGGGATGGCTCGAGGGCGCCCGCGACTGGCTGGGCCAGACCGGGTCCTGGCGCAGCCTGCTCTATCCAGGCCTCCACTGGCTGGTGTTCCGGCTCCTGGAGGGAATCGGCATCGACGACCCTCAGGCGCGGATGCTGGTGGTCCGGCTGCTGCACGCGGCCTGGTCGCTGGTGGGGGTGAGCTACGGGGTGCGGCTGGCGCAGGCGCTGACGGGCCCGCGGGGTGCGCGATGGGCCGGCCTGCTGCTGGCGGGGTTCTGGCTGGCGCCGTTCACGGCGGTGCGCGACCTGGCCGAGGTGGTGTGCCAGCCGCCGCTCCTGGCCGGCCTGTGGCTCGCGGTGCGCGACCCCGGGCGGCCGCGGCCCGGCGAGCTGTTCCGCGCCGGCCTCTGGTTCGGCCTCGCCTTCGCGCTCCGGTTCCAGACGGCCGTCGTGCCGGCCGCGCTGGGCGCGGTCCTGCTCTTGCAGCGGCGCCCCCGTGAGGCGCTGGCGCTGGCCGGAGGCTTCGCCATCTCGGCCGCCGTGCTGCAGGGCGGCAGCGACTGGATCGGGTACGGGCGCCCGTTCTCCTCCGTCCTGGCCTACCTCGCCTTCAACTCCGATCCGGCCAACATCGCCCAGTTCCCCCGCGGGCCCTGGCACCAGTACCTGGGGACGCTGGCGGGCCTGCTCATCCCGCCGACCAGCCTGGTGCTCCTGTGGGGGTTCCTGCGCACGGCCCGCAGCGCGCCGCGGATCTTCTGGCCCGTCCTGGCGTTCCTGGTCCTGCACTCCGCCTACCCGGGCAAGCAGGAGCGGTTCCTGCTGCCGGTCCTTCCGGCGCTCCTCGTGCTCGGGGCGGTCGGTGCAGCTTCGCTGCCGGAGGCCTGGGCGGCCTTCCGCCGGCTGCCCCGGGCGTGGCGCGGCCTGTGGGTCTGGTTCTGGGCGGTGAACCTGGTGCTGCTGGCGCTGTTCACCACCGATTTCTCCAAGCGCGCCCTGGTGACCCCCCTCGCGTTCCTGCGGGCGCGCGGGGACGTCCGGGCGCTGCTGGTCGACAAGAGCCAGGGCGGTCCGCCCTACGTCCCTCGCTTCTACCTGGGCCGGCGGGCGCCGGTGGTTCTGATCGTCCCGGGCACCGCCCCGCCCGACCTCGAGGAGGCGCTGGCGTCGGGCCCGCGCCCCAACTACGCGATCATCGAGGGCGACGAGGATCTCGAGGGACGCCAGGCGCGCCTGCGCGCGCTCTTCCCGCGGCTGGAGCTGCTGGGCGTGTTCGAGCCGAGCCTGGTGGATCGGCTGCTCACGCGCATGAACCCGCGGTACGTCGTGAACCTGACGGCGCGGGTGTACAGGGTGGAGTAGCGGCGCTCCCCGAACCCGAACCCGAACCCGAACCTGAACCCGTCATCCTTGACCCGTCGCCCGCGTCCCGAGTCCCCAGGCCCGTGGCCCGTGCTCCCGGATCAGGGGCCAGGGGCCAGGGGACACGGGACTCTGATCACGGGTGGCGGGCTCCGGGTTCAGGCACGGGTTTGGGTTCGGGTTGACTACCCCCTCACCCCGATCGCTCGATACAGGTTGAGGATCTCCCTCGCCATCCCCGGCCAGCCGTAGCGCTGGGCGGCCGCCCGCCCTCGCTCGCCGTAGGCGGCCCCGCGGATGGGCTCCTGCGCCATGCGCACCAGGCAGCGCGCCCAGACGCCCGCGTCCCCGGGCGGCAGCAGCTCGCCCTCGCGTCCGTGCCGCACCAGCTCGCGGTTGGGCTCGACGTCGGCCGCCAGCACCGGCCGGCCGGCGGCCATGGCCTCCAGCACCTGGTCCTGGGCCGCCCCCGGGACGCAGCACACGTCGGCGCTGGCGAACCAGTCCGGCCGCGACTCGGCGGGCGGATTCGCGAACACGACGTCCTCCTCCATCCCGCGGGGCACCTGGGCCCGGTAGCGCGCCCGGAGCGGCCCGTCGCCCACGACCAGCAGGCGGACCTCGGCGTGGCACCAGGCCCGGTGAACCGCCGGCAGGAGCACGTCCAGACCGCACCCCGGCTCGAGGGCGCCGGCGAAGAGCACGTTCAGCCTTCCGTCCTGGTAGCGGCGGATGCGGCAGCCGCGCGCCAGCCGCTCCACGTCCACGCCCGGCGGGATCACCCGCAGATCGCCGCGGACCCGCTCCGGCAGGCTGGCCAGGCCGGCGCGCGAGGTGACCACCACCGCCTCGAGGCGATCCAGGTAGCGCTGCAGGCGGCGATCGAACAGGCGGCCCAGGAAGCCCGGACGGTACGGATGGTGAAAGGTGCCCACCACCGGTCCGGTGGCGTGGTGGAGGGCCAGCAGCGGCAGCACCGGTGAGAGGGGCGCGTGCACGTGGACCACGTCGAGGCGCTCGCCCGCCAGGGCGTTGCGCAGCGCCGTCCCCACCCCGAACCCGCCCGCCATGCGGCGCGCCCCGCCGGGAAGGAGCAGCCTGCGGCTGCGCGCCAGGCGGATGACGTCGCCCTCCAGCAGGGAGGGACGGAGCTCGGACCGGGAGGAGGGCGAGCCGCGCCAGCGGGACCGGCGCGGCGCCCCCCTGCGCAACTCGGGGATGGCCCCGGTGAACACCCTGACCGCGTGCCCGAGCCGCCGGGCCTCGCGCGCGAACTGCTGGACCTGCTCCGCGACCGGCCCCGCCGACGGCCAGTACTCCTCCGTGACGATGCCGATCCGCACGGCGACGCTCAGCGCGGCAAGGCACGCCGCCTGGGCTGGAACGGGATGATCCGCGCCTCCCGCGGCGGGCGCTGGCGAAGCCTGCGCCCCACCGGTGCGCGCCGGACGAGAAGGGGCAGGAGCGCCAGGGCGGCCATGAACCAGGCCGCCAGCGTGGCCAGGAAGGCGGCGAGAAGCGTCAGCCAGGCCCGCACGTGCCTCCCCAGGCGTCGGCCGGGGCCGTGGCGGACCGGTGCGCTGGCCAGCCGGAGGTGGCCGCGCGCGAACTGTGTGCCGGGGTGCTGCTGCACGATGGTCCTCCGCAGCGCAATGTAGGCACCCGGTCCGGACGGCCAAGCGGCCGTCACGCGGGGGCTGCGCCCCCGCCCCAGGAGCAAAGCTCCTGGGGCCCCACCCCTGCCACGCTGGGTCCCGCCGCGCTGCGCCCGCCCGTCGAGCCAACTGCGGAAGGCGGGCTTGCGCGGCACCCAGCGAGGAGGGGGCTCCGCCCCTCCCCCGCGCTCCGCGCAGGACCCCCACCCTGTCGCCGCCCCTGGTGCGGGCCGCTGGGAGCGTCCTTCTCCTCTGGCGCTGCGGCCCGAGAACGGGTATCGAGTCGCCGGCATGCGCGCCTCGGACACCCTTCGCGAGCTGGGCTGGTCCCACGTCCTCGAGGCGCTGTCGAGCCGCTGCCGCTTGCCGGCCGGGCGCCGGGCGGCCCTCTCGCTCCCCTTCCTGCCGGACGAGGCCGCGGCGCGTGAATCGCTCCTCCGGGTCGAGGAGGCGCGGGCTCTCTCGGAGGCAGGGCTTTCCCTTCCGCTCTCGGGGGTGGGAGAGGTCGAGGAGCACCTCATCCGGGTCGGCAAGGGCGGCGTCCTCGAGCCGCTGGCGCTGCGCGAGTGCGCCGCGCTGGCGCGCGCCGCCGCCCGGACCCGGACCGTCCTGCAGGACCGCGCCGCCGAGCTCCCACGCCTGTGGGCCCTGGCCGAGCCCATCACCGCCGATCCCGGGCTGGCCGACCGCATCGAGCGCGCCATCGAGCCCTCGGGCGCCATCTCGGATCGGGCCAGCCCGGCGCTGGCCGCCGCCCGCGAGCGCGGCCGCGGGCTGCACCGGGCGCTCAAGGCGCAGGTGGAGGTGCTCCTCGAGGACGCCGAGATGCAGCGGCACCTCCGCGACCGCTACTTCACCATCCGCAACGAGCGCTACGTGCTGCCGGTGCTGGCCAGCGACCGGAGCCAGGTCCCGGGCATCGTCCACAACGCCTCCCAGTCCGGCCAGACCCTCTTCGTCGAGCCCGACTCCATGGTGGAGCTGGGCAACGAGCTCTCCATCGCCAGCGCCGTGGCGGCCGAGGAGGAGCAGCGCATCCTGCGCGAGCTCTCCGAGGCGCTGGCCTCGGGCAGCGGCGCCCTGGCCCGCGACCTCCAGGCGCTGGCGCAGCTCGACCTGTGCCAGGCCGAGGCGGTGCTGGCCTCGGACCTCGACGCGCATGCGCCGGAGGCGTCCCCGGCGGCGGGCGGCTTCGAGCTCCTCTCGCTGCGCCATCCCATCCTGGTGCTGCAGGGCAAGAAGGTGGTGGCCAGCCACGTCCGCCTCGAGCCGCCCAGCCGGGCGCTCATCGTCTCCGGCCCGAACGGCGGCGGCAAGACGGTGGCAATCACCGCGGTGGGCGTCTCCGCCCTCATGCTGCGGGCCGGGCTGCCGGTCCCCGCCGCCGCCGGGTCGCGCCTGCCCTTCTACCTGGAGGTGAACGCGGCCGTCGACGAGCGCGGCGACATGGCCAAGGACCTCTCCACCTTCACGGCCCACCTCACCTCGGTGAAGGACATGCTGGAGGGGGCGGTGCCGGGCTCGCTGGTGCTGGTCGACGAGATCGCCGCCGACACCAATCCGCGCGAGGGCGCCGCGCTGGCGGCGGCCATCCTGGAGTCCCTGGTGGAGAAGGGCGCGACCGTCCTGGTCACCACCCACCTCGACGAGCTCAAGGCCCTGGCGCTGGTGGACCGGCGCTTCGCCAACGCCCGGGTCGGCTTCGACGCCGAGAAGCTCGTGCCCACCTACCAGGTCCACCTCGGCACCCCGGGGAGCTCGTCCGCCATCGAGGTCGCGGCCCGGGTCGGCATCCCGGCCGCGGTGGTGGAGCGCGCCCGCGCCTCCCGGGCCGGCCAGGGGGGCGCGCTGGGCGAGGCCCTGCATGCGCTCGACGCCGAGCGGGCCGCGCTCCAGCGCCAGCGGCGCGCCGCCGAGGAATCCGCCGCCCGGGCACAGGCGGCCGAGGAGCGGGCCCGGGCCGCCGAGGAGGCCGCCCGCCGCGCCCAGCGCGAGGCCGCCGCCAGGATGGGAGCGGAGCTGGCTGAGGAGATCGAGGCCGCCCGGGCCCAGGTGGCCGAGCTGGTGGCCGCGCTCCAGGCGGCGCCCTCGCCCCGCAAGGCCTCCGAGGCCATGCGCCAGCTGGACGCCTGGCACGCCACCGTGGACCAGGCGGCCCGCTCGACCCAGGCGCGCGCCGAGGCGGGGGCGGAAGCCCTGCCCGGGGTCGAGATCCGCCCCGGGGTGCGGGTCCGCATCGCGTCGCTCGGACAGGAGGGCGAGGTGGTGGAGGTCGACGCGGAGGAGGCCCTGGTCCGCGCCGGCGCCATCAAGGTGCGCCGCCCGCTGGCGGACCTGGTGCCGCTGGTGGGGCGGGCCCGGGAGGCCACCCTGGCGCGCACCCGCGGGGAGAAGCTGGCCGCCGCCGACGCGGCCCGCGCCGGGGCGGTGTTCGTCCCCGAGCGCCGCCTCGACGTCCGCGGACTGCGGGTCGAGGAGCTGATTCGCGAGGTGGACCGGTTCCTGGATGGCCTCTACGCCGGCGGCGAGCCGAGCGCGGTCATCCTGCACGGCCACGGCACCGGCGCCCTCAAGCAAGCACTGCGAGACCACCTCTCAGCTTCGCCCTATGTGGGCGCGTTCCGACCCGGAGATCGTCACGAGGGTGGCGATGCGGTGACCGTCGTCACGCTTCGTCACTAAGGGTTCATTTGGATGCCCCCGGGTGTGGCGTCGCCACTCGGCCCTGGTGGGCAGACGGTCCCCTCGGGCCCTTCCCTCCCCGACCCAGGGTCTCTAGGACGGGCGAGCGGCCGAAGCCCCGGCGCCCTCCTGGCGCCGGCCGGACGGCTGGCCGCACGCCCGGAGCCCATGTCCCTCAGACAACTCCTCGCCGCAGCTGCCGCCGCGGCCCTCGCCACCGGTGCGCTGGCGCAGCAGCAGACCGAGCAGCCGCCGCCCCCCGAGCCGCCCAAGCCCGCCGAGCCCCCCAAGCCCGCCGAGGCGTTCAAGCTGCCGTTCACCATCTACGGCACGCTCAACGTGAACTTCCAGTACACGAAGGCCGAGGGTGCCACCGTCGGAGCCGCCAACGTGAAGTCGCGGACCGCGGTCTCCCCCGACTCGTCCAACATCGGCATCCGGGGGACCCTCGACGTGCTCCATGGCCTGCAGGTGGTCTACCAGTGCGAGACCAGCGCCGCCCTGAACGGCGTGGGGACCGCGGGCATCTGCGGCCGCAACAGCCGGATCGGCCTCGGCAGCCCCGTCTACGGCACGCTCTTCTACGGGAACTGGGACACGCCCTACAAGGCGACCATCTTCGGCACCAAGGCCGACGATCCCTTCTACGCCACCGACGTGTACGACTTCGAGTCGATCATGACCAGCCCGGGCTTCAACACCAAGACCAGCGGCTGGGTCACCGGCTCGGCCACGCCCGTCGCCAGCTTCGCCGTGCGCCTCAGCAACACCGTCGCCTACCACTCGCCGAAGTGGTCGGGGCTGAGCTTCAAGCTCGCGTACGGCGCCGACTACTTCAAGAACCCGAGCGGCACCCAGGACCCGACCCTCTACTCGGCGGCGGTGAACTACGACAACGGCCCCCTCTCGGTGGGCGCCGCGTACGAGAATCACCGCGACGCGTTCGGGCTCGTGGCCCTCAACCCCGTCACGAGCGCGACCAACTCCGCGTCCTTGAACTCGACCTTCGGCGCCACCGTCGGCAACACCGCCGGGACGGCCACCGCCGCCATCCACTCCACCGACCAGGCCTGGCACGTCGCCGCCGGCTACGAGCTGGGCTGGTCGGCGGGCACCACCACGGCCGGCGCCATGGTCGAGCAGCTCATCTACGAGCAGTCGGATGCGCCAGCCGGCGCGGTGAAGAAGTACGACCGCCTCGCCTGGCAGGTGAGCGCCAAGCACCGCATCGGCAACAACGAGATCCGCGCGCGGTATTCCGTGGCGGCCAAGGGCAAGGCCTCCCTGGCCGGCGGCGCCGCCTCCGACACGTCGAACTACGGCGCCTGGGACCTGGCGGTGGGGTACGCGTACTGGCTGGCGAAGACCGCCCAGGTTTACGTGCACTACACGATCATCCAGAACGAGAAGCGCGCGCAGTACACCTTCGGAACCGCCGGCGCTCCCGACATCGCCGGGAAGACTCCGGCCGGCGCCGATCCCCAGGCGCTCGGCCTGGGCATCCGGTACGGCTTCTAGTGCACGCGGCGGCGCCGCGCGGCAGTGCCGAGAATCGCAACAGGGGGGCCGCCGGGAGTCAACTCGGCGGCCCTTTCATCTCCGCGCAAGCGGCCGCCTTCCCTCGCCCTGGAATCCGCCACATTGCACCCGGGAAACCTGGATGGGGTGCGTGACCGGCTCTGCGGGCATCGAATAGGATCCTGTGCTTTCCGGAGGAACAACATGCTCGAGAGGCTCCTTCGCCCCGCGTTCACCCTCGCCCTGCTCTCGCTGGTCGGCCTTCCGGCCGCCTCTCGCGCCGCCCCCATCAAGCTCGGGTTCATCAACTCGATGACCGGCCCGGAGGCGCCCATCGGCGAGAACCTCACCAACGGCGCCGACCTGGCGGTGGAGGACCTCAAGAAGAAGGGGATCGAGGTCGAGCTGCTCAAGCAGGACGACGCGGGGAAGCAGCAGAACGCCATGAGCGCCATGGAGCAGCTCGCCACCGGCGAGGGCGTGGCCGCGGTGGTCGGGCCCTACACCTCCGCCAGCTCCAACGCGGTCGCGCCGCTCGCCCAGCAGTACCAGGTCCCGATGGTGATCCCGGCCTCGGCCAAGGAGGAGATCACGCGCGCCGGCAGGTCGTACGTCTTCCGGCTCAACGCGCCGGCGCACGTCTACGCCGAGGCCCTGCTGGACGCGACCCTGGCGCTGGGCAAGCCCAAGACCATCGCCTTCATCTACGAGGCCAGCGATTTCGGCACCTCGGTCTCCAGCGCAGGCAAGGAGCTGGCGGTGAAGAAGGGGCTCAAGGTGGTGGCGGACGAGGCCTACCAGAAGGGCGCGCCCGACTACCGCTCCACGCTCTCCAAGATCAAGGCCCTGAACCCCGACCTGGTGTTCATGGTCTCCTACGTGGCCGACGCCATCCTGCTCATGCGCCAGTCGCGCGAGATCGGCCTCACGCCCCAGGCGTTCCTGGGCGGCGGCGCCGGGTTCGACACCGCACAGTTCGACAGCGAGCACGCCATCTCCAACCTGGTGTTCTCGGTCACGCAGTGGACCCCGGACACCGGCTGGCCGGGGGCCGGCGAGTTCGCGACCCGTTACGAGTCGCGGTTCGGCAAGAAGCCCACCTACCACGCGGCCTGCGCCTACGAGGCCGTCCGGATCGCGGGGGAGGCCGCGGCCAAGGCCGCCGGCGATCCCAAGAGGACGCGGGACATCCTGGCGACCGGAAGCTGGACCGGGATCATGGGCAACGTCAAGTTCGAGGCGTACGAGGGGTTCACCAACCAGAACCGCCACGTCATGCCGGTGGTCCAGTACCAGGACGGGCGATCGCAGACGGTCTTCCCCAAGGAGTTCGCCAAGCGCAAGGCGATCTACCCGTTCCCCGGCTGGAAGTGAGATCATCGCCCCGGGGGTGCGCCGGCGTCCGGCCGGCCCGCCCCACGAGCGCGGCATGATCCTCTTCCTGCAATCGGTCCTGAGCGGCGTGCTGGTGGGCGGCGTCTACGCCCTCATCGGCATCGGCCTCACCCTGATCTTCGGGGTGATGCGGGTCATCAACTTCGCCCACGGCGAGCTGGTGATGCTGGGCATGTACGCCACCTGGATCCTCTTCACCAGGCTGGGCTGGGACCCGTACCTGTCGATCGTGGTGGTGGCGCCGCTGCTGTTCCTGTGGGGTGCCGCCCTCCAGACCGCCGTCATCAACCGGATGCTGGGAACGCTGCCGCAGAACCAGATCCTGCTCACCATCGGGCTGGGCCTGGTGATGTCCAACGGGGTCATGCTGGCCTTCACCTCCGACTACCGCATCCTGACCACCGCGTACTCGTCGGCCAGCTTCAGCCTGCTGGGCCTGTCCGTCTCCGAGCCGCTGCTGATCTCGTTCGTCATCACGGTGGCGATCACCGCCGCGCTGGTGCTGTTCCTGCTCAAGACCGACACCGGCCAGGCCATCCGCGCCACCGCCCAGGACCGCGAGGCGGCCCAGCTCATGGGCATCAACGTGCAGCGCATGTCGGTGCTGACCTTCGGGCTGGGCGCGGCCCTGGCCGGCACGGCCGGCGCGCTGGTCTCGCCCACCTACTACATCTTCCCGCAGGTGGGCTCGGCCTTCACGCTCAAGGCCTTCGTGATCGTGGTGCTGGGGGGCATGGGGAGCGTGGCCGGCGCGACGCTGGGCGGGATCCTCATCGGCGTGGTCGAATCGCTGGCGGCGGTGTACGTGGCCAGCGGGCTCAAGGAGCTGGTGGTCTTCGTCCTCTTCCTGGTGCTCCTGCTGGTGAAGCCGTCCGGCCTCCTCGGCAAGACGCGCGCCTGATGCCATGGCCCCCTCCCGACCCGATCCCGCCACCTCCCCGGATCGCTCCGTCGCCGGCCGGCTGCTGCCCTTCCTTCCGGCGGCGCTGCTGGTGCTGTTCCTGGCGCTCTTCCCGGTGGCGATCACCAAGCCCTACCCGCTGCACATGGGGGTGATCCTCTTCCTGGCGGTGCTGCAGGGATCGGCGTGGAACCTGATCGGCGGCTACGCCGGACAGTACTCGGTGGGCCACGCCGCCTACTTCGGCACCGGCGCCTACACGGCGGTCATGCTGCTGGAGTACTTCCACGTGGCGCCCTGGTGGAGCCTGCCGCTGGCCATGTTGGCCGCGGTGGCGGTGGCACTGGTGATCGGCAGCATCACCTTCCGGCTGCGCGGCCCGTACTTCGTGCTGGCCTCCATCGCGGTGGCCGAGATCATGCGCCTGGCCGCCCTCCACTTCCGCGGGCTGACGCGTGGCGCGGAGGGGTTCGTGGTGGCCGACGTCCCGACGCTGCACGTCCTGGGCCTGCAGCTCGACTTCGCCGGGAAGCGCCCCTTCTACTATCTCACCCTGGTCCTGGCGGTGCTGGCGGTCACGGTGAGCCGGCTGGTGCGCCGCTCGCCGCTGGGGTACCGGCTGCTGGCCATCCGCGAGGACCAGGACGCCGCGCACTCGCTGGGGATCTCTCTCTCGTTCAACAAGAACGTGGCCCTGGCCATCTCGGCGGCGCTGACGGGGATGGCCGGCGCGGTGTTCGCCGGCTTCTCGCGCTTCGTCGACCCGAGCGCCGCCTTCGGCCTCGACATCTCCGTCCAGATGGTGCTGGTCTGCATCCTGGGCGGCATCGGAACGGTGGAGGGCCCGGTCATCGGCGCCATGCTGCTGGTCCCGCTCGACGAGGTGCTGCGCAACCCGCGCGGCCTGGTGACGGTGGGCCTCCTGCCGGCCGGCTCGGGGCTGGTGGACTTCATCCAGCGCTACCTCTCGCAGGCGCACCTGCTGGTGTACGGCCTGCTCATCGTGGTGATGATCCTCTTCGCGCCCGACGGCGTGGCCGGCCTGGTCCGCCGCCGCGCCTTCCGCCGGCGGGCCGAAGCTCCGCCCGCGGCCGCGCCCGCACCCTGACCCGAGCGCCCCATGCCCCTGCTCGAGATCCGGCACGTCTCCAAGTTCTTCGGTGGCCTGGCCGCCAACTCCGACGTCTCCTTCTCCGTGGAGCGGGGGATCATCCTGGGCTTGATCGGCCCCAACGGCGCGGGGAAGACCACCCTCTTCAACTGCATCACCGGGTTCCACCCCCCCGATCGCGGCGACATCCGCTTCCGCGGCGTGCGCCTGAACGGGCTGTCGCCCGCCCGGATCTGCCGGCTGGGGCTGGTCCGCACCTGGCAGAAGGTCCGCCCGCTGGCGAAGATGACGGTGCTCGACAACGTGATGGTGGGGGCGCTCTCCCGGGCGCGGACCCTGGACGCGGCCCGCACCGAGGCGCTGGAGCAGCTGCGGGTGGTGGGCCTGGACCGCCGCGCCGCGGCGCTGGCGGGCGGGCTGCCCATCGGCGAGCGCAAGAAGCTGGAGATGGCGCGCGTCCTGGCCACCCGGCCCGAGCTGGTCCTCCTGGACGAGGTGATGGGCGGGCTCAACCCGGCCGAGTCGGACGAGATCATCGACCTCATCCTGGTGCTCAAGAACGCCGGCCTCACGCAGATGGTCATCGAGCACGACATGCGGGCCATCATGCGGGTCTCCGATCGCATCGTGGTGCTCAACTCGGGCGAGAAGCTGGCCGAGGGAACGCCCGCCGAGGTGGTCGAGAACCGCGACGTGGTGACCGCTTACCTCGGGGAGGCGCCCTGAATGCTGCGCGTCGAGCAGCTCTCCTTCGCCTACGGCGACCTGCGCGTCCTCTGGGACGTGGACCTGGAGGTGCGGGAGGGCGAGGTGGTCTCGGTGCTGGGCGGCAACGGCGCGGGCAAGTCGACGCTGCTCCGGAACGTCTCGCGCCTGCTCCGGCCCGCGGCCGGGAAGCTGGAGTTCCAGGGGGCCGACCTGCGCCGCATGCCGCCGCACCAGGTGGTGGGGCTGGGGATCGTCCACGTGCCCGAGGGGCGCCGGATCTTCCCCGAGCTGACCGTCCTCGAGAACCTGCGCATGGGGTCCTTCCTCCCGGCCGCCCGGCGCGATCGCGCCCGCAACCTGGAGCGGGCCTTCACGCTCTTCCCGCGGCTGGCCGAGCGCCGCGCGCAGCTGGGCGGCACGCTCTCCGGGGGCGAGCAGCAGATGCTGGCCATCGCCCGCGGGCTCATGGCCAACCCCAAGCTGCTGCTCCTCGACGAACCGTCGCTGGGGCTCTCGCCGCTCCTGACCCGCAACATCTTCGAGGTCATCGGCACCATCAACCAGCAGGGCACCACCGTGCTGCTGGTGGAGCAGAACGTGTACCAGTCGCTGCGCGTCTCCAGCCGCGCCTACGTCCTGGAGACCGGGCGCGTGGTCCTCACCGGCAGCGGGCCGGAGCTCCTGGCCAACGCGCACGTCAAGAAGGCCTACCTGGGGATATGACCATGAAGCCGAACAAGCTGACGGTCGGAGACTGGATGACCCCCAGCCCCATCACCATCGAGGAGGACGCCACCGTGATGGAGGCGATCCACCTCCTCAAGGAGAAGAACATCCGCCGGCTGCCGGTGATGCGGGCCGGGCGGCTGGTGGGCCTGGTCACCGAGAAGATGCTGCTCGGGTACATGCCGGCCAAGGGGACGGCGCTCGATCAGTGGGAGCTGCACTACCTGCTCTCCCGCACCCCCGTGCGGCAGGCCATGAACCCGACCCCGCACACCGTCACGCCCGACACCCCGCTGGCGGATGCCGCCCGCCTTCTGCACGACCGCAAGCTGAACGGCGTGCTGGTGATGGACGCAAAAGGCGACCTGGTAGGACTTCTCACCACCACCAACGCGCTCGAGGCCCTCATCTATTTCACCGCGGCGGCGAGCCGGGCCGGCTGAGCGACCGCCTCCCGACATGGCCGCCGAGGCGGGACCGCTGCGCGCGCCCGCACGGCGGCGGCTGTCCCGCCGGGCGGCGACCGGCCCGCCAGTGACAGCAGGAAATGTGGCACGGTCGTGACTGCTCGTCCGGTAACATGCGGCCACGATGCCGGAGTATCTGGAGAACCCGCGCCGCGTCCCGCGTGTGCCGGTCCGCTGCAGGACCCGTGTGTTCCTCGCCTCCGGCGCCATCGAGACCACCACGGAGGACATCGGCTCCCGCGGGTGCCAGGTGGTCCTGCCCGCCCCCGCGCAGCGCGGCGACGTCGTCGGCCTGGCGCTGAGCGCGCCGGGCTACTCCATGACGCTGCGGGTGGACGGGCGCGTCGCCTGGGTCAGCGCGGAGCCGCCCTGGCACGTCGGGATCGCCTACGCGGCCATGGCGCTGCCCGGGGCGGCGCGCTGGATGGAGGGGCTGCGGCAGGCCATGCCCGACGTCTTCGCCGGGCGCCGCCCGCACGAGCGGCTGGCGGTCGATGCCATGATCTTCCTCGGCACCGTCCCGAGCCTCCCGGAGTTCCGGGAGGACGAGGTGCTGGTGCTGCGCACGGTGGGCGCGGGGGTGCGGGTGGGTGAGCTCAGGACCGCGCTCTCCCGGACCTGGCCGCGCATGCAGCGCGCCCTGTTCACGCTGCTGGCCCGGGGGCACATCACCCTCTCGCGCGCGGACGCGGCGCACCCGGTGGCCTGGAAGCACGTCCTGGGCGAGCCGCTGCGGGCCGGATCCGACCTGGCAGGCGCCGCGGCGTCGAACGGGGGCGGCCCGGCGGCGGAGGGCGCGCCCGCGGCGGCGCCGGTGCGCACCCCCACCCCCGTCCCTGGGCGCATCACCGCCAAGATCCCGATCGCGGCCGGCCCGCGGTCGCGGCGCGTCTCGGAGGACGTCGACCCGCACGACACACCGGTCGCCACCCCGAAGCCTCCGCCGCTCGGCGCGCCTGCCCGCTCCCAGGCGGCGCCGGCCGTCCCGCACCCGCCCGCACCGGTCCGGACGCCCACGCAGCCCCCGGCTCGAATGGCCCCGCCGGCTCCGGTCCGGCCCACCGCGCCGGCCCCGCGCGTGGCGAGGTCCGTTCCGCCCCCTCCGGCTCCGGCGGCCGAGCGCACCGACGCGGCCCGGCACGACGGACCGCCCGCGCCCGATTTCGTCGGGGCCGGGGTCGGCTGGCGCTCCCCGGCCCGACCGCGCTCGCCCGAGGCGGACACCCTCTTCAAGCTCGGGATGGCGGAGCTCGACGCGCACCGTCCGCACGGCGCCCTGGCCCTGCTGCGCCGCGCGCTCTCGCTCTCCCCCGGCGATCCCGAGATCGCGACCGCGATCGGGCGCGCCATGCGGGGCGACGAGCCGCTTCCCTGAGCTCCGACGCGGCTCACCCCACCAGCAGGATCTTGCCCGCGGCGAACACCCCCACGCCGATGGCGAAGGCGCGCATGGCGGTCGGGGCCATGCGGCGCGCCAGCAGCCCGCCCAGGACGCCGCCGGCGATCGAGGCGAGCGCCATCACCAGCGCCACCGGCCAGTCGACGCGGCCGTCGAAGGCGAAGAGAACGGCGGCCACTCCGTTGGTCAGGGTGCCGAACAGGATCTTGAGGCCGTTGGCGTGCTGCATGCTCGAGGGGATGAGGACGCCCATGGCCGCCAGCATCAGGATTCCCATGCCCGCGCCGAAGTAGCCGCCGTAGATCGAGATGAGGAGCTGCACGACCCAGTGGACGGCGGGGTGGTTGCCTCCCACGTGCCGTGCGGCCAGCGCCTTGAGCGGCCCCTGCAGCGCCAGGACCACGCACGCGAACAGGATCAGCCAGGGCACGACCGCGGCGAAGGCCCTCTCCGGGAGCCACAGCAGCAGGAGCGAGCCGATGGTCGCGCCCAGGACCGCGGGGACGGACAGCACCGCCGCCCGGCGCCGCTCGTCGGCCAGGTGCCCCCGGTACGCCCACAGCGAGGAGAGCTGCCCCGGGCACAGCGCCACCGTGTTGGTCACGTTGGCAGCGATGGGCGAGAGGCCCACGGCCAGCAGGGCGGGGAACGCGAGGAGCGTGCCGCCCCCCGCGATCGCGTTCATCACGCCGGCCGCCCCCGAGGCGGAGACCACCAGTAGCCAGTGCAGGGCGTTCACGGTTCCGTTCCGCGAACGAACGTGGTCGTGGTCGTGGACATGGACGTAGACGTAGACGTGGACGGCTTGCCGAGGCTACCCGTTTTCGTCCACGCCCACGTCCAGGTCCAGATCTACGTCTACGTTCAGGTTCGGGACCCCACCGACTCCCGCGTTCAGGCCTTCCGTGAGCTCCATTTCGACCCGCGATCGCGGCGACATCCTCCACCTGGCGGGCCGCCGCCAGCTCTCCCCGGCCCTGCGCGGCGGGGTCCCCACCCTGGTGCCGGCGGGCGAGCGCGAGGGCCGCTGCGGCTGGGAGGAGTTCTTCTCGGCGCTCGACCGGCGCGGGCTGTGGGTTCGCGAGGAGGCCGACGGCTCGGTGCGGATCGGGCCGGGCGCACCCCGCTAGCGGCCCCTGCGGCCCTTCTTCCTGCGCGCGCCCTGGGTGCGCCCGCCGCCGCGAGCCGGCTTTCGCTGCGAGCGGTCGCCACGCCGGGCCGCCCGCTGCGGCGCCGGCCGCCGCTCCCCGTGCGCGGCCCGGGCCCGCTTCGGTCCGGCCCGGGCCGGCCGCCGCGAGGCCGCCTCGCCCGCGGCCGCCCCCGCCTGGCCCTCGAGCCGCAGCGTGATCTGGCGGCGGGCCGGGCTGGCGCTGGCGACCTCCACCCGGACCTCGTCGCCCACCCGGAAGGCCTTGCCGCTGGCGCGGTCCACCAGCGCGTGGCGAGCCGGATCCAGCTCGAAGGCTCCGGGCAGATCTTCGGCCCGGACCAGCCCCTCCACGAAGGGGGGCCGCAGCTCGACGAAGAAGCCGAACTCCGTCACCGCCGAGACCACCCCCTGGAACGACTCGCCCACGTGATCGCGCATGAACAGCGCCGCGTAGTAGCCCGCGATCTCGCGCTCGGCCTCCATGGCGGCCCGCTCGCGCTCCGAGGACAGGGCCGCGATCTCCTCCAGCGCCGCCGCCGGCGTCCGCTTCACGGCCCGGCCCTGGCGGGCAGCCCATTCCTCCTTGAGCAGGCGGTGCACCATCAGGTCTGGGTAGCGGCGGATGGGCGAGGTGAAGTGCAGGTAGTGCTCGGCGGCCAGCCCGTAGTGGCCGATGTTGTCCGGCGCGTACACCGCCTGCATCATGGCCCGCAGCAGGAGCTGGTTGAGGGCCCGCTGCTGCGCGTGGCCCCGGAAGCGCTCCAGCAAAGCGTTCAGCTCCCGCGGATCGGACGGCACCTCGGGGACGGCGAACCCGTGTTGGGCGGCGAGCTGCAGGAAGGCCTCCAGCTTCTCCTCGTCGGGCACGCCGTGCACACGGTAGATGGTGGGCAGGTCCCGCGCCCCGAACCAGCGAGCCACCGCCTCGTTGGCGGCCAGCATGAACTCCTCGACGATGCGGTGCGCCCGGTTGCGGGGCCGCTTCTCGATGCCGGTGACACGGCCCTCGGGGTCGAGGAGGATCTTCGCCTCGGGCAGGTCGAAATCGAGGGCGCCGCGCTGGCGGCGCATCTCGGTGAGCTTGTCCTGCAGCTCGGCCATGAGCTGGAACATGGGCCGGAAGCGTTCCCGCCCGGAGACGCGCTCGCCCTCCAGCACCCGGGCCACCTCGGTGTACGTGCACCGGGCGGCGCTCCGCATCACGCCCTGATAGACCTCGGCCGCGGTGGCGTGTCCGCGCGCTTCCACCGTCAGGTCGGCGACCATGCACAGCCGGTCCACCTCCGGGTTGAGCGAGCAGATGCCGTTGGAGAGCCGCTCGGGGAGCATGGGCAGGACCTGCGCCGGGAAATAGACGCTGGTCCCGCGCCGGGCCGCCTCGGCGTCGAGCGCCGACCCGGGCCGCACGTAGTGCGCCACGTCGGCGATGGCCACCACCAGCCGGAAGGCGCCCCGCCCCTTCCCGGAGGCGATCCGCTCCACGTACACCGCGTCGTCGAAGTCGCGCGCGTCCTCGCCGTCGATGGTGACCAGGGGGAGATGGGTCAGGTCGCGGCGGCCCCCGCGGTCCTCGGGGCGCACGTGGTCCGGGACCTTCTCCGCCTCGGCCCCCACCACGTCCGGGAACACGTCCCCGAAGCCCCGGGCATACGCGACCTTGAGCACCTCGACGCGCGGCTCGCCCGGCCGCCCGATGGCCTCCACCACCTCGCCCACCAGCGCCTTGCTGCCGGGATCGAGCGCGACCTTCACCACCTCGCCGTCGCGGGCCCGGTCGCTCTCCGGAACGGGAACCTGCTGCAGGAGCTCGGCGTCGGCCGGGATGACGAAGCTCTGCTGGCCGCGCGCGTGATACGTGCCGATGAGCAGCCTGCGCCGCCGCTCCACCACCTCCACCAGGCGCCCGGCCGTCCGCCCGCCGCGGGCGGGCACGATCTCGATCCGCACCAGGTCGCCGTCGAGGGCGCGGGCCGCCTCGTCGGGCGGCACGAACACGTCGTCCCCCTTGCGATCGAGGCGGGCCACGAAGCCGAACCCGTCGCGGTGCTTCTTGAGGGTGCCCAGCACCTGGTTGCGTCGGCCGCCCGCCAGCAGCGGGCGCCGCGGCGGCTGCAGCCCTCGTCCAGCGGAGGGGGCGGGCGATGCGCCCGGCAGGGTGAAGCGCTTGGCGTCGCGTCGCAGCACGCCCTCGTGCGTCAGGTCCCGGAGCATGCGCTTCACCTGGGTGCGCTCGCCGGGATGGATGCGCGCCCGGGACATGATCTCCTGCACCGAGATGGGCTTCCCCGCCGCCTTGCCCAGCTCGGCGAGCAGGGTGGCGCGGAGGGTGGCGGCATGATCTGGAGCCATTTGGGGGCGGAGTCTACACGTGCCCGCCGCCGGCGCATGGGGTTCTTGAGGGCGCTGGGGGGCGCGAGAAGCTCGCCATCTGGTCCCAGGTCCAGGTCCAGGTTTGCATCCCCCGCAGCTCGACCGAGCGGTGATATGCTCGCCCCGTGCTCTCCCCCGATACCGCTCGCAAGCGCATCCTCGGCGCCGTCGCCCGCCTGGCACCCCTGCCCGCCGAGCGCGTTCCGCTCGAGAAGGCCCTGGGGCGAACGCTGGCGACGGACCTGACCGCCGAGGCCGACCTCCCGCCGTTCGCCGCGTCGACCATGGATGGGTACGCGTTCCGCTCCGGCGACGCGCAACCCGGTGCGCGGCTGCCGGTGGCCTTCGAGGTCTTCGCGGGCCACGGCGCGGCGCGTGAGCTGCCGCCGGGCGCGTGCTGCCGGATCACCACCGGCGCCCCGCTGCCGCCCGGCGCCGACGCCGTCGAGAAGCAAGAGGAGGTGCGGCGCCAGGGCCGGACCGTCATCCTGGATCGCGCGGTCGCGCCGGGGCAGTTCGTCCGGGCGCGAGGCTCCGACCTTCCCGCGGGCGCGGTCGCGCTCGCGGCCGGGGCCGCGGTGGACCCCGCCGTGGTGGGGCTGGCCGCGGCGCTCGGTCACCGGGAGCTGGCGGTCCACCGGAGGCCGCGGGTGGTGATCCTGCCCACCGGCGACGAGCTGGTCCCGCCCGGGCGCCGGTTGCTCCCGGGGCAGATCCGGGAATCGAACGGCGTCGCCCTGGTGGCGGCGGTGCAGGAGGCCGGCGGCGAGGCGCGCAAGCTCCCCGCGGTCCGCGACCGCGCCGGCAGCCTGGAACGGGCGCTGCGCGGCGCGCGAGACCTGGACGTGCTCCTGACCGTGGGCGGCGTCTCGGTGGGCGCGCGGGACCTGGTGCGGGGCGCGCTCCGCCGCGCCGGAGCCCGGCTCCAGTTCTGGCGGGTGGCCATCCGCCCGGGGAAGCCGTTCACCTTCGGCCTGTGGGGCGACAAGGTGGTGTTCGGTTTGCCGGGCAACCCGGCGAGCGCGCTGGTCACCTTCGAGCTCTTCGTGCGGCCGGCGCTGCGGGCGCTCTCGGGGAGAGTCGGCGACGGCCGCGTTTCGACCTGGGTGCGCCTGGCCCGCGCACAGGAAAAGCCGGCGGAGCTGACGGTGTACCTGCGCGTACGCCTCACTGCACCCCCCGGTACACCCGGGCTCGGGTGGGCCGAGCCGCTCCGCACGCAGCAGAGCGGCGACCTGACCTCGCTGGCCGGGGCCGACGCGCTCGCGATCCTTCCCGCCGGACCGACTCGCCTCCGGCGCGGCGCCGCGGTCCGCGCCATCGTGCTCCGTCCGCCCCTCGTGTGATCTTCCTCACGCCCCGTGAATGCGGGACGGTGCCCCGCCCGCCGCTGCGCCGGTGGCGCACGCGCGACCCGCGGCGGACCGCGCGAGCCACCCCTTTTCTCGCGGGCTAAAACGTGGAAACCCGGGGCAACAGCACCCCAGGGACTCCCCCGAGTGGCGCAACCGGTGCACTCGGGCGCACCGTGCGGAAACGTTTCCAGGGGCGACGCCGGCGCAACAATGCGGGGCCTCGACCGCGCCGCGGTCCATGGTCAGATAATCAGGGGACACCGGGGCGGATAGCCAGCCCTCGCTCGAAGTGCTATCTCTCTCAGTGCATGAGGGACTTGTAGTGATAGTCCCTGATTCACTCCCCGCGAAGCAGGAGCAACCATGGCCGGTCTCGCCGACAAGTTTGCAGTGAACCTCAAGAGCGAGCGCCTCCGTCGCAAGCTCTCCCAGGAGGCGCTCGCCGCCAAGGCGGGCCTCTCCGTCTCGTACATCTCGATGCTGGAACGCGGACAGCGCACGCCGCCGCTGGACACGCTGGAGTCGCTGGCCAAGGCGCTGGCCGTCTCGCCGACCTCGCTGCTCTCGTAGCGTGGTCCCGTCTCGCGGCGCACGGCGCGGCCCGCGCGCCGTGCGCCGCCTCGTGTCGAGAGGCCGGTCGCCCCGAGCCTGCGCCCGCGACAGCGGGGCTGGCGTCGGAAGGGCGCCCCTCTCCCACGCATCGGCCCGGGGCGCCCATCCCGCGTCCCTCCGTCTCCTCCTCGCGAACGACAGTGCGCAGCCGCCCGGGATTGCTTATGTTTCCGGCCGGCCGGGGCGGCCGCGCGATTCCCGCCCGGGCACCGAGGAGCGCGGATGGCACGCATGGTCCACTGCAAGAAGCTCGGGCGCGAGCTTCCCGGCATGACCTTCAAGCCCTTCCCGAACGAGCTGGGGCAGCGGATCTACGAAAGCATCTCGCAGGAGGCGTGGAAGCTCTGGCTCGAGCACTTCAAGATGGTGCTGAACGAGTACCGTCTCTCGCCGGGCGATCCCCGCACCTCCGAGATCCTCTACCAGCAGGCCGAGCAGTTCTTCTTCGGCGAGGGCGCCCAGCTTCCCCCGGACTACCGCCCGCCTCCCACCAAGGGCTGATGCCGCGCCGGCCATGCGCGGCCCCGGCCAGATCCTGCTGATCTCCACCTACGAGCTGGGGCACGCGCCTCACGGCCTGGCCCTGCCGGCGGCGTTCCTGGAGCGCGCCGGCTTCCGGCCGGCCTGCCTGGATCTCTCCGTCGAGCCCCTCGACCCGGCCCGGGCGGCCGGGGCGCGGCTCGTCGCCATCTCCGTGCCCATGCACACCGCGCTGCGGCTCGGGCTGGAGGCGGGGCGCCGGGCCCTGGCCGCCGCGCCGGCCGCGCGCCTCGCATTTCACGGATTGTATGCGCCGCTGCACGCCGACCTCCTGGCCGGCGCCGGCGCCGTGGCGGTGCTGGGGGGAGAGTGCGAGGCCGAGCTGGTGGCGCTGGCCGAGGCCATGGAGCGCGGCCAGGCCGACCTGTCGAGCTTCCTGCACCGCGGCCCCGACCGCCTGCCGCTGCGGCGGCTCGATTACCCCGTGCCGAGCCGCGCCGGCCTGCCGCCCCTGTCCCGCTACGCGCGCCTCGATCCCGGCGCCGGCCCCATGCGGCTGGCGGGCTACACGGAGGCCAGCCGCGGCTGCAAGCACCTGTGCCGGCACTGCCCCATCCCGGCGGTCTACCGCGGACGGTTCGTGGCGGTGCCGGCCGAGACGGTCCTGGCCGACGTGGCCGGGCAGGTGGCGGCCGGGGCCGAGCACGTCACCATCGGCGACCCGGATTTCCTGAACGGGCCGGGGCACGCGCTGCGCATCGCCCGGGCGCTCCGGGAGCGGTTCCCCGACCTCACCTTCGACTTCACCGCCAAGGTGGAGCACCTGGTCCGCCACCCGGGGCTCCTCCCCGAGCTGCGCCGCTGCGGAGCCCTCTTCGTCACCTCGGCGGTCGAGTCGCTCTCGGACCGCGTGCTGGCGCGGCTGGACAAGGGGCACACCCGCGCCGACGCCCTGCGCGCCTTCGAGCTGTGCCGGGAGGCGGGCCTGACCCTGCGCCCCTCGCTGCTCCCCTTCACGCCCTGGAGCACCCTCGACGAGCTGCTCGACCTGCTGGCCACGTTCGCGGAGCGCGGGCTCCTCGCCCACCTCGACCCGGTCCAGCTCTCCATCCGCCTGCTCATCCCGCCCGGCTCGCTGCTCGAGGGCGCGCCGGACATCGCCTTCGAGGGTCTCGATCGGAGCGGCCTCACCTGGCGCTGGCGCCACCCCGACCCGCGCATGGACGCGCTCCAGCCCAGGATCGCCGCGGCCGCCGAGGGTGGCGCCGCCCGCCGCGAGGAACCGCTCGCGACCATCGGCCGGATCCGCGACCTGGCGCTGGCCGCCGCCGGCCTTCCCCACCGGCACGTGCGCGTGCTCGCGCCCGACCAGCGGCGCGTGCCTCGCCTCACCGAGAGCTGGTTCTGTTGAGCGGAGCCCACCGCGCGTCAGTCTGACGCGCTGACGGAGAGCGGGCAGGGCTGAGCCAGACCATCCACGGTCGGGGAGCTGGAGCGGCGCCGGATGCTCAGGAGCGCTCCTCCACCACCCGCACGTCGTCGATGAACGCCGCGACGTCGGTCTCGTCGCCGAAGTTGAACTCGAACCGCGCCCCCTCGTCGGACTCGGAGGCGCCGGTGGTGAACCTCACCTCGTACTCGGCCCAGGCTCGGCCCAGCTCGAGCTCCTTCCGCCCCGAGTAGCTGTGCCAGCCCTGTCCGACGCGCGTGAGGTCGAAGGTGGTGAAGACGCTCCGCTCCGCGCGGGCCCGGAACGTGACCCGGTAGGCACGGCTCGGCTGGAGGCGCACGGGGAGGTAGGCGAGCTGCACCGCGTACCGCTGCATCCCGGCGCGCTGGATGCGCACCATCGCCACGCCCCCGACGACCTGCGCGGTGGCGGCCGACCCCGGCCCGACGATCAGGTGCCAGCGCTCGCCCCGCCCGACGCGCGCCACCAGGTCCGTCGGCAGCTTCTCGTAGGTTCCGAGCGCCGGGATGGGACGGGTCTCGTCGAAGTGCTCCTCCACGAGCACCACCGCGCCGGTCCCGCCCGCGGCGACGGTCGGTCGTGCGGCGGCGAGCATCCCCAGCGGCAGCAAGCTCAGCAGCGCCCACCATCCGGATCGATGTCGCCTCACGCGACCTCCCCCACCGGCGGGATCGGCTCACCGGTCGAGGAGCAGTGTACCTGAACGCGGGCCCGGCAGCGCCGCCGGTCTCGAGATCCGGCCGCGGGCTCCGGAGCGCGCCGGACCAGGCGTCAGCCCACGGTCGGCAGCGCCGGCCGGATGTCGAAGCGGAGCCGCCGGTGCCCCTCGCGCAGCGCGGCCTCGACCGCCTCGGGCGTCTCGCCCCGGGCGAACAGGAACCCGAGGTAGCTGTCCCCCTCCGGCAGCGGCACCAGCTCGCGCCCCCGCGGCGCGGTGATGACCACGTCCTGCACGCCGGGCACGGCGCGGGCCTGGTCCTGGCCGGCCACGCCGTGCAGGATCCCGCGCGACGGGATGGGGAGCATCATCACCCCCGACGCCCGCGCCTCGCGCCGGAGATCGGAGAGCGGCCGGCGCATGGCGTGGGCGACCAGCACCTCCTCCAGCGTCAGCCCGGCGCCGAAGCGCAGCGTCCGCGAGCACAGGCCGCCGATGGAGCGCGCCGCGATCTCGATCACCACCGGGCCGTCGGACCCCAGGCGCGCCTCGGCATGCACCGGCCCTTCCCGGAGCCCCAGCGCGCGGGCGCCGTCGGCCACCACCCGGGCCACCTCCGCCTGCAGCGGCGGCGGGAGGCGCGAGGGGGTGACGTACAGCGTCTCCTCGAAGAAGGGCCCATCGAGCGGATCGGGCTTGTCGAAGAGCGCCAGGACCTCGAGGCGCCCGCCCCGGAGCAGCCCCTCCAGCGCCACCTCCGGACCGGCCACGAACTCCTCGACCAGCAGCCGCTCGCCGGCGCCGTCCTCGCGCGGCCTCCGCTCCGCGCGCGTCTCGGCGAGGAGCGCGGCGATGCGATGCCAGGCCGCCGCGAAGCCGGCCGGATCGTCGGCGCGGATCACGCCGCGGCTGGCCGAGAAGATGAGCGGCTTCAGCACGCACGGGTACCGGGCCGCGCGCGCCGCCGCCTCCGGATCCTCCTGGAGCGCGTGGGCGCGGAAGCGCGGCACCGGGACGCCGGCGGCGGCCAGCGCCGTCCGCATGGCGAGCTTGTCGGCCGCCCGGCGCGCCGCCGCGGCCGGGTTGGCGGGCATTCCCAGGCGCTCGGCGGCCAGCGCGGCGATCACCGCGGTGGCGTCGCTGCCCGGGACGATGCCGCCGATGGGCCGTTCCTGGGCGGCCGCGGCGATCTGCTCCGCCGCGCGCGCCGGCCTCCGGTAGTCGAGCGAGAGCTGGCCCGCCAACGGGCCGTAGGCGTCCTCGATGCGGTGGCAGAAGTCGCTCCCCACCAAGAGCGGAACCCCCATCCGCTCCGCCGCCGCGCGGAAGTCGTCGAGCCGGTAGCTGGTGGTGGGGACGAGGAGGAGGAGGGCGGGCCCGGTCACGGGGGTATACATGGCGGGATCACGGGTCGCGGGCAAGCGCGCTCATCCGAACCCGCCACGGAGGACCTTGACGCCCACCTCGATGCCGGCCACGGATCCCTCATGCACGTCCTCCTCATCGGCGGAAACCGCTTCGTCGGGCGACTCGTCACCTGGCGCCTCCTGGCCGGAGGCCATCGCATCACCCTGCTCAACCGAGGCCAGCTCGGGGACCCCTTCGGCGATCGCGTCGAGCGCATCCGCTGCGACCGCACCTCCCCGGAGTTCGAGCAGCGCCTGGCCGATTGCACCTTCGACGCCATCGTCGACCTGGCCGCCTTCACCGGCGAGGACGGGCGCCGCGCGGCCGCGCTGTTCCAGGGCCGCACCGGGCACTACCTGATGATCTCGACGGGCCAGGTCTACCTGGTGCGGCAGGGCTGCCCGGTGCCGTCGCGCGAGCAGGACTACGACGGCCCGGTGATGGAGCGGCCCGCCGATCCGGACGAGGTGCGCGAGTGGGAGTACGGCGTCTGGAAGCGCGACTGCGAGGACGCGCTGGCGGCGGCCGGGCAAGGGGGGTTCCCGGCCACGCGCCTCCGGCTCCCGATGGTGAACGGGCCGCTCGACTACCACCGGCGCCTCGAGGCGTACCTGTGGCGCCTGGTCGAGGGCGGGCCGGTGATCCTGCCCGACGGCGGCACCCACCGGGTTCGGCACGTCGACGGCGGGGAGGTGGCCCGGTTCGTGTGCGCCATCCTGGGCCGGACCGAGGCCCAGGGCCGGGCCTTCAACCTGGCACAGGACGAGGCCCCGACGCTGGCGGAGCTGGTGGCGATGCTGCGGGATTGGCTGGGGAGCCGCTCCCAGCTGGTTCCGGTCCCGTCCGCGGCGCTCCGCGCCGCCGGGTTGGACCCGACCCTGGTGTCTCCCTTCAGCGGGCGCTGGATGTCCTTCCTCGATCCCCTCCCTGGCCCGGGCCGAGCTGCGGTTCGCGCACGCGCCACTCGCGGAGGGGCTGGCCGCGGCGGTCGCGGGCTTCCTGTCGCACACCCCCGAGGACCGCCCCCCAGGGCTGGCGCGGCGCCAGGAGGAGCTGGCGCTGCTGCGACGCGGAGCGTGAGATCGCTCTGTCCGGGTGGCCGCCCAGACGGGCGCCTCCCGCTCCAGGGCGTGCCTGCTTACTAGTCGAGGAAGCCTGGAGCGCAGAGGGTGCGGGGTCGGAGGGACATCGCTGCCGCATTCGCGGGCGCACCGCTGGGGGTGGCGCTGGCGGGAGCTTCCAGCGCCGCGGAGCTGGTGCAACGGGTCGTTCACCACCTGGCCGTGGCCCTGGGCGCCGACGGCGCCGCCTTCGCGGTTCCCACCGACGACGGACGGCACCTGGTGCTCACCTCGGAGGGGTCGGCCGATGCCGGCGCCAGCCTCTCCACGCAGTCGCTGTCGGAGCCCTTTCCGGCCGCCCGCGCCATCCGCGGCGGCGAGCCGCTGTACCTGACCGAGTCGGACGGCGCGACCGGCGACGCCGCCGGGGCCCGACCCCGCGGCACCCTGGCCTGCCTGCCGGTCAGGTCAGGGGCCGGGATCGGCGGCGCGCTGGTCCTCCGCTTCGACGAGGCGGAGAGCTTCGACGACGGCGAACGCCGCGCGCTCGACGCGCTGGCGAGCGAGGTCGGACAGGCGTTCGAGCGGGCTCGGCTCATGGATGCCGCCTTGACGGCCCGCACGCGGCTGGTGACCCTGGCCGAGGCCAGCGCCCGGTTCCTCGAGGCGGGCCCCGACCGGACCGCCTTGCTCACCGCCGCCGCGCGGGCGGTCTCCGAGGCCACCGGGGACGCGTGCCTGGTGGATGTCGTGCCGGAGGAGGGCGAGCCCGGTCCGTGGACGCGCTTCCACCATCCCTACCCGGTCGCGCGCGCCGCCCTCTCCGAGGTGCGCGACGCCGCCGAAGCCCTGGCCGAGACCGTCCGGGCCGAGGCGCTGTCGACCGGCGATACCGTCTTCCAGCCGGTGGTGGAGCCGGAGACCCTGGCGGCCCGAGCCCCCGGCGCGCGCCCCTGGCTCGACCGACATCCGGTCCACGGGCTGCTGGCCGCCCCGCTTCGTATCGGCGGCCGGCCGTTCGGGGTGCTGGCCGTCTTCCGCCACCTCCCGCACGCCCCGTACACGATGGATGATCGGCTGCTGGTGGAGGGGATGGCGGACCGCGCGGCCGCGTCGATTGCCTACCAGCGGCTGGCCGCCCGGGAGCGCACCGCCGCCCGCCGCCAGGCGCGGCTGGCGGAGGCGGCGCGCGCCTTCGCCGAGGTGCAGGGGAACCTGGCGGAGGTGCAGCGGGCCATCGCCCACCGCGGCGCCGCCGCGCTCTCGGCCCGGGTCACTCTCTGGTCGCGCGACGCCGACGGAAGGGGGACCCAGGTGCTGGCCACGGACCCGGCGGCGCGGAACGGGAGATCACCTCGACGCGACCGGCGCCGCGGCGCAGGCCGCCGGCAAGGTGATGCGCACCGGCCACCCGGCCTCGGTCCAGTCCGGCGAGGAAGGGAACGGGGGGCGCGGCCGGAGCGCGGTGGCGGTGCCGCTGCGCATCGACGGCAGGATTGCCGGCGCGCTCTCGGCTTCCCGGCGCGCGGGGCGCCGCGCCTTCAGCCCGGGCGAGAAGGGGATGCTGGCCGATCTGGCGATCCACGCCGCCCTGGCGCTGGCCCACGCGCGCCGGCAGACGCAGCTGGAGCAGGAGCGGCGGCGGCTGGCGCAGGTCCTGGAGACCGCCGAGGGGGCGAGCCGGGCCAAGGACGAGTTCCTCGCCATGCTCGCGCACGAGCTGCGCAACCCGCTCTCGCCCATCGTGACCGCGCTGGACCTGATGCGCCTGCACGCGCCCTCCGCCGCCGAGCGCGAGCGCGTGGTCATCGAGCGGCAGGTGAGCCACCTGGTGCGGCTGGTGGACGACCTGCTCGACGTCTCGCGCGTGACCCGCGGCAAGGTCGCAGCTCGAGCGGCGGCTGGTGTCGCTCTCGGACGTCATCGGGCGCGCCGTGGAGAAAGCCAGCCCGCTGCTCGAGGAACGCCGGCACGCGCTGGTGCTGGACGTGGCCGAGGGGCTCCGGCTGGAGGCCGACGAGCACCGGCTGGCGCAGGTGATCGCCAACCTGCTCACCAACGCCGCCAGTACACCGACCCGGGGGGCCACATCGTGCTGCGCGCCGTGGCCGAGGGCGGGCGAGGTCAGGCTCTCGGTCGTCGACACCGGCATCGGCATCGCGCCCGCGCTCCTGCCGCGGATCTTCGACCTGTTCGTCCAGGGCGAGCGCGCCCTGGACCGGGCTCCGGGGCGGCCTGGGCATCGGGCTCACCATCGTGCGGAGCCTGGTCGATCTGCACGGCGGCCGCGTCGCCGCCGAGAGCGCCGGGCGAGGGCGGGGCAGCACCTTCACGGTGCGGCTGCCGGCTCTCGACCGGCGTCCCGGCCGGCCGGCCGCCGGCGCCTGCCCGGACCAGCCCGTCGGCGGCGCCCACCGGCGTCCGGGTGCTGGTGGTGGACGACAACGAGGACGCCGCCGACCTGCTGGCCGAGGTGCTGCGCGCCCGCGGCCACGACGTGCGCGTCGCCTTCGACGGCCCGACCGCGCTGGCGGCGGTGGAGCGGGAGCCGCCGCGGATCGCCCTCCTCGATCTCGGACTGCCGGTGATGGACGGCTACGAGCTCGCTCGCCGGCTGCGCGAGCGGCTCGGCCCCGACGCGCCCAGCCTCGTGGCCGTGACCGGCTACGGCCAGGAACCCGACCGCCGCGCCTCCGCCCAGGCCGGCTTCGAGGTGCACCTGGTCAAGCCGGTGGACCTGGACGACATCTGCGCGGTGGTGGAACGGCTGGCCGCGCCGGCGCCGACGCCCGCGGCGGGGTGAGCGCTGCGCTCACCGGCCCAGGCGCGGGACCCGGTCGAGCGTGATCACGTCCGGATCGTTCATGAGCTCCGCCGCGTGCTGGTTGGTGACCAGCGCGTGGTGGGTGGAGGTCCCGTCCCCCCGGTCCCAGTCGTGCCAGGCCACCCAGTAAGCGATCCGCGGATAGCGGGTCCGGATGGCCTCGATGTACTCCCGGTCGTCGCGCGACCCGGCGATGGAACTGGGCGCACCATCGGGAAGACCCCACTCCGCCATCGCCACCGGCTTGCCCAGCGCCACCAGCGCCTCGTAGCGCGACACGCGCAGCCCTTCGTTGTAGGCGGTGCCGCCCACCACGTCCACGTACTCGGCACCCGGGTAGGCCCAGCCGCTGGCGTTGTGCCCGTCCGCCGGCGAGTAGACCCAGAGCAGGTTGTCGAGCTTCTTCCCCTCGCTGAAATAGCGGTGCATGTCCCGCCAGAGCTTCTGGTACGGCGCGGGGTCGCGGAGGTGGGAGGAGTTGCCCCACCAGAACCAGTTCCCGTTCATCTCCTGCATGGGGCGCCACAGCACCACCACGCCGGCGTCGCGCAGCTGGGCGAGCGCGCCCGCGACGCGATCGAGCTTGCGACGCCAGACCGCGTGCATGGGCGAGGCCGGATCGACGAGCGCGTTCAGGTCGACGTCCATGGTGATGGCGCGGGAGTCGGTCCACCTGCCCACCCGCGCCGAGATGTCGGATTCGTCGTTCACCCACGGGCTGTGCGGGGACCAGTTGACGGTGACCAAGCCGCCCTTGCGCCAGTGCTCGACGAGCACCGCGTCGCCGGCCCTGGAGCTGCGCCGGCGTGAAGATGAGATCGTGCTCGTAGTCGACGCCCAGGACCGCCGGAAGCTTGCCGGTGGCCTCCTGCAGCCTCCCCACCAGGGCGTCATAGCCCATGTGCCGGTTGGCCGGATCCGCGATCTGGCTGCCGTGCCCGCAGTTCTGGCCCACCAGGACGCCGTGGGACGGGCCCCGCGACAGCTCCGTCAGGTATGCGAGCACCGCCCTCGCCGCTGGCGTGGCCGACGGGTTGCTGGTCGCCGGCCCGACGGTGACCGGGGCCGGAGCGGCCGCCGGCGCGGGCGACGTCGCCGCCGGTGTGGCAAGAGCGGCCTTCTCGACGGCGGGATGCGGGCGGGCAGCGCAGCCGGCGACGGCCAGCGCCAGGACGATGACGGTGGTTCGCATGGATCCTCCTGGACCGGGGGTGGATACCCGGCCACGGACCGGTGCGAACCTACCCGACGTGAAGCGACCAAGCGTGGACCGCCGGGCGCGCCGTCGCGTGGACCATCCCTGCGCCTGCAGCCCGGCGCCCTCCCTCGGAATGCCGCTTCGCGCCCGGCATCCCCTGCGGGAAGACGGTATTGTGGCCACCCGAGGCGGCCGGATTTCCCGCCCGGCGGTGTTTGCTCAGCATCGCGGCCATCCAGAAGGCAACGACGCCCGGCCGCACAGGGGTCTCCATGAGAACGAAACGCCTGTCGGCCGCGCTGTTGGCCGCGTTCGCCGTCTCCGCCTGCGGAGGCACGTCGAGCCCACCCCCGAAGCCCGACCCAGCCTGGATCGCCGACGCGAGGGCGCGGGCCCACCCACTCTCCTCCATCTCCATCGACGCCCAGGACGACTCCGACCTCGCCTTCCTCGATGAGGTCCTGGCAGGCCGGAAGTTCGTCGAGCTCGGCGAGAACAGCCACGGGGTGGGCGACTACTCCCGGGCCAAGGTCCGCCTCGTCAAGTATCTGCACGAGAAGCTCGGATTCGACGTCCTCGTCTTCGAGTCCTCGATCCTGAGCGCCTACCTCGCGAACCGGGACGCGGACCAGGCGCAGGTCGCCGCGAGCGCTCTCGTGGAGGAGGGCGTCCCAACGATCTGGCACACCCAGGACCTGGTCGATCTGATGGCGTACGTGCAGTCGACGCGCAGCACCGCCTGGCCGCTGATCATCGCTGGCATGGATATGTCCTACACGGGCGAGGATGAGGCCGCCCGGCGGCCAGCGATCCTCCGGGAGGTGGTGGCCCGGATCGACCCGGCCTACGCGAGCGAGGTGGAGACCATGGACCGAGCGCTCGCGCAATCCAGGTGGGGCGCGTGGCGCACGGCGGGCCAGGTCAGCCAGGAGCAGGCTACCTGGCTCTGGGACCACCACGAGGAGGTGCGGCGATTCTACCAGGGGCTTTCCGACTTCCTCGGCGCACACATGGCGGAGCTCGAGGCCCACTACGCCAGCGACCCGCTCTATCCCCGCGTCGTCCGCCAGACGGCGCTCCTGACCACCCTCTACTCGTACTACAACCCGGAGTTCGGGAGTCACCGCGATCTTGCGATGGCCGACACCTTCGAGCTCATCGCCAACGACCTGTACCCCGGCAGGAAATACATGATCTGGGCGGCCGACTCCCATCTGTACAAGGCCGGGGTGCGCATCACCGGACCTCGCGCCCCGAACCTCGGGCCCAAGGACACGGGGCAGTTCATCGCCGAGCGGCACGGCACCGACGTCTACATGGTTTCACTCCTCATGTACCAAGGGCCGACTGTCCTTGCCGACCGCTCACCGTGGACGGTCGTTCCCGCCGCGGACTGGAGCATCGAGGGACTCCTCCACGCCGCCGGAGCTTCCGTGGCCTTCCTGGACATCGCGGGGGCCGCGCCGACGCAAGAGCGGTCGTGGATGGACCAGGAGTTCGTCTTCCGCGACTGGGGCGTCAACGATCTCCACGGCGTCCCGCGGGAGCAGATGGATGGCGTGCTCTTCTTCGACGAGGTCGACCCCCCGACCTTCATCGATCCGTGACTCGCCAGCGGGCTGGGCGTGCGGGGTGAAGCAGAACCGGTATTGCACCCCATCTGTGTTCACGTTACGTGACTTAGACTGTCAGACCGGCGTGGGACGCTGCCGCTCATGACAATGACCACGATCCGAGAACGCGTCTCCCACCTCGCGGGCCTTCTCGCCCGGGAGCGTGAGGCGATGGCGGAGTTCATCGCCGAACTGGCGGACTTCGATCTGCTCCGGTGCTGGGAGGGGCTGGGGTATCCAAGTCTCTTCGAGTTCCTGGTCCGCGAGCTGCGCCTGTCGCGCGGCAACGCCTTCTACCGGAACAAGGCGGTCTACCTCATCCGGCGGTTCCCCGAGGTTCTCGAGGCCCTCCGGGAGGGCAAGCTCTGCATCAGCTGCATTCCCGAGCTGGCAAGGGTGCTCACGCCGGAGAACCGGGCCGAGACTGCCGCGCTTCTTCCATCTCTCTCGTGACGCCGCCAAGCTTCTCTCGGCCGAGCTTTCCCCTCGCGAGGTGGTGCCGGTTCGGGAGGTGGTGACGGGCGTGAGCCCGATCCGCACGGTCACCCCGGCCGCGCCAGCCCTGGCGCTCGCGCTGGCGTCGGCCCGAGTTCAACCGTTGAACCGCAACGACTCCAAGGCACTGGATCGAACGGGGCAGGTCGCTGTAGCAGCAAGCCCGAGGCCGCGGAGCCGATGACCGGCCAGCTCAGCCGGCTCCACCTCACCGTCACCCGCGAGCTCGTGGCCAAGATCGAGGCTGCCCAGCTGGCGCTCTCGCACGTCCGGCCGAGCGCCACCATCGCCGACATCCTCGAGCTTGGCGCGGACACGGCGCTGGCGCAGGACGCCACGCGCAAGGGGCTGGTGAGGAAGCCGCGGCTGCATCGCCCGGCCACGCCGCCCCCGGAGTCCAACCACATCCCCGCAGGGATCCGCCGCGCCGTCTGGAAGCGCGATGGCGGCTGCTGCCAGTGGAAGCTCGCGAATGGTGAGAAGTGCGGCTCCCGGTACCGTCTGCAGTTCGACCACATCGAGCCCAGGGCCATGGGTGGCGAGACCACGGTCGCGAACGTGAGGCTCCTCTGCCAGAGGCACAACCTGCTCGAGGCAGGACAGGCGTTCGGCGAGAAGCTGATGCGCCGGTACCGGCGCGGTCGCGCGCGGCCGCCGGCGACGCTGGACGGCGCGGCACAGCCGGCGCTCTTCGCTTCACCCGCTGACCGGCAACGACCCCACGAAACCGGATAGCACCGGCGTGTGCGTCCATTGACCGAGATCACCCAAGCTACGTCCGGGTATTTGGAGAAGGGGGAACCATGAGCTTGCGTCTGCGCTTCGCGGCCCCGCTCTTGCTCGTCACGCTCGCAGCCTGCCAGACCGCCATCGCCACGCCGCGCCCGGGAGCCGTCTCGGTCCCACCCAAGGATGCTCGCTGCACCGTGGAGTTCTGGTCCGGCGCCGAGCGCCCCAAGCGTGCCATGGACGAGCTCGCGGACGTCAAGGTGGTAAAATCGCCCGACTTCCTGCACGACCCCGTCAACCTGCGCGAGCTGATGCGAGACAAGGCGTGCTCACTCGGCGCCGACGCGATCGTGGACCTGCACGAGGAAGTGGGACCCGACGCGACCACGCTCGTGGGGACGGCCGTGCGGTATCGGCCGCTGTGAGGCGCCAGCCCGTCTCCATCGCGCCGGCCCTGCAACCGAGACCCGATGCCTGTCGAGCTCACCGCGTCGGACCCGTTCCGCGGCGACTCGATCCTCGCGAGTACCTGTGCTTCCTCGGAAGCTCGATCCGCTCCAGCGCCGCCCGGATCGCTCGCGCCTCCTCGGGTGACTCCGCGTGGATCACCCGGAGGAATCTCTGCAGCCGCCCCACGTGGGCGAGGGTCGCCCCGATGATGAACATCGGCTCGCTCACCTGGAGGTGCTCCGCGGCGCGCGAGATGAGCTCGGCCACCGAGAGGCTCACCGTGATGGACACGCGGACGCCGGTGGGCTCGTTCCCGCGGTCGGGCAGGTAGGGCCAGGGGCTCGGCGCCGGCGGGGGCGGCTCGGCGGTCCACCGGACGCCGAGGCGGGCGGCCTCAAAGATGATGGCCTCCTGCATGAGCTGGGTCCGCTCCATCCCGTTCAGCGCCTCGCAGGCGGCGTCGATGATGGCATTCTCGAGCGGGTGCAGCCGGAGGGTCTTCGTGCGGAACGACCTGCTGCGTTTCGCCATGCGGTGAGCTCCGCGCTGTCCGGAACGAGGCGGCCCGAAGGGACGCGGCCCAGGCAGCGACTCATCCCAGCCCGCGCCCAGAAAAAGAAACGGGCGGTGGGGATCTGTCCCGACCGCCCGTCTCTACTGTGGACCCGACCAGGATCGAACTGGTGACCTCTTGAATGCCATTCAAGCGCGCTCCCAGCTGCGCCACGGGCCCGAGCTCTCCACTCGCCGTTCACCGATCTCCGCTGGGATGCTCCCTCTCGAGATCGGCGATGTCCTGCTCCTGCTTCGCCAGCCGCTCCTCCAGGCTCCTCACCTCGTCCAGCGCCGGCGCCAGCTCCTCCGGAACCTGCATCATCCCGCCTTCGAGCGCCAGGCGGTACCTCCTGCCCAGCTCCCGGAGCGCCTCGTCGAGGCGGCGACGGGTCGCGACCCGGTCCAGCTTTCGCCTCCCGATCTGGGACCGGTGAATGACCCGATCCCGCAGTGTCTCGAGCAGCTTGCCTGGACCCAAATCGTCCCCGCGAAACCCTGGTGGGCGGCGCGGGAGGGGAGTGAGTAACCCGGCTCGGACGGGCGCGTCAAGGCTGTTCTCCGCGCCCCTTCGGCAGGCACGGGACAGGCCTCCGACCGCGCTGGGAGCACATCCCGGCCGCGTCAGGGCCGGGGCTTCGAGGCCTCGGGCGGTTTCGCCTCCGACCGGTCCGGAGCGAATCCGGGGAGGTTCTCCCACACCTCCGATTCACGCTGTCCTCGCCCGGCATCACCCCCCGCGGGCGGGCGCACGCCCGTACGCCGGCCGCCGACCTCGCAAAACCGGCCGCTCCGCGGCGGCGGCCGGCCCGCGTCCCGGCTGGCACCCTCGTTGCTATCCACCCGGGATGGAGGAAAGACCCATGCGTCTCACCGCCTCTGTCATCGCCCTGGGGCTCCTGGCCGCGGCGCTGCCGCGCGTCGCCTTCGCCCAGGAGCAGCGGCCGCCTCGCGTCGCGCCGCCGCCGCCCCCTGCTACGCCCCCTCCCCCGCCGCGCGCCTACGCGCCTGCGCCACGCTATCCGCGCACCGTTCCCGCGCCGCGCTACGTCCGACCGTACCCCTATTCCTACCGCCCGCACTTCTGGTGGGGCTGGGGTTGGGGCTGGGGCTGGTACCCGCTCTACGGCTACGCGTACCGGCCCGCCTATCCGCCGCCTCCCGGTGAATACGCGCCGCCGCAGCAGAGCGCGGCCGACCGGATCTACACGCGCTTCTCGCTCTACGGGGCGGGCCGGACCGATGGCTACGTGGGCGGCCTCGCCTTCGGGCTGGACGGGCGCTACGTCGGGTTCGACCTCGACGCCAGCGCCATCGCGCGGGAGCCGGTGACCGGACCGCTGCACGAGAGCGGGAGCGACCCCGCCACCTGGGGCACTGCGCATTTCACCTGGTCGTTCCTGTCCGAGCGCTCCATCCGGCTCCGAGCGGAGACCGGCGCCTCGATGCTCTCCCTGCCCGACTCCCGCTTCGCCGCGGCCCAGCAGTGGAGGGGGAAGACCATCGTCGGGCCGGACGTCGGGATCTCCGGCCAGCTGGGCCTGGCCGGGCCGGTGGGGATCGAGGGCCACGCGCGCCTGACGCCGTTCCCGGTGCGCGTGGCGGACACGTTCATCGGCGCCACCGTGCACGGCGGCCCGGTGGGCATCAGCGCCGGCTGGCGGTGGATCGACGTGGCGGGCGACAACAAGGACGCCCCCAAGCTGTGGTTCCGGGGGCCTCAGGTCGGCCTGTCGCTCGCGTTCTGATGACACGAGGGCTGCGCCGCCGCGGCGGCGCGGCCCCGTCCTTCGACTGCGTGCCCTTCGCTTCGCGAACGGCACGGAGTCGAAGGGGCGCTACTACTTCTTCGAGCCGCCGGCGGTCTTGGCGGAGGCCTTCTGCCGCTTCTTGCGCGCCTTCCACTGCTGGCGGCGGCGCGACTTCACGCGGATGTGCTTGCTCTTCGAGTTCGCCATTCTTCCTCCGGAAACCTGCCCCGAGCGCTCGGGGCCGCCTGTATAGCACGGCGATCCTTCAGCGGCGAGGGCTCGGGTGCGTCAGGCCTGCGGCGATCCTTCGCCGGTCCCACCCCGCCCGTCGCGGCCCGGCGGGACCGGCGCCGCGCTCCCGGGCTCGCCCTCGTCGCGCCTGGCCGCCACCGAGTCCGAGCGGGCGTCGGGGCGCTCGACGCGCGTCGCCCCGCCGGCGCCCGGGGGACGAGCCGGGCGGGCCATCCCCTCGGCGCTGCGGACGGCGCTGGGCCGGGCCGCCGGCGCCGCGGCCCGGATTCTCCCCGCGCCCTCGACCGGGACGCGCGCAACGCCCGGCGAGGGCGCCGCGGCCTGCCGGGCGCTCTCGACCTGCCAGGCCGTCACCAGCTCCTTCACGTCCGCCAGCGGCAGCGCCCGGCACAGGTTGCCGTTCACGCCGTCCATGTCGCGGGCCATGCACAGCGCGTTGAGGATGGCCTCCTCGGTGGCCTCGATGACCGCCTCGTAGAGCGGGTCGAGGCGCTGGTCGAGCAGGATCTTCACCCGGTAGACCATCTTCCGTGTCTCGCGCGGCACCTGGTTGGCGGTGGAGAAGGCCAGCACGATCTCGCCCGAGCCGTGCATGGCGGAGGACCCGACCCGCCCGATCCCCAGCGCAGCTCGCTTGGCCACGCGGTTCATCTGGTGCGTGATGAGCGGCGCGTCCGTGGCCACCACCGCGATGATCGAGCCGTAGTCCTTGTGCCGGCGCGGCAGGTGCTGCCGGTAGCGCGCGTCCAGCACCTCGCCCACCGGCAGGCCGCCCACCCGCAGCTGGCGCATGATGCCGAAGTTCGACATCACCAGCACCCCCACGGTGTAGCCGCCCAGCGCCTCGGGCAGCTTGCGGCTGGAGGTCCCGATCCCCGCCTTGAAGTCGCAGGTGATCATCCCGGTGCCCCCGCCCACGTTCCCCTCGGCCACCGGGCCGTCGCTGGCGGTGCGGAGCGCCTCGGCCACGTGCTCCTCCTTCACGTGCCGCCCGGCGATGTCGTTGAGCCAGGAGTCGTCGCACTCGCCCACCAGCGGGATGATGACGTCGTGCTCGTCGCCGATGCCCGGGTAGCGCTCCACCATCCACTTCACGGCCGCATCGGAGACGGCCCCCACCGAGAGCGTGTTGGTGAGGAAGATGGGCGTCTCCACCAGCCCCCACTCGAGCAGCTGGGTCATGCCCGAGACCTCGCCGGCCCCGTTGAGCACGAACCCGCCCCCCACCACCCGCTCCTCGAAGATGTTGGTGGTGTTGGGCAGGATGGCCGTCACCCCCGTTCGCACCGGCCCTTTCCCCACCCGGAGCGCGCCGGATCCCCGGATGAGCGTGGAGTGGCCCACCCGCACGCCCGCCACGTCGGTGATGGCGTTCCAGCGCCCCGGCTTGAACCGGCCCAGCGAGATGCCGAGGTCGCGAGCTCGGCAGCGGGGCGCGGCGGTGTGGGCTTCGGGCATGGCGAAAGAAATAATCCAGCCCGGTCTCCTTGGCGAAATACGCAGAACGAACCCGTGCCCCCCTGCGGGGTGCTGGACGAGGCGACCCCCTCCGGGTGGGCCGGCGCGCGCACGCAGTACGTCGATGGGACGGCCTTTTCGATGGGTCACGTCACGCGCCGTGCGTGCGCCGCGCAGCGACCCTCAGAAGGGTGCAGCAGCCCATCTGTGCCGCAGGGCGGGGACCCGCCACGGTGCTATGCGTCGGGCGTGCAATCCAGCCAGGCGCCAGCCCGCTCTGCGCCTGGGCTCTCCATCACGTTGCACGGAAGGGGGACCGCCGTGGCGCAAGTCCAGGTCGTCTCACGGTGTGCGGTCGTCGTCGCGCTGCTGCTCCTCGGCGGCACCGCCTCGGCCGCCAACACCAGCTTCGACTTCGAGCGTCTCTGGCTCGATCCGTCGGCGCGGGGATCGCTGGTCATCGGGAGCGGCGAGACCCTCCCGTCCGGCGGGGCGCGCCTGTCGCTCGCGGGCGGATGGGAGAGATCGCCGCTGGTCCTGACCAGCAAGGGGCTGCGCGGAAGGGGGCTCTTCTCCAACGACCACCGCATCGGCGACGTGGTGAGGGATCGCTTCACGGTCCACGTGACGGGCGCGGTGGCCATCACCTCCCGGCTGGAGTTCGGGTTCCGCCTGCCGGTGACGGTGTCGCAGAACGGGTCCGACCTCTCCGCCAGCGGATTCCCGGAGCTCCGCCGCAGGGCGCTGGGCACGCTCTCGGCCATGTTCCGGTACGGCATCACGCAGCAGGGCGAGAGCCACGCGTTTTCCTCGGCGGTCGCGGTCGAGGCCGGGTTCCCCACCAGCAGGATCGACGACGTCGACGGAAGCCCGAGGCCCTACTTCCTCCCTCGCCTCGAGCTCGGGCATCGAACCGACAGCTATCTCGCGGCGGTCGATCTCGGGGCGGCGCTGCGCCCGAACTCCGTGGGCGTCCCGTTCTCCGACAAGCTCCACCACGAGATCACCGCCGGGGCGGTGCTCGCCACCGTCGGCCGGCCGGCCCGCTACGAGGTCTCGCTCCGCGGCGCCTTCAACGCCAACGGACTGGGGGCGCACGGCGAGCTGCTGGGCGGGGCCCGCTGGCAGCACAGGTTCGTCGAGCTCTACGCGCTGGCCGGCCCCGGCTTCGGGAACAGCCCCGGCACGCCCACCTTCCGCGCGCTGGTGGGGGTGGCGCTCTTCAAGCCGGAGGAGGCGCCCAGGGAGGCCGCCGCGCCGCCCCCTCCCCCGCCGCCCGATCCCTGCGCGCCGGGCCAGGTGCACACGCCGGAGCAGTGCCCGGACCTGGATGACGACGGCGACGGGATCCCCAACGGCCAGGACAAGTGCCCGACGGTCAAGGGCATCGCCGAGCTGCAGGGCTGCCCCGCGGTCGACACCGACGGCGACGGCATCCCCGACCACCTGGACAAGTGCCCCGCCGTGAAGGGCACGGCCAAGTACCAGGGGTGCCCGCCGCCCGATCGCGACGGAGATGGCATCCCGGACGACGAGGACAAGTGTCCGGACCAGCCCGGCATCCCCGAGCTGCAGGGCTGCCCGCCCAAGGACGCCGAGATCAAGGGCGAGAGGATCGAGGTTCGCCAGAAGGTCTTCTTCGACACCGGCAAGGCGACGGTGCAGCAGCGCTCCTACCCCCTGCTCGACGACGTGGCCAAGCTCATCGTCGCCAACCCGCAGGTGGGCACGATCCGCATCGAGGGGCACACCGACGATCGCGGGTCGGCCGAGCTGAACCGCAATCTCTCGCAGGCGCGGGCGGAGGCGGTGCAGGCCTACCTGGTCTCGCGCGGCGTGGATCCGGCCCGCCTCGAGGCGCAGGGCTTCGGGCCCGATCGCCCGGCGGCCTCGAACAAGACCGCGGCCGGACGCGAGGCCAACCGCCGCGTGGAGTTCACCATCCTGGGCATCCCCAAGTCCTGATGCCCGGTCGGGAGCCGCCCTCCCCGGGGCGGCTCCCGACCATTGCGAGGCGCCGGGTCGGCGCCCGTGGCCGATGCGACAGGTCCGAGCAACGGCGCCATGCACGGGCGCCGAGAGGAGGGAACGTGGCAGACGATAAGAAGGCCGGCGCACCCGCCGACGACGAGTTCACCCAGTGGCACGTGGTCGTCAAGGGTGAGACCCTGGGGGAGATCGCCCAGCGGTACTACGGGGATCCCAGCCTGTACCGGAAGATCTTCGAAGCCAACCGGGAGCTCATCAAGAACCCCGATCTGATCCAGATCGGCTGGAAGCTTCGCATCCCGTGACAGGAGCGACGACATGATGACGAATGCTTGGCGGATGCTGGCGGTGGTTCCCTTCGTCCTGGCCCTGGCCTGCACCGACCCGAACAAGGTTCCGGCCGAGGCCGCCCTCCAGGCCGCGGAATCCGCGGTGTCCTCGCTGGGCGAGGTGGCCGCGAAGTACGCGCCCGATCAGACCCAGGCGCTCCAGCAGTCGCTCACCGACGCCAAGGCGCTCCTGGCAAAGAAGGACTACAAGGGGGCCCTCGGCGCCGCCCAGGAGATCCCCGCCAAGGCCAAGGACGTCCTGGCCGCGGCCAACGCCAAGAAGGACGAACTGGTGAAGGCCTGGGGCGAGCTCTCGGGTTCCCTGCCCAGGATGCTGACGGCGCTGAAGAGCCGGCTCGACATCCTCTCGCAGGCGAAGAAGCTGCCCCAGGGCATGGACAAGGGCACGCTCGATCAGGCCCAGCAGGGCGTGTCGGTCATCCAGACCAGCTTCGACGCCGCGCAGGAGCAAGCCAAGGGCGGCGATCTCTCGGCGGCCATCGCCAAGGGAACCGAGCTCAAGGCCAAGGGCGTGGAGATCATGAAGTCGATCGGGATGATGTGATCGAGGAAGGCCCGGTCGCCCCCGGCGCGCCCGTCCCGGTTTTTCCGTCTGGCCCGGGGCGCGCCGGTATCGAACGGATGAAGCTGCGATGGAACTCTACGCATGGAGGCGTCAGATGATCCGCATTCTCGCCGCAGCGCTGTGCCTCGCCTTTTCCGCACCCGCCCTGGCGGCCGGCTCGCAGCAGGAGCTCATGAAGACCTGCAACCAGAGGGCCAAGGGGGTCAAGGGCGATGAGCGCAAGGCGTTCATGTCGAAGTGCCTGAAGGGCCAGGAGGTCATCACGCCCCAGGAGCGCATGAAGGAGTGCAACAAGAAGGCGACCGGGATGAAGGGCGACGAGCGCAAGAAGTTCATGAGCGAGTGCCTGAAGGCGAGCTGAGCCGCTCCGCGCGACACTCGCCCTCGAGCTACTTCGTCCTGCCGCGCGGCTTGCCCTTCGGAGCCCTGCCCTCGCAGAGCGGGTCGGCCGGCTTCGCCTGGCAGTAATCCTCAATCTCCTCCGCGGTGAACCCGGGGAAGAAGCCGAGCTTGATGGTGCCGTAGCCGTCCCAGGGCCGGAACTTCTGAGCGTACGGCCGGAGGTCTCGCAGCTCGAGGAACAGGTCGTCCGCGAACCGGTAGGGCCCGACGTACTCGAGCACCTGCATGTAGAGCTTGGGGGTGCGGGCGAATAGGGTCGCCGCACCCGGGAAGACCGAGTCTGCCTCCCGGGGATGGATCTTCGCCGAGCTGCTCGGGTTCCAGCCCCAGGTCGGGGCCGAGATCCGCCTCAGCATGCCGAAGAAGCGCTGCGCCGCCTCCGGCGCATCCTCGACGGCGAAGGATCCGGGCAGGATCGTGACCAGCTCCACGGTCCCCTTCCCGCCCACGATGTTCGAGGTCTTGAGGGGGTAGTAGACGCGCTCCGAGCGGAACCGATAGGCCAGCGGCTCGGCGAAGCGCGTCTCCTTTCCCACCGTGACGTGGTCGAAGACGAAGTGGTGGAATCCTCGCCGGAGGTAGTCCTCGGCCACCGGGAGGACGCTCTCGAGATCGAGCGAGGCGGGGATTCCCTTCTCCTCGAAGAACCGCCGCACCCAGGCCTCGAAGCCCGCCGCTTCGTTGACCTGCACCACGGAGACGTCGTGCACCCCGATCCGGGCACTCCACCTGAGCTCGACGGCCGCGCGCGGCGCCTCGCCTCCCTTGGTCGGCTCGCCGCGCACGTACTCCAGCTGCTTCTCCGCGATCAACCGCTGGACCCTGGCGAACGGATCTTCCCTTCGCCAGCGAGACCTCCGGCTCGGAGGGGAACGGGATGAACTCCAGGATGTGAGCCTCCTGCGCGGCCTTCAGCTCGACCCCGAGGATGAGCACCTCCTCCGCGCCGTTGTGCAGGAGGATGGCCTTCTGCGCGGTCTCGGACAGCGCGACGGGGGAGGGCCAGATGTGGCCCTTGTCGGCCCGCGCCGGGAATGCCAGGAGCGCGACGATGGCCAGCGCCAGGGAGCGGGTGTGCACGAGGGCCTCCCGGAGAGCGGGTCGGGCGAGCGCCGCGCTCACTTCACCCCGGCAACGTGCAGGTAGTAGTCGGCCATTCGGCCGACGTACTCGCGCCGGAACACCAGGTACGCGGTCACCTGGTACGTGCGGCCGGGCTTCAGGGCATCCAGGTCCCCGCCCGCCGCGTGATAGAAGGGGCCCGACCTCGACGAGCCCTCCGCGTCCAGGAGGGACCCGGGGTGGGAGGGGCCCTGGGGCGTGATCCGGAGCGTGACCTTCCGGGCCGGCATCAGCGGCCCATGCGCCTCGTCCTCCTCCAGGAAGATCGCCGGCGAGGGCGGACCGTCGACCGGCGCCGGATAATCGTTGAGGTGCGCCGCTCGCAGCGCCCCCAGCGTCGCAGCCAGTTCCTCGGCCCGCTGCCGGAAGCGCTCGGCGTTGCCGGCGGGTCCGACGCCCCCCCGCGCGGTCTTCTCCCGCTCCCGGTACCCCTGGATCTCGAGCTCCGCGGCCCGGATGGTCGAGTCCTTGAGCGCTCGCCGGAGCGCGAACTCCTCGACGATGGAGCTCTCCGTCCGCGGGAGCACCGGGTTGGCCACCGAGAGCATGCCCAGCCCGGTGATCCCCAGGTCGGCCGCGACGTCGTACTCGAGCAGCGCACCCTCGTCCACGAGGGCCTTGCACTCGTCGATGTGCACCCGCAGGAACGTCACCTGGTGGATGGGGACGCCCTCCAGCTCCCCGACCTTCTTCACCTCCGGCCGGATAGACGATTTCGCGGTGCAGCCGCCCGACCCCACCCGGATGGCGAGCTTCCCCTCCTTCAGGACCAGCTCACTCAGGACCTCCTGGCCCAGCTCCCTCGGCCCGTGCGAGATCGGGCTGGCCGCGTACGCCTGCCCCAGCACTGCCACCGCCACGAGCGCTCGCGCCGTCCATGCCATGTCGTCCTCCACGTTCGAGGGGCCGGCCGCGCCGACCACCGAACAGGTGAGACGCCGGCGACCATCGCCCCAGCTTACCGTGGCGCATGCGCCGCCGTACCGGACGGGCCGGCGGTCGACCGCGATCGCCAGCGATGGGTGGAGTCCGACCCCCGCCGAAAGGCGAGGGCCGGGGTGGCCCGGGTCAACCCTCGGCTTCCTCGCGGCGCGGGGCGTCGACCGCCGGCGCGCCGTTCTCGGCCCGCGCCGCCGACTCGCGCTCGGCCGCGGCCTGGGCCCGCCGCGCCCGCTCGCGCTCGCGCTCGCGCTCCTCGTAGCGGCGGATGGCGAAGGAGAGGATCTCGCCGATCAGGCTGCGGTAGTCGATCCCGGCGGCCTGGGCGATGAGCACCAGGTCCGACCAGCCCGGGGCCAGGCCGGGGAGCGGGTTGCACTCGATGAAGAAGATGCGCCCCTCGGCGTCCATGCGGAAATCGAGCCGGGCCACGTCGCGGCAGCCCAGCGCGGTGAAGGTCTCGCGGGCGGCCTTCTCCAGCCGGTCCAGCTCGCGCGGCGCGAGCTTGGCCGGGACCTCGTAGCGGATCTGGTCGTTCCAGTCCTGCTTCATCTCGAACGAGTAGATGGGGGTGGGATCGTCCTTGTCGAGGAAGACGATCTCCATGGGCGGCAGCACGCGCGGACGCCGCTCGCCCAGCAGCCCCACCGTGAACTCGCGCCCGGCCACGTACCCCTCCACCAGCGCCGGTTGCCGGTACTTGCCGATGAGCTCGCGCGCCACCTCGCGCAGCTCCCCCTCGTCGCGCACGATGGACTTGCGGGTGATGCCCTTGGAGGTCCCCTCCGCCACCGGCTTCACCAGCAACGGGAACTCCAGCTCGCGGGGCAGCCGCTCCCTTCCGGTGTTCAGCACCACGTAGTCGGGGGTGAGGATCCCGTGGGTGCGCACCATGCGCTTGGCCAGGGCCTTGTCCAGCGACACCGAGAGGGCGGACGGATCCGAGCCGGTGTAGGGGATGTCGAGCAGCTCCAGCAGCGAGGGGACCTGCGACTCGCGGCTGCGCCCCTTGAATCCCTCGGCGATGTTGAAGACCACGTCCACCGGCGTCGAGGCCAGCACCAGGGGCAGGTCCTGGGTGGCCTCCAGGTCCACCACCTCGTGCCCGTAGCTGGCGATGGCCTCGCGGATGGCCTGCAGGGTCTTGGGCGAGTCGTACTCGGCCTCGTCGTCCTGCTCGCCGGAGAGATCGGGCGTGACCCGCTTCACGTTGAAGGAGAAGCCGACCTGGAGCGACTCGGTCCGGCGCGGCCGCCCGCGGCGGCTCGACTTGTCGACGGCGATGCCGTGGCGGGCCACCGCGCTCTGGATGACCGCGCCCAGCACGGCATCGGCATGCAGCCCCTCCAGCGCGGCGGCGGAGTAGATCCCGGCGCCCGGCTCCAGCGAGGGGAGCGCGTTGATCTCCAGGAAGTGGACCGAGCCGTCCTCGCCCAGCCGCAGGTCGATGCGGCCCAGGTCGCGGATCCCCAGCTGCCGGTACACCCGGCCGCAGAGGTCCAGGATGCGCTCGGCCTGCGACCGTTTCACCTTGGCGGGAGCCCGGACGGTGACGTACCGCTCCAGCCGGGTCTTGAGGTCGTAGTCGTAGATGGCGTAGCGCCGGCCGGCGCCGGCGGCCGGGTCGATCAGGTACTCGACCGGCTGGAGCACGCCGCCGCGCTCCGGGGCAGCCGCCTCCAGGAACGGCACGGTGACGTCGCGCCCGGCGATGAACTCCTCGACCAGCAGGCCGGCCGGGTAGCGCGAGAGCGACTCGCGCACCACCTCGTGCAGCCGGACCGGGTCCTCCACCACCGAGTCCTGGGTGATGCCCTTCGAGCTCCCCTCGAAGTTGGGCTTGACGATGACCGGGTAGCGGAGGGCGTTGACCTGCAGCTGGGCCCCGTCCTCCACGTACTGCCAGCGCGGGGTGGGGATGCCATGCTGCACCAGGACCAGCTTGGTGAGCTGCTTGTCGAGCGTCAGCGCCAGCGCGTACGCGTCCGAGCCGGTGTAGGGCATTCCCAGCTCGTCGAACAGCGCCGGGAAGAACGCCTCGCGGAAGCGCCCGCGCCGCCCCTCGGCGGTGTTGAAGATCAGGTCCGGGCCGAAGGCCTCCAGCCGCGTCACCGTGCGCGAGGCGGGCCCCGAGACCTCGATGCGCTCGACCCGGTGCCCGAGCCGCTCCAGGGCGCCGGCCAGCGCGTCGACGGTCTCGCGGGTGTCGAACTCGGCCTCGTCCTCGGCGTCCGAGAGCCTGAGGTTATGGGTGAGGGCGATGCGCATGGCGGCGGTCAGGCCGCGGATCGGGCCCGGCCGCAGCCGGTGCGGGCGCTGGCCGAGGAACTGGGCGGCGCGGGGGTGGCGGTGGCCAGGGGCTGGGTCGCCTCGCCCTTGGCCAGCACCTTTCCGTCCACCACCTGCGTGTCCGCGAAGATGTCGCCGATCCGGATCCCCAGCCGGTCGGTGAAGATCATGTAGCTCTCGAAGGCCACGATGGGAATGCCGGCCACCAGCAGCACCGGCCACAGCGGCGGGACCGATCCGAAGACCGCCACCAGCGCGAAGGGCGCGTTGCGCAAGAGCGACTCGTGGAAGCCGGCCGAGGCGCGGCGCGGGACCACCACCACTCGCACGCCGAAGATGCGCTTCCCGACCGACTGGCCGTTCATGAGCCCGTCGGCGATGAGGAGGTAGATCGCCGCCAGGATGGGGCCGACCGGCGGTGCGGTCTGGGCCACCGCGAAGGCCAGTGTGAAATCGAGCAGGCGCGCCAGCCCGCGAAGGGTCAGGTCGGCCTTCGCGTAGGGGCTGCCTTCTGGTCGGGCGTCGCGCATTCGGTTGCGGGCTGCGGCGCGAAGCGGCCGCGCCGCCCTCGGATCAGGACTTCCCCTGCACGAAGAAGAGATAGGCCAGGGCCGGCCGGTGCGAGCCCTCCCGGGAGACGAAGTGCACGGACTCGAAGCTCCACCCCTCGGCCGTCCGGCGGTTGAGCGCGTCCTCCAGCGTCTCCTCCGAGACCGGCGAGACCTCCACCACCTTGTAGGAGGCGGGCTCCCCCCGGACCACGCGCGCGCTCACGGCCGTTTCCCCGTGAGCAGCCGGGCCGCGTGGGGGGCGTAGTACGTCAGGACCAGGTCCGCGCCGGCACGGCGGCAGCAAGTGAGCGTCTCCAGCACCACGCGATCCTCGTCGATCCAGCCGCGCGCGGCGGCCGCCTTGATCATCGCGTACTCGCCGGAGACATGATACGCGGCCACCGGCAGGAGGAACCTGTCCCGCACCAGCCGGACGATGTCCAGGTACGGGACGGCCGGCTTGACCATCACCAGGTCGGCCCCCTCGCCCACGTCCAGCTCCACCTCGCGCAGCGCCTCCCGCGCGTTGGCCGGATCCATCTGATATGCCTTGCGATCCTTGGGGACCCCCGGCCCCTGGCGCGGCGCGCTCTCGGCGGCGTCGCGGAACGGTCCGTAGAAGGCCCCCGCGAACTTGGCAGCGTAGGAGAGGATGGGCAGGTCGGTGAACCCGGCCGCATCGAGCGCCGTCCGGATGGCCGCCACCCGCCCGTCCATCATGTCCGAGGGCGCCACCAGGTCCGCGCCGGCCCGGGCGTGGGCCACCGCCTCGCGCGCCAGGAGCGGCAGGGTGAGATTGTTGTCGACGGTGAGCTCCTGCCCCGGTCCGCCGGCGGTGGGCGGGCGCAGCACGCCGCAGTGGCCGTGGTCGGTGTACTCGCACAGGCACACGTCGGTCATGACCACCAGCCCGGGCAGCCGCTCCTTCAGGGCCCGGATGGCGCGCGGAACGATGCCGTCGTCGGCGTAGGCGCCCGAGCCCTGGGCGTCCTTGGCCTCCGGGACGCCGAAGAGGATCACCGAGCGCACGCCCGCCTCGAACCCGGCCTGCGCCTCGGCCACCAGCTCGTCGACGGAGAGCTGGAACACGCCCGGCATGCTGGCGACCGGGTTCCGCACCCGCTGCCCCGGGACCACGAAGAGCGGCCACACCAGGTCGTCCGGCGCGAGCGCCGTCTCCCGCACCAGGCTGCGGAGGGCCTCGCTGCGGCGAAGACGTCGAGGCCTTTCCTGCGGATAGGGCATGGGCGTGTTCTAGCGCAGTCGCCGACGCGGCGAAAGCTCAAGCGGGCCCATGAGGGTCCACCACGCGCATCACCAGCCCCGCCGGCAGGGCGGGGCGAAAGAGCGTGGTCCGGGGCGGCATGGTCTCGCCGGCCTCGGCCAGCACTCGCACCTGCCACATGGGCGCGGGGTTCACGAGAAATCCGAGCGGGTGCTCCCCCGACAGGACTCGGCTCACCGCGTCCTGTGCGTCGCGGACGTAGGACAGGTGCTCCTGCCGCTCCTGCTCCTCCGGGGTGACGCCCAGCAGGTGGTGGATCACCAGGCCGTGGAGGACGTTCACGTCGATCATCCTCGCATTCCCGCCCGGCGGGACGCCGGCCGCGTCCAGGTCGGCGTCATCGCGCAGGGTGAGGATGCGGGCCTTTCCGTCCTGGGCGGAGATCATGAGGAAGGCGGTCGAACGGTTGGCGTGCTCCGCCAGGCGCGAGATGGCCCAGGCGCGCCCGGCCGGCCGGCGGACGTCCTCGTCCAGCGTCTCCACGCTGAAGAACCGCGACAGGCCTTCCAGGAGTCGCCCCAGCGAGAACCCCTCCAGCCCGGAGAGGAGCCGGTGGACGGGGTAGACCACCAGCCCCGGGTCGGACAGCGAGCACAGCTTCATCAACGCGTAGCGGTGGCCGCCGGAGGCGGGCAGCCCCGGCTCCTGCGCGTCGAGCCACCGCTGGTAGGCGAGCGCGGTCGCGTAGCGGTGGTGGCCGTCGGCGAGCAGGATGCGCTGGTCCTCGACCAGCGAGGCCAGCCGCGCGATGGTCTCGGGGCGATCGACCTGCCACAACCTCAGATGCACCCCTTCCTCGGTGTCCGTGTCCGCCACCGGCTGCCCGGCGGTGGCCTCGTCCAGCGCCGCCTCGACCTGGGAGCGCTCGTCGGCGTAGAGCCCGAGGGGCGCGGAGAAGTTGACCCGGGTGGCCTTGAGCAGCTCGAGCTGTTCCGCACGGATGGCGGCGTGGATCCGCTCGTGCGGGATGACGATGCCCTCCCCCAGATCGTGGAGGCGCACCGCGGCCAGGAACCCCCGCCGGCGCACGTGGCGCCCGTCGGGAGCCCAGAACGCCTGCTCCAGCGGATAGAAGGAGGGGGCCGCATCCCGCTGCAGGATGCGCTGCTCGAGCCAGCTCGCCCAGAGGTCCGCGGCGCCCGCGTGGCGGCGCTCCGGCGGAGCCGCCGGATCGCCGGTGGACAGGTGGGCGATGTTGTACGGGCTCAGGGCCAGCAGCTCGGCCCGCTCGTCCGGCGAGTCCAGCTCGTGGGGCGGGGCCAGGAGATCGGCCAGCGCGCGCCCTCCTCGGGCTGCGAACCGGACCCCGTGGAAAGGCACGATCTCCGCCATCGGCGGCGGACCGTAGATCGCGCACCCGCACCGTGCAAGGCGCGCCCCAGGACCACTCGGGGCCACCCTGAGGTCGGCGGTGGCCCGGTCCAGCGCCACCCTGCGCCCATTTGCGCACTCGGGATCGACGCTTCAGCGCAGCGCTTCCTCGATCGCCGCGGTGGGGATCGCTCCCTCGCGGACCACGTGGACGATCGAGCCCTCGATGCGAACGACGGTGCTGGCGGCGCCGCCGGGCGTGGGTCCGCCGTCCAGGACGTGGTCGACCTGGCCCAGCAGGCCGCGGTCGAGGTCTGTCACCCGGGACGGCGACGGCCCCCCTGTCGGGTTGGCGGAGGTGGAGACCAGCGCGAAGCCGGCCCGCCGCGCCAGCGCGCGGGCGACGGCGCTCCCCGGGATCCGGATCCCGACCGTGCCGCTGCCGGCGGTCACCGCGAGATCGAGGCCGGGGCCGGCCGGGAGCACCAGCGTGAGCGGCCCCGGCCAGAATCGATCCGCGGCGCGCGCGGCGGGGCCGTCCAGGCGCGCCACCTGGCGCACCTGCTCGCGATCGGCGGCCAGCAGCGGGAGGGGCTTTCCCTCCGGGCGCAGCTTGGCGCGGGCCAGCCGCTGGAGCGCGGCCGCGTCGTCGGCGCGGGCTCCCAGGGCGTACAGGGTCTCCGTCGGGTAGACGACGATCCCGCCGCTGCGGAGGACGGCCGCGGCAGCGTCCACGCGTGCGGACAGGCCCGGGTCGAGAGCTTCGTCAGATGGCATCGCCTGGTCCAGGTTGCCTGCTGCCATAGGAATCGACTACCTCGATCTCCACACGAAGAAGGCCCCCACCAGCAGGAAGACCAGGTCGGGCGCCCAGGCCGCCATCCACGGCTCCACCCTCCCCGAGAGGCCCAGCGCCCAGGTCACGCCCTGGACCGACCAGAACAGCAGCGAGACGCCCACCGACTCCACCAGGGCGGTGGCGATGTGGCCCTTGCGGTTCGGGCGGAGCGCCAGCGCGATGGCCAGCAGTGCGCCCGGCACGCCCGCCAGCGGGTAGGCGAGGCGGTTGTCGCGCTCGAGCTGGAACTGCGCCACCGGCAGCCCGATGCGGGACCGGATCTCGATCTGCTGCACCAGTCGGCGCCAGCGCATCTGGGCCGGGTTCCCGGGCACCACCGCGAAGGCGTCGGGGGGCTCGTCGAAGCGGAAGACTCGCCGCGGCGCGCGCCGGACCTCGAGGCGTCCGTCGGGCAGGAAGGCCCGGTCGATCACCTGCTCGAGGACCCACTCCTCGCCGGCCGGCCGCATGGCGCGCGCGTCGATGCGGCGGACCAGGCGGAACTCCGGGGAGAGCTCGAGCACCGTCACGCCCTCGAACCCTCCCCCTGCCAGCGCGCCGCGCAGGTGGTACATGTGGCGCCCGTCGCGCCCCCGGAACCAGCGCTTGGGAGCGTGGGCCTCCTCCCAGCTCCTGCGATCCCCGCCCTTGTTGAACTTGAAGGCCCGGATCTCCTCCACCCGCTCGACCGCCTGCACCCCGACCGCGTCGTGGAGCACGACCAGCCCCATCCCGAACAGCAGCACCACCGCGATCACCGGCGTGGACAGGAACCCGGGGCCGAGGCCGGCCGCGCGCATGGCCACGTACTCGCGCGTCTGGCGCAGGCCCGACACGGCGATGCCGGCGCCGAGCAGCATGGCCGCCGGCGCCACCTGCCGCACCACCACCACCGCCATGTTGGCGTACAGCTCCAGCACCGCCGGGATCCACCCTTCCCCGGTGTAGGAGGCGGAGTTGTCGACGTAGTCGACCGCCAGGTAGATGGTGACCACCCCGACCATGGCGGCCAGGATGGCCCAGGCGGTGCGCCGGGCGATGTAGCGGAAGAGGATCACCGCACCGCCCCCGTGCCCCGCCGGGCCAGGCGCAGGACGAGCAGGAGCCCCACCGCCGCCACCACGGCATTGCCGAGCTCGAGGCCGAGCCAGGCCGGGACGGTGCCCTTCTGTGCGGTCACCTGGCCGGCGCGCAGGAGGATGTAGTGCGCCACCATGATGAGCAGCGTCGCCCCCGCGCCGAAGGCGCGCCCGGCGCGCGAGGACACGCCCAGCGGCACCCCCAGGAGCGCAAAGGAGATCACCACCAGCGCCGCGGCGATCTTCCGGTGCAGGTTGCCTTCGATGTACCAGGCGCGCTGCGGATTCCCCTGCGCGTAGGCCTCGGCGATCTGGGCCCGCGTCTCGCCCAGCGTCGCCTCGCGTGCGTTCCGCCCCAGCCCCTCGGCCCGGGAAGCGAACCCCTTGCCCAGGCCCAGCACCAGCTCGGCCCGGTCGAAGGCGGCCACGGCGTAGTCGTCGGACTGCGCGTCCTCGCGGTGCAGCTCGCCGTCGGCCAGGCCGAGCTGCATGTCCTGGTCCTGCCCGACCGGTTCCAGCCGCCCGCGGCGCGAGAGCGAGAGGACCGGGGCGTCCGGGTTGGAGCGGTCCTGGATGAGGACGTTGCTCCACTCCCCCTGAACGACGCGCTCGGCGTAGAGCGTGAAGCCGGGGATCGACTCGTAGAACGTCCCCGCCCGCACCTCGCTGGCGACGTTCTTCTTCACGATCCCGTTCATGAGCGAGCGCGCCGCGCGCATGCCGGCCGGCTCCAGGAACAGGGCCAGCCAGACGCCCAGGGCCGCCACCAGCAGCGACAGCGCCAGCGGGACCCGGAGCAGGCGCAGCGGCGAGAGCCCGGCCGCGCCCATGGCCATCACCTCGCGATCCGCCGCCAGCCGCGAGACGCCCAGCACCACCCCGAGCAGGAACGCCACCGGAAGCACGAATCCCACGAAGTAGGGGAGCAGGAAGAAGATCACCTGCCCCACGTCGGCCAGCGAGACCCCGGCGCCGAAGAGGACGTTGGCCTGCGACAGGATCTGGGTGGCGAGCAGGAGCTGCGTCAGGAACAGAAGTCCCGCCGCCATGGGGAGCAGGATCTCGCGCGCCAGGTAGCGGTCGAGGAGGGACATGCGCCGTGACAAGGTACCGGATTCTGCCCGAACCCGAACCTGAACCCGGCTTCTCGTCACCCGTGGACCGAGTCCCCTGTCCCCTGGCCCGCGTCCCGCGATCCGACGCCCGGGGAACGGCACACGGGCCAGGGGCCACGGGAAGCGGGCCACGGGCACGCCCGCCCGGGTTCAGGTTCGGGTGCGGGTTCGGATGAGGCTCACCCCTTGGACAGCTTCTCCTGCAGCCTCGCGTCCTTCTCCTCGACCTCCCGCGCCATCCGCTCGCGCTGGGCCCGGACCCGCTCCTGCAGCTCCGGGTGGGCGCGGGCCAGGATGCGCGCCGCCAGCAGGCCGGCGTTCCGGGCCCCGGCCTTGCCGATGGCCAGGGTGCCGACCGGGACGCCGGACGGCATCTGCGCGGTCGCGAGCAGGGCGTCGAGGCCGGCCAGATCGCTGGAGGCGAGCGGCACGCCCAGCACGGGCAGCTCGGTCTCGGCCGCGCACACGCCGGCCAGGTGGGCGGCGGCGCCGGCGCCGGCGATCAGCACCTCGATACCCCGCCCGGCCGCCTCGCGCGCCAGCTTGCCGGTCCGGCCGGGCGTCCGGTGCGCCGAGGAGACGTGAACCTCGCTCGGCACGCCCAGCTCGTCGAGCGCCTTCTTGGCCTCCGACATCACCTCCCAGTCGGAGTCCGATCCCATGAGGATGAGCACCAGTGGCGTGGTCACGGTTTCTTCCCGATGTCCTTTCGGAGTTGCATCCCGCGGAACGAGATCCGCCCGGCGGCGGCGTAGGCGCGGGCCGCGGCCTCCTCCAGCCCCTGGCCCAGAGCGCACACCGCCAGCACCCGGCCGCCGGCGGTCACGATCCTGCCGTCGGCCTCCCGCGCCGTGCCGGCGTGGAACACCTGCACCCCCTCCTCGAACGGCCCCTCCAGGCCGGAGATGGCATCGCCCTTCCGCGGCGTGCCCGGGTAGCCCTCGGCCGCCAGCACCACACCCACCGCGGCACGCGGGTCGAACTCCAGCTCCACGCCGGAGAGGTCGCCGCGAGCCGCCCCGAGCAGCGCCGGGACGATGTCGCTCCGGAGCCGCAAGAAGGTGGGCTGGGTCTCGGGATCGCCGAAGCGGGCGTTGAACTCGACCACCCGCGGGCCGGTGCGGGTGAGCATCAGCCCGGCATAGAGCGCGCCGCGGAAAGGGTGGCCGCGCCGCGCCAGCTCCCGCACCGCCGGCAGGAGCACCTCGCGTTCGATCCGGGCGGCCACCTCCGGGGTGACGTGCGGGGTGGGCGAGAAGGCGCCCATCCCACCGGTGTTCGGCCCGCGATCGCCGTCGAAGATGCGCTTGTGGTCCTGGGCCGCGGCCAGCATGCGGACCCGCTCACCATCGGTGAAGCAGATGCAGCTCGCCTCCGGCCCCTCCATCCGCTCCTCGAGCACGATGCGCGCGCCGGCGGCGCCGTGGATCCGCTCCAGCAGCATGGCCCGCAGCGCCCGCTCCGCCTCGGCCAGCTCGCCGCACACCACCACGCCCTTGCCGGCCGCCAGCCCGTCGGCCTTCACCACCACCCGGCCGTCGCGGCGCCGCGCCCAGGCCAGCGCCGGCTCGACCTCGGTGAAGGTGGCGTACTCCGCGGTCGGGATCCCGACCGCCGCCATGACCTCCTTGGCGAACGACTTCGAGCCCTCGATGCGGGCTGCGCCCGCCCGGGCGCCGAAGGTCGGAATGCCGGCCGCCTCCAGGCGATCGGCCAGCCCGGCCACCAGCGGACCCTCCGGCCCGACCACGACCAGGTCGATGGCGGCGTCCTTCGCCCACCGCACCAGGCCCTGGAGGTCGTCCGCCGGCAGGGGCACCAGCGTCGCGACATCGCCCATCCCGGGGTTGCCGGGCGCAGCGTACACGGCGCCGACCAGCGGGCTCCGGGCGATCTTCCAAGCCAGGGCATGCTCACGACCGCCCGAGCCGATCACGAGGACCTTCAGCATGGGAAGCGCTCCTATAGCAGAATCCGGGCCCGCCCTCAGCGGTCGCGTCGGCCGACCCGTGAACGGCCCCGAGCCCGAGCCCGGGGACCCTCCCGGGCCGCCGTCACCGCGCGCCAGGAGCCCCCGGCCCGAGATCGAGCAGGGCACGCCGGACCGCCGGCGTCGCGAGGGCATCGCGCTGCGCGGCGAGCAGCAGGCTGCGCCCCGCCGCGGCATCGCCCCTGCGCGCCAGGATCCGCGCCAGGGCCAGGCGGGCGGCAAGGAGATCCGGGGCGGCGGCGAGCGCCTTTCGATAGGCGCGCGCGGCATCCTCGGGCCGCGACCAGGCCTCGAGCGCGCGTCCCAGGGTGGCCAGCGCCGCCGGGTCCCCCTCGGCGGCGTCCACCGCCGCCCGCGCCAGGGGGAGCGCCCGGGCGGGCTGCCCCAGGTCGAGGGCCAGCTGCGCCTGGAGCCACCTCGGCGCGGGCGCCTGCGGCTCGGCGGCCTGGGCAGCGCGCGCCGCCGCCTCGGCCTCACGGGTGCGCCCGAGCAGGACCTCGCAGGCGGCCGCCGCGGAGAGCGCCAATCCGGGCACGCGCCCCTCGGCGCGGGCCATCTCCCGGAACGCCTGGGCGGTGTCCGAGAGCGGGGCCGCCCCCTCCCAGAAATCCGTCGGGACCTTGCTCAGCCGCGCATCGGCCAGGTCGCGCCGCAGCGCCCGCCGGGCGACCTCCAGCGCGGGCCCGGGCGCCCGCAGCCGCGCCAGCGCCCCCGCCACCTCGAGCAGCGCCCGCGGATCGCCGCCGGTGCGGGCCGCCAGCGCCTGGTAGGCGGCCTGCGCCTCCCCGTCGTCGTCGTCCAGCTCCAGCGCGCGGGCCGCGAGCGTGGCCGCGACCAGCGGACCAGCCCGATCCCCGACCGTGCCCGCCGCCTCACGGAAGGCCGCAGGCTGGTGGGCCTGGAAGGCCAGCAGCGCCGCCTGGAACTGCGCCGGCGCGCTCCCGGGGACGCGCCGGAGCGCGTCGGCCACCGCGGCCCTGGCCGCGGTCAGGTCCCCGGCCTCGCGCTCCACCGCGGCGCGGTGCGCCAGGATCCGCGCCGCCAGGAAGTCGTCGGGGCGCCGCTCCAGCGCGGTCGTGAGCAGGCGGCGCGCGCCGGGAAGATCGCGATCGATCTGGTAGCGGATGCGCGCCTCGAGCAGGAGCGGCTCGGCCGCGTCCGGATGCGCCTGCCCCCACTGGACCAGCGCCGCCCGCGCCTCCTCGATCCGATCGGTCGCGGCGAGGATCTCCGCGGTGAGGGCCAGCGCGGCCGGGTGCTCCGGATCGGTCGACAGCCGGGCGCGGGAGAGCGACAGGGCCCCTGCGGCATCGCCCGCCTCCCAGGCGGCGCGTGCCGCGGCGGTCACCAGCCGGCGGTCTCCCGGCGTCTGCGCCGCCGCCGCCAGGGCGCGACCCCCGGCGGCCGGATCGGCGCGGGCCGCGGCCAGCCCCGCCGCCAGCACCACGTCGGGATCGCCCGGCGCGGCACGCTGGGCCCTGGCCACGGCGGCGCTGGCCTCGGCCAGGTTGCTGGCGCTGGGGACCGCCAGGAGCAGCCGCGCATACCCGGCCAGCAGCTGCGGGTGCCCGGGCTGGCCCGCCAGTCCCTCCGCCAGCAGGGCGTGCGCGCGGGCGAGCTCTTCCCCCTCCAGCCCATCGATCCCGTTTTCGGCCAGGGCGACGGCGTACCCGCCGGCCGCGTCGGCGCTGTCGGGCGCGAGCGCCAGCGCCTCCCGGAACGCCCGGATCGCCTCGTCCGGCCCGCCGGGCCGGTCGGCGGCCAGCGCCTTCCGGGCCGCCGCCACACGCTCGGCCGCGGCCGCGGGCGAGGGCCTCTCGCCCCGGCCGGCCGGCGGGAGGAGCCCGGCCTGCCGCCAGGCGGCGATCGCCTCGTCGACCGCGCGCGGCGCCGGACGCTGCGGCGCGGCGGGCGCGGCCAGGCGCCGGACCAGGACGCGCACGCCCACCGCGGCGGCGAGGATCAGGGCGGCGCCGGCCACGGCGGCCGCCAGGACCACGGCCGCGCGCCGCACCGGGAACCGCCGCGGCGGCCCCACGGGTTGCGGGGGGAGATCGGACCGGAGGGCGACGGCAGCCCCGAGCGCGGACGTACAGGCCGGGCAGACGGGCGCGATCCCGGGACGCGCATCTTCCGCCTGGAAGACCGCGAAGCAGCGGATGCAGGTGACGGCGGGCACGCCCGGAGCCTACCAGGAAAGCGCCTTCCCGCAGATGCGCCAGGGGGCGCTCGGTTCCGACCTACCGCCCCGTCCCACCCGGCGGCTGGGGCGCGGATTCGCCGGGCGAGCCCGCGACCGGGAACCGCCGTCCGCCCGCCGAGGCACGGCCCGCTCCCGGGGCGAGAGAGCAGCCTGGGCCATCGCGGGCGCGAACGGCGGGAGGCAAGGCCCGCCGTTCGCCCCAGGGCTACCGGCTCGCTCGGTCTACCACCAGTAGAAGCTGGCCCACGGATACGTCCCGGCGGTGAAGCTGAACGTGTACGGGGAGCTCCCGGGCACGGGCAGCTGACCGCAGGTGACCGCCGTGCCGTTGACGGTCACGGTGCGGCCCTGGGTGTTCGAGCAGCCCCAGCCGCGGATGGTCCCGGTGACGGTGTAGCAGACCGCCCCGGTGGTGTTGAAGTTGCCGCTCTGACCGCCGCTGGCGGCCTTGCAGGTGGTGCCTCCGCCTCCGCCGCTGGTGTTGAACGTGGCGGTGGCCGTCTGGGCCGCCGTCATCGAGACGGTGCAGGACGCGGACGTGCCGCTGCAGGCCCCGCTCCAGCCGGCGAAGGTCGAGTCGCTCGCCGCGGACGCCGTCAGGGTCACGCTGGCGCCGCTGGCGAAGCTGGCGCTGCAGCCGGAGCCGCAGCTGATGCCGGACGGGCTGGAGCTGACGGTCCCGCTGCCGGTGCCCGCCTTGTTCACGGTCAGGGTGGCATTGCCGCTGCCCCCGCCGCCGGCGGCGACCGTGATGCCGCAGATCTTCGGCTGGTCCGGGCCGTTGCGGGTGAACTGGAGCACCACCTGGCCGCTGCCATTGGCGGTGGCGTTGAACGTCCGGGCGATGGCCCGGTTGGCGGCCCCGGCGGCCGCGAAGATGTCGAACGCGCTCAGCACCGTCGTGCCGTTGATGGCCACGTTGAAGGTGCGCTGCCCGGCCCCGGTCCAGTAGCTCTCCTCGAAGTAGAGCGTGACCGTCTGCGCGCTGCCCGCCGTGAGATTGGGGATGGTGTAGGTGAACTCGCCGTAGCGCTCGGTCTGGAAGACCGCCTGCGGGGACACGGGGCCGGGGACGAGCGACGTGTCGATGGCGCTGGTGGTCGAGTAGGTGTTGCCGCCGGAGTAGTAGGCGTCGGCCACGAAGCTTCCGGTCGCCGAGCCGCCCGCGTTGATGGAGACGGTGCCGGTGCCCCCGCCGCCGCGGGGTCGAAGGTGGCGGTCACGCTCCGGGCGGCGGTCATGCGCCACCGGTGCAGGTGGCCGCCGTGCCGGAGCAGGCGCCGCCCCAGCCGGCGAAGGTCGAGCCGCTGGCGCGGCGCGCCGTCAGGGTGACGCTGGTGCCGCTGGCGAAGTCGGCGGAGCAGGTGGAGCCGCAGCTGATGCCGGCCGGGCTGGACGTGACGGTGCCGCTGCCGGTGCCGGCCTTGGTCACGGCGAGGGTGAAGGTCGTCCCGCCGCCGCCGCCGGTGTTGAGGGCGTTCAGGACGGAGGTGTAGGCCGGCTTCTTGTTGCCGCTGCCGTCGAAGAGCAGCGGGGCCTCGCCGGAGCGCCAGGAATCGCTGTCGCGCACGCCCCAGACCGTGATGCCGACGCAGCGCGGGACGTTCATGCAGGCCTGGGTCAGTCCCGCGTACTGGGTGGTGCTGGCCTGGGTGACGTCCACCTCGGTGAGCGCCACGTCGACGCCCAGGGCCGCGAAGCTGGACAGCGTCGTCTGGAAGTTGCTGGGGAGCGAGCTGCCGCCGGTGAAGTGGGTCTGCAGGCCGACGCAGTCGATCGGGACGCCGCGGGCCTTGAAGTCCTTCACCATGTTGTAGACGCCCTGGGTCTTGCCGTAGGTCCAGTTCTCGATGTTGTAGTCGTTGTAGCAGAGCTTGACGGTCGAGTCGGCGTCGTGGGCGGTCCGGAAGGCCACCTCGATCCAGTCGTTGCCGGTGGCCTGGAGGTTGGACTGGCGGCGGCTGCCGTCCTCGTTGAAGGCCTCGTTGACCACGTCCCAGTAGGCGAGCTTGCCCTGGTAGTGGGCCATCACGCCCTTGATGTGGTTGATCATGGCGTTGCGCAGCGCGGTGCCGCTCAGGTTCTGCATCCAGCCGGGCTGCTGGGAGTGCCAGGCCAGGGTGTGCCCGCGGACCTTCATGCCGTTCTGGACCGCCCAGTCGTAGATGCGGTCGGCGTTGCCGAAGCTGAACTGGTTCTGGTTGGGCTCGGTGGCGTCGATCTTCATCTCGTTCTCGCACGTCACCATGTTGAACTCGCGGGCCGCGATGGTGGTGTACGTCGAGTCGCCGAGCTTGCCGGCGTTGATGGCCGTGCCGAAGTACCGGCCCGACTGGGCGGCGGCGGCGCCCAGGGTGCTGGCGGCGGCCGCCTGCCCGTCGGCCGCCACGGACGCGTCGTCCGCCACCTCCGACCCGCATCCAGCGGCGAGTCCGAGGGACAGCGTGAGCAGCAAGGCGTAGCTCCTGGGGTTTCCTGGCATCGCCGATTCCTTTCCCGCTCCGGGTTCACGCGACGCGAACACGACTGAACCACCGCTCACTGCAATCCTGCTCCTGCGGCGCCGCCGACACTCGCGGTCCGAGATCCCGGCGCAACGACCGACGGTCGCCAAGTGAAGACCGGTATCGCGCCCGCCGGGCGCGTCTGTCAACGCCTGAATCGGTTCAGAACCGGGCGGCGGTTGTGATGGCGCATTTGACTCGGGTTTTCTTCCGGCTCGCGACCCGCACCGGCGACGCTCGCCGTCCGGCGCGGGCAGCCGCGGAGCCGGTGTGAACGTTCACATTGCGAAGCATTGGGCGCCCGCCATTCGGGGACCGGGGCGGTCCAGCCAATGCTTGACCGCTGGTGGGAGGCGCGAGGGCTCGCCATCGCCGGTCCGTCCCGCCCCGACCTTTCGGGGCGGCCTGGCCTGGCGCTCCCTGGACCGCTCGCCGCGGTCGCGCCCTACCGGTCGCCCGCGGGACCGTCCCGCGGCACGTCGCGGGGCTCGTCCTCGGTCATGGCGCGCAGCTTGAGCAGGCCGCGCGTCTCCACCTGGCGGATCCGCTCCCGGGTCAGGTTCATGATCGACCCGACCTCCTCGAGCGTGATGCCGCCGCGGTCGGCGACGTCCAGGGCGCAGGTCTCCGCCAGCTCCCACACCTCCATGTCCGGGAAGTTGAGCTTGATCGACCCGGTGGACGGGTTCACGTCCAGGTAGAGGTGGTGCTTGCAGGAGATGAACATGCACGGCCGGGGGCCGTTGGCGCAGTCGGCGCGCGAGCGCGGTCGCCTGGCCTCGATCTCCCGGATCACCTCCTCCAGCTCCCGGTCGACGAGGCCGAAGGCGCGCTGCCGCCGCAGCTCGCGCGCGATCTCCTTGCGGGACATGGTCCGCGAGCGGCGACGGCCCCGCTTGCCGTCCGCCTCCTGCTCGGATGCCGGCTGCTCGGTCTGCTCGACGGCGGGTTCCGCCGTCTCGTTGAACTCGTTCATCCCTGCCCTCCCACCCGCCACTGGCGGCGCCGCCCCGGCGCCGCTCGCCGCCGTCCCATGGGCGCCGGGCCGGCGCCCCGGTGACCACCCGATCACGCCTCCACTGCCGCGACCGTCGCCACCGCGCCACCCACCTTCTCGATCCGCCGCAGGGCCGCGCGCGCCTCGCGCTCGGCCCGAACGAGCTCCACCTCGAACTGCCGCCGGCGCGGGTGGACCCGTGCCTTGCGGCCCAGCTCCGCCAGCAGCTCTCCGAGGCCCTTCTCCACGTCCTCCAGCCTGTTCCGCAGGGTCACGAAGCTCCCGCGGATGTCCTCGACCGTGTAGCCCTCCGCCATCATCCGCTTGATGACCGCGATGCGGCGCACCACCGAGGCCGGGTAGAGCCCGGTCGACCCGGTGTGCTTCCCCTTGCGTCCGACACGGCGGCTGTGGGGCAGGAGCCCGAGCTGCACGTACTTGTGGAAGGTCGCCGCCGAGAGGCGCGCCCCCCGCGACTCGAAGAGCTGCACCACCTCGCCGCTGCTGATCCCGGCGGCATGCTCGCGCTCCAGGCGGGCGATCTCTTCCAGGGGAACCAGGTAATCCATTGAAATGAACCTTTTATACATCTGCTTCTGAAAACTTGATTTTGAGAGTAGTCGCTCGAGTGGCTAAGGTCAATCGCCCCGTTCGGCGACGGGGTGGAAACCCACGGTCCGGGATCACCACGGAGGCTGCGATGGAACCGCGCCGGCCAAGGAGGCCCGGAGCCGGGTGCAGGGGCGCCGCGCGGCTCAGGCCCTACCGGGTCGCGTCACTCCCGCTGCAGGCTGGCGGTCCAGGTCACGCGACGGCCGGCGCGGATCTCGATCACCGTCTCGCTCGTTCCGTAGCTGGGGTGGACGGCCCGGATGCGGTGCTTGCCCGCGTTCAGCGAGAGGGTGAGCGGGGTCTCTCCCACCGGGCGACCGTCGACCATCACCCGCGCCCAGGGGGTCGCGTTCACGTACAGGACGCCGGCCCGCTTCGTCCATCCCCGCGGGACGCGTCCGGAGTGCCGGCGTCCGGCTCGGCGCCGGGGCGCTCCGGCTCGGCAACGGCCGCCGCCGGACGCGGTTGCGTCTCCGCGGAACCGGGGTCGACCTCCGGCGCAGGCACGGGATGGGCCGGCGCCGCGGGGACCGGCAGGGGAGGAGCGGCGTGCTCGCCGGCGGCCGGCGAGGGAGGCGGGGGGGGCGCCGGAGCGAGGCCGGCGGCGGCGCCCCGCCAGCGGAGCACCGCGGCGCCGCCCACGGCGCAGGCCACCGCGACGGCCAGGGCCGCAGCCCCGATGCGCCGGCCTCGCCCGCGCCCGTCCCGGGCAAGGGTCCGCGTCGCGGCCGTGGCATCCGCCGCCGGCGGCGCGTCCGCTGCGGGGGCGGACCGCTCCAGCGCGGCGTCGGCGGGCGGCGGCCGGACCAGCGTCTCCTCCGGCCGCGCCGGGGCGCCCGGCCCGGCCCCCTGCGGCCAGAGCCGCTGCATGAACGAGCGGAGGTCCCAGTCCTGAGGCGCACGCGCCATCCGGAGCAGCAGCGCCGAGAGCGCGCGCTCGATCTCCTCGGCCGAGGGGGTGCGCCGCGCCGGATCGCGCTCCAGCGCCGAGAGCACGATCGCGTCCAGCTCCGCCGGGACGGCCTCGTTCCAGCCCGAAGGAGGCGAGGGCGGTGGACCGCTCAGCACCGCCGCCAGGGTGGCCGCGTCGGAGTCGCGCGCGTACAGGCGGCGCCCGGCGCACAGCTCCCACAGGATCACCCCCAGCGAGAAGACGTCGGCGCGAGCGTCGACGGGGAGACCCGCCGCCTGCTCCGGCGCCATGTACGCGATCTTCCCCTTGAGCGTGCCCGGCTCGGTCAGGCCGGCCAGGCTCATGGCCCGGGCGATGCCGAAGTCGGCCAGCTTGACCTCGCCCTCGAAGGACACGAGCAGGTTGTGCGGGGATACGTCGCGGTGCACCAGCCCCAGCGGACGCCCGCCCTCGCTGACCCGGTGGACGTAGGCCAGCGCCTTGGCCGCCTCGGCGATGACGTGCACGGTCCGCGGCAGACCCATCCGCACCCCGGCTTCCCGGGCGCGCTCCGCCACCAGGCCCAGGTGGCGGCCCCGGACCAGCTCCATGGCCAGGTAGTACTGGCCGTCGATCTGATCGAACTCGAAGACCTGCACCACGTTGGCGTGGCTGAGGCGGCAGGCGAGCCGCGCCTCCTCCACGAACATCCGGACGAAGTCGTCGCGCGCCTGGTGCTCGCCGCGGACCAGCTTGAGCGCGACCTCCTTCACCACCCCGGCGGCCAGGGCGACCTCGGCGCGCCACACGTCGGCCATCCCGCCCGAGGCGAGCGGCTCGACGAGCCGGTACTTGCCGAAGGTCCGCACCGGCGGTGGATTGTAGCGCGTGGAAGCCCGAACCCGAACCTGAACCCGGTGTCTCGCCCCCGTGAACCGGGTCCCGGGGCCCGTTCCGGTGCCCCGCCTCCCGGACCGGTCTCGGAGCCCGGGCCACGGGAAGCGGATCGCGCGCACGCCAAGCCGGGTTCAGGCATGGGTTCGGGTTTCGGGCGGGCTCACCGCCGCCTGCTGCGCCGCAGCAGGACCAGCGCCGGCCCCAGCAGCAGCCCCAGCGCTTCGCCCGCGCCCCCGGTGCTGCAGCCGCCCCCTCCGCCGCCGCCGGGCGACGCGGCGCCCAGGGTCGCGTCGGCCGGCACCGGCTTCCCCTCGAGCTGGAGGATGCGGGTCGCCAGCTGCGCGCGCGCGCTCATGAGTCGGGCCGGCTCCACCTCAGTGGAGTACGCGTTCGGGAAGAGGTCGCGCGCGATCCGCGTGGCGTTCTCGCGGTCGCCCAGGTCGGCGACCCGCTTCAGGTACTCGTAGTCCTCCATGCCCTCGCGGATCATCTTGAGCCGGATGGAGGCGACCGGGATGTCCGTCCGGCCGCCGATGCGCGAGGGCGTGCCCGGGTAGAAGAGCGTGCCGTCCCCGTTTCCGCTGAAGTCCCACAGGTTCGACCAGGGATCGTGCGCGTACCCGGCGGTGGTCTCCCAGTACAGCTCGCCGCTGGCCCGCTCCAGGAAGCTCAGCCATTCCATGGCCCGGTTCCGCGCCGCCGAGGCGTCGATCATGTAGCTGGGCCAGCCCGTGAAGTAGCGATCGTCCGCGGACGGATCGCCGATGTCCACCGTCCCGCCGCAGCCGTGGCTCATGCAGCTCTGGTAGAGCCAGACCTCCTTGTCGTCCCCGGAGGCGAGGAAGCCGTCGTAGCGGCTGCGCTGGTCGCCGGCCATCTGGCTCCCCGGCTTGTCGTCGGTCCAGTTCACCACCGGGACCATGATGTCGATGTCACGATCCACGGCGTGATCTCGCGCGTCCCAGATCTGCGTGGTGACCAGGGTGCGGAACCGCGGGTCCGCACCATGGGCGGCCCGGCCGCGGGCGTTGATGTCGCCCCACCTGCAGGTGAGCGGCGGCTCGTCGCAGACGTAGTCGAAGAGCCGGTCGAACCAGCCGTGGTCGTTGAAGTGCTGAGCCCAGCGGGCGTGCTCGTCGACGCTGGTCTCGTCGCCGATGTACTTCGCGGCCGTGAGCCGGGCGCCGGGGAGCCGGGTGGGGGCGGTCCCGTCCATCAGCGCGCCGAAGTACCGATCGAAATCGTCGAGCCCGTTCGACCCGTCATCGCTGATCCCGGTCAGGGAGATGCGGTGATCCAGCGCCAGCAGGGCATAGCGGGCCCGCAGCCTGGAGTTCGCCTCCCCGGCGAGATGGTGGCCGGAGATGGTCCCGCCGTAGGAGAGGCCGAAGCTGGAGCGAAGGGAGGCGGTGGAGGGGAGCTGGAAGTCCCAGACCTCGAGCGTCACCGGCACGGACCAGCTCCGCTGGCTCAAGCTCACGCTCACGCTGCCGTGGTAGGTGCCCGGCCTGGCGTCGGGCGGAACGCGGACCTCGACCCAGATGGCCCGGCTCTGGCCGTCCCGCACGTCGAAGGGAAAGGCGTTGCGCTGCTCGCCCACCAGGTCGTCCACGTCGGGCACCAGCGCGTCGGGCCACGCGCCCGTTCCGCCGTCCGACGACGACGGGTGCTGCAGCTGGATCAGGTCCTCGCGGAAGAGCTTCACGTCGTCGAGGGTGCCGGGGCCGGTCAGCGGGCTGGCCTTCGCCGAGACGTGCCCGGCCGCGCCGGTGACGACCACCTGGAAGGCCTCGAACTCGTTGCGGGCGGCGCCCAGGCGCGCCTCCACGTCGCCGCGCGGGGAAGCGTCGGGGAGGAATCTTCTCGGTCGCCCCGGCCACCCACACCTGCGCGGCCCTCGCGGCCGCGGGGGCGAGCGTGAGAGCTGCGAGGGCAAGGGCGGCGGCGAAGGGGTGGCGCGACATCGGTCAGCTCCGTCCGGGTGGGGTTGCGCCACGGGAACGGAGGGCCTGGCGGCCGAATTTCTGGCCACCTGGTGAGCGTGAGTGCGGAGCTGGGCGCGGGTGTCGGCCCGCACCTACACCGGTTGCTGCACTCGGCTCCCTCTCCTACGGGGTCCTACATGCCGCCTGCTCGCCTGCGCATCGCACGCGGGCAGAGGGGTGCGGGCCGGAGCAGCGGCCGCCGTGCGCGCGGGCGAGCGAGCGCCCTGCGCGCGCGGCGCTTCCCGGGCGCCGGCACGTTCGTGGACAGGATGGGTGTAACGCGGTCGGGCGCCGGGAGCGCGGCGCCCGTCCCGGCCGGCTCAGTCGATCAGCGCGGCCGGCTGCTCGGGCGGCCGCGCCGGCGGGCGGTTCCACGGCAGCGGCGGAGGCCGCTGGCGGGGCGGCGGCGCCGGCGGCGGGGGACGCGCCGGCTGCATCCGCGCGGGCTGCACGCGCGCCGGCGGGACCGCCTGCAGCGCGCCGTCGAGGAGGTCGATCCGCGTCCGGATGCGCTCGGTCCGTTCCAGCGCCGCGGCCAGGGCCTCGTCGAGCCACTCGTCGGTCGCGCGCCGCTCCTCGGCGGACACGATCAGATCCGCGCGGCGCAGCGCGTCCCAGAGGGCGCGGTGCAGGAGCTTGAACTCGCGCGCCAGCCGGGCCGGGCTCGCGGCGGCGCGGACCAGCACCGCGCAGCGCGACAGCGGATCGGACCGGGGCGAGGCCAGGCGGGGCGCATCGTCCCGCAGCGCCAGCGTCAGCTCCCGGAGCAGCGGCCCCACCGCGAACTCGAGCGCCCGCTCGCCGGACAGCTCCGCCTCGACCGCGGCCGCCCAGGCCTGCTGGATCTCCGCCCTGTGCTCCTCGACCAGGAGCCCTACGCCCATTCCGCTCACGAGAGCCACCCTCCCCCGGCGACGCGCGGACGCGCGCCCGGCCAGGAAGAAAGGTGGCAAGTCCCCGGGGCGCCGGCGCGCCCCTTCACGTGAGCCACCAGGCTCGCGCCCCGAGCGCGGGCGCCCGGCGCGTCCGGCCCCGCCGCGGAGGGTGGGAGAGGAACGCGGCTTCCCACTCGCGAACCGCGCTGTCCACTGCCCGGGCAACCTGGCCGACCTGCCCCCGCCGCCGCGGCGCGCCGGATGCGGCCCCGGGCTGGCCGCCGCCTTGCTAGGGGAGTTCCGCGCCAGATGAATCCCGGCCCGCTCGGCTACTACGGCTTCCTCGCCCGCCGCGTCCCGCCCCCGCGGCTGGCCGCGGCGGCGGCGCGGCGGGCGGTGCGGTCGGCGCGGAACCTGTTTCTGCCCCCGCTCGAGCCCGACGAGGATCGGCTCCTGGCGGCGCTCTCGTGCCACGGCGCCACCGACCTGGTCGCGCTGCTCTCGCGGGCCCGCCCCGCACCCGCGCCCTGGTCGGCGGACTCGCTCCGGGGCGCCTTCGAGCGGCACCTCCCCGGCGAGGCGGAGCGCGCGCTGGCCCGGGCGCGAGAGACCGCCCGGGGCTGGTTCGAGGTGTACGGGAGGATGGTCCCGGCCGGCGCCGGCGGGCGCGTTGACTGGCAGTGCGACTTCGTCCACGGCGGCCGGTTCGACGGCGATGCGCCCTCGGTGCGCATGCCCCCGGCGCCCGGGCTCGATCCCAAGATGGCCTGGGCCCTGGCGCGGGGCGAGGCCTGGGTGGCGCTGGCCTGCGGGGCGGTGCTGGAGGACGGCGATGCGCTGGCGCAGTCGCTCTCCTCCTCGGTCGCCGACTTCGTGCAGCAGAACCCGGTCGGACGCGGCGTCCACTGGGTGAGCGCGATGGAGGCGGGCATCCGGGCCTGGAACCTGACCCTTTGCCTGTGGCTGCTCTCCCTGCGCCGCCCGCCCGATGCCGCGCTGGCGCTGGCCGCGGCGCGGCTGCTGGTCTCGAGCGGCCGCTTCATCCGAGCGCACCTCGAGGACGACACCGCCGTCCCCAACAACCACCTGACCTGCGACTGGCTGGGCCTGCTGGCCTGCGCCGAGGCCCTCCCCGAGTGGCCGGAATCGCCGCGCTGGCGCACCCTGGCGCTGGCCGGGCTGCGCCGGGCCGCCGCCCAGCAGGTGCTTTCCGACGGGCTGGCCTTCGAGGGATCCCTCCCCTACCATCGCTTCTCGCTCGAGCTGCTGGCGGCCAGCGCGGTGCTCGCCCACGCAGCGCGCCGCGGCCTGGGGCGCGCCTACGCTTCCCGGCTGCACGCCATGTTCCGCGCCACCCGCGCCCTGCTGGCGCGCTCGGGCGAGCTCCCGCAGCTGGGCGACAACGATTCGGGCCACGCCCTGTCGCTGCGCCGGCGCGGCCCCACCGAGGGCGGCTACCTCCTGCCGCTGGGCGCGGCGCTGTTTCGCGATCCGGACCTCCTGGTCCGCGCCGGCGCCGCGGACGCGGCCGAGGCGGGCTGGCTCCTCGGCCCCGGCGCGCTGCGCTTCCTGGCGGGCGCCCGTCCCGGTCCGGCACCGCGCAGCGCCGCCTTCCCGGCCGGCGGGTTCCACGCCGTCCGCCGCGGCCGCGTCGAGGCCTTCGTCTCCTGCGGGCCCAGCGGACAGCACGGCCTGGGCGGCCACAGCCACAACGACAAGCTGGCGCTGGAGCTGTTCCTGGGCGGCGCGCGGGCGGTGTGCGATCCCGGCATGCCGGTGTACGGGCGCGACCCCGCCCTGCGGGATCGCTTCCGCTCCACCTCGGTCCACGCCACCGTCGCGGTCGATGGGCTGGAGCAGTCGCCCATCCCGGCCGGGCGCCTGTTCGCCCTCCCCGACCGCGCCGGCGCCCGGCTGCTGCTGCTCGAGCCCGGCCCCGCCGCCGACCACCTGGCAGGCGAGCACACCGGCTACGCCGCCGCGGCCGGCGTGGTCCACCGGCGCGACCTGTGGGTCTCGCCCGACGGGGCGCTGGTGCTCGACCGGCTCGGCGGGACCGCGGTGCACGCCGTCGAGGTCCGCTGGCCGCTGGCGGCGGAGCGGGCCGGCGTGCGCCCCGCCACCCCGGGCGAGCGCGAGGCGCTGGCGCGCCTGGCCCGGCTTTCGCCGCGGGCACCGCCTCTCGATCTGGGGCGCGCGGTGGCCGTGCGGCTGGGCGAGGCCGGCCAGCTGATCCTGGCGCTCGGCGGCCCGGCCGGGCTCGGGCTGGAGATCGTCCCCGCGCCGCGCTCGCCGGGGTACGGCGAGGTCCGCGACGGGGTGGCGGTGCGGCTCTCGGGAAGGCTCGCCTGCCCGGCCGAGATCGCCACGGCGTTCCTGCACGTCCCGGCTCGCCCGGCGCCCTGAGCGGGCCCCCCGGCGCGCCCCGCACGGCGCCGTGCTAGGAATCCTTCCGTGCGCCTCGCCTCCTGCATTCCCGTGGCCTTTCTCCTCGCGACCCTCTCCGGCGCGGCGCAGGCCGCGCCCGCCGACCCGCGCCTGGGCACGCTCTCGGCCATGCAGGCGGAGATCTCCCGCTCCATGGACCGGCTCCGGCTCCCGGGCTACGAGGCGCCCTTCTTCGTCGCCTACCGGATCACCGACGACGTCGACCTCGAGGTGGCGGGCCGCTACGGAGCGATCTTCGCCGACCGCGAGCGCCGCGACAGCGATCTGCACGTCGACCTGCGGGTGGGCAGCTACGAGTTCGACTCCTCCTCGCCCGATCAGACCGTGTTCGTGCTGGGCGGGCCGGACGACGGCCCGACCTGGTATGCGCCCAAGGACGCCCCGCTCGACGGCGACAGCACCGCACTCCGCAACGCGCTCTGGCTGGCCACCGACGAGAAGTACAAGGAGGCGCTCTCCACCTATCTCAAGAAGAAGTCCAAGGCGGTGTACCGCGAGGACGAGAAGGATCGCCCCGCCAGCTTCTCGCGCGAGGTCAAGGCCCAGCAGGTCGATGCGCCCCTCCCCTTCCCGTTCGACCGCGATCGCTGGCGCTCGGCCGTCCGCGACATCACGCTGCGCTTCCGTGATCACCCGGAGATCTTCGACTCGGAGCTGCGGATCACGGCCCAGAAGCAGGTGCGCTGGTTCGCCTCCAGCGAGGACGCGGCCCAGATCACCGAGCACACCCTCTACGGCGTGCACCTCAAGGCGGCGAGCCGCGCGCCCGACGGCCAGCTGCTGGAGGACGCGCGCGACTTCTACGCCCCGGCCGAGTCCGGCCTCCCCGACATCGAGGCGCTGCGCCGGAGCGCCGACCAGGTGGTCGACGAGCTGCTGGCGCTGCGCCGGGCCCCGGCCATCGACCCCTACACCGGGCCGGCCCTGCTCGAGCCCGACGCCGCCGGCGTCTTCTTCCACGAGGCGGTCGGGCACCGGCTGGAGGGCGAGCGGGTCGAGGACGACCAGGAGGGGCAGACCTTCCGTGGACAGGTCGGGCGGAGCATCCTGCCCTCCTTCCTCACCATCGTCGACGATCCCACCGCCCGAGAGGTGAACGGGGTTGCGCTCAACGGCACCTACGCCTTCGACAATCAAGGGATCCCGGCGCGCCGCACGGTGCTGGTGCGGGACGGCAAGCTGGAGACCTACCTGCTCTCGCGCCGCCCGGTGCGTCCCTTCGAGCACTCCAACGGGCACGGGCGCGCCCAGGGGAACCGCACCCCCATGGCGCGCATGGCCAACCTGATCGTGGAATCGAAGCGCGCGCTCTCGCAGCCGGAGCTCAAGGCGATGCTCATGGCGGAGGCGCGGCGGCAGGGGAAGCCGTACGGGCTCATCATCCGCGACATCACCGGCGGCAACACCAACACGCTGGGCTACGGGTACCAGGCCTTCAAGGGCACGCCGCGCCTGGTCTACCGGGTGGACGCGCACACCGGCAAGGAGGAGCTGGTGCGCGGCGTGGAGCTGGTCGGAACGCCGCTCTCCAGCATCAACCGCATCCTCGCCACCGGCAAGACGGCCCGGGTCTTCAACGGCTACTGCGGGGCGGAGAGCGGGTACGTGCCCGTCTCGACCGTGGCCCCGGCGGTCCTGATCGGCGAGCTGGAGCTGCAGCGCGTGACCCGCACGCGCGAGCGAAGCCCCATCCTGCCCGCGCCCTGGTCGGAGCGGCCGGCGGCGTCGGTCAATCCCTGAACCCGGCGCCGCCGGCGCATCATCCGTCCGCCGACGGACGGACCCCGTCGACCCCCGCCAGCCGCAGCAGGAGCGGTGCGACGTCGGTGAGGTCGCGAACGCCCTCGAGCCGGCCGGCGGCGGGCCCGAAGCCGAGCACGGGGACCGGTGCCAGGGTGTGGTTCCGGGTCCGGAGATCCTCGAGGTTCCCGTGGTCGCTGGCCACGACCAGCGAGTCCTCTGGGCCGAGCCCCGCCACCAGCGTCCGCAGGAAGCGATCCAGGCGCTCCAGCACCTCCAGCGCCTGCGGCATGGAGCGCGCGTGGCCTGCCTCGTCGGTCTCGAAGAACTCGAAGACGCTCAGATCGTGGCCGGACGAGAGGCGGAGCAGGATCTCGGCGGCCTGCTCGGGCGACCTGGGCGGGAGCCCGGCGCCGAACCCGTTGGCCCGGACGCCGGTGAGATCGTGCGTCAACCCCCGGCCGTCCCGGGCGTCCTCCCAGGTGCGGAAGCGCCCCGCGGCGGCGGCCCAGGCCACCACCGCCGCCGCCGGCCGGGCGCGGCGGCGACCGGGCAGCGGGAGCGCGGGACCGGGCCAAAGCCCCAGCGCCTGCAGGTAGGCGCGCGGGTAGGCGTTCGCGAAGAGCGCCGTACGGCCGGCCGCGGCCAGCTCGCGAAAGAGCGAGCGCGCGGCGATCAAGGCGCGCAGCGGCGCGCCCGGGAAGCCGAGCTGGTGGCGGCCGATGGCGCGCGGGGCGTTCTCTCCGGTGAGGAGCGTCGCCTGACCGGTGGCCGACTGCGGCCGTCCCGGGACGCCCAGGGTGGCGTCGGCGGCCGCCGCCCGGCCCCGGCGGGGGAGTGCGGCGCCCTCCCCGCCGGCGAAGCGCGACAGCAGCCACTCCCCGCGCGCCAGCGGGTTCACCTCCGGATCGCGAGCGCCCACGCCCACACCGTCGACGAAGACGAAGAGAACCGACACCGGGGGAACATACCGTGGAATCCGTGGCGGCGCGGCGGCCGGTGGCGCGCGGGCGGGGAGGCGGGAGCGGGCCAGGGCGCTGCCATGGTGCGCGGGCGAGGCGGGGGCGCGGACTCGTTCGCGGGGATGAGGCGGTGTAAGCTCCGCGCCATGCCACTCGGGAAGAAGCTGGTGTTCCTGGGCACGGGAAACATGGCCGAGGCGCTCCTCAAGGGGCTGCTGCGCGAGGGGACCGCGGACCCGGACGAGATCGTCTGCGCCGAGCCCCGTCCCGAGCGCAGGGAGGAGATCGCCGATCGGTACGGGGTCGAGGTGACCGGCGACAACCGTGCCGCCGCGGCGCTGGCGGACCTGGTGGTGCTGTCGGTCAAGCCCCAGGTCATCGACGCGGTCCTGACCGAGATCGCCCCCGCGCTCCAGCCGCGCGCCCTGGTGGTCTCGATCGCCGCCGGCGTGCCCATCGCCGTGCTGGGCCGGCGCCTCCCGGCCGGCACCCGCATCATCCGGACCATGCCCAACACGCCGGCGCTGGTGGGGGCGGGCGCCACCGCCCTGGCCCGCGGCCCCCACGCGACCGACGCCGACGTCACCGTGGCGCGGGCGCTCTTCGAGGCGGTGGGCACGGCCGTGGTGGTGGACGAGGGGCTGCTGGACGCGGTCACCGGCCTGTCCGGCTCCGGCCCGGCCTTCGTGTTCGTGGCCATCGAGGCGCTGGCCGACGGGGGGGTCAAGGCCGGCCTGCCCCGGGCCACGGCGCTGACCCTGGCCGCCCAGACGGTGATGGGCGCCGCCCGGCTGGTCCTCGAGACCGGCCAGCACCCCGGCGAGCTGAAGGATCAGGTGACGAGCCCGGGCGGCACCACCATCGCCGGCGTGCACGCGCTCGAGGCGCGCGGCTTCCGCGCCGCCCTCATCGACGCGGTGGAGGCGTCGGCGCGCCGCTCGAGGGAGCTGGGCCAGAAGGCCGCCGACAAGGCCTGAACGTGCGACCCGCGCCCGCCATCGCCGCCCTGGTGCTCGCCGCCTCCAGCTGCGCCTCCGCCCCGACGCCACACGGGCTGCTGCGCGTGGACCTGCCCGGCCCGGCGACCGGCCCCGGCTCGTCCCAGGAGCTCCAGCTGGCCCAGGCCGTCCGGGACGCCGCCGGGGCCGAAGGCCTGGTGTGCCAGCCCGGCGGGGAGGCGGCGCTCCTGCGCTGCACGGCCGCCGCCGTGGGAAACCAGAGCCACGCCATCGTCATCGGCCTGGCGCGCTCCGGGACGGGGTACCGAGATCTCCATCGACCAGGGCTTCCACCTGCCCGGGAGAAGCTCGCCGGTCTGCATCGTCCAGCGCCGCGTCTCGGAGCGGATCGCGCTCGAGCTGCAGGCGCCGGTGCGGGTGGACACGAGGAGCGACTGCAAGGCGCAGTGAATCCCGCCCCCCCCGGTCACTCCGTGGTCTCGCAGCTAGGCCCAGCCGCAGTGCGAGCAGGTCCGGCACCCGCCCGAGACCGCCAGCAGCTCGTCGCACTGCGGGCAGCGCTCGCCGTCGCGCACTCCGCCGCTCACCAGCACCTGCTTCTCGCGCGAGCCGTCGCGGTACACGGTGATCCCCTTGCAGCCCAGCTCGAAGGCCAGCCGGTAGGCGCTCCGCCACGTCCTCGACCGTGGCCTGGCGCGGCAGGTTGACGGTCTTGGAGACGCCGTTGTCCACGTGGCGCTGGAAGGCCGCCTGCATCCGGACGTGCGCCTCCGGGCGAGACGTCGAGGGCGGTGGCGAAGCAGGCGCGCCACCGGCGCCGGCACGCCCGGCGACGCCGCGGGCCCGCCCGGTCGCCCGCACCGCGGGCAGGGCGGCGGCCGCCCCGGCCGCTTGCAGGGCCGCCGCCAGCCAGCGGGTGCTCCTCGCGGAGCTCGGCGTCGCCCAGCGCGTGCCGCACGTAGGAGAGCGCGAAGAGCGGCTCGATGCCGGAGGAGCAGCCGGCGATCAGGGCCAGCGTGCCGGTCGGGGCGACGGTGGTGACGGTCGCGTTGCGGCGCGGCGGCTCCCCGGCGCGCGCCAGCGCGCTGGTCGGCGAAGCCGGGGAAGGGCCCTCGCTCGGCGGCCAGCGCCTGGCTGGCCCGGTGCGCGGCCCGCTGCACGTGCGACATCACCTGCTCGGCCAGGGCCAGCGCCTCGGGCGCGTCGTAGGGAATGCCGAGCGCGCAGCAGCAGGTCGGCCCAGCCCATCACGCCCAGGCCGATCTTGCGGTTCGCCCCGACACCTCGGCGATCTGCGGCAGCGGCCAGGCGTTCACGTCGAGCACGTCGTCGAGGAACCGGACCCCGTCCTGGACGCAGCCGGCCAGCCCGTCCGAGGTCGACGGCCCCGCCGCGGGCGAAGCGGGACAGGTCGATGGAGCCGAGCGTGCAGGCCTCGAAGGCCAGCAGCGGCTGCTCGCCGCACGGATTCACGGCCTCGAAGCGGCCCAGGTCGGGGGTGGGGTTGGCCGCCTCGACGCGGTCGAGGAACACCAGCCCGGGCTCGCCCGATCGCCAGGCGGCGCGCGCGATCCGGTCGAGCAGCTCGGCCGCCGGCGAGCTCGCGTACCACCGCCCCGCCGCGCGGGTGGCGGAGCGGCCAGCGCCCGTCCGCGGGCGGCCGCCCGGAAGAGCGCGTCCGGGGCCGCCGCCGAGATGTTGAAGTTCTCCAGGCCCGGGCCGCGCTTGGCCTCGACGAACTCGAGGATGTCGGGGTGGTCGGCCGAGAGCACCGCCATGTTGGCGCCGCGGCGCACGCCACCCTGCTTGATGATCTCGGTGGCGCCGTCGTAGACGCGCATGAACGAGACCGGGCCGCTGGCCACGCCGTGCGTGGTCTTGACCACGTCGCCGCGGGGGCGCAGCCGCGAGAACGAGAACCCGGTCCCGCCGCCCGACTGGTGGATGAGGGCCGCCCACTTGAGCGCGTCGAAGATGGCCGCCAGGTCGTCCTCCACCGGCAGCACGAAGCAGGCGGCGAGCTGGCCGCCCGGGCGGCCGGCGTTCATGAGCGTGGGCGAGTTGGGGAGGAACTCGAGCGCGGCCAGCCGCGCCTCGAAGCGCGCCGCCCAGGCCGCCCGCCGGTCCTCCGGCTCCGCCCGCGCCACCGCGGCCGCCACCCGGCGGAACATGCCCTCGGGCGTCTCGATGGGCTGGCCGCCCTCGTCCCGGAGCAGGTAGCGGCGCGCCAGCACCTGCCGCGCGTTGTCGCCGAGCTGGGCCATTGACGAAGCTTAGCGGGCGCACGCCCCGAAAGCGGTGATATTGGCGGCGCAGGGGCGCGCGGGGGCGGCGCACGCCCTTGCCACTCCTTCGAGGGCCCCGCAGATTCGCTGGACGGGACCTCACCTGCACACACACACCCGGAGTCGAAATGGCGGATCGAGAGAAGCGGCGGAAGGACGGCGAGATGACGGTGCGCGAGGCCGGCCGGCTCGGCGGTGAGGCGCGCAAGGAGCAGCTGGGCTCGAAGGGTTACTCGGAGCTCGGCCACAAGGGCGGGCAACGCGTGCGCGAGCTGATCGAGGAAGGCAAGGAGTCGGAGCGGAAGTAGGGACGCTCCTGTCGGGGACCGGCGCCCGCCCACGGCGCCCTTGTCCGGCGGGCCCGCCGGTGGGAGAAGGGGGCATGCGCAAAGCCCTCCTGTCCCTGGCCCCGCTCGTCCCGCTCCTCGCCCTGGCCTGCAAGACGGTGACGCTCCAGATCCCGGAGGCGGATCAGGTCCGCGCCGAGCGCGAGCTCTCGGGGCAGCAGCGCTTCCTTCGCGTGGCCGTCTACGTGGGACCGCTGTGGAGGGACACCGACAAGCTCCTCGTCACGGACCGCCCCAGCAGCGAGATCGACATCGTCGAGGAGCCGAACGGCAAGCCCATCTTCCCGCCCAAGCCCGAGCGCATCCTCCCGCCCGGCACGCCCATGAAGATCCGCGACATCGAGTTCCCGTCCACCTTCACCGTGAACCAGCGCGTGCTGGTGAGCCCCCGCTACTGCCCCTGGGTGTACCTGTCGGTGGCGGGGGACCAGCGGTCGTACGTGATCGTCCTCCCGCAGGAGGTGAAGAGCTTCGAGGACGTGCGCCTCGAGCTGGAGAGGTACCTCACGCCCGACGACCCCTCCCCGGCCCTGGCGGCGCTCCCGCCCGACGTCCGCGACCTGGTCCTCAAGAAGGAGGTCGGCCCCGGGATGAGCGCGCGCGCGCTCGAGATGGCCTGGGGGCTGCCGGAGCGAAAGAGGGTCGACCGCCCGGCGGGCACGGAGGAGTGGTTCTGGGCGGGCGGCAAGCGCCACGCCTACCTGCGCGACGACCGCGTCGAGAAGATCGACCGGTAGGTCCGCGGGGTGGCGCTAGCGCCGGTCGCGTCCGCCGCGCCGGGGACCGTGGCCGCGACCGCCTCCACGGTCGCCGTGGCGCTCACCGCCGCGCCCGCCGCCCTCGCGCCGCTCGCGGCGCTCGAAGCCGTGCTCGGCGCGCGGCTGGGCGCCGGGATTCACGCCGATGGCCACCGAGAAGACCGTCCCGGCCCTGAGCTGGGCCACCACGTCGGCCTCCGAGGTGACCGGATCGCGGAACAGGGTGGCCGCCTTCCCGATCTCCGACAGCTCGTGGGCGCCGGACGCCCCCGTGCACGGCAGGTTCATGTGATCGGCGGCCTCGACCGCCAGATCGTTGGCCGGTCCCTTGCGGCGGGCGTTCAGCCCCTCGATCGCATGGATCCCGTCGAGCGTGAAGAGGACGTCGCCGCTGGGGCGCTCGATGGTCTTGTCGTACGGGTGGGCGGCCACCGCGGCACCGCCCATCTCCCGCACCTTCCCCAGCACCTCGCGGACGGGCCAGGGCGTGGCCGAGCCGAAGACCTGGGCCGGGGCCGGCACGCGCGCGGGATCGGGGAAGAAGCACAGGTAGTGGCCGCGATCCGTGGTCACCTCGACACCGCACAGCGCCAGGAAGCCCTCCTCCTGCGCGGCGGCCCGGATCTCGGCCAGCCCCTCGAGCGTGTTCAGGTCGGTGATGGCCACGCCGTCGAGCCCGGCCTCGCGGGCCCGGCGGACGACGTCCCGGACGGTCGCGGTGCAGCCGCGGGTGTGGTTCGAATGGACGTGAAGGTCGATGAGCATGCGCGCGTTCCCCGCCGTGGACCCGGCCCCGGTCCCGGCTGATTAGCACGCGCCCCGCCGCTTTTGAAGGGAACGGTGATCTGGGAGGGCAGTCAGGCCTGGAGAGGGGCCGCCGATTGCCGCGGGCGCCGTTCCTCGGCGGCGCGGATGAGATAGCCCATCAGCATGAGGCTGGAGGTGTTCTCGATGACCCGCTCCGGATCCCGGGAGATGAGGCTGGCGCTGTAGTGCAGGAAGAACTGGGCCAGCTCCTCGCCCGCCTCCCGCACGATGAGCGCGTTGAGCTCCCCGGAGCTCATGGTCCGGATCTGGTTGATGAAGTCGACGGCGAACGACTTCTTCACGTTGGCCATGTCGCAACACCTCGCACGGCTCACCTCCGGTCGAATGTAGGCACGCCCGACCGCGCGGCCAGGTCCCTTCTCGCCCCGCTGCCGAAAACCGCCAGGCGATACCGGCGCTTAGAGCGCCGGTTGTTTGACAGGGGGCTCGGCCGCAGGCCATACTCTTCCGGGTCAGAGGCGCAGCGGAGGTGCGGGGTTGAGCGCGATGAGCTTCACGGGCGTGAAGGTCTTCTCCGCCACCAAGGCAAGGGAGCGCGAGGAGCTCGGCGAGACGGTGACGCGGTGGATCCGATCCAACGCCGAAGTGGAGATCGTGGACCGGGTCGTCACCCAGTCGAGCGACGACGAGTTTCACTGCCTGACCATCGTCCTGTTCTATCGGGACAGGGCGCACGCACCCGCGTAGCAGGTTTCTCCCCGCCAGCCGGCTTCATGGCGCCTTCCCCCCGCCGGGATCGCGGCGGCGAGCCTCCGCGCCGGCGTCCCCGGCGTGGGGCTCGTCCTTGCCGGCCATCGCGTCCTTGAAGCTCCGGATGGCCTTGCCCAGGCCGGCGGCGGCCCGGGGAAGCCGGCTCGCGCCGAACAGGACGACGATCAGCAGCAGGATGACGATCAGCTCGCCCATGCCCAGCTCGCCCACCCGGGATGACCCCGCGGCCGATTGTAGCCTGGCCAGCATCCGGGAACGCGGCGAACGGTCGGCTGCGACCGTCCGCCCGGAGGACAGGCTGTCGCGCGGCGGATCCGGGGGCCGAGTTCCGCGGGGCCGCACGGCGAGATGGACCGAAATGCCGTCGCGCCGCGCGCGGCGCGTGGTAGGAGCCCCGCATGAAGCTCAAGCAGCGGCCCGAGGACTTCCAGGTCACCGAGTCCTGGCGTTTCGAGGAGGACCCGCGGGGCGCCCACTTCGTCTACCTGATGGACAAGCAGAAGCTCTCCACCTTCGAGGCGGTGGATCGCATCTGCACCCGCTTCAAGATCCCCCGCGCGGCGGTGAGCTTCTGCGGCCTGAAGGACAAGCAGGGGCGCACCACGCAGCTCATCGCGCTGGAGCGGGGGCAGATCGAGCTGCAGGAGCCGGACCTGCGGCTCAAGCCGCTGGGACGGACCGCCCGCCCGCTTTCGGCCGAGAACACCACCTCCAACCGGTTCGCGGTCACGGTGCGCGACCTGGGCCCGGACGACCTGGCCCGGCTGCGCACCTCGCTGGCCGAGGTGCGACGCCTCGGGGTGGTCAACTACTTCGACTCGCAGCGATTCGGCTCGCTCAAGCACGGGCAGGGCTACATCGTGAAGGACCTGATGCGCGGCGACTTCGAGGCTGCGCTCAAGAACGTGCTGGGCCGCCCCAGCCAGCTCGATCGCTCCGACGATGCGCGCGTCAAGGCGTTCTGGCGCGAGCACTGGGGCGAGTGGGATCGCCGCAACCCCCTCCCCGGCGCGGAGCGGTACCAGGCGGTGGTCCGCCACCTGCGCTCGCACCCGCACGACTTCCGCGGCGCCCTGCTCCGCACCGAGCCGCGCTGGCGCGCCCTTCAGGTGTTCGCCTACCAGAGCTGGCTGTGGAACGAGGGCGTCAAGGCCTACCTGCGCGAGGTGGTGGGGATCGCCCGGCTCACCTCCATCCGCTATCAGGCCGGCACCCTCCTCTTCCCGCGCGAGCTGGACGCGGCCCGGACGCGGGCCCTGGAGGGGCGGACCTTCCCGCTGCTGGCGCCCTCGAGCCGGTTCACCGACCCGCTGGTGGAGCGGGCCGCGCTCTCGGTGCTGGGGCGCGAGGACATGGGCCTGGCCGACCTGGCCGTGCCCGGCACGCCCGAGATCCACTTCGACCCGGAGGAGCGCGCCCTGCTGGTCCACCCCGGCCGGCTGGCGGTGGGCGAGGCCATCGAGGACGAGCTGAACCGGGGTCGCCTGCGGGTGAACGTCGCCTTCACGCTGGCGCCGGGGGCTTACGCCACGCTGGTGGTGAAGCGGCTCTTCCACTGGACGCTGGAGCCCGAGCCGGGTCGGAAGCGCGGCCCGGGGCGACCGGCACGCGCGCCACCAGCGCCGGCTGCCCTCCCGACCGCCGCGACCGCGCCCGCCCCGCAGGGATTCCTGGCGCGGCGGCGCGCGGAGAAGGAGGCGCGGGCGAGGCGGCGGGCGGAGGCGAAGAAGGCCTAGCGGTGGGCGCTCGGTCGGGGCAGCCCTCTAGCTCGGCCGGGGATCCGCCCACTCCCACGACAGCGCCCCCGCCCTCGCCGCCTCCTGGAGCAGCTCGGCCGCCACCTCGAGATCCACCTCGGGCGGGAGGTCGATCGCCACCAGCCGAGGGCGCAGCAGCTCGTGGGTGCACCCCAGGTCGATGAGCTTCTCCAGCACGCGCTGCACGGGCGCGGAGCGGAGCTCGACCGACGGACCCAGGGTCAGCCGCAGCGTGCGGTGGCCACCCTTCTCGAGCACGTCATCGAGGACGGGCCCGGCCTCCCCGGGGCCGGCGGCAGCCGCCCGGACCACGTCGTCGCGGGATATCCCGTAGGCGAAGAACGGGCAGCTCTCCACCCGGTAGCGATCGCTGCCCAGCGACTCGGCCCAGATGGAGTCCTCGGTCGGCCCGGGCTCACCCGTGCTCTCCAGGCGGATGCGGATGCGGATGAGTCCCTCGCCGGTGTCGAGATCCTCGGCCATGGCAGTCCCGATCTAGCCCGGCCCGAGGCAGGCGGCGATGGCGTCCGCCAGGTCCGTCCCGGTGTGCCGGTTTGCCACGGCGCCTGTGCGCAGGCCCGCCTCGTGGAGCGCCCGGGAGGTGGTCGGCCCGATGGCCGCCAGCAGCACGCCATCCAGGAGGGTGACCCCGGAACCGAGGGCCGCCACCACCGCTCGCACGGCGGACGGCGAGGCGAAGGCGACCGCGTCGACCTCGCGCGCCTCGATCCACGGTCCCAGCCGGGCCAGGTGCTCGGGCGGGGTGGGCACGGTGCGGTAGGCCTCCACCGGCGCGACCTGGGCCCCGGCCATGGCCAACCCCTCGAGGATCTCCGCCCTCCCCTCGGCCGGGCGCGGGAGCAGGACGCGCCGGCCCCGCACCGAGGGCGCCAGGGCGCGGGCCAGGGCCTCGCCGGTGGCCTCCGGCGCCTGGAGGTCGGGCGCGCGCAGCCGCGCTCGGAGCCGGTCCGCGGTGGCGGGCCCCACCACCGCCAGGGAGCGGCGGGCCAGCGCTTCGGCCGAGAGCTGGAGGTCGCCCAGCCGATCCAGCACGCGGTCCACGGCGGTGCCGCTGGCGAAGACCACCCAGTCGAACCGCTCCAGCGCGCGCAGCGCGGCGTCGAGCGGCCCCGGATCGGCCGGCGGCGCGAAGGAGATGGCCGGGAGCTCGCGGACCGAGGCTCCCAGCTCGCGCAGGCGATCGACCAGCGCGTCCGGCCCGCCACCGGCCCGGGTCACCACCACCGTTCGCCGGTCGAGCCGCGCCACGCGATCACCCGCGGCGCGGGGCGGAGAGAGATGCGCCCTGCCCCAGCGCCTCGCGCAGGATGGCGTCCGCGCCGCGCGAGAGCAGCTCCTCGGCCACCGCCTCGCCCAGCGCCCGCGCCTCGCGGCACGGTCCGCTCCGCTCGGCCCGCACCAGCCGGGATCCGTCGACGGACGCGACCAGCGCGCGCAGCCGCACCGCCTCGCCCTCGAGCGTCGCATGGGCGGCGACCGGGATCTGGCAGCCGCCCTGGATGCGCGCCAGGAACCCGCGCTCCGCCTCGACCTGGACGCGGGTGGCGGCGTGCTCCAGCTCGCGGAGCCGCGCCAGGGTGGCGGCATCGTCGGCGCGGGCCTGGAGCGCCAGCGCCCCCTGGCCCACCGCCGGCAGCATCTCCTCGGGGGGGAAGACGTAGGTCACGTGCTCGGCCAGCCCCAGCCGGCGCAGCCCGGCGTTGGCCAGCACCACCGCGTCGAGCGACTCGGACGCCTTGCGCAACCGGGTCTCGACGTTGCCGCGCACCATCTCGATGCGCAGGTCGGGGCGGAGCGCCCGCAGCTGCGCGCCGCGCCGCAGGCTGGACGTGCCCACCCGGGCGCCGCGGGGCAGCGCCGCCAGGGTCCGGGCGCGTGGGGCCACCAGCGCATCCCGCGGGTCCTCGCGCTCCGGCACCGCGCCGATGGTCAGGCCGGGGGCTGGTTCGGCAGGGAGGTCCTTCATGGAGTGGACCGCCACCTCGGCTTGCCCGGCCAGGAGCGCGTCCTCGATCTCCTTCACGAACAGGCCTTTTCCGCCCACCTCGGCCAGCGGGACCTCCAGGATCTTGTCACCCCGCGTGACCACCTCGTGCAGGCGGATCTCGAGGGCGGGATCCCTGGCCCGGAGCAGCTCGGCGACGTGGCCGGCCTGCCAGCGGGCCAGCGGGCTGCGGCGCGTGGCGATGCGGATCATCGAGGGATCCTACCGGGGAACGGGTGGCGACGCCGCGCCGGACGTGAGCGGCGCGGCCTGGGGCTCGTCGATCTGTGCGGCCGCGGCCGTCGCCTCGGCCGGCTCCGGCTGGCCGGCCGCGGACGGCGGCTCGTCCTCGATCCCGAACAGCTCGGCCACCGCAGCCGGGAGCTCGCCGTCACCGGCGGCGGCCGCCTTCTTGAGCCGGGCGGTGGGAGCGTGCAGGAGCTTGTTCACGATGGCCTGGGCCATGGCCTGGACGCTGCGACGGCCCCGCTCGTCCAGGCCGGCCAGGTGGACCAGGGTCCGCTCCGCCTCGCACCGGGCGATCTGCTCGGCCTGCTTGCGGAGCTTGCCCAGCACCGGCAGCGCGGCCCGCGTCTGGCCGTCCCGGGCGAAGGCGTCGACCTCGACCTCGACCATCGACTCGGCCCGCACGGCCTCGTCCTGGCGCGCCTCGCGGGTGGAGGCCACCACCTTCTCCAGGTCGTCGACGTCGTAGGCGAAGACGTCGGGCAGCGCGGCGCAGGCGGGGTCGATGTTGCGCGGGACCGACAGGTCGATGAGGCACATCGATCGCTGCCGGCGGGCGCGCATGGCGGCCTGGACCATCTCGCGGGTGATCACGTGCCGGTCGGCGCCGGTCGAGACGATGACCACGTCGGCCTCGACCAGCAGCCGGGACAGCTCGTCCCATCCGCGGAACGCGCCCCCCACCTGCGCGGCCAGCTCCATGCCGCGGTCGGCGGAGCGATTGGCCACCAGGATCCGGTCCGCTCCCAGGCCGGCCAGCGCCTTGGCCGAGAGGGCGCCCATCTTCCCGGCGCCCACCAGCAGGATGGCGCGCCCCGCCAGGTCGCCGAAGATCTTCTCCACCAGCTCCACCGCCACCTGCGAGAGGCTGGTGATGCCGCGGCCGATGTCGGTGTGGGTCCGGATCCGCTTGGCGGTGGCGAAGGCCCGGTTGCACAGCCGGGAGAGATACGCGCCGGCGCTGCCCGCGGCGCAGGCCACGCCGTAGGCCTCCTTCACCTGGCCGAGGATCTGCTGCTCGCCGACCACCATCGAGTCGAGGCTGGCGGCGACGCGGAAGAGGTGCCGCACTGCCTCCTTGCCCTGCTTGGCGTACAGGTGGCTGGAGGCGTCCGCGGCCCGGGTGGTGAAGAAGTCGCGGGCGGGCCCGTCCGCCCGTGCGTGCACCAGCACCTCGACGCGGTTGCAGGTCGAGATGACGAGCGCCTCGGCCACCCCCTCCCGGCCCACCAGCTCCTGGAGCGCGCCCTTGAGGGCGTCGCCGGTCAGGGCCACCCGTTCGCGGACCTCGATGGGGGCGCTGCGGTGGGAGAGGCCGACCAGGAAGAGCTCCCGACCGCTCACTGCGCACCTCCGGCGTCGACGACCACCCCGTAGTTCCCGGCGTGCCGGGTGACGCCAGGGAAAGCCTGCAGCGCCGCCATCGCGCCGGCCAGCACCACGAACCCGACCAGGGTCAGGACCGCGTAGCGGCGACCATGCCAGCCGCGGTGGCGCAGCTGCACCATGGCCCCGTAGAGGCCCCAGATCAGCACCGAGATGATCTGCTGTGGGTCCCAGGACCAGGGGCTCTTCCAGACCACGGCCGCGTTGAACGTGCCGGCGATGAGGGCCACCGTGAAGACGGCAAACCCGGCCCGCACCAGCCTCTGGTTCAGGCGATCGAGCTTGTCGAGCGAGGGCAGCCGCGAGAAGAGTGCGCCGAAGCGCTTCCCCTTCACCTCGCGCTCCTGCAGCAGGTACATGAGCGCCACCCCGAAGGCGATGGCGAAGAGGGCCACCGCCAGGATGGCTGCGGTGACGTGGAAGGCGGCGTTCTTGATCAGCTCGGGCGGCACGTCGGGATGCGCCGGATCGAAGATGGTGGTGGGGATGAGCGCCACCAGCAGCAGGGGCAGGACGAACGCGCCCAGCGACGGGACGCGATAGAGCTTGTGGAGGACCAGGTACGCGCCGGCGCCCAGCCAGGCGGCCAGGACCACCCCGCCGCGGAGGGTGAAGAACTCCCGCCCGCCGAACTCGCGGCAGCCGGCGCCGATGGCGATGGCATGGACCGCGAAGGCCGCGGCCAGCACCCAGACGCCGGCGACGGCCAGCCGCGGATGGCGCGGCCGTGAGAAGTAGGCCACGTAGAAGGCGGCGGACACGGCGTAGAGCGCCGCTGCGGCCCGCAGGATGCCGATGCTCATTCGAGTCGTGCTCGGGCGAAGGGGGAACCCCGCGCCGCCTCCGTCAGGAAAGGTTCTCCAAGAGGAAACGTGCCAGCGCCTCGGCCTCCTTGCGGCGGTCCTCCAGCTCCTTGGGTAGCGGCGGCCCGCCCAGCGGCCGCGCCACCTCGGGCGGTGCGGCGGCCGGGGCGGCGATGCCCGAGGTCCGGATGGGCGGCGGGGTGAGGCGGGGAGCCTTGGCCGCTGCCTGCAGCGCGGCGCCCTCGGCCAGGAACCCTGGCTGGACCTCGTAGGCGGTGTCGCCCAGGATGCACGAGTCGTCGACCGGCTCGGCGCCCATCTCGCGGAGCTGCGTGACGCTCTTCACCTTGTGAACCAGCCCGTGGGGATCCTGATCGGCCCCGACCACGTTGAGGAACCGCACCGCGGGCTCCAGGGCGTAGGTCCTCCCCTTGCCGTCGCCCGCGAGCAACGTCATCACGTTCCCGGCGAAGTCGATCCTGCCCTGCTCCGCCCAGGTCTCGAGCATCGCCTGGGAAACGAAGAGCAGACCGCTCATGACGCCATCCGTTTGATCGCGCGGGCGCCCGGCCCAGGTCTGGCCGCACGCCCGCCCGCGAAGAGTCCCCCGATCGTAACACGCCCGGCGCGCCGCTTGCCAGGGTCCGGCCGCGCGGATATGTAAGCCCCGGCCGAGATCTTTCAAGGAGGATTCATGGCGGCGCCCGAAGTGATCACCCTGGAGGACCGGACCTTCGAGCAGGAGGTCCTGAAGAGCGACACCCCCGTGCTGGTCGACTTCTGGGCGGTGTGGTGCCAGCCGTGCAAGGTGATCGCACCGGTCGTCGATTCGCTGGCCGCGAAGTACAAGGGCAAGCTCAAGGTCGGCAAGATGGACGTCGATCAGCATCAGGCGATCCCGCAGCAGTTCGGTATCCGCTCCATCCCCACGCTCCTCCTCTTCAAGGGCGGCCGCGTCGTCGACACCGTGATCGGCAGCGACAAGGGACGCCTCGAGGACATCGTTCGCAAGCTGGTCGGCTGAGCACCGCGCGCATCGCCCGCGAGCTGGAATGAAGCCCGCCGCTCCCGGCGGGCTCTTCGTTTCAACAGGCCGGGATCGCAGGGAATTGCATCGCCTGGGCAGCTGGGGCTCGACCCAGGGGCTGTCCCGCCCACCCGGGATTTCGCGCCCTACCTCGATGTGGTTGCATGCCCCCCAGCGCCCGCAAGGGTATGCCCCGCCGCGTCCCGGGGAGCGGCCGAGGGGCTTCCTGGGGGGAGCCAGGGGAGGGAGCCGTGCGTTCGCTCATCGGGTTGACCATCAGTGAGGTTGCGGCGCTGACCCTCCTGGCGTGTGGCGGGGGAAGCGAGGTGGGCGGCGGGATCAGCTGCCCGGCCAGCCAGATCTCCTGCGCCGTCGGTTCCGACGTGAAGTGCGTCGATCCGCTCTCGGATCGGACGTTCTGCGGCGCCTCGGACTCCTGCCAGGGGACGGAGGCCGGGACCTCCTGCGGCAGCGGCGAGGTCTGCGCCAACGGGACCTGCGCCACCTCCTGCCCGCCCGATCAGCGGAACTGCGGCGGCACGTGCATCACCCCGGCCACCGATCGCGATCACTGCGGCGCTTCCGGCTCCTGCCTGGGCGCGCTCGCCGGAGCCGGGTGCGGAGAGGGCCAGGTCTGCGCCCACGGCGCCTGCGCCACCTCCTGCCCCGCCGATCAGGTCGTCTGTGACGGAAAGTGCATCAACCCGAAGAACGACAACGTCTATTGCGATGCCGACACGTCCTGTCAGGCGTTCACCAACTGCAGCACCTCGGGGCTCGTCTGCGCCAACGGCGCCTGCGCCACCTCCTGCCCCACCGGCCAGGTGAGCTGCGGCGGCAAGTGCATCGACCCGCTCACCAGCCGGTTCTTCTGCAACGCCGACCGGTCCTGCCAGGGATACACGGACTGCAGCCTCTCGGGCCAGGTCTGCGGCAACGGCGCCTGCGCCACCTCCTGCCCGACCGGACAGGTGGACTGCGGCGGCAAGTGCGTCGACCCGACCAGCGACCATGCGTACTGCGGTGCCAACGCGAGCTGCACCGTATTCACGTCCTGCGGCGCGGGCCAGCTCTGCGTGAACGGGGCCTGCACGACCTCCTGCCCCACCAGCATGGTGAAGTGCGGCGATCGCTGCATCGATCCGCTCAGCAGCGGGTCCTTCTGCGGTGCCAACCAGAGCTGCGAGAACTACTCCGTCTGCGGCGCCGGCTCGTTCTGCAACGCCGGCACCTGCTGGTCGCCGTGCGGTACCGGCCTGGCGTTCTGCGACGGCCAGTGCGTGGATCCCTCCAGCAACCGCGGCCGCTGCGGCGCCAGCGGCCTGTGCTCCGGCGTGGCCGAGGGCGTCTCCTGCCAGGCGGATCAGGTCTGCGGCGGGGCGACGTGCGCCTGCCCGGACCGCCAGCGCCTGTGCGACGACGGCACCTGCCAGTTCGTCTGCCCCGGCGCCGCGAACCGGCCCGGCTGGGAGTGGAAGGCGTCGGTACCGCTGACCGCGCCGCCCCGGTTCCCGGAGCCTGCCGACCCCGCCTCGCTCATCGCCCACATCGTCTGGGACGGCACGACCAATACCATGCGGGACTCGACCGGCCACACCACCTGGACCCCAGCCGTGGCATCGCCGCCGCTGCCCTCGGCCTCGAACGGCGTCTGGTCTCCCGCGCAGGTGTCCTCCGGACCGTTCTCCGCCACGGCCTACTGGATCGGCGACGCGGCCAGCCGCGACTACCTGCGCACCGCCACCTCGGGCCCGTTCATGATTTGCGCCCGCTACAGGCCGGGCGCCCACCCGGGGCAGGCGGCCAGCAAGGTCGTCATGGCCCTGGGCAAGCCCGACCCGATGAGCGGTACCACCGTGTCCCCGGGTGGCTGGGCTCTCCTGCAGATGCAGGACTTCGCGGGGTTCCGCTACAACGGGGCGGTCGGCGGTGACTGGATCGTGTACTCGTCCTGGCCGGTGGACAGCACGACGCTCGCGTCCACCGAGTGGACCTGGCACTGCGGCGGATGGGACGGCAGCCACATCCGCGCCCTGCGCGAGTCCGTGTATGCGACCAACGATTCCCCCTACAACTTCCACCCCGGGCCTCAGCTCGAGGCGGGGTTCCCCGCCACCCTCGACCTGCCGGCCATCGGGAACTATGCCGACGGCACGGCACCGCTCTCCGACGGCACCATCTACGAGATCATCATCACCGGTGATGCGGCCACGGAGGACGGCGTGAAGGCCCTGGTCGCGCGCGCGTCGGGCGCATTGCGCAGCGGGAACGAGGCCCCGGTGGAGCTGGTGGGCGCGGACGGCCGCACCCACCGCGGCGCGCCGAGCACCGTGCGGGTCGAGGCGGACGGCTCGATCCTGGCGGACCAGGACCTGCTGCTCCCGGTGTCGGTGTCCGCCTCCTTCGACCCCGTCCCCGGCGGCCAGTGCTGGGGCGTGGACGCGTCGGTTGCCGACTGGACCAACTTCGGCGCCGACAACAACCTGCTGAAGTGGACGTCGGCCGACAGCTCTCACGAGTTCCGGATGAACTGGCGGCCTGGCACGACCATGTGCATGGCCGCGGTGCAGATCTCGCCCTTCGATGACCGGTTCGCCTGCCAGAACTACGGCGCCATCGCCGGCGGCCGGCACCGGTTCCACTACTGCATCACGCCCGAGCGGACCATGCGCATGTACGTGGACGGAACGCAGTTCGGGCCGGACAGCGTCGCCATTCCGCTCGACTTCCTCCCGCACGTGGAGAGCCCCGGAGCCCAGGTGTCGCTGACCGATCTCACGTCCAGCGTGAAGGTCTGGCGCGTCTGGGCCTGCGCCACCTCCGATCCGGCCAGCTGCCCGTAGGCCGGGCGCACGGGCAGCGGAGCGGATCGATTCCGGTCCGCTGCCCACCGGGGCGCGGCAGCTCAATTCACGAAGCGTCTCATGCCGATGTTGGCCAGCAGCCCGATCGCGGCGTACACGGCGATCACGCTCGACCCGCCGTAGCTCATCAGCGGCAGCGTCACGCCCACCACCGGCAAGAGCCCGATCACCATCCCCACGTTGATGAAGACCTGCCAGAAGAGCATGGCGGTGAGGCCCACCGCCAGGAACTGGCCAAACCGGTCCCGGGCCCCCCCGGCCACGTCCACCGCCGAGGCCAGCAGCGCGAAGTAGAGCACCAGCAGGAGCAGGCAGCCCACGAACCCGTGCTCCTCGGCCCACACCGAGAAGATGAAGTCGGTATGCTGCTCCGGCAGGAACGAGAGGTACGTCTGCGTGCCCTGGCCCCAGCCCTTGCCGGTCCCCTGCCCCGACCCGATGGCGATGATCGACTGGGCGGCGTGATAGCCCGCCCCCTTCACGTCGGCCTCGGGGTTGAGAAAGGCCGAGATGCGCTGCTTCTGGTAGTCCTTCAGGTGCCGGTAGGAGACGAAGCCCCCCGCCAGCCCCACGATCAGCAAGATGGCGAGCGCGATCCACCGGACCTTGGCGAAGGCCAGCTGCGTGCACCCCACCGCCACCACCATCAGCGCCGTCCCCAGGTCGGGCTGCTTCAGGATCAGCGCCGCCGGCAGCATGGTGACGCCCAGCGGGATGATCATCTCCAGCAGCCCGTAGCCGTCCCGCCGCTTCTCGGCGTCGCCCGCGAAGAAGCTGGCCAGCACCAGGGCCACCGCGATCTTGGCCAGCTCCGATGGCTGGAGGTTGATGGGGCCCAGGCTGAGCCACCGCCGCGCTCCCATGGCCGACCGGCCCTTGAGGTGCACCAGCACCAGGAGCACCAGCACCGCCACGTAGAAGACCCAGGCCAGCCGCTGGAAGTTCTTGTGGTCGACCAGGGTGATGCCCAGAGCCAGCAGCACCCCGGCGCCCATCCACCAGGCCTGCGAGATCCACACCGGCGCGTGCGCGCTGCGCGAGGCGGAGGCCAGGTTCCACACCCCGACCGCGGAGATGGCCAGCACCAGGAAGGCGATGTGCCAGGGGAAGTGCGCGAACAGGCGCCGGTGCGGCGTGACCGCCAGCGACACGTCAGGCGCCACGGCGTCCTCCTGCGGGCGCGGCCGGCAGCGCACCCCACCTCGGGATGATGGAGGTGGGCGTGGCCGGCGAGGGCTCGACCGGCGGCGCCGCCTCAGGGGCCGGATCGGCGGGGGGCGGCCCGGGAACGGGGGCGGGCGGCTCCGACGGCATGGCGGCGGGCGGCTCCGGCGGCGCGGCGGCGGCCGGCTCCGGCGGCGCGGCGGCGGGCGGCTCCGGCGGCGCGGCGGCGGCCGGCTCCGGCGCCGCGGGGGCGGCCGGCTTCGGGACCGCCTTGCGCGGCGGCCTGGGCGCAGGCGCAGCCTGGCCGGGCGCGGGGGTGGCGGCGGGCCCCGCGGCGGCGGGCACCCGGGGTGAGAGCGGCGCCAAGGCCGGGACCGGCCGGGCGGGCGGCACCACCTCCGGACCGGCGTGCGGGGTCGCGGCGGAGGCCGTCGGGGCCCCCGGGCCGCCCGCGGCTGCCGCCGCGTCCTGGGCCTTGAGCTCCATGTACTTCTTGATGACGCCGATGGCGGTGGGCGCGGCGTTGGTGGACCCGAAGCCGGAGTGCTCGTTCAGCACCACCACCACGATCTCCGGGTTCTCCGCCGGCGCAAAGGCCGCGAACCAGGCGTGGTCGCGCTCGAAGTAAGGCACCTGCGCGGCCTTGAGCCGCCGGGCGCCCAGCTTGACCACCTGGGCGGTCCCGGTCTTGCCGGCCACCGTGAACTCCTTCACCCGCGAGGCGTAGCCGGTCCCGAACGGCTGGTTCACCGTGGCCAGGAGCCCCTTCATGATCGTGTCGCGGGTCGACTTCTTGATGTCCACCGTGCCGCGCGCATCTGGCTGGAAGGTCTGCAGGACCTTGCCGTCGGGGTCCTCGATCTTCGTCACCACCTGCGGCCGCCAGATGGTCCCGGTGGCGAGCGCGGCGTAGAAGACCAGCTGCTGCATGGGCGTCACGTTCACGTCGCCCTGCCCGATGGCCAGGTTGACCGCCATGCCGCGCTGGTAGCCGCCGGGGACGTGGGCGTCGTGCCAGGCCTCGTCGGGGATGACGCCCGGGATCTCGCCCGCCACGTCGAAGCCGGTGGGCGAGCCCATGCCGAACCTGCGCGCCCACTTGGCGATGTTGTCGGCCCCCAGGCGGGCCCCGGCCTCGTAGAAGAAGACGTCGCAGCTCGCGCCCAGGGCGTGCTCGAAGTCGACCCAGCCGTGGCCCGTTTCCTTGTCGCAGCGCCAGCGGGCCCGCCCCATGTTGAAGTGGCCGGGGCAGAAGATGGTGGTGTCGGTTCGGTAGACGCCCTCCTCCAGCGCCGCCACCGTCATGAGCGCCTTGAAGGTCGAGCCCGGGTGGTAGTGCTGCTGGATGGACCGGAACAGCTCGGGCTGCAGCGGATCGTCGTGGATGGCGGCCAGCTCGGCGGGGGTGATGCGGCCGGACATCTTGTTGGGGTCGGGAGCGGGGCGGTCCACCAGCGCCAGCAGGAAGCCGGTGCGGGCGTCCATCGCCAGCACCGCCCCGGCGGTGGCCGGGAAGATCTTCTCGGCGTACTCCTGCAGCCGCCAGTCGAGCGACAGGACCAGGCTCTTGCCCGGGAGGCTGGGCACCACGCGCTGATCCTCGGGAATGAGCGAGTCGGCATCGGCCTTGCGCCGGCCCTTGGCGTCGACGGGCACGCGCTCCTTGCCGTCGATGCCGCGCAGCACGGCCTCGTACCGCCGCTCCAGCCCGCGCCGGCCCAGGTAGTCGCCCAGCACGTACGGCTCCTCGAGCGCCTCGTTCTGGCCGGACGCCTCGATCCGCTTGCGCTGCTCCTCGATCCGCTTCTTCTGCTCGTCCAGGTCCTTGGGCCCGACCTCGTTCATGTAGCCGATGAGGTGGCCGCCCAGCGAGCCGTACCGGTAGTTGCGGTGGGGCACGGGGAGCACGTCGGCGCCGGGCAGATCGGTCTGGCTGGCCAGGAAGCGATCCAGCTCGTCGCGCCCGATGTCGACCTTCACGATCACCGGCCGGTTCGGCTCCAGCCTCTGCTTGTCGCGGAACGCAGCCGCCACCTGGCTGCGGGCCCGCTCCTTCTCCTCGGGCGTGAGCTGCACCAGCGCGGCGATGCGGTCGATGACCTCGTCGCACGGCGACTTGCGGCAGAAGGCCGGGGTGAGCGTGATGTCGTAGGAGGGGCGCGAGTCCACCAGCACGATCCCGTTCCGGTCCAGGAAGCGGCCGCGGTCGGCCGGGGTGCGGATCTCCTTGACGTAGTTCTCCTCGGCCTTCTCCCGGTACTCGTCGCCGCGCAGGATCTGCAGGTAATAGAGGCGCCCCAGCAGGAGGAAGAAGGACAGGAGCAGCGCGCCCGAGGCCCACAGGAGCCGCGGCTTGAAGTCCTTCTGCGCCGTGCCCGGCGCGCTGGGGGGAATGAGCGACATGGTCACCGGAGCAGGCCGGGATCCTCCCGGCGGAACAGCCCGTCGATCCGCTTCATGCCCCCCAGCACCAGGGGGGAGGCGGCGCCGGTCAGCACCGCCTCCAGCAGCATGCGCGGGAGGAGGCGCACCCCGGGGGCCACCTCGACGGGGGCGGCCATCCGCACCAGGACCAGGGCCCCCACCGAGAGGAGCAGCGTGGTGGCCGCGCTCAGCGCCGCGAATCCCCAGCGACCGCGCACGTCGACGGCGGCGTTCACCGCGCGCACCAGCACGAACGCGACCACCGCCAGGAAGGTCATGAGCCCCTTGGTGGTGCCGGCGGTGAGGTCGAGCACGTACCCGACCCCGGCCGCCCCGACCGATCCCTCCACGTTGGCGGCGTGGATGGCCAGGTACACCACGCACGCGGCCGGGAGCATCAGCGAGAAGGAGCCGCCGCCGACCCAGCGGAGGACGGCGGCCTGCACGGCCGAGAGCAGCAGCGCGAACAGGATGTGGAGCAGCGGCTTCAAGGGCTCTTCCCGGTGGTGGCGGCGGGCAGCATCACGTCCGGGAGGGTGGCCTCCCAGGAGGTGACCACCAGCACCTCCTCCACCCGCGTCACGTCGACGGTGGGGATCACCATGGCGTCGAGGAACAACCCGTTCCCGGCCTTCTTGAGCTGGCTCACCTTCCCCACCGGGACGCCGCGCGGGAAAACGCCGTCCGTGCCGGAGGTGACCAGCAGGTCGCCCTCGATCACGTCGTCCGACCGCAGCGCGAAGTCGAGCTTGCACGCGCCCGGCTTCCCCATCCCGCGCACGTTGGCGCGAGCGCGGGTCCGGTCCACCCGGACCGCGATGGAGCTGTTCCGGTCGGCGATCACCAGCACCTCCGCGCTGTGCCCGGTGGCGCCGTGGACGCGCCCCACCACCCCGTCGGCGGTCACCACCGGCTTGCCCCGGACCACGCCGTCCTCCTCGCCGCGGTCGATGACCAGCAGCTGCAGCCCGGTGGGTGCCAGCTGGATGCCCACCACCCGCGCGCCGACGTAGGTCCTGGTGGGCGAGGCCTGCGTGAACGCGAGCAGCTTGTGGAGCCGTTCGACCTCGGCCCGCTCCTGCAGGAGCTGCTGCTTCTCGACGCGGAGCAGGTTCAGCTCGCGCGAGAGCTCCCCGGCCCGCTCCTGCGCGCCCCGCAGGGCGACGTAGTGGTTCCAGCCGTTGAGCACGCCCGTGACGGTCCAGGCCACCGCCTTCTCGATGGGCGAGGTGAGCCAGATCACCGTGCGATCGACGGGCGAGCGCTCGGCGGGCTTCTTGGATCGAGCGAAGAAGACCCCAAGCGGAACGAGGAGGAGTATCACCACGAGGATCAGCTCGCGGTACCGCTTGAGCAGTTGAAGCACTGAGTCTCCGGACGCGCCGCGGGAGCCAAATTCCCTTGCATTTTAGCGTCTGTTGGCTAGGGTGTTCAACTTCGCGGCGCCCACCCCTTCCGAAGGGCGCCCCCTACAACAACCCGGAGCACCGGTTCCATGCTCGACGTTCTGCGCGCCAGCAAGGGCGGCATCATCACCTGGTTCTTCCTCGCCGCCATCATCGTCGTCTTCGTGATCAGCTTCGGCCCCGGCTCGTTCGCGAAAGGCAATCACGGGTGCGGCGGAGCGCCCGTGTACGCCGCCAAGGTGAACGGCGACACCATCCCGGTGCTCCTGTTCGAGCGCCAGCTGAAGCAGATGTCGGCTTACTACAGCGCCCAGTACGGCGACGAGTTCGTCCGCATGATGATGCCGCAGCTGGCGGAGCAGGCCCTGACCTCGCTGGTGAGCCGCGCCTTGCTCGTGCAGGAGGCGCAGCGGCGCGGGTTGCAGGTGAGCGAGGACGAGGTCAAGAACGTGGTGCGCCAGCAGCCGGAGTTCCAGGACAACGGCAAGTACTCGCGGGCCGTGTTCGAGCAGGAGGCGGCGGCCAGCTACGGCTCCACCAAGCAGTACCTGGACCTGGTCCGGAGCGAGCTGCTCGTGCAGCGCCTGGAGGCCGCCTTCGAGGCCAGCGTCAACGTGCCCGCCTCCGACGTGCACGACACCTGGAAGCGGCTCTCCGATCGCGTGGACCTGAGCTACGTCCTGTTCCCGACCGTGGACGCGCGGGCCGAGGTGAAGGTCAGCGACGCGGACGTGCAGTCCTTCGCGGCCAAGGAGGGGGCGCGCATCGAAAAGTTCTACCAGGACAACCCGGCCCGCTTCGATCAGCCCAGGAAGGTCCGCGCCCGCCACATCCTGGCCCGGGTCCAGGGCAAGGACGACGCCGCCAAGAAGAAGATCGAGACCGCCATCGAGCGCATCAAGAAGGGCGAGGACTTCGCCAAGGTGGCCGCTGACCTCTCCGACGACGAGAACACCAAGGCGGCGGGCGGGGACCTCGGCGTCATCACGGCCGGCACGGTCGACGACGCCTTCTCCAAGGCAGCCATGGCCCTCGAGGCCGGCCAGCTCTCCCCGCCGGTGCGGACCGCCGCCGGCTGGGAGGTGATCAAGGCCGACGAGGTCATCCCGGCCAAGAAGGTCACCCTCGAGGAGGCGCGGCCCGAGATCGCACGCGAGCTCCTGGTGAACGATCGCGCCGCGGCGCTGCAGAAGGAGAAGGCCGAGGCGGCGCTGCAGGCCGCCCGCGGCGGCAAGGCGCTCACCGAGCTCTATCCCGAGCCGCAGAAGGCCGAGCCCGCCAAGGACGGCAAGCCGGCAGTGCCCGAGAAGACCGCCTCCCTGACCTGGGGGGGCAAGCCGGTGATGGCGCGCGACACAGGCCCGTTCCCGGCCTCCGGCTCCTTCGTTCCGCAGCTCAACGTCGGCGGCGATCTGCTCAAGGACGCGGTGGCCGCGCAGGCGGGGGCGGTGCTGCCCAGGGCCTACGACACGCCCTCGGGCCTGGTGGTCGCGGTGGTGAAGGACCGCAAGCGGCCCGAGGAGAGCACGTACCCCAAGGAGCGCGAGATGGTCGAGAACCAGCTCCGCGTCACCAAGGCCCAGCAGCTCCGGCAGGAGTGGGTGAGCGAGCTTCGCGCCCGCGCGGACGTGGTGGAGAACTCGGCCTGATCGGCCGTCTCACCGGAGAGGATCGGCGGCCTCCCGTGCAGGACTAGGCGGTGGGGTCGTGCCGGCCCTGGTCCTCGCCTCCCGGAGCCCGCGGCGACGGGAGCTCCTGGCCGGGCTGGGGATCCCGCTCGAGGTGAGGCCCGCCGAGACGGACGAGGCGGTGCGCGCCGGCGAGGCTCCCGAGGCCTACGTCGCGCGCGTGGCGCGCGAGAAGGCCCGGGCCGTGGCCGGCGAGGTGGTGCTGGCCGCCGACACCGCGGTGGTGGTGGGCCGGGAGATCCTGGGCAAGCCCATCGACGCGGCCGACGCCGCCCGCATGCTGCGGGCGCTGTCCGGCACCCGCCACCGGGTGCTCACCGCGGTGTGCGTGAGGCGCAGCGCCCCGCCCCCGGTCCGCGAGCGCCAGGTGACCGTGTCCACCGAGGTCCGGTTCCTTCCGCTGCGGGAGGAGCAGATCGCCTGGTACGTCGGCACGGGTGAGCCCCTCGACAAGGCCGGCGCCTACGCGCTCCAGGGGCTGGGGGGCGCCCTGGTCGAGTCGGTCGAGGGGAGCGTCTCCGGGGTGGTGGGGCTGCCGCTGGCCGAGTCGCTGGCGCTCCTCGACGAGGTGGGATTCCCCATGCCCTGGAGGCGCCGGTGAGCATCGGCGACCAGGTGACCGCGCTGCGGGGACGGATCCCCGCCGGCGTGACGCTGGTGGCGGTCTCCAAGACCCAGCCGGCCGAGGCCATCCGCGAGGCCTACGCCGCCGGGCAGCGCGACTTCGGCGAGAACTACGCCCAGGAGTGGCGGGCCAAGGCGGACGCGCTGGGCGACTGTCCCGACCTTCGCTGGCACTTCATCGGCGGCCTCCAGACCAACAAGGTGAAGCTGATCGCCGGCCGGGTCGCCTACCTGCACACGATCGACCGGCTGGAGCTGGCCCGCGAGCTGTCGCGGCGGCTGGTGGCCAGGGAGGGCCGCGTGCGGGTGTTCCTGGAGGTGAACGTGGCGGGCGAGGCGTCCAAGGAAGGCTGCCCGCCGGAGCAGGCGGGGGACCTGGCCCGGGCCGTCCGGGAGCTGCCCGGCCTCGACCTGGTCGGTCTGATGTGCATCCCGCCGGCCGGCGCCGACCCGCGCCCGCACTTCCGCCTGCTGCGCACGCTGCGCGATCAGCTCGGCCTGGTGGAGCTGTCCATGGGCATGAGCGCGGACTGGCGCGAGGCGATCGAGGAGGGCGCCACCTTCGTGCGCATCGGGACGGCGATCTTCGGGGTGCGAGCAAAGCGGGGGTAGCGAACGGTCACGGTGACGGAGGGCGAGCGACCGTGGACGGGCCTACAGCACCTTCAGCTTGAGGCGGCCCGAGTCGTTCACCTGGACCTTGTACTCCTGCCCGCAGTAGTAGCAGAGGACCTCGTCGCCGTCGCCGAAGCCGTCGTCGTACGGGTTGTTGGCGGCGCAGTCGGGACAATCGAAGTCCTTGAAGCGGCGGGCTCGCCCGGCCTCCTCTCCGCTGGTGTCCTGCTTGCTGTCCTCGTCGTCGTACGCGGGATCGTAGGGCATGCGGTACCTCGCGCGCCTGCAGGTACGAGCGTAACAGAAGCGGCGGCCGGCCATGGCCGGGGGCGGATGCCCCACCCGCTGTCGCGCACTGTCGGGAAGCGGGGGACATCGAACCCGGCGCGGAATCCGGCGGGCGCCTGCGCCCGATCCGACGGGAGTTGCGAAATCGCGACAACGTTGTCGTCCCGTCGCCGTGGTCTTCTCGAGGCCGGGCCGATTACCCAACAATGTCACCGTCGAGCCCGCTGGCATCCCGGTTGCTCAGGTTGGCTCGAAGAAGGAGCGCACCGAAGACCCGGCATCCTCGGGCAACCTCTAGGACAGGCCATGAACCGACCCCGTCTCGCCCTGGCCCGCTTCACCGTCGCCGCCTGGCTGGCATGCGCCGCCCTGGTGGCCCGTGCGCAAGGGTTCGGTCCGGGCGAGGAGACGGTCTTCAGCGTGCGGTACCTGAGCGTCCCCACCGGCGAGGGCCGCATCCGCGTCGGCAACCCGGAGGGCGATATCTGGCCCGTCATCCTCCAGGCGCGGACCGGCGGGGCGGCCAGCCTGCTCGACATCCGGGAGCACCTGGTGTCGTACTGGGACGCGCCGCGGCGCCTCTCGCGCGGCTCCGATCTCCAGGCCTACGAGGTCGGGGACTTCCACAAGGACTCGGCTCGATTCGATGCGAGCGGCCGCCAGGTGACGGTGATCGAGCAGCGGCGCGGCCGGGTCGCGAAGCAGAAGGTGCTGGCCGTCCCCGACGGAGCGCTCGACCTCACCGGCGCCTTCGTGTGGCTGCGGCTGCAGGAGCTGGAGGTCGGCCGCCAGTACCGGCTGCCCATCGTCAGCGGCACGAGCCAGTTCACGCTTCTGGCGGACGTGCTGTCGCGCGAGGTGGTGCGCACGCCGGCGGGCGAGTTCGAGAGCTTCAAGATCCGCGTGCGCACGGGCTTCGACGGCAAGTTCTCCACCAAGCGCGACACGTTCCTGTGGCTGGCCGCGGCCGAGGGACATCACCTGGTGCGCGCCTCGGCCGAGTTCGCGGTGGGGAGCGTGGTGGCCGAGCTGAAGAGCTACCACCCCGGCGGGCAGATCGCGGCGGCGGAGTAGTCGAAGGCGGCCGTTCCCGGGCCGTTGCCCGCACCGGGGCCTCCCCGCAGCTTCCCTTCATGTCGCTCCTCCCCCTCCTGCTGGCGGTGAGCCTGGCAGGGTCGTCCTCCCCCGCGGGTGTCGAGGTGGGGGTGGCTTCCTCGCTGGAGAAGCTCCGGCCCGGGGACCCCGTCCCGCACGAGCGCGAGATCGCGCTGCGTGCTGCGCGCGGCGAGTGCGAGTCCGCCCAGATCGCGGTCCGCGCCCGGCGCGGGCTCTCCGGCCTGGCGGCGGCGGCCAGGGTTCCCGAACCCCTGAGGGTGAACCTGTACCGGGTGGCGACGCTTCACCTGGAGCGGCCCTCGGGCCCCGCCGGCACCGCCGGCGAGTGGCCGGATCCGCTCATCCCGGTCCGCGACCCGGACTTCGGCGAGCCCCGGCGCGCCTTCCCGGTGGCCGTGGCCCCCGGGAGGCTGCAGGCGATCTGGGTCGAGGTGTGCGTGCCGGAGGAGGCGCAGCCGGGCGACCGGCGCGGGGTGATCGAGGTGACCGAGCGCGGGCAGCCGCTCGCCGAGGTGCCGCTTTCGATCCACGTCTGGCCCTTCGCGCTGCCGCGCGCGCCCACCTTCGTGGCCGCGTTCGGGCTCTCGACGCGGCTGGGCACGCGGGCGCTGGGCGTCCCGGGCGACCCCGCCGCCGCGCGGGCGCTCGCGGCCGCGGCCCTGCGGCACCGCATCACCCCGTTCACCCTCTCGGCCGATCCACCGGACGGGAGCTGCACGGCCCGGAGCTGCCGGCTGGACTGGTCCGCCTACGACGGCGAGGAGGGACCGGTGCTGGACGGGACGCTGGTCCCCGGGGTGAGGGGCGGGTTCGCCGAGGTCCGCATCGCCGGCGGGGTCTGGAGCGGCCCGGAGGAGGACCTGGTGGCCACCCTCCGCGCCTGGCACGACCACTTCGCGTCGCGCGGGTGGCTCGACCGGCTCTGGCTCTACACGCTGGACGAGCCCGCCCCGGGCCAGCTCCCGGAGCTGGAGCGGCGGGCGCGGCTGGCGCGGCGCGCCGGGATACGGGTCCTGGTCACGTCGCTCCCGCAGCCCGCGCTGGCGGGGCTGGTCGACGCCTTCGCCCCCAACCTGACGCTGCTGCCGGAGGGCGCCGCGCCGGCGGGCGTGGCCTTCTCGTACGCGTCGTGCCTGTCCCACGGCTGCAGGGAGATCCCGGCGGGAGGGAGGCTGCGCGCCCAGATGCGGAGGGCCTTCGCCGGGTGGCCCGGGTACGAGATCGATCGGCCGGGGACGGCGGCCCGAGCGGTGGCCTGGCTGGCGTTCCGCCGAGGTCTGGCCGGGGAGCTCTACTACGATATGCTCCAGGCGTGGACGCGCGATCCCTGGACCGACGTGAGGGCCTTCGCCGGGAACGGCGACGGCACCCTGCTCTACCCGGGCCGGCCGGCCGAGCTGGGCGGCACCCATCCGTTCCCGGTGCCCTCGATCCGGCTCAAGGTGATCCGCGACGCGCTCGAGGACGTCGAGCTGCTCCGGCTGGCCCGGGCGGCCGGGCTCGGCGATCGGACCTCGGCGCTCGCGGCCCAGCTGGTCCCCGGCGGGCGCGGCTGGGAACGCCGGCCCGGACCGTGGCTGGCGGCGCGCCGCTCCCTGGGCGACGCGCTGGAGGCGGCCCTGGCGCGCCGGTGAGGCGCGTCGCCGGCGACGGGGGCCCGCGGTGATCGCGGCCGCCCTGCTGGCGCTCTCGCTCGCCGCCGAGCCGTGCGGCCCGCCGCCGGTCGCGCCCGGCCCGAGGCCCTGGGCCACCGGCGAGACCGCCACCTACGACCTGGCGCTGTTCGGGCTGGTCAAGGCCGGCTCGATCGATCTCACCGTCGAGCACCCCATGCCCGGGGGCAAGGTGATCCCGCTCCGGGCGCGCGCGCGCACCGACGCGTCGGTCCGGAACATGCTGGCGCTCACCGCCGTGTCGTTCTCATGGGTCGAGGCACGCACCCTGCTGCCCGAGCGCTACCGCGAGGAGGCCGACGAGGACGGCGTCCACAAGGTGAGCGACGCGCGGCTCTCGCCGCCTGGTCCCACCATCGAAATGGCCTACGACATCGGCGGGCAGAGGAGCACGGGCCGTTTCCCGCGGCAGGGGACGGTGCTGGATGCGGTCTCGGCCGTCTACGCGCTGCGCGCGGCCCGGCTCGCCCCGGGGGATCGCCTGTGCTTCGACCTCCTGGGCCGGGGCCGGGTCTGGCGCGTGACCGGCACCGTCGCCTCGAAGCTCGAGAAGCTCGACACCGTGGTCGGGAAGCTCGAGACGCTCCGCATCGACGCGACGGCCTCCCTGGCCGACCGGCCCGGGGAGCCGGTCCGCCAGATGCACGTCTGGTTCTCGACCGATGCCCGGCGCCTGTTCGTGGCGGCGGTCGGGGATATCGACCTGGGACCGATCCAGGTGAAGCTGACCGAGCTGAGGGGGGCGAGGAGGTAGCGGCCGCCGAGCGGCGGCTACATCCTCGCCACCACCTGCGACAGCCTCCGCCGCAGGCTGGCCAGCACGGTCTGCAGATAATCGACCCGCTCGGCCGGATCGATCATCCGCGCCAGCGACAGCAGCCGCTCGGGCGAGGGGGCCTGATCGCCGAGCGCCCCCTCGACGTTGGCCAGGTAGGCGGCCACGCCGGCCAGGGCGGTGCGGGCCTCTCGCAGATCGTCCTCGAGGAAGTCGAGGACCACGTGCTCGCGGGCGGTGCCGCCGGCCAACCGCTGCCGGAGCGCCTCGACGGCGTTGGTGGCGGCGGGAGCGACGGCGACGGCAAGTGCGGTGCGCTTCATGGTGTGCTCCCCTGGCTGGAGGCTCCCCTGCGCCGGAGCGCCTCGATCCCCGCGGCGATGCGGCGGACGGGCTGACCCTCGGCGAGGAGCTCGGCGATCTCGCGCCCGGCGCGATCGAGGCCCTCGGGGTGAAGCTCGCCGCGAGCCTCGGCCAGCGCCCGGGCGAGCGGACCTGGCGAGGGCGATCGCGCCGGTGGAGTGCTCGGCTCCCGCTCGCTGCGTGGCCGGATCCTGCGCTCCCCCGGATCCCCTGCTCGGCCCAGCAGGACGCCGTCGCCCACCGGCGCGCCGGCCGCCTCGCGCGGCAGGTAGATGCGCCAGAGCGTGCCGCGGTTGTCGCGGTGCAGCGGCCGGGCCAGGCGCCGCGCCACCAGCCCGTCGAGGACGCGGAGCAGGCGGCGCTCGGAGAGGCGGAGCCGGCGCTCCAGATCGCGCTTGGTGATGCGGCACCAGTTGCGCCCCTCGCCGTAGGAGAGGCGGATCAGGTGCAGGTAGGCGGCCTGGGCCTCCGGCGGCATGGCCGGGCCGGCGTCGTCGAAGGCATCGGCCGGGATGGCCACGAACCCGCTCCGCACGCGGGCCGCGCCCAGGAGCTCGCCCGCGAACGGCAGCCGCCGCATCTCCCCCGGCTCGAGCGATTCCGCCGGCACCGCGGCGGGCGCCATGGGCTGCGTCGCCAGCGCGGCGCTGCCCCGGATCCCGTGATGCTGCACCGCCCGCCGCCCCATGGCGCACGCCCTCCAGCCAGCCTGCGAGCGTAAGCGGGCGATATCGGGGGTCAAGTTTTCGTATGGATCGCCTGACGGAGCCAACCTGGACGTGGACGTGGACGTGGACCTGGACCCCCGGCGCCCGTAGCGTCTAGGTCTACGTCCAAGTCTAGGTCTAGGACCAGGTTGGCTTGCGCGAGCAGCTCAGATCAACCCGCGAGACCTTCTCAGCAGCTCGACCGTCTTCTGGTACTCGACGTCCCAGGCGCTGGTGCCCTCCTGCAGGTGCTTCAGGCGGGCGCGCGCCTCGCGATCGATCTCGTCGTCGACGTCCAGGTGCTTCTTGAAGATGCCGAAGACCTTCTTCCGGAGCGCGTTGTCCTCGGCGTAGACCTCTTCCACGTTCCGCGAGATGAGGAGGAACTCGATCATCTGGCCGATGACGTACTCGATGCCCTCGTCGCCCATCTTGAAGCCGCGGACGTCGGCCATCTCGCGCTTCACCTGGTTGAAGCGCGAGTGATCGTATCCGCGGCGCTCGAGCGCTTCGCGCGTGGCGGCGTTCACCCGCTCCTCGGCGGCGAGGTACTCCTTCATGATCGCCGCCATGTCCATCTCGGCGTCGGCGATGCGGAGGGTCTCGATCTCGACATCCCCGTCCTGCATGAGGGTCTGGATGACCTCGCGGGCGATCGTCGGGATGACCTTCGGGTAGAGCCGCATGTCGTGAGTTCCTCGCCTCGACGGCCGCGGTCTACGCCGCAGCCGGTTGCCGGTGCGAAGACCGCGAAAAAAAGGTAAAACCCTATAAACCCCGGCTGCTCGCAGAGGCAAGAGAAAACGTGCTGCGATTTGCATCTTCCGTGCGCGCCAGTTCGGCGCACCGGCCCCGGCGGGCACGCCCCCTCATGAGGTGGGTCCCAGCGGGCGGGGCGCCGCGACTCCAGCGGCGGACTAGCTCGCGAAGATCCGCATCACGTCGTCGAGCAGCTTGAGCGCCTCGGCGCGCGGCCGCTGGAACGCGTTGCGGCCCATGATCGATCCGAACGCTCCGCCTTCCTTGAGACCGCGCACGTCCTCGAGGAGCGCCTCGGTTCCCTTGGCCTCGCCGCCCGAGAAGATGACGATGCGCTTCCCGTTGAACGCCGACTGGACCACGTGCCGGACGCGCTCGGCCAGCGTGCCGATGGGGATGCGCTGCTCCTCGTAGACCTTCTTCGCCTCCGGGTTCTCGAGCATGGCCTTGGGCGGCTTCACCTTCACGATGTGCGCGCCCATCTGGCAGGCGATCTGCGCCGCGTAGGCCGCGATGTCCACGGCGGTCTCGCCCTCCTTGGAGATCCCGGAGCCCCGCGGATAGCTCCACACCACCACCGCCAGGCCGCTCGCCTTCGCCTCCTCGGTCAGCGCGCGGAGGTTCTCGAGCTGCTCGTTCCGGGCCTCCGATCCGGGGTAGATGGTGTAGCCGATGGCGCTGCAGCCGAGGCGCACCGCGTCTCGCACCGAGCCGGTGACCGCCGAGATGGGCGCCCCGCCCAGCTTCGAGAGCGAGTCGGAGTTGTTGAGCTTGAGGATGAGCGGGATCTGCCCGGCGTACTTGCCGGCCACCGCCTCGAGGAAGCCCAGCGGCGCCGCGTAGGCGTTGCAGCCGGCCTCGATCGCGAGCTGGATGTGGTACTCGGGATCGTAGCCGGCCGGGTTCTTGGCGAAGGAGCGGGCCGGACCGTGCTCGAACCCCTGATCGACCGGCAGGATGACGAGCTTGCCGGTGCCGGCGAGCCTGCCGGACATGAGGAACCGGTGGAGGTTGGCCAGGGTGCCGGGGTTGTCGGACGGGTACCACGACAGGATCTGCTTCACGCGCTCGCTGGTGTGCTCGGCCATCTGGCTCCTCCCGCGCGCTGCGAACCGACGCCGCAGCGCCTCGCCGGCCGATCTAAGGGTCCGCCCCCCGGCGGGCAACGCCACCTGCGGATCACGTGCGGGTGGGACCAGCGAGCACAGGCCCAGCCGGATGAGGGCCGGAACGAGCGGGGGTCGGGGCCGGCTTCATCGGCCCCCAAGCCAGATCGTCCAGGCCCACCGGGGCCTGGCGCGGTGGTCTCCGACCGGCAGGCAGCCCTGGAGCGGCGCGCGCCCCGAACCCGCACCCGAACCTGAACCCAGGTTCGGGTCCGTGTCACGGGGAGTCGTGCGGCTGCTTCTTCGCGAAGCATCGCCCCACGTACCCGCACCCCTCCGCCCGGCAGCGGGCCTCGTCGCGGCCCAGCTCCGCGGGCGACACCTCACGCATGGCGACGGCCTGGAGGGCCAGCCGAGGGGCCGTCAACTCCAGGTTCGCCAGCTCCGCCGGCGACGGGGTGACGTCGACGGTGCGGAAGATCGCCGCGCAGGAACTGGAGGGCGGCCTTGACCCGCGCGCCAGGGTGCGCCCGCGCGGCCGCCAGCGCGTAGGCGGCCAGCTGCAGCCGGTAGCGGGCGACCGACTCCGGGCGAGGGGTGGCGTACTTGTAGTCGACGACGGCCAGCTCGTTGCGCGGGCCGCGCACCAGCGCGTCCAGGGCGCCCACCAGGTAGACGGCGCTCCCTTCCCCGGAGAGCTTGAGCAGGAACGGGACCTCGCGCTCCAGCCGGCCCTCGCGCGCGGCGCGCACCAGGCTGCGGCCGCCGGGCGAGTCGGCGAAGGCGATCACCTCGCCCATGATCCGCCGCACACCCGGGCCCTGCGGGTCGTAGCCGCGGCGCGCCGCCACCGCCGTGAGCTGGGCCCGGCGCTCCAGGGGCGGCGCGGCCAGATCCGCCTCCGAGAGCATGGCGTGAGCCAGGGTGCCGCGGGCGGTGGCCCGGGCCGGGTCGTCGGCCGGGGGCGCCGACGCCGCGCGCGGCTCCGCGATCCCGAGCACGCGCCCGAGCAGGTGGCGCCGCGGACAGCGGGCGTACTCGGCCAGCTCGGTCACCGCCATCCGGACCGCCGGCAGCGGCGCCGGGCCGGGCAGCCGCGGGGGCGGGATCGCCTCGGCGAGCGGGCGCGCCCCCGCCGGTGGGGTGTCCGGTGCGGCCGCCACCTCGGTGAGCGGGACGCGCCGGATCAGCTTGGCGCGATCGACCACGGCCGCCTCGATCAGCGCCCGCCAGCCGTCGCCGTTCCCCTCGCCCGACAGCACCAGGTGATCCCGGGCCCGGGTCAGGGCCACGTAGAGGAGCCGCCGCGACTCGGCGGAGCGGGCCCGCTTCTCGGCGTCGCGGGCGGCGCACAGCGACGCCGTCCTGACGAGCTCCTCGCGGGCCGGGTCGAGGAGCGCCGTGCACAGCCGCCCCGCGCCGTCGAGGAGAACCTGCCGCGCGTCGGGCGGCGGGCGCGCGCCCAGGTCCGGCACGAACACCACCGGCCACTCCAGCCCCTTGGCCTGGTGGACGGTGAGGAGCGCCACCGCGTCGGCGGCCTCCAGATCGGCCTCGGGCTCGCGCGGCGGCCGCGCCGCCATGGCGCGGAGGTGCGCGGCCAGCTCGGCGTGCGTGCCTCCGTCCTCCGCGAACCGGGTGGCCAGCGCCAGCAGCTTGTCCAGGTTGGCCGCGCACCGATCGCCCTCGGGGCCGGCCAGGAGCGCCGCGTCCAGGTCCAGGGCCTCGACGGCGCGGGAGAGGAGCTCGGGGAGGGACAGCCGATCGCGGAGCGCCCGCAGCTCGCGGTGGACCACCAGGAACCGGGCCAGCCGGGCGCGCTCGTCGGGCGGAACGAGATCGGCACCGCCGGGCGGGGACGCCGACTCCGATGCCGACGCCGATGCCGATGCCGACGCCGTTGCCGACTCCGTTGCCGACACCGATGCCGACGCCGACGCCGACGCCACCAGGGCCAGCTCTCGATCCAGTTCCCCAGGCGACAGCCGATGCAGGTGCGAGAGCCCGATCCGCGAGAGGAGGAACAGGGACCCGTCGCTCACCCCGCACAGCGGCGAGCGGAGCAGCGCCGCCCAGGCCAGCGCGTCCTCGGGATCGGACAGCGCCGCCAGGAGCTCGCCCACGTCGCGAACCTCGCTCGCCTGGTAGAACCCGCCGCCCCTGGCCAGCCGGAACGGGATCCCGGCCTGGCGCAGCGCGCGCTCGTACGGCCCGAGCTGGGTGAGCCGCCGGAACAGCACCGCGATGTCGCCGTGGCGCGGGGGGCGGATCCGCTCCGGGGCGCCGTCCGCACCGCGCTCCCGGACGGCGATCCCGGCCTGGCCGGCGACGGCCTGCCGGATGCGGGCGGCGATGGCCCGCGCCTCGCGCAGGCGGCGCTCGGCGGCGTTCCCCTCCTCGCCGTCGACCAGCAGGTCGCAGGCCGGCCGCGCCCCCTCCGGGCGGCGCGCCAGCAGCCGGTCCTCGGGGGCGAAGGCGATCTCGTCGTCGCGCGGAGCCTGGCCGGGCGGCGGCTGGAGCGCGCGCTCCGAGACGGCGTTGACCAGGTCGAGCACCGCCGGCGCGGAGCGGTGGTTGTCGGAGAGGTGAAGGACCCGGCCTTCTTGCCGGGTGGGCCAAGAAGCCGGCCCCCCCGGCGTGTCGATTGCTCGGGCTTCGCCCTCGCCCCGTCGGCGGGCAAAGCCCGCCTCCTCCCCCGCTCGCGCCGGGGCAGCCTCATCCGGCTGCCCCTCCGCTCGATCTTGCCGGGGGGGCCAAGAAGCCGGCCCCCCCGGCGCGTCGCATTGCTCGGGCTTCGCCCTCGCCCCGTCGGCGGGCAAAGCCCGCCTCCTCCCCCGCTCGCGCCGGGGCAGCCTCATCCGGCTGCCCCTCCGCTCGCCCGCCCGCGCCGAAGCCGCGAACGAGGCGCGCGAACACCGACACGTCCGCGCCGCGGAACCGGTAGATGGACTGCTTGAGATCCCCCACCGCCACCAGGATCGGCCCCGGCTCTCCGGCCGGCTCCGCCCGGCACAGGATGTCGAAGATTGACTGCTGGACCGGGTTGACGTCCTGGTACTCGTCGATCAGCAGCGCGCGCAGCCCGCGCCTCAGCTCGGCCCGGAGCGCCGCGTCGCGCGTCAGGAGCCGCCGCGCCTCGAGCAGGAGGTCGTCGAAGTCGACCGCGGCGGCGGCGCGCTTGCGCTCGGCGTAGCGCCGCTCGGCCGCGGCCACCAGGGCGGCCAGCTCGGCCCGCTGCGGCGCCGCCAGCACCTCGGCCGCCTCGAGCCGGAAGCCCTCGGCGGCGGTCCGGAGCGCGTCGCGGGCCGCGACCAGCCGCGGTGCCCCTCGCCCCACCTTGCCGCGGGCGGCCTCCCCCAGAGCGTCGAGCCGGGCCAGCGAGGCGGGCGCGACGGGGCCGTCGGCATCGCCGGGCTGGAGCGCCTGCAGGGCCCGGCCCACCGCCTCGACCAGCGCCGCCGGCTCGGGCAGCACCGCCTCGCGCCGCAGCTCCAGGACCGCGGCCGCCGCCTGCAGGAGGTCCCGCCGGGCGCGCCCGGCCGCGGCCGGATCGCCCTGGGCCGGCCGCACCGGCCCCTCGTCACCGCGGGTCGACCGCTCGCGCACCAGCCCGGCGATCCAGCCCGCCAGGCCGCGCGTCCCGGCGCCGGGCGCGGCCGAGAGGGCCCGGGCCAGCGGCCGCCCGGCGTCGAGCGCCTCGATCACCGCCTCGCGCGCGGCCGCCTGGAGCCAGGCGAAGGCCCGCTCCTCGTCGACCACGGTGAACTCGGGATCCAGGCCGGCCTCGGGCGCGTGCTCGCGCAGGATCCGCCCGCAGAAGCCGTGGATGGTCCCGGTGGCGAGCCGGTCCAGACCATGGAGCCGCTCCAGCCACGAGCGCCGCGCCGCGCCGTCCCCGGCCTGCCCGGCAGCCCGGGCGCGCTCCGCCACCGCGGCGCGGACCCGCGCGCGCAGCTCCTCGCCCGCCTTGTCGGTGAAGGTGATGGCGGCCAGCTCGGCGGGCGCGCAGGGCTGGCCGGTGGCGCGCCCGTCCAGGAGCCGGAGCACCAGCTCGACCAGGGCGGTGGTCTTGCCCGAGCCCGCGCCGGCCGACACCGCGGTGGGCCCCTCCAGCCGGAAGAGCGCCTCCGCAACGGGTCCGAACACCACCGGGCTCACCCGGCCTCCTGGGCGGCTCGCGCCGCCAGCCCCTCGAACCGGCACACCGCGCCGTACGGGCACCGCTCGCACCCCTGCGAGGCCACCGGGAACTCGCCGGCCCGCATGCGGCCCACGCGCTCCACCACTGCCGCCGCGAACGAGGCCTGTCCGCCGGCGGGCGCCGCCGGCGCGAGCCGAGGATCGGCCGCGTCGAGGACCACCGGATCGAGCCGGGAAGCCCGCCGCAGCAGCGCGAAGGTGGCCTCCAGCCTTCGCCCGGGCAAGGATCGCGCCGCCGCCATGAGATACGCCGGCACCTGGAAGCTCTCCGAGCCGAAGGCGCCCGGGTCCAGGGCCGCATCCTGCTCGTCGGTGCCGCGCGAGTTCTTGTAGTCGATGACCAGGAGCCGGTCGGGGCCGGCGTCCACCCGGTCGATGCGCCCGCGCATCCGCACCACCTCGCCGCCAGCGGAGAGCTCGAGCGGCGGCGCCGGCGCGTCGCCTCCGAAGGCGTGCTCGAGCAGTCGCGGGGTGAGGCCGCCGTGGTCGCGGGCCTCGGCGCGGACGATCCGGTCGAGCCGGTGCAGCACCGCCTCGCGCCGGCCGGCCCAGGCGGCGGGATCCCCGGTCCGCCCCTCGCGCTCGAAGCGGCGGAGCACCTCCTCCGCGGCCGCGCGCGCCTCGGCCAGATCGCCGGGGCCGCCGGACGGCGGCCAGGCGCCGCGCGCCAGCCGGTCCGACACGAACCGCTCCAGCAGCGCGTGGAGGAGCGTGCCCTCGTCTCGGATCTCCATGTCCAGGTCCGGCTCGGCGGCGTCGGGGAGCCGCAGCCCGATGCGCAGGAAGGCCCGGAACGGACAGCGGGCATGCGTCTCGAGCTGGCTGGGCGTCCACTCCGCCGGGAGCGCGGTCCGCAGCGCCCCCAGCGCCGCGCCCTGGATGGCGCCGGCGTATGGCCCCCCGCGGCCGGACAGCACCGCCGCGCGGCGGGAGCGCTCGACCTCGCCGCGCGCCAGGGCGTCGGCCGCGCGCGCCGCCAGCGGCGTCCCCGCCAGCGCGGCGGCGCCCGCGGCGCCGAGGCGCGCGGCGGCACGGAGCGCCGCGCGGACGGTGCGCGCCGCCGGGAGCGGCGGCTCGCCGGGCGCCGCCTCCGGAACCTCGACCCCGACCGAGGCCAGCGCCTCGGCCACCAGCGGCGCCGGCGGGCCGCCGTCGCCGGCCGGCCCCGGGGCGGCCCACGCGAACGCCACCACCTCGGCGCCCGCCGCGGCAGAGAGGAAGGCGCGGTGCAGCGCCTCGGCGCGCCGCGCCCCGGCGGTGGCGAGCGCGGCGCCGCGCAGGTGACGGTTGACGGCGGCGCGCTCCGGCTCGCGCAGGAGCGCCTCGGGCGGCGCCGGGGCCGGGAATCCGTCCTCGGTGCAGCCCACCAGGATCGCCGCCCGGACCGCTCCGCCGGCCACCTCGTCCGGGGAGAGCAGCTCGACCGCGCCCGCCGCCGGCTCGCCGGGAACCCCCAGCGCGCCCCACTTCAGCGACAGGCCGAGCAGCGACGCGAACCAGGCCGGGGTGAGCACCGCATCGGCGCGTCCGGCCAGGGAGGCCGCGCGGACCACCTCCTCGGCCGCCTCGTCCAGCGAGGAGAGCGCCGCCAGATCGTGCGCGGCCACCTCGAGGGGGCCGCGGGCCGCGCGGCGCCGCAGCCCCAGCCCTCCCACCAGCGCCGAGAGGTGACGGGCATGGGCCTGCGCCGGACCGGAGCGCGCCAGCGGCGACAGGGCGGCCTCGAGCTGCCCGAGCTGCTCGGCCGCCTGGCCGAGCTGGCGGCGCTCGCGGCCCGTGCCGCGGCCGTCCAGCGAGGAGGCGCGGCGCCGCAGCGCGTCCGCGGCCGGCCCGCGCCCGTCGATCGCCCCCGCGCGCTCCAGCAGGCCCGACAGTCCGGGGATGCCGCCCGCCGCGATCCAGCTGGAGCTCAGCAGCCGTGCCGCACGCGACCGATCAATCCGGCCGGCGGCGGCCAGCGCCTCCCGGATCAGCTGGACGACCGGCACCTCGGCCGGCGCCTGCCCCCGCCCGGCGGCGAACGGGATCGCCCGGGCCCCGAAGGCTGCGCGCAGCGCGGCCGCAGCGCGCCGGGGAGCCTGGGCCACCAGCACCACGTCCTCGGGCAAGAATCCGTCGCCGAGCAGGCGCTCCGCCACCGCGGCCGCGGCCTCGGCCTCGCCTGCGGCGCCGGCGCCGGGCGCGGCCATCACCAGCCCGGCGCCCTCCGGGGAAAAATCCGCCGGCCCGCCCGAGAACGCCGCCAAGAGCGCGGCCACGCGCGGCGCCCGCCCCTCGTCGAGGCGGGACAGCGCCACCTCCACGTCGCCGACCCGGGCCAGCTCGTGCAGCGACTCCAGGCGCCGCAGGAGCGGCTCGGCCGGCGAGGAGAGCTCCGGCCGATCCGGAAAGAACGGGATGCTCACCCGCGTCCGCCGTGCGCGGGCCGCCAGCGCCGCGAAGGCGTCCCACTCGGCCGGCGAGAGCGCGGCCATCCCATCCAGGATCAGCAGCTCGATCCCCGACCGCTCCGGCCAGCCGCCGTGGCGCACCGCCTCCGCCGCGGCCCGCGCCGCCCCGGATGCGTCGAGGACCCGCAGCTCGTCCAGGCGCGCCTCGTAGGCCCTGAGGGCCGCCGCGAGCGCCTGGAGCCGGAGGCGCGGGGCACCGTCCAGCGTCCGCGCCGCCGCGAGAAGGTCGTCGGCGCTCACCTCGCCGCGCCGGAGCTCGCCCAGGGCGCGCGCCAGTGCCGCGGCCAGCCCGGCGTCGGGCGCGAGCCCCGCCAGCGCGCCCCCGACGGCATCGCCGGCCTCCAGGACCACGAGCCGCTCCGCCAGCGGGGTGAGCACCGGCCGCCGCTCGCCGGCGGCGGCCAGCAGGGCCGGGACGAGGCGGCCGAAGGTGGTGGCGCCGCGGCCGAAGTGGATGCCCATCCTGTGCATCGCACATGCGCCTCGTCGCGCGCGAGGCGGCGAGCGGCGTCGGGGTGAGGCAGAGGACGGACACGATGGGAGCTTAGCCGACGGCGCTGACGGGCCTCACCCGAACCCGCACCCGAACCTGAACCCGGGCTCTCGTCACCCGTGATCCGAGTTTCGTGGTCCGTACCCGTGCTCCGATCGGGTTCGGTTCACGGCACACGGGTCCGGGCCAGGGGACCCGGGGCACGGGCACGCGCTGCACGGGTTCAGGTTCGGGTTCGGGTTCGGAGGAGAACCCTCACTCCTCCCGGTACACCGCCAGCGACCCCTCGTTCTCCCAGACCTCGACCCGGGAGACGGACACGCGCCCGCCCTCCCCGGCCAGCCGCTTCGCCACCTCGGCGTGGAAGTATCGGCCAATCAGCTCGGCGGTGGTGTTCACCTCGTCGAACGGAGGGACCTCGTTCACGTTCCGGTGATCGAGACGCGACCCGACCTCGGCCACCATCTTCTGCAGGTCGGCGAAGTCGATCACCATGCCGATGCGGTTCAGCTCGGAGGCGCGGACGTGGACCCGCACGCGCCAGTTGTGGCCATGGAGCCGCTCGCACTTGCCGCCGTGGAACCGGATCTGGTGCGCGGCGCTGAAGACGAAGTCCTTCGAGATCTCGTAGACGGGGCTGCCCATGGAGCGCGCAATATACCCGGGCCGCGGCCCCGGCGCATCGCGTGATGCGCCCTAGCGGGCGGCCTCCCGAGCCTCCTCGACCAGGAAGGCGTGCCGCAGGAGGAGCTTCTTGCCGTTCATCTCCAGGAAGCCGCGCCGCGCCAGCTCGGAGAGGGCCCGCGACACCGTCTCGCGGCTGGTCCCGATCATGGCGGCGATCTCGGATTGCGTCGGACGCTCGCGGATGAGGATGCCGTCCTCGCGCTCCTCGCCGTCGGAGGCCGCCATCTCGCGGAGCTTCCCGGCCAGGCGTCCGTAGACGTCGAGGAGCGCCAGGTTCCCGATCACCTCGTCGGCCCGCCGCAGCCGCCGGGAAAGCTCGGTGAGCACGCGCAGGGCGCTGCGCGGGTGCGCGGAGATGTGCTCCTGGAATCCGCTGCGCGAGAGCACCAGCAGCCGGGAACGCTCGGCCGCGATCACGGTGGCCGAGCGCGGCTGATCGTCGAGCAAGCTCATCTCGCCGAAGAAGTCGCCCGGGGTCTTGAAGATGGAAAGGATCACCTCTCGCCCCGAGTGGCCGTAGAGCACCACCTTCACCCGGCCCCGCACCAGGACGAAGAGCGCCTCGCCGGCGTCCTCCTGCGATACGACGACGGCGCCCTCCGGGTAGTCGCGGGCCTCGGTGATCCGCTCCAGGGCGGCCAGGGAGGCGGGGTCGAGATCGGCGAAGATCGAGACGCCGCGGAGCAAGCCGCGCTCGGCTGCGGTGCCACGGACCATTCCCATGATGGCGTCGGACTGTAGGAGCCCCGGATCGGGTGGTCAAGGCGCGAGGGGAACGAGCGCTCCCCGGGTGTGACGAGCGGGGGACGGCGGGCAGCGGAGGCGTGGCCGGGGTCCGGGCGGGGCAGGGTTTGGGCGCGGGCGGAGGTCGCGGCGCTCGTGGTTGCCGATCGCGGCACGGCCCCCCCGATCCGGTGGACAAGGCGGGATCCGGCCCGTAATCTCGCCCTCCGCGGGGAGGGTTCCCGCCGGGAGAACGCGTTGCCCAGCGAGCAGGAGAACGTCCTCGCCTTTCTCGGGGAGCAGAAGGTCCGGCAGTCGGCCTTCTTCCCCACGGTGAAGCACGACAAGGTCCTGAGCTTCATGGCGACCACCAGCCGGGCCGGGGCGTTCGGCGCGGTGTCGATCCACCGGGTGCAGGCGCTCGAGCCGGGGCCGACCCCGCCCGATCTCCGCCTCACCCTGGCGGGCCCGCTGGCGCGCCCGCCCGCCGCCGGCGAGTGCGTCACCGTCCACCTGACGCGCGCCGAGCACTACCAGGGCTTCCAGGTGAAGACGCGGCCGCTGGGCGGAAAAGCGTCGCTGGAGGACCTGGTCGAGACGGCGGGCGACCGGCTGGTGGTGAAGGGCGCCCACGTCTACACGGTCCACCACAGCCCCTACACGCTCAAGTTCTTCGAGAACGTCCCCGTCGCCGACGTGATCGACGTGGTCGGGCCGGTCCGGTTCGCGATGGTCTGCGTGGGCGAGACGGCCAACCTCTCCCCGCGCTTCGTGTACCACCAGGAGCTGCGCGACGGGCGGCTGACGCTCTACCACGGCGACGGGCTGGCCCTGAAGACGTACATGAACCTGCGCTCCAACCCGCGGGAGACGAGGCTGATCGTCGATCCCGAGACGTACCAGGGGTTCGCACTGCGCGGCCCGGTGGAGGAGTTCGCTCCCCACCAGCACCCGGAGGCGTACGACCGCATCTGCCGCGGATTCACGGCCGGTGGATGGGGCAATCCCTCGCGCGTGTTCCGGCTCACGGTCGAGGAGATCACCCGGCTGGTTCCCGTCGGGTGATCCCTGCGATGCAGCGCACGGATTCCTCCCCCGCGCTCCCGGCAGCGCCGGACGCCGTCCGGCGCCTCGGGCCGGTCGCCTGGGCGATCCTCATCGGCGTGGCGCTGCGGCTGGTGCTCATCGCGGTGGTCCCGCTCGGGAACGACGAGGCCTACCACGTGGACTGGGCCCGCCACCTCCAGCCCGGGTACCTCGACCACCCGCCGGCGGTGGCCTGGCTCATGGCGCTGCCGGTGCGCACGCTGGGCGCCCATCCGCTGGCGGTCCGGCTTCCGGCGCTGATCCTGCAGACGCTGGCGCTGGCGATGGCCAGCTCGCTGGTCCAGGCCCGCGCCGGCGAGCGGGCCGCCCTGGCCGTGGCGGTGGGGCTGCAGGCCGCGCCGCTCTTCTCGCTGGGGGCGGCGCTCATCGCCCCCGACGCGCCGCTCGCATTCGCGTGGGTGGGCGCGCTCTGGGCGCTGCAGCGCGCCCTCGACCGCGGCCCGCGCTGGGCGCTCCTGGCGGGCGCGTTCCTCGGGCTGGGGGCCCTCTCCAAGCTCACCGCCGGCCTGCTCGGCGTCGCGCTCCTGGCCGCGCTGGTCGCGACGCGCGACGGGCGCCGGCTGCTGGCCACGCCCTGGCCGTGGCTGGGCGCCGCCCTGGCCGCGGCGCTGGCCTCGCCCATGCTGCTCTGGAACGTGGCCCACGGGTGGCCCTCCTTCACCTTCCAGGCGAGCCACGGCCTCTCCGGCCGCGGGTTCTCCGCGGCGCGGCTGCTGGCCTCGCTGGGAGGTCAGCTCGCCTACGTGTCCCCGGTGCTGCTGGTGCTCTCCGCCGTGGCGGCCTGGCGTGCGCTCCTGGAGCGCCGCGACGCGCTCCAGGCGGCGCTGGCCTTCTCCGCGCTGCCCGTGGCGGCGTTCTTCACGGCCGCGGCGGCGTTCACGCCCAATGCGCTTCCCCACTGGCCCGCGCCGGGCTGGCTCTCCGCCCTGCTGGCGCTCTGCCTCACCGGCGCCGTGGGCACGCGCGGGTGGAGGTGGGCGCTCCGCATCGGCTTGGGCGAGATCGCCGTGGGGCTGACCGTGCTGGCCGTGCTGCTGGCGGTGCCGCTCCCGCCGTCCATCGCGATCCTGGGCCGGACCATCGCGATCGAGCGCGGACCTGCTCGACGACCTGGTCGGCTGGCGCGAGGGGGCGGCCGCGGCGCGCGCGGTGGCGGGGCCCGCCCGGCTGGCCACCACCCACTGGATCGCCCTCGGGCAGCTGGGGTGGTACGACGGGCGCTCGCCCGCCTACGTCGGCGAGCGCGTCACCGGGCCGTCGTTCTACGACCCGGATCCGCTCGCCGCCGGCCAGCCGCTGCTGGTGGTCACCGTGGACCACCTGGGCCCGCAGCGCGACTCGCTGGAGCGGAGGTTCGGCCCGGTCGAGCCGGCCGGGTCGTTCCAGGCGCGCCAGGGCGAGCGGGTGGTGCGGGTGTACCGGTTCTGGTGGTTGAGGCGGTAGCGACCGCTTCGCATCCGAACCCGAACCTGAACCCGGGCGTTCGTGCCCGTGGCCCGCCTCCCGAGTCCCGTGGCCCGAGACCCGTCCTCCGGCATCGGACCACGGGGTTCGGGCCAGGGGACACGGGACTCGGATCACGGGTGACGCGAAGCCGGGTTCAGGTTCGGGTTCGGGTCCGGGTGAAGCCGGCTACGCCCCCGCAATGACCGCCACGATCTCCACCGCATCGCCCGGCTGGATGGTGTGCTCCTCGTGGCGGGAGCGGATCACCACCGCCTCGTTCACGACCACCGCCACCCGGGCGGGCTTCACCCCGAGCAATCGAAGCAGGGCGGCCACGGTGGCGCCGTCCGGAAGCTCACGCAGCTCACCGTTCAGCCGGACGAGCATGCGCCGCATCTATGCCATCCGGACGGCGGCGTCAAAGGGTAGGATCGCGGCCATGGCGCCGCCCGACCTGACCGCCCGCCCGCTCGGCCTGGCCGAGGTCATCGATCGATCGATCGCGGTCGGGCTGCGCCACTTCCGGCCGCTCTTCGTGGCCATGCTGGTGATCCAGGCGCCGGCCCTGGTGGTGGCGCGCCAGCTCCCGGGGATCGAGCTGCTCTCGGCGGCGAGCGATCCCGTCCGGGGGGCGGAGCTGCTGGAACGGGAGGCGCGCGCGCTGGCCATCGTGCTGCTGGCGCTCCTGGCCCTGCAATTCCTGGCCACCGCCGCGGCGGCCGTCATCGTCGGACCGACGCTCGACCCGCGGCGGGCCGCCCTCCGCCCGACCGGGATGCGCAGGCTCGCGGCCGTGGCGACCTCCACCGCGCTCATGGTGGTGCTGCTGGCCGCCGCCCCGGTCGCGGGCGCCCTCCCCGGCATCGCGCTCTCGATGCGCGCCGGCAGCCTCCCCACCGCGGTCGCCGGCGCCGCCGGCGCGCTGGTGGGCGGGGTGGGGCTGTTCGTGGTGGCGATGCTCCGGCTCATCCTGGTGCCGGCGGTGGCGGCCCTGGAGGGATGCTCCGGCCCGGCGGCGCTGGTGAGGTCGTCGCGGCTCATGTCCCCCGCCCCGGGATCGCGGTTCGTCGCCCGGCCCGGGGTGCGCGCCTCGATCGTGCTGCTCGCCATGTTCGTGCTGGCGGTCTCGGTGAACGCGCTGGCCGGCATCCCCAGGATGGTGGCGCTCCGCGCCCAGGGCAGCGGAGGCGGCCTGGCGCTCCTGGGCGCGCACCTGCCGCTCCCGCTCGAGATCGCCGTCTCCCTCTTCGAGGCGGTGGCGGGCGCCGCCCTGCAGCCGTTCTCGCTGGTGGCGGTGGTGGTCTTCTACTTCGACCGGCGCGCCCGGCGAGACGGGCTCGATCTGGAAGTCTGGGCAGACCGGATGGAGCAGCGCGCGTGATGGCCCTGGTCCTGGCCGCGGCGCTGGAGGCCGCGCCGGGCTGCCCGGCGGCCCTGGCCCGGGCCGGGGCAGTCCCCGATCCCGACCTGGCGCTCGAGGCGGCCCCGCTCCTCGCCGCGCTCGAGGCCGAGGGGGCCGGCGGCCCGGCCGAAGCCCTGCGCGCGGAGGCGGCGCGGGCGGTCGCCGCGCCAGCCGCGGACCGCCCCGCGGCCGGCGCAGGGTTCCGGGCCGCGCTCGCCCGCCATTGCGCGCTCGCCTCTCAGGCGGCGCTCCCCGCCCCCGGCGCGGCCGATCGGGCCCGGGCAGCGGAGATCCTGGACCGGCCCGTCTTTCGCCGCGCGCGCGCCGACCCGGAGGCCCTCCGGCGCTGGCTCCTGGAGCGGTGGCAGCGCCTGGTCGACCTGCGCGAGATGGGCGGGGCCCAGCGCTACGCTGCGTTCGGCCGGGCCATCTTCCTCCTCGCCGCCGGGGCGGCCGCGCTGGTCGGGCTGCTCGCGCTGCGTCGCCGGCGCTCCCCCCTCGCCGCACCCGCCCCGGAACCGGAACCGTCCTCCCCGGCCGCGGATGCGCGCCTCGACGGGGCCGAGGAGGCCGCGGCCCGGGGCGAGGGCGTCGCGCGCCATCCGGCTGGCGCTGCTGGCGGCGCTGGCCGCCCTGGAGCGCCGCGGCGCCGTGCCGCCCGGGCGCGCCCTCACCAACGGGGAGCTGGTCGAGGAGCTCCGCGACGAGCAGCCGGAGCGGCTGGACGCGCTCCGCACCCTGTCGCACCTCTTCGACCGCGCCGTGTACGGCGGCCTGCCCGCGGGCTCGGCCGACGCCGACGCGGCGCTGCGGGCGGCGCGGGCGCTCGGCGCAGGGGATCCCCGATGAGGCGATGGGCCGCCGGCCTGGGCGTCGTCGCGGCGCTGGCGCTGCTCGTCGCGGCGGTGGTGCTGCGGCAGTCGGAGGGGGGGGCCGAGCTGTCGAGCCTGGCCGCCGCCGACAACCCGGGCCCGCGCGGCCTGGCGGCCGCGCGCGAGCTCCTGCGGGCGACGGGGGCCCTCGTGGCCCGGCGCGGCCCGCGGGAGCCGGCGATGCCGGGCGCGGCGGCGGTGCTGGTGGCGGCGCCCGGCGCAGCCCTCACCCGCGACGACGCCTCGTCCCTGCTGGCCGAGGCGGCCCGGGGCGCGACGGTGGTGATCGCGCTCGGCCGCGCTCCCCAGCCGGCGCTGATCGAGGCCCTCGGCGTCGAGGCCACCCCCGGAACGGCCCCGCGGCTCGCGCACGGGCTGGCCCCGCACCGGCTGGTGGGCGACCTGTCGCTCCCGGGGCGGAGCGCAGCGCTCGCGCTCACCCGGCCCGGCGGGCTGCCCGTGTCCGGATCCGCGGGGTGGACGAGCGCACTCTCCATCCCGTCCGGCCGCGGAGAGATCCTGGTCCTGTCCGGGCCGGAGCCGCTCGAGAACGCGCACCTGGCCGAGGGCCATGCGGCCTCGCTGGTGGTGCGGCTGGGCACGCTCGGGCCGGTGGTCTTCGACGAGCGCTTCCTGGCCGCGCCGCGGGCCGCGGCCCCCCCCTCGCGCCGCGCGCTCCTGCTCCTCGCGGCGCAGCTCCTGCTGGCCGGGGTGGCCCTGGTGCTGGCGCGGGGCCGGCGCCTGGGCGCCGTCCGGCCGCCGCTCCCGGCCGTGGCGGGCCGCACCGCGCCAGCGTACCTGGCCTCGCTGGCCGCGCTCTACCGGCGCGCCGGCGCCGAGCAGGAGCTGGCGGCGCAGGCCTGGCGCGGGCTGCGGCGCCGGCTCGACCGGCGCTGGGGCATCCCGGCCCGGCTCGCGGATGCCCAGGCGGCGCGGCGCGTGGCCGGGCGCAGCCCCGAGGCCGCGCTGGCGCTGGCACGCGGCAGCGCCGCGCTGGCCGGCGGCGGCGCCGGCGTCCTGCTGCAGGTGACGCGCGCGGCGGCCGACGCGGAGCGGGGGCTGGACGGCAGGCGCTGAGCGTCCCGGACTTGCCCGCCGTGGCACGGCCTCGCGTATCATGCGCCCGTGTTCCTCGTGCTCTCCAAGGTGCTCGACCTCCTCCTCGGTCCGCTCACCTGGGCCCTGCTCCTGGGATTGCTGGCGCTGCTCTGGCAGCGGCGGCCGGGGCGCGCGCGGTGGCTGCTGGGGATCGGCCTGGCCGTGCTGCTGGTGTTCTCGCTCGAGCCGGTCTCGCGCGGCCTCTACGCCCGGCTCGAGTCGGGCGCCCGGGACACCTACCAGCCGGACCCGCCCTACGACGTGGTGGTGGTGCTGGGCGGGGTCATCGACACGGGCGCCATGCGGAGGAGCGGCCAGCTGGAGCTGAACGACGCCGCCGATCGCATCTCCCAGGCCGCCATCCTCCTCCGCACCGGCAAGGCGAAGGTGGCGCTCCTCTCCGGCGGGATCACCTTCCCGAAGCCCGGCGATCCGCCCTCCGAGGCGGTGGTGATGGCGGGGTGGATGCGCGATCAGGGGATCCCGCCGGACCGGCTGGTGCTGGAGGAGAAGAGCCGCAACACGCGGGAGAACGCCGTGCAGTCGGCGGCCATCATCGCCGCCCGCGGCTGGAAGCGCGTGCTCCTGCTGACGAGCGCCTGGCACGCGCCGCGCGCGCTGGGCTGCTTCCGCGCGGTCGGGCTCTCGCCCGATCTCCTGACGGTGGATCACCACTCCGGCAGCGGCGGCAGCGCCGCCTGGCTGCCGCGGGCCTCCTCCCTCTCCGCCTCCACCGACGCGCTGCGCGAGCTGCTGGGAGGGCTGGTGTACCGCGCCATGGGGTACGCGAAATGAACCGTGAGCTGGCCGCCGCTGCGCGGCTCGAGGGCGAGATCGGCAAGGTGGTGGTGGGGCAGCGCAGGCCCGTGGCCGAGCTCCTGGCGGCGCTGGTGGCCGGGGGACACGTGCTGCTCGAGGGCGTCCCGGGGCTGGCCAAGACCCTCCTGGCCAAGGCCCTTGCGCGCGCGCTCGACCTGCGCTTCGGCCGGATCCAGTTCACGCCCGACCTCATGCCCGGCGACATCCTGGGAACCAGCGTCTACCGCCCCGACCACGGCACCTTCGAGCTGCGGCGGGGCCCCATCTTCACCGAGGTGCTGCTCGCCGACGAGGTGAACCGGACCCCGCCCAAGACCCAGGCGGCGCTGCTCGAGGCCATGGAGGAGCGGCAGGTCACGCTCGACGGCCAGCGCCAGCCCTTGCCCGAGACCTTCTTCGTCATCGCCACGCAGAACCCGGTGGAGTACGAGGGCACCTACCCGCTGCCCGAGGCCCAGGCGGACCGGTTCCTGATGAAGATCCGGGTCGACTACCCCGCCGCGGCCGAGGAGGTCGAGATCCTCCGGCGCGCCGCCGGCGGGCTGGACGTGCACGACCTGGCCGCCGCAGGGGTCTCGCCGGTGATCTCGCGCGAGGAGCTGGCGGCGCTCCGCGGCGCGGCCCGCACCCTTCCCGTCGCGCCGGAGGTGCTGGAGTACGTGTCGCGCCTCGTGCGGGCCAGCCGCGAGCTTCCGCGCGCGCGGCTCGGCGCCAGCCCGCGCGCCGGGGTGGGCCTGCTGGCCGCCGCCCGATCGCGGGCCGCCATGGCCGGCGCCGGATGGGTGAGCCCGGAGGACGTGAAGGCCATGGCCCTGCCGGTCCTGCGGCACCGCTTCCTGCTCCGGCCCGAGGCCGAGCTGGAGGGGGCGACGCCGGACGACCTCGTGCAGGAGCTCCTCGACGGGGTCGAGGTGCCGAGATAGGTGCCCGGCAGCGAGTTGCGGGTTTCTGCTGCCTGTCCGGCGGCTCACGGAGGCAGCACGCCGGCCCGCCGCAGCGCCTCGAGCAGGAGCGCGCTCACCCGGGCGTGCTGGGCCAGCCACTCGGCGTGGGCGCCCGGCCCGACCCGGTTCGCCACCGCCAGCGCTGCCGCCGCGGGGACCCCTGAGGCGTGGCAGGCCGCGAACACGCCAGTGAGCTCGAGGTGCTCGACAGCGGCGATGCCGGCCAGCGCGCGGGCGCCCTCCTCGGTGCGGGTGATGGCCGGCGGCACCGCCACCGCGTGGGCCGGGAACGGCAGCGGCCAGGTGGCCGGCCAGCGCAGCCGCTCGGCCTCGGGCCGGTAGGCGCGCCCGGTCCGCTCCTCCACGGATGTGGCGATGGCCTCGCCTGCGGACACGACGTCGCCGACCCGCAGCCGATCGTCGAGCGCCCCGCACGTGCCGACGAAGAGGACCCGCTCCGGCCGGTGGGCCGAGAGCAGGCGCGCCGTCTGGACGGCCGCGGTCAGGGCGCCGACCCCGGTGACGGCGGCGGTCCACCCCGCGGGCGGCGAGGCGTCGAGCCCGGCCAGCTCGGGCGGAAAGGCGGCCAGGAGCAGGGACGGCATGGGGGGATCCTGGCGCAGGACGGGGCGCAGGGCCAGGCCCAACGTGGTCCTCGGGGCTCGCGCCTCAGGGAGCGTGAAGTCGGTCCCATCCCCGCCCGCAGCCCTCGAGCTACGGCGCCGAGGCCTCCTCGATCACCGCCCGGAAGTCCGGCTTGGGCGAAAACTCCGAGAAGAGGAGCGGCGCGTCCGGCGCGCGCAGCCACGAGCTCTCGTCGTTCACGCCCCACAGCACCACCGCGTCGATGAGCTGCCGGTTCCGGCGGAACATGCGGAAGAGCTCGCGGTACCGCTGCGCGTGCGCTGCCAGCAGCTCCGGGGTGCGCTCGGGCATGGGCGCGCGGGCTCGCGGGCGCAGGCTGACGTCGAGCTCGGTGACCTGGTTGCGGAGGCCGAGCTTCCCGACGGCCTGGATGGACCGCTCCAGCTCGCCCACCTCCGGGTGGGTCGAGTAGAGATGCGCCTGGTGCCCGACGCCGTGGACCGGGACGCCCTTCCGCTGGAGCGATTCCATCAGCTCCAGGATGAGGTCGCGCTTGGCGGGGCTCTCGGTGTCGTAGTCGTTGTAGAAGAGGAGCGCCTCGGGGTCGGCCTCGTGCGCGAACCGGAAGGCGAGCTCGACGTACTCGGGCCCGATGATCCGGTACCAGTCGCTCTTGCGCCAGCCGTTCTCCGTCTCGATCCCCGGCTCGGCCGCCACCACCGCCTCCTGCACCACGTCCCAGGCCCAGACCTTGCCCCGGTAGTGGCCGACCACATCGTGGATGTACCTGCGCAGCCGCTCGATGAGCACCTCGCGCGAGACCGGCTTCCCCTCGCTGCTGAACATCCAGGGCGTCGCCTGCTGGTGCCAGACCAGGCAGTGGCCGCGGACCTTGATGCCGTTCCTGGCCGCCCACTCGACCACCTGGTCGGCCATGTTGAAGTCGTAGCTCCCCTCGCGCCGGCTCAGGCTCACCGGCTTCATCGAGTCCTCGAGCGTGACCACGCTGAACTGCTGCTCGAGCAGGACGTGGGAGTCTCCCATCAGCACCAGGCCGGGCGTGACGGCGGCGCCCACCAGGAACTGCCCCTGGTAGGCGCGGGACAGCGAGGGGATGGGGGTGCTCGCCTTCTGCGCCGCCGGCTCCGAGGCGGGCGGCCCGGCCTTGTCCGCCGTGGCGCAGCGAACGCCGGCGAGCGCGAGCGCCCCGGCCAGCCAGATCCCGCCATGCCAGTGCATGCCACGCCCCTCGGCGGCGCCGCGCCGTCACAACGTCGTCGGGATCTCCGCCTCGGGGCCGTAGTACCAGAACGTGTCCCACTCGAGGGAATCGATCATCTTTGGGCTCACGTGGACGATGCAATACGCCGAATCCGGTCCGGACATGACGGGCCCCCACACGTCTGCGGCGGTGTCGTAGCTGTGCGTCGGGGACACCTGCAACGTGCCCGCGATGTCGCCGTTGCCATAGTCGGTCGTGGTGATGAAGGTGTATCGGCCCTTCTCCGCCCAGGCGACCACCGATACCCCGATGCCTCCGCCGTAGTAGATCCTCGAGTACTCGCCGTCCGACCGGAGATCGAGGACCAGCGTGCCCGCGCCGGTCCCCAGCTGCGTCCACTGGCCCACCCAGGGCTTGGCCCGCGGGGAGCTGCCGCCACCGCCGCACGCGGCCAGGGCGAGAACGGCGACGGCGGTGACGAGCTGCATGGGACGGCTGAACCGCTCGCGCATGGCCCCTCCTCGAGGGCGCGGGTCGGGCCGCGGGCGAAGGGCCCCGGCGCCGGGACCTGGCACGGCCGCTGCAAACCTCGGTGCGGGATGCTGCCACGATTCGATGCCGTGCGGTAATGCGAAGGGGACAGGGCACGGCCCCCCGCCGCTTCCGCGGCCTCGACCGCAGACACGACGTCGCCGCCCGAAGCCGATCGTCCCCGCCGGTGACGCCGGGGTGGCTCGCCGCCGGCGCTCAGAAGGAGGTGGGGATGGCCGCTTCGAGCCCGTAGTACTCGTAGTCCGTGCTGCCGAGGGTGAGCGTCCTGGGCATGCCGCCCGCGACGACGCAGGCTGCCGAGGTGTCGCCCGGGTCGGTCACCCAGGCGCTCCCGTTCCACGAGTGCGTGGCGTGAAGCGCCAGCGTGCCCTGGCTGTCGTCGGTGGGAGTGGTGCGCGTGAACGTGTAGGTTCCCTTCCAGGCATGCACGCCCCCGCTCACGTCGCCGACGGTTCCGGAGAGGTAGGTGACATCGGAGAACGTCCCGTCCGATTCGGAGGTTCAGGACGTCCGGGCCGACCACCATCCCACCCGAGACGTACTTCCACTGCCCCTGGTAGGCCAGCGGGAAGGACGTCGGGATGGCCGCCTGGGCGGCATGGTACTCGTAGTGGAACACGTCGCCGGAGCCGTCGAAGCTCATCGTCCGGGGCGATCCGGCGGTGATCACGAGCGCGCCCGAGACGTCGTCCGCGCTGGCCTTCCAGACGCCCGCCTGCCAGACATGCGTGCGATGGAAGGCGAGCGTCCCTTGGGTCTCGCCCCCGGGAGTGTCCGGCGTGAAGGTGTAGGTTCCCTTCTCGGCCCGCACGCCGCCGCTCAGGTCCTCGATGGTGTGCGAGTAGTAGGTGACGTCCGAGTACGTGCCGTCCGACCTCAGGTTCAGGATGTCCGGGCCGGACACCATCCCGCCCGACACGTACTCCCACTGCCCCTCGTAGGCCTTGGCGCTGGAGCTGGAGCCTCCGCCCCCGCACGCCGCGAGCGCGAGACCGGCGGCGACGGCGACGAGCGGCACGGCACGGTTGAGCCGGACGGTGCGCATGACCCCTCCTGCGTGGAAGACGAGATCGGACCGCGGGCCATGGGTCCCGGCGCCGGGACGTGCCGCGGCCGCTGCAACCCTCGGTCTGGGATGCTGCCACGATCGATCCGGTGCGGCAATGCGGGGAACCACGGGGCAGCGGCGTTCCTGCTTCCGGGACGAGGTGGGCTGCGCTACCGTGCTCGACGTGCACGACGCTGCGTTGGTCCGGCGGAGCGGCAACCGGGGAGCGCCCTCGGTCCTCCCCGCCGTCGTCCTCGCCTTCCTGATGCCCGCGCTCGGCTGCAGCTCGGGCGGAGGCGGATCGGGCCTCACGGGCGTTCGAATCGTCCCCGGCGGCGCCGCCGTCACCACCCGTCCCGGCGTGGAGGCCTCGCTGGCGCTGGGGCTCGAGGCCACCTACGCCGACGGCGGCACGGCGCTGGCCGAGAACGCCGTCTGGTCGGGCGCCACCGAGGGGGTCGGCAGCGTGAGCTCCGAGGGCGTGGTCATCGCCACCGGCGCCGCCCCCGGCACCGTCGAGGTCGAGGCCTCGTGGTCCGGCCGGACCGCGCGGCTCGCGGTTCCGGTGTACCTGAGCGAGGCCACCTTCCTCTCCGGGCTGGACGGCAGCGCCGAGGCGCTCATGGCCGCCGGCCCGGCGGCCGATCCCGGCGCCGCGCCGGCCTGGGAGTATCCGGAGGAAGGGACCCTGTTCCCGGCGCGCTTCACGCCGCCGGTCCTGCAGTGGAACGCCAACGGCAACTCCGTGTTCCGGCTGACCCTGACCGGCGGCTCGGCGATCGCGACCGTGTACACGCGCGGCAGCGAGTACCAGCCCTCCCGCGCCGAGTGGTTGGCCCTGGGCGCGGACTACGGGGCGCCGCTGGTGCTCGAGCTCATGGGCAAGGCGGACCTCGATGCCGCCAGCCCGCGCGCCACCGCGCCGGCCCGCACCATCACCACGGCCGATGCCTCGCTGGAGGGTCTGCTCGCGTACCGCCGCATCGAGCCCATGGACGTCGCCTTGGCCGATCCCAGCGCCGGCAGCAGCTCCCGCCCGCTGCTGACCCGGGAGCAGAGCGCGGCCAGCTGCACCGGCTGCCACACGGCCGCCTCGGACGGCTCGCGCCTGCTGGTCGCCACCTGGCACGACTTCCACCCGACGGTGGGCGTGAGCGAGCTCACCACCCCGGATCCGCTGGCATTCGAGAGCGCGAGCATCGCGCCCGCGCCGCCCGCGGTCGCCCAGGGCGACGCGCTGGGCGCGTCGTTCACCACCTTTGCGCCCGGGGGCGAGCGCGCCGCGGGCGTGTACTACGGGCGGATGTGGCTGGCCGACACGCCCCCGGGCGGCGCGCCCTCGCTGCGGGCGCCGGTCCCGCGCGCCGAGGTGCGGGGCTGCACGCGCGCCGGCGTGGGGGGCGCGACGGCCACGCAGTGCGCCGAGTACGCCTGCTTCGATCCGCCGCCGGTCTGCGACGGCAGCTCCTGCCCCGCCCCCGAGGGCTGCATGGTCCCGGCCCATCCGGCCTGGAGCCCGGACGGAACCCGGCTCGCCTACGTGGCGCGCTCCGGCCGGGAGGACTGGGCCTTCACCGGCGCGGATCTCATGCTCATGCCGTGGGACGGCGCCGCGTTCGGCGATCCCCGGCTCCTCCTCCCCCGCGGCGCCACCGCCGCCACCGCCACGCTGAGCTATCCGAGCTGGTCGCCGGACTCGCGCTGGCTTGCGGTCCTGAGCGGGCCCACGACCGAGCGGTACGCCACCGCCTCCTACGTGGAGCTGGTCGATCCCGTCACCGGCGCCCTCACCCCGCTCTCCCGCGGCGCGCCGGATGGGCTGAGCGGCCACCCGGCGTTCACCCCGTTCATCGAGGGCGGCAAGTACTGGATCGTGTTCCACTCGGTGCGACCGTACGGCCACCTCGGCGACCGGAAGCAGATCTGGGCCATGGCGGTGGACACCTCGCCATCGCCGGGCGCCGATCCCAGCCACCCGGCGTTCTGGGTGCCGGGCCAGGATCCCGAGACCACCAACATCCAGGCCGCCTGGACGCCGCCGGCCTGCCGCGGCCGCGGCTTCACCTGCTCGGGGGCGCTCGAGTGCTGCCCGGGCACGACCTGCGCCGAGGCAGAGGCCGGGGTGCGCCGCTGCCTGCCCATCGCCGGCTGCGCCATGCCGGCCGAGCCGTGCAGCGCCGACCTCGATTGCTGCCCGCAGGCGCCCCTGGCGCGCTGCCGGGAGAACCTCGACGGCGTCCGCGCCTGCCAGGCGACGGCACCGTGAGCTCGCGGGCGGCGCGCCGGCTCAGGCGCGGCGCACCGCCCGGATCGCCTCCGACAGGCCGTCGGCGGTGATCTCCGGGCCGTCGACCAGCTCCGCCGCCCAGCCCGCCGCCTCGGCCGCGCTCCGGAACACCCGCATCGGCAGGCCCCCGGAGTGCCGCTGCAGGCCGGCCATCAGGGCCCGGACGAACGCGGCCACGAACCCGCTCCCCTCGAAGATCGTCCCCACTCCCGCGACCTCCGGCGACCCGTCCTGGATCGCCCGGCGCAGCGCTGCGCGCATCGCCTCGTCGGGCGGCCGGACCGGCTGCGGCGGGACCACGTTCAGGAGCACCACGCCGCCGGGCGGCGCCGCCGCCCAGGAAGGGGCCAGCGCGTGCAGCCGCTCGATGCCCTCCGCGGTGCTGCGCGTGCGAAACACCAGCAGCAGCACCCGGCCCCAGCCGGCGACCGAGAAGTCCTCCGTCCGCTCCAGGAGCTCGACCTCGCGTCCCGGGCTCCCGGGCGGCTCCATCCGTGCCATGCCTCCGCTATGATGTGATCTCCTTCCTCCGCCCGGCCATCCCATGCCCATCCCCGCGTACCGCGACCCCGCCCTCTCCGTCGACGCGCGCACCGCCGATCTCCTGGGCCGCATGACGCTGGAGGAGAAGGTCGGACAGCTCATGATGTGGGACGGCCGGGAGGACCTGTCGTTCGTCCGGTCCCACCAGCCCGGCTCGGTGGTCCACCTGCTGGGCGCGAAGCTCGAGCGCGCCATGGCCCTGGCCGCGCAGACGCGGCTGGCCATCCCGCTGCTGGTGGGCGAGGACGGCATCCACGGGCACTCCTTCTGGCCCGGCGCCACCATCTTCCCCACCCAGCTGGCGCTGGCCGCGAGCTGGGATCCGGAGCTGGTGGAGAAGGTCGGCCGCGTCACCGCCGAGGAGATGGCCGCCACCGGGGTCCACTGGACCTTCTCGCCGGTCCTGTGCCTGACCCGCGACCTGCGCTGGGGCCGGGTGGGCGAGACCTTCGGCGAGGATCCGTTCGTGATCGGCGAGCTGGGCGCGGCGCTCATCCGCGGGCTCCAGGGGCGCGGCCTCGACGACCCGGCCGGCGTCCTGGCCTCCGCCAAGCACTACGCCGGCTACTCCGAGACGCAGGGCGGACGCGACGCCTCCGAGGCCGACATCTCCCGCCGCAAGCTGCGCAGCTTCTTCCTGCCGCCGTTCGAGCGGGCCGCCCGCGCCGGCGCCGCAACCTTCATGACCGGCTACCAGTCGATGGACGGGGTGCCGTCCACCGCCAACCGCTGGCTGCTCCACGACGTGCTCCGCGAGGAGTGGGGCTACCCGGGCCTGCTCGTGACCGACTGGAACAACGTGGGCCGGCTGGTCGACGAGCAGCGCGTGTGCGCCTCCTTCGTCGAGGCAGCGGTGGTGGCCCTCCGCGCCGGCAACGACGTCGTGATGGTGACGCCGCAGTTCTACGACGGGGCGCTGGAGGCGGTGCGGACCGGCCAGCTGGCCGAGGCCGAGATCGACGCGCCCTGCCGGCGTCTGCTGGCGCTCAAGATCTGCATGGGCCTGTTCGAGAACCCGCGGCGCCCCGACCCGCCGCGCGCCGCCGCCGAGATCGCCCGCCCCGACCACCGCGCCCTGAACCTGGCCGCCGCGCGGGAGAGCCTGGTGCTCCTGCAGAACGACGGCCTGCTCCCGCTCGATCCCCATGCCATCCGGACCATCGCCGTGGTCGGCCCCAACGCGGACGACGATCTGGCCCAGCTGGGCGACTGGTCGCTGGGGTCGTCCCAGCATCCGCCCTCCGCCGGCAAGCACCCCCGGGACCGGACCACCACCGTGCTCGACGGAATCCGCGCCCTGGCGCCGGCCGGCTGCGCCGTGCTCCACGCCGCCGGCTGCTCGATCGAGGACACCGATGCGGGCGGCATGCCCGCAGCGGTGGCCGCCGCGGAGCGCGCGGACGTGGTGGTGGTGGTGGTGGGCGACGCGCTGCGCTTCGTGGGCGAGTGCAACAGCACCGCCACCCTCGAGCTGCAGGGTGGGCAGATCGGCCTGCTCGACGCCCTGGAGAGGACCGGCAAGCCGCTGGTGGTGGTGCTGGTGAACAGCAAGCCGCTGGTGCTGCCGCCCTCCGCCCGCCGCGCCCGGGCCATCCTGGAGGCCTTCAACCCCGGCATGGAGGGCGGGCGCGCGGTGGCCGAGGCGCTCCTCGGCATGCTCAACCCGTCGGGAAAGCTGACCGTGTCGATCCCGGTGCACGTCGGTCAGCAGCCGGTCTTCTACGGCCAGGTGCGCGGCCAGCACGGCGACCGCTACGCCGACCTCACCCAGGAGCCCGCCTTCCCGTTCGGCCATGGGCTCGGCTACACGCGCTTCCGCCACCGGGCGCTGCGGGTGACCCCGGACGCGATCCGCCCGGGCCAGGGCGTGGAGGTCTCGGTGGAGGTGGAGAACGTGGGCGCGCGCGAGGGCACCGAAGTCGTCCAGGTCTACGTGAGCGACCTGGTCACCTCCGCGACCTGGGTGGGGAAGGCGCTGGCCGGCTTCGCGCGCGTCCAGCTCGCGCCCGGCGAGGCGAGGACGGTCCGCGTGCCCTTGCCGGGCGAGGCCTTCTCGCTGGTCGACGCCGCCGGGCGCAGGGTGGTCGAGCCCGGCGAGTTCGAGATCCTGGCGGGCCCGTCCTCGCGCGATGCCGAGCTGCTCCGGGCGAGGGTGCGGGTCCGCTGAGGCCGGCCCTCGACGAACTCGGGACGGGCCTCGACGGCCTCGGGAGAGCCGCTCGGCGGCCTCCGGGCCGGACTACTGCCGGGCCTTCCCCTTGATCATCCCGTACACGATCAGGACCACCAGCGCCCCGATGACGGAGCCGATGAACCCCGCGCCCTGGCCGGCCTGGTAGATGCCGACCGCCTGTCCGAGGTAGCCGGCCACCACCGACCCCACGATGCCGAGCAGGGTCGTCAGGATGAAGCCCATGTTCTCCCGGCCGGGATGAACCAGCTTGGCGACCACGCCAGCCAGGAAGCCCACCACGATCGTCCAGAGAAACGACACGGCGCCCTCCTCCTCGCCGGCGCTGCTGCGGCCGGCCGCGCATCGGGGATGGGCCGATGCTGTCAGAGGGCCGCGAGCGTGGCAAGCGCGGCGGCGCGAGCGAGGGGAACGGCGCAACGATCCGGGCGGGGCGACCTGCACGACCGCCCCGGCATCCCGCCCACTGGGGCCGGTGCCGGGCATATGATGCCGCCGCCACTCGTCCGGGATCGACCGGGGGTGGCTTCACCGGCGGCCTGCCTGGCGCCTCGACGAGGTTCGCTGGCAAGGAGGAGCCCATGCTGAAGGGGTTCAGAGATTTCGTCTGGCGTGGCAACGTCATCGACCTGGCGGTGGGCATCATCATCGGCGCGGCCTTCAGCGCCATCGTCGGCTCGCTGGTGGCCGACGTGCTCACGCCGCTCATCGGTGCGGTGTTCGGGAGGCCGGACTTCTCCGGCATCGCCCTCGGGCCGATCATGCTCGGCAAGTTCCTCAACGCCGTCGTCAACTTCCTCTTGGTCGCCACGAGCGTGTACTTCTTCATCGTGGTGCCCATGAACAAGCTCATCAAGAAGAAGGAGGCTGCGCCCGTGGCGCCGCCCCCCAGCCCCGAGGAGAAGCTGCTCATCGAGATCCGGGACCTGCTGGCACGCCGCTAGCGAGCCGTCGACACGGCCCTCGAGCTCGGCCGCCCGGCTGGCCCGGGCGGCCCGGGAGCCTACGCCATGAAGCTCGACGACCAGGACCGTTCCAACGTGGAGGACCGGCGCGGGAGCTCCATCCTGGGCGGCACCGGGGTCCGCCTCGGCCTGGGGGGCACGGTGGTGCTCCTGGTGCTGAGCCTGGTGTTCAAGCAGAACCTGTTCGCGCTGCTGGGCAACGGCGACGTGGCCGGCCCGCCGTCGGCGCCCTCCGCTGCGGACGGGCAGCGGCGGGAGGGGGAGGCCGAGCTGGAGCACGTCGCGGTGGGCGCGTTCAACGACGTGCAGCAGGTCTGGGCGGGCCGCATCCAGGGGTACGAGCCGGCCCGGCTGGTGCTGTTCTGGGACGAGACGCGGTCCGGCTGCGGCGCGGCCGGGGCCGAGATGGGGCCGTTCTACTGCCCCGCCGACCAGCGCGTGTACATCGACCTGGGCTTCTACCGCGAGCTGGCGGCCCGCTTCGGCGCGCCGGGGCAGTTCGCGCAGGCCTACGTCGTGGCGCACGAGGTGGGGCATCATCTCCAGCATCTGATGGGGATCGACGGCAAGGTACGCGCCGCGCAGGAGCGCCGCCCGTCCCAGCGAAACGCCCTCTCCGTGCGGCTGGAGCTACAGGCGGACTGCTTCGCCGGCGCCTGGGGCCGTGCCGCCGACGAGCGCCACCTCCTCGATCCCGGCGAGGTCGATCAGGGCCTGGCCGCGGCAGCCGCGGTCGGGGACGACCGGATCCAGAAGGCGACGGTCGGCCGGGTGAGCCCGGAGAGCTTCACGCACGGCTCGGCCGAGCAGCGGGCGCGCTGGTTCCGGCGCGGGTTCGAGCGCGGCGACCCGGGCGATTGCGACACGTTCGGGCGCGAGCCGTAGCGGGGCAGGTGCGGGGCCGCCGCGGACGCCGCGAGCTGTGGCTTGCTTGACGCATGCCGGCGGTCGAACCGCTCCCCGGATCCCCACGCGGAGGGGCGGTTACTCACGGGATATCACCCGGGCGGGGGAGCCTCGAAATGCGCTCCGGCGCTAGCATGCGGGCCATGCCGAAGCGCCGCGTTCGTCTGGCCGTGGTCGGCCTGACCGCTGCGACCCTGCTCGCGACCGTGGTGGGGGTCCGGCTCGCCACCGCCGGGGCCGGGGAGAGCGCCGCGGCGCCCGTCGCGACCGATGAGCAGCCCGCGCAGGACGTGGTCGCGGCGGCTCCGCCGCCGGTTGCGCTCGCCCCGCCGGCCGTGGTCGAGCCGGCCACGTTCGAGGGGCACGTGCTGAGCACCGGCACCGGCGCCCCCATCCCGGGCGCGGAGCTCACCTTCTCCCGCGGCGATGCCGCGGAGCTGGTGCGGGCCGAGGCGGATGGCTCCTTCCTGTTCACCGCCCGCACCCCCGGTCGCTGGCTGCTGGCCGCGGTGGCCGCGCCGGGCTACTTCCCGTTCGCGCCGGAGTGGGGGTACAGCCCGCTGCAGTTCGACGCCCTGCCCGGCGAGCAGGTCCGCGGCGTCGACGTGTTCCTCTCCCCGGCGCTGGAGCTCGACGGGCTGGTGGTGAACGAGGACGGAGCGCCGGTGCCGGAGGCGGAGGTCACGCTCCTGGGCGGAGGCGGGCGCGCCCTGATCCTGATCCCGGACCACTTCGTCGCCGACGCCGCGGGCCGGTTCCGGGCGGCGGCGCCGCAGGGCTCGGTGCTGGAGGCGCGCAGGCCCGGCTACTACCCGGGGCACGCGGTGGTGGACCTGCTCGCGATGGTGAACGGGAGGATCCGGATCGTGCTGGGCTCCGCATGGGCGGGCGGCCAGCCCCTGCGGGCCGAGCTGTCGGGGCGGGTGGTCACCGAGGATAGGCGGCCCGTGCCCGCGGCGCTGGTGGAGGCGCGCCAGACGCACGGGTGGGCCTACGACGGGACCACCGTGGCCCAGGCCCTCACCGACGCCGACGGACGCTTCCGCTTCGACGACCTCGATCCCTCTCCGCACCAGCTCAGCGCCCGCGCCGAGGGCTACACGCCCGCCCTGCTGAGGCGCGTGCTGCCCGGGGGACCGGATGCGCAGATCGTCCTCTCCGCCGGCGGGCGGCTCCGCGGCTGCGTGCACGACGGAGACACGGGCGCCCCGGTGGCCCCCTTCACCGTGCTGGTCTACGACGCCCGGGACCGGCAGCGCTCCCTGCCCGACCAGCAGGCGTCCGTGGCCGACGCCTCGGGCTGCTTCACGCTGGACGCGCTTCCCCCGGGAACCGTCGACATGGTGGTGCTGGCGCCCCGCTACGCGCCGGCGCAGGTGACGGGGGTGGAGGTCCCGACCCCACCCAGGGAGGGGCAGGTGGAGATCACGCTGGCAGCGGGAGGGGTCATCACCGGCCAGGTGCGCGACGAGCGCTCCGGGGAGCCCATCGCCGGCGCCTGGATCACCGCCGAGCCGGTCACGCTCCTCGACGACGGCCGTGCCCCGGTCTATTCCAAGGTGGCCGAGACCACCACCGGCACCGACGGGTCGTTCGTCGTGAACGCCCTCCCCTCCGCGGTGCGCCTGCACGCCTACGCCGCCGGCCACCACCCCGGCGCCTCCGACTCCGTCAACGTCCCTGCCGGCGGCGTCATCTGGCCGGTGATCATCGACCTGCGGCCGGTGCTCGACGGCGATGCCGGGCCGGTCGATCCGGTGGGCATCGGCGCGGTGCTGATCCCGGAGGGAGACGGGCTCGCCATCGGCGGGCTCCGGCCCGGGAGCGCTGCGGAGGCGAGCGGCCTCGTGCCCGGGGACGAGCTCCTGGAGATCGACGAGCGTCCGGTGTCGGAGCTGGGGCTGGGCGGCGCGGTCGAGGCGCTCCGGGGACCGGTGGGGACGAGCGTGTTCCTGGTGGTGCGCCGGGGCGTGACCGAGTTCCAGGTGCAGGTCCCTCGCCAGAGGAGCCGCGGCTAGCGCGGCCGGTATACTGGGGCGATGACCCGTGCCACCCCCGCCGTGCCCAAGGACTTCCTTCATCAGTCCGGGCGCGGCACCGGGAGCCCGTCGGCCTCGGATCGGCAGATCCGGCTGCTGATCCGCTTCGCGGGACGCCTCGACGAGCGGCTGCTGGAGCAGGCGTTCCGGGCCTTGCCCGACCAGGACCCCGTGCTGGGCTGCCGCTTCGTGGAGACGGGCGTGCTGGAGGGCCGCTGGGAGCGGCGCGACGACCTGGCCTGGCTGCGCCCGTACGAGGTGGTCGAGACCGCGGAGCCGGAGGCGGCCATCACCGCCTTCCTCACCGATCTGGAGGTGCCGGAGGACGGGCCGCACTTCTGCGCCCGGCTGGTGCGGTCGGGAGGGCGGGACGCGCTCTGCTTCCGCATCGACCACCGGCTGGCGGACGGCGGCGGCGCCAAGGCCATCGCCTACCTGCTGGCCGAGCTGTACCGGACGCTCCGGGCCGGCGGGACGCTCCCCGCCCCCGCCGCCGGGTTCCGACCCCGAGCGGTGGCGGGCCTGAGCGGGCGCCCCTCGCCGCCGCGGCCGCCGCCGCTCGAGAGGCGGCCGCTCCGGTTTCCGTTCCTCCTGCCGCGCACCGGGTTGCGGAACGAGCGTCCCGCGCACGCGCAGCGGGACATCCAGCCGGAGGAGCTGGCCCGGCTGCGGGAGGCGGGGAAGCGGCGCGGGGCGACGGTCACGGATTTCCTGCTCACCGCCCTGGTCAGGGCGCTCCAGCCCTTCTGCCGCGCCCCCGGGGAGCCGTTCTCGCTGTCCGTGTCCTGCGACTTCCGCTCGCAGCTCCCCCCGGTGGCCCGCGACCCCATCTGCAACCTCTTCGGCACCCTCTTCCCCGCGCTCCGCTGCCTGCCCGGGGAGCCGTTTCCGGCGACGCTGGACCGGGTCGTCGGGGCCATGTCCGGGCTGCGCGCCAACCTCACCCTGGACCGCGCACTCGTGGCCGAGCTCGAGTTCGAGGACCTGCTGCGCGGCTGGGCCCGCGAGCAGGGCTGGCCCATCCGCTTCGGCGGGCGCGACGCGACCTTCGTCATCCTCAGCAACGTGGGCGTCTTCGATCACCAGCGGCTCGACTTCGGCGGTCCGCCCGTGGCCGACGCGCGGGTGCTGGGCACGGTCGCCCTGGGCCAGGAGCTGCTGCTGTGCGTGAGCAGCTTCCGCGGCCGGCTCACCCTGTCGCACGGCTTCTGCCGCAGCGATCTGGACCAGGCGGTGATCGATCGGGTGATGGATGGGATGGTCGCCGAGCTGGCGGCGTTCGCCGGCGATCCGGCGGACCCGCACCGGGACCGGTGAGCGTGTTCTCCGTGCCATTCCCCACCTCGCGCACGGCGCTCCTCCTGGCGCTGGCCGCCCTGCCGACGCTGGTCGCGGCGGGCGCGCCGGGCGTGCTGGCGCTGGTGGTCGCGCTCGACGTCGCGATCCTGGCGCTGGCCGCGCTCGACGCGCTCCTCACCCCGGGGCCCGGGAGCCTCGAGGCGCGGCGCGAGCTGCGCGAGCCGCTCTCGGCCTTCGCCCCCAACCGCGTCGGCCTGGCGCTGGCGAGCCGCGCGCGGAGGACGCTCCGCCTCGAGCTGGCGGACGCGCCCCCGCCCGAGCTCGACTCCAGCGCCCACCGCCGGCGCATCGCCCTGCGCCCGGGCGAGTCGGCGCGGCTGGAGTACCAGGCCACCCCGCGCCGCCGGGGGGAGGCGTCGTTCGGCGACCTCCACGTCCGGGCCCGCGGGCCGCTGGGCCTGGCCTTCCGGCAGTGGCGGTTGCCGCTGGCGCGGACCGTCCCGGTCTACCCGGACCTGCGCGGGCTGGCGGCGGCGGCCGGGGCCGAGCGCGCCGAGGAGGGGCGGGCCCGCACTCGCGGCTGGCACGAGGGGCGCGAGTTCGCGGCGCTGCGGCCGTACCGGCCGGGCGACGACGTTCGCGGCATCGACTGGAAGGCCACCGCGCGCCGCGGCGCGCCGGTGGTTCGCGAGTGGCAGCCGGAGCGGAACCAGGCGGTGTGGCTGCTCCTGGACTGCGGCCGTCAGCTCTCGGCCCGCCTGGGCGACGGGCGCAGCAAGCTGGATCACGCGGTCGATGCGGCGCTGGCGCTGGCGCGGGCCGCCGCGCTCCGCGGCGACCGGACCGGGGCGGTGCTGTTCGGATCCGAGGTGGTCCGGGTGGTGCCGCCCGGCACCGGCCGCGCCGGGCTGGAAGCGCTGGCCGAGGCGCTCCACCGGGCCGAGGCGCGGCCCGAGGAGTCCGACTACGGCGCCGCCTTCGACGCCCTGGGCGCGCGCCAGCGGCGCCGGGCCCTGGTGATCGTCTTCACCGATCTCTCCGACCCCGACACCAGCGCGCTGCTCCGGGCCCGCGCCGCGCAGCTGGCCCGCCGCCACCTGGTGCTGTTCCTGGCGGTCGCCGACTCCGAGATCGCCGAGGCCGCCTCCTCCCGCCCGGAGCGGAGCGAGGAGGCGTTCGCGCGCGTCGCCGCCGAGCGGATCCTCGCGGAGCGGGAGCTGGCGGCGGCCTCGCTGGCCTCGGTCGGTGTGCGGGTGGAGAGCGCCCCGGCCCGCTCCCTCGTGGCCGCGGTCGTGAACCGCTACCTCGAGGTGAAGCGGCGGGGCGAGCTCTAGCTACGACTTGCGGGAGGGGTTCTGCTCCGGGAGGGCCGCGCGGGCGAGCGCAACCACCTTGTTCTTGACCGCGGCCTCGGCGCGGGCCAGCGCGGTCGCGGGCAGGGTGGCGGTGAGCAGGAATCCAACCTCGAGAGCGACGGCCAGTGCCAGGATCGCGATCGGCTTCATGTTCTTTCTCCTCCGTTCACCTAGATCCACGATCCAGCCGGCGGGCTATTTCACGCCCCCCTTCCGAGCCGGTGGAGTGCCCGACCGGTGGTTCCCTCCTGCTCGGGCGCGGACGCGGGCTCGTTCAGGGGATCTGCTTCTGCTAGACTCCTCGCGTCACCTTCCGGCGCGCGGCGCCGGAACCGGGTGAACGGCGCGGCGGTCCGGCGCCGGGGTCGGGAGGCGGCGCAGCCGGGCCGCCCAGGGCGGAGGCGTCGAGGATGGGGTCGCAGGCCGCGTCGTGCACCGACCGGGAGAAGCGTCGCCTCACCCGGTTTCACCAGCGCATCGCCGCAGAGGTGCTCACCGCCAGGGGCGGAGGCGGCGCGTCGCGCCTGGCCCCGGCGCTGGCCCACTCGGCGGTCGATCTCAATCCGCACCAGATCGAGGCGGCCGCCTTCGCGCTCAACGCGCTCCCCACCGGCGGCGCGGTGCTGGCCGACGAGGTCGGGCTGGGCAAGACCATCGAGGCCGGCATCGTGCTGGCCCAGCTCGCCGCCGAGGGGAAGGGCCGGGCCATCGTGCTGGTCCCGGCCTCGCTGCGGGCGCAGTGGCGCGACGAGCTGCGCTCCAAGTTCGGCCTCGACGCCGCGGTCATCGACGGCGAGGCCGTCCGCGACCGCGAGCGCCAGGGGCTGCGCACCAACCCGTTCGACACGGGCGGCGTGGTCATCGCCTCGCACCCCTTCGCCGCCATGCGGGCCGGCGAGCTGGAGCGTGTCCCCTGGGACGTGGCCGTCATCGACGAGGCCCACCGGCTCCGCAACGCCTACCGCAAGGACCACCGCACCGGCCAGGCGCTCCGCCGCGGGCTGCGGCGCGCGCCCAAGCTGCTCCTCACCGCCACCCCGCTCCAGAACGACCTGATGGAGCTCCTGGGCCTGGCCTCCTTCATCGACGACGCCCTGCTCGGCAGCGAGGACTCGTTCCGGCTCCAGTACGCGGCCGGCGAGCTGACCGACGACAAGGCCGCCGACCTCAGGTCGCGCCTGGCACCGGTGGTGGTCCGGACGCTGCGCCGCCAGGTGAAGGAGTACGTGAAGTTCACGGCCCGCCGGTCCATCGTGGAGGACTTCGCGCCCACCCGCCAGGAGCAGGAGCTCTACGACCGCGTCTCCGAGTACCTGCGCCGCGAGGACGCCTACGCCATCCCCATGGCCCGGCGCGCGCTCTTCATCCTGGTCTATCGCAAGATCCTGGCCTCCTCTTCCTTCGCCCTGGCGGCCACGCTGGACCGGCTGGCGGACGGCCTGGAGCAGAAGGTGGTGGGGGCGGAGTGCGCCGCCCAGGCGGAGCTGGCGCAGGACATGGAGGGGTTCTCGGAGGAGGTGGAGGAGCTGTTCGACGAGGGCACCTCCGCCTCGCGGCCGCGCGGGCAGCTGGCGCTGCGGCGGATGAACGACGAGCTCTTGGAGCTGCGCGCCTGCGCCAGGCTGGCCCGCGGCATCCAGGTGAACGCCAAGGGCGATGCGCTGGTGCGCGGACTGGACCGCTGCTTCACCGTGGCCCGCGCCTGCGGCTGGCCGGAGAAGGCGGTGGTCTTCACCGAGTTCCGGCGCACGCAGGATCACCTGCGCCGCCTGCTCGAGCAGAAGGGTTACTCGGTCACCTGCCTCTCCGGCGACGTCTCGGGGGCGGACCGGCGGCAGGGGCTGGTGGAGGAGTTCCGGGACCGGACCCAGATCCTGCTCATGACCGAGGCCGGGGCCGAGGGCCTGAACCTCCAGTTCTGCAACCTGGTGGTGAACTACGACCTCCCCTGGAACCCGCAGCGGGTGGAACAGCGCATCGGCCGCTGCCACCGCTACGGCCAGACGCGCGACGTGCTGGTCCTGAACTTCCTCAACCGGCAGAACGCCGCCGACGCACGGCTCTTCGACCTGCTTTCGCAGAAGCTGGCGCTCTTCGACGGCGTCTTCGGGTCGTCCGACGAGATCCTGGGGGCGCTGGGGAGCGGCATCGACTTCGAGAAGCGGGTGCTGGACATCTACCAGTCCTGCCGCTCGCCGGACGAGGTGGACCAGGCCTTCGCCCGGCTGCGCAGCGAGCTGGACGCCCGCATCTCGGCCCGGTTCGCCGCGGCCCGGGCGCTGCTCTTCGAGCGCTTCGACGGCGAGGTGCGGGGCAAGCTGCGGGTGGCCGAGCAGCAGGCGCGCGAGGCGGTGGCGCGGCGCCAGGCCGACGAGGAGGCGCTGGTCTCGGCCGCCTTCGAGGACGAGCCCCCGCCGGCGGCGGAGAAGGAGGAGGCTCGACCCTCGGAGCCGGCGCCGGCGCGCGGGCGATCGCGGCGGGCGGGGCTGGTGCAGGCGGCGGCCGAGAAGATCCGCTCGCGCGCCCAGGAGGCGGTCTCCTTCCTGGAGCTGGCCAACCGGGACCTGCCGGCCGCGCTCGGGAAGCTGGCCGGGCGCGAGGGCTGGTGGTTCGCCTACCGGTACACGCTGGACGCGCTGGTCTCCGAGGAAAAGGTGGTCCACCTGGTCCTCTGGGCCGATGGAGAGCGGTTCCACGCGCTGTCGCCGGAGGAGGCCGAGACCTTCGCCGCGCTGCCGGCCCGCGAGGGCAAGGGCGGACCGCGCGGCGCCACGATCTCCATCGGCGAGGCCCAGGAGCAGGCGCTGGCGGCGCTGCGCGCCCGCCACCTGACCGAGCTGCAGGAGCGCATCGGCGCGGCCTACGACGCCACCCGCGACCGGTGGGACCGCTCGGTGGAGGACGCGCTGGCCGCGCCGCGCAAGGCGGTGGAGGACGCCCGCTCCGCCTGGTCGAAGGCCCGGGGCGCCCTGCAGGAGAGGTCCGAGCTGCCCATGCGCGACCGGCGCGCGCTCCTGGAGCGGGCCGAGCGCGAGTACCGCCGCAGGCTCGACGACCTCCGCGCCCTGGAAGCGACGCGGTACGGCGAGAAGGACCGGGCCGTGGCGGAGCTCAAGAAGCGCTCCGAGATCAGGGAGCGGCGCACCCTGGTCGCCACCGCCTACTGGCGCTGCGCCTGACCCTCGGGGACGCAGGGCCTGCGCACACATTTGCGTGGGCGGCTTCGAGACAGCGTCCCTCGACCCGTCTCCAGCGGATTGCCAGGGCAAACGTTTGCGCATCGAAGGCCCCGTCGATGGCACGTTTCTCCGGGGCAAGGATTGCTCCGGAGTTCAATGGATCTCGCAATTTGCGACCCACTTCCCGTTGACATTGGCGATGAGCGAGGGGTAGCGTGCCTGCACCCTGGCAGCACCCGGCTTGGCGCCGCTTCCGCGGCGACTCCGGTCTCGTTTTCACCTCTCGTGTCCGCGCGTCCCGCGCGGCGAATGCGGAGAGCCTCATGCACAAGCGAACGATGGCGGGTCCGAGGCTCGGGGCGGCGCTGGCGGCCGTCCTGACCGTGGCCCTGCTCCCGGCCTCGAGCTGGGCGCAGAACTTCAACTACGGCGAGGCGCTGCAGAAGTCGATGTTCTTCTACGAGGCCCAGCGCGTCCGGCCAGATCCCGGCCGGAAGCCGCGTCGAGTGGCGCGGCCCGGCCGCACTGAAGGACGGCTCGGACGTCGGAAAGGACCTGATCGGCGGCTGGTTCGACGCCGGCGATCACGTCAAGTTCGGATTCCCGATGGCCTTCTCGACCACGATGCTGGCCTGGGGCGGCATCGAGTACCGGAGCGCCTACCAGTCCTCCGGGCAGCTCCCGTACCTGCTCGCCAACCTCAAGTGGGCGACCGACTACTTCATCAAGGCGCACACCGCGCCCAACGAGCTGTACGGGCAGGTGGGTGCGGGAGGCACGGACCACGCCTGGTGGGGTCCGCCCGAGGTGATGCAGATGGCGCGCCCGGCCTACAAGATCTCCGCCGGCTGCCCGGGCTCGGATCTCGCCGGTGAGACGGCGGCGGCGATGGCAGCGGCCTCGATCGTCTTCCGGCCGACCGACGCGGCCTACGCCGACACCCTGCTCTCGCACGCCAAGCAGCTCTACACCTTCGCCGACACCTACCGCGGCAAGTACTCCGACTGCATCACCGACGCGGCCGGGTTCTACCAGTCCTGGAGCGGCTATCAAGACGAGCTGGTGTGGGGCGCCCTCTGGCTGTACCGCGCCACCAACGACGCCACCTACCTGACCAAGGCGGAGAGCGAGTACACCAAGCTCGGCATGCAGGGCCAGGGCGGCACCGTCCACTCGTACAAGTGGACGCATCGCCTGGGACGACAAGTCGTACGGCTGCTACGTCCTGCATGGCCATGCTCACCGGCCAGACCCAGTACATGGCAGGACGCGCAGCGCTGGCTCGACTAGTGGACCGTGGGCGGCACCGACTACGGCGCCGACGGCAGCAGATCACCTACAGCCCGGGCGGCGAGGCCGTCCTCGACCCTGGGGCTCGCTGCGCTACGCCGCCAACACCTCCTTCGTGGCCCTGGTCTACAGCGACTGGCTGACGGATCGCGACGCTCAAGTCCCGCTACCACGACTTCGCGCAAGCGGCAGATCGACTACGCCCTGGGCGACAACCCGCGCTGAGGCGCAGCCTACGTGGTGGGCTTCGGCACCAACCCGCCCCAGCAACCCGCACCACCGCGGCGCGCACGGCTCCTGGCTCGACAGCATCAACGACCCGCCCGATGACCGCCACATCCTCTACGGCGCCCTCGTCGGCGGCCCCTCGTCGCCGAACGACGCTACACCGACTCGCGCAACGACTACGCCTGCAACGAGGTCGCCGACCGACTACAACGCCGGCTTCACCGGCGCGCTGGCCCGCCTCTACTCCGAGTACGGCGGCGACGCCGGTGTCCGGCTTCCCGGCCAAGGAGACCCGCGACGACGACGAGATGTACATCCATGGCCAGCGGTCAACGCCTCGGGGACGAACTTCACCGAGATCAAGGCCTACGTGGTGAACAAGTCGGGCTGGCCGGCCCGCATGGGCGACAAGCTCTCCTTCCGGTACTACTTCACCCTCGAGCCGGGCGTGACGCCGTCCATGATCACGTTGCAGGCCAACTACAACCAGTGCACCTCCCCCAAGGCGCCGGTCCAGGTCTCGGGCAACGTGTACTACATCACCGTCGACTGCACCGGCACGCTCATCTACCCCGGCGGCCAGTCCGCCTGGCGCAAGGAGGTCCAGTTCCGGATCGACAGCTCCGGCGCCTGGGATCCGACCAACGACTGGTCCTACACGGGCGTGTCCACGGTTCCGGGCTCGACGCCGGTCAAGGTCGACCAACATCCCGCTCTACGACGCCGGCACGAAGGTCTGGGGCAACGAGGCCCCATCGGCCCGACCTGCACCGTGGTCCCCCCGGCCGTGAGCACCCTGTCGGCCCAGATCGTCTCCTCCAGCGAGATCGACCTCTCCTGGAGCGCGGTCACGCCGCCGGCCAACTGCTCGGTGACGTACAACGTCTACCGCAGCACCACCAACGGCTTCACGCCCTCGGCCTCCAACCGGATCGCCTCGGGGCTCACCACCACCTCCCTGAAGGACCTGAGCCTGGCGGCCTCGACCACGTACTACTATGCGGTCGAGTCGGTCGACGCGGCCGGGACGGCGGCTTCGGTGGCCCGCGTGAGCGGCACCACCCTGCCCGCGCCCACCTGCTCGGCGGCCCCGGCGGCTCCGACGTCCGTGACCGCGAGGGCCGTGTCCTCCACCCGCATCGACCTGGCCTGGGCGGCCGTGACGCCGCCGGCCAACTGCTCCGTGACCTACAGCGTGTACCGGGGCACGACCAGCGGCTTCACCCCGTCCGCCAGCAACCAGGTGGCGACCGGGCTCACCTCCCCGGCGTTCTCCAACACCACCGGCCTGGTCGCCTCGACGACGTACTACTACGTCGTGCAGGCGGTCGACGCGGCCGGCGCCACCGCGGCGGCGCAGGTGAGCGCCACCACGCTGCCCCCGTCCACCTGCTCGGCGGCCCCGGCGGCCCCGACCTCGCTGACGGCGACGGCCGTGTCCTCGAGCCGGATCGATCTCGCCTGGGCGGCGGTCACACCTCCGGCGAACTGCTCGGTGACGTACAGCGTGTTCCGGAGCACCACCAGCGGGTTCACCCCGTCCTCCACCAGCCAGGTGGCGACCGGGCTCACCTCGCCGGCGTTCTCGAACACCACCGGCCTGACGGCCGGGACGACGTACTACTACGTCGTGCAGGCGGTCGACGCGGCCGGCGCCACCGGCTCGGCGCAGGTCAGCGCAGCCACGCCCTCCAACACCTGCTCCGCGGTGCCGCCCGCTCCGGCGCCGGTGTCCGCCACCGCCGTCTCCTCGAGTGAGATCGACCTCAGCTGGGGCGCGTCGGCACCTCCCGCCAACTGCTCGGTCACCTACAACGTGTACCGGAGCACCACCAGCGGCTTCACCCCGTCCGCCAGCAACCAGGTGGCCAGCGGGCTCACCAGCACGTCGTTCGCGAACACGACGGGCCTGAGCGCGTCGACGGCGTACTACTACGTCGTGCAGGCGGTCGACGCGGCCGGGGCCACCTCCTCGGTCCAGGTCACCGCCACCACCTCGCCCACCACCGGCGGCGGCTGCCACGTGGGCTACACGATCGTCAACAGCTGGCCGGGCGGGTTCCAGGCGGCGCTGTCCATCCAGAACACCAGCGCCACGGCCTGGACCAGCTGGACCGTGAAGTGGACGTTCCCGGGCGACCAGAAGATCAACCAGCTCTGGAACGGTTCCTTCACCCAGACCGGCAGCGCGGTGACCGTGACCAGCCTCGGCTACAACGGGTCGGTCCCGGCCGGCGGCAGCTACACCGGCGTCGGGTTCACCGGCACGTTCGGCAGCAACAACACCGCGCCGGCCAGCTTCACGGTCAACGGCGTGACCTGCAACTGATGAACGGAGATGCCGCTGTCCGCTCGCCCCGAGCCTGAAGGGCGAACGGACGGCGGCTCGCCGGAGGAGCGCGGCCCGCAATCCGATCGTACGGGGGCTGCGCCCCCGCCCCAGGAGCGAAGCTCCTGGGGGCCCCACCCCTGCTGCGCTGGGTCCCGCCGCGCTGCGCCCGCCCTTCAAACCAACTGCGGAAGGCGGGCTTGCGCGGCACCCAGCGAGGAGGGACTACGTCCCTCCCCCGCGCTTCGCGCGGGACCCCCACCCTGCCACCCTGCTCCTCACTCGCTCTTGGCCGCGTCGGCCGGCGTGGTTCCGGTGCCGGCGGATCCCGGCGCCACCAGCTCGAAGCGGATGGGCACCGAGGCCACCGCCGAGCCGGCCAGCGGCGCCAGCACCCGCTCGACGCAGGCGGTCAGGGTGGACGAGCCGGTCGAGTCGGCGGCCACACCGACCTGGCGGCCCAGGTCCACCACCACCACCCCATCGATGGCCGGATCGCGGCGCAGCTCGTCCGCGTAGCAGGCGGTCAGGTCCGATCGCCGCGCGACCACCGCCTTCCTGGCATCGGAGGGGCCGGCGATGGGCTCGCCCACCTCGACCGAGGGCTGCGCTCCCAGCGCCACGTTGACGGGTGGTCGATCGCCGGCCACGCCGCCCCAGGCCAGGACCCCGTTGCCGTCGCGCCAGCTCCACTCCACCGGCTCCACCCCGAGCGCATGCCGCTTGCCGCGCCGATCCACCGTGCAGATGGCGTCGTCGGGGAGGTCGAAGACCAGCTGCAACCCGAGGCGGCCGGCGTTCCTGGCGGCCAGGATCTTCCGCGCCATGGCCGCGTTCACGTGGACCGGCAGCCCGCGGTCCTCGGTCGCGGTCAGGACCACCGCTCCGCCGTCCAGCTTGAGGGTGGCCGGCTCGGCGACCTCGAGGCGCTCCTCCGGGCCGTCGTAGGGCGCGAAGGGAAGCCGCACCGCCGGGACGGTGACCTGGTAGCGACCGGTGAGGGAGCGATCACGGTCGGTCTCCTGCCTGGACCAGGCCTGGCCCTGGTCGACCGCATCCCCGCCCGGACGCAGGCGCTCGGCAGGGATCAGCCGCTTGCACAGGCCCACCACGTCGGGGGCTCCGGAGAGCTGCTCGACCGGAATGCCAGGGCCGGTGTCGGCACGGATCGACGCCTTGGCGGGTTGCGCGGAGAGGAGCAAGACCAGGAGCACAGGGGCCATGCTGCCATGGTAGTTCCGCGGCCAGGCCTCGTGCGAGGGCCAGAACCCGTCAGGCTCCTACACGGATCCGGAGCGCCCCCGGCAGGATGCTGAAGCGGGCCGGAAGGGTGCCGGGATTCTCGCCGTCGACGTCCAGGTGGACCTGTGCGCCATCCTTGGGCTCGGCCTCCACCGCCCGGGCGCGCAGCACGCGGGTGTTGGGCAGGCGCACGTGGGTGCCGTCGTAGAGCATGGGTCGCTTGATCACCAGGTCCGTGATCCCCAGCCCTTCCCAGACCACCACGTCGAACAGTCCGTCGTCCATGCGGGCGTCGGGGGCCACCTTCATCCCGCCCCCGAAGTAACGCCCGTTGCATACCGACAGCGCCGTCAGCCGCTCCTCGTGCCAGGGCCCGCCGTCGACGCGCCAGCGCACCGGCTGGTCGCGCCAGGTGAGCAGCGCGCGCGCGCTGGCCAGCAGGAAGGCCGCCTTGCCGGAAGGGAATCGCAGGCCGTGATTCACCATCCGCGAGACGACGCCGGAGATTCCCATCCCGGCCACGTTGGCGAAGTGGCGCACCTGGCGCTCTCCGCCGGGGCCGGCGAACTCGATGCGGCCCAGGTCCAGGACGGCCACGTTGCGGCTGGCCAGGGCCTGCACCGCGCCCTGCACGTCCGGCGCGATGCCGATGGTGCGCCGCAGGTCGCCGCCGGTCCCTCGCGGGATGAACCCGAAGAGCGCTCCCTCGCGGGAAGGGGGAACGCACTGCATCCCGTCGATGACCTCGCTGGCGGTCCCGTCCCCGCCCACCGCCACCAGGAGCTTTCCCCCGGCGGTCACGGCCTCGCGCGCCAGGCGCACGGCGTCGCCCCGGGCCCGGGTGAAGGCGCACTCGAAGTCGCCCACACCCGAGCGCACCGCCCGCGCGATGGAATCGAAATGGCGCCCCGTCCGGCCGGACGCGCTGGCCGGGTTCACGATCAGGAAAGGCTTCACCGGCCCGGAGCATAGCAGGGGGCCGGCCGCCACGCCCGGCCCGGTCATGCCGCACTGCGTCGAGACGACTGGATGAAGGGGGTCAGAAGCCCTCGCGATCGAGGTGGAAGCTCCGGCGCGTGCCGGCCTCGAACGCGGAGGCCGGGAGCACCCAGCGCAGGAACGAGAAGACCGATGCCTCCCGGGTGATGCGGTTTCGCAGCGGCGGGTTCCGAGTTGCCACCAGACGGGCCACCACCTCGGCGACCACCCCGGGCCCCGGGGCCTTCTCGGCGAAGTGGCGCATGGTCTTCAGCGCCCGGTCGCGCCAGGGGGCGTACTCGGTCATCGCCCTGGTCGGCGGGTTCTCGTAGAAGGGCGTGTGGATGGCGCCCGGCTCCACCATGGCCACCAGGATTCCGAAGGGCTTGAGCTCGTGGCGCAGCGTCTCCATGTAGCCCTCCACCGCGAACTTGCTCGCGTTGTAGAACCCCCAGAACGGCACCGGGACCATGCCGGCGAGGGAGCTGACGGTGACGATCTGGCCGGAGCGGGCTTGGCGCATCGCCGGCAGAACCGCCTTGACCATCCTCGCCACGCCGAAGAAGTTGGTCTCGAGCTGAGCCTTGGCCTCCTCCAGCGTCGCCTCCTCGATGGCGCCGCTCAGCAGGTACCCGGCGTTGTTCACCAGGGTATCGATGCGTCCCGCCTTGTGCAGAAGCCCCTCGACGCAGGCCTGGACCGAGGCATCGGAGCAGACGTCCAGGCGCAGCATCTCGACGCCGTCCCGGGTCCCGCCGCCCTTGCGACTGGCTCCGAAGACCTGGTGCCCGCTCTTCGCCAGCCGCGTGGCGATCGCCTCGCCAATGCCTGACGACGCGCCGGTTACCAGAACGACCTTGGGGTTGGCCATGGTCTCGCCTGTGACTTCGTGTGGGGGCAGGTTCCGCTACACGATTACTCTTCGAGAGCTGCAATTGCCAGCTCCTCTGCGGCTCACTTCATCGTCGCCCAGTCGACCTTGCGCATGTCGCCGACGGCCTGGAAGGCGAGGTGCATGCCGAAGGAGTGCGCCAGCGACTGCGGGGCGCGGCCGTCCTCGGTGAGCCGCAGGTACTCGCGCAGGATGGGGCGGTACTCGGGGTGGGCGCACTTGTCGATGATGAGGCGGGCGCGCTCGGTGGGGTCCTTCCCGCGCAGATCGGCCACGCCCTGCTCGGTCGCCACCACGCAGACCGAGTGCTCGCTGTGATCCATGTGGGACACCAGCGGGACGATGGTGGAGATCTTGCGGCCCTTGGCGGTCGAGGGGCACGAGAAGATGGAGAGGTACGCGTTGCGGGTGAAGTCGCCCGAGCCGCCGATGCCGTTCATCATCTGGCGGCCCATGATGTGGGTCGAGTTCACGTTGCCGGTGAGGTCGACCTCGATGGCGGTGTTCATCGAGACGATCCCCAGGCGCCGGACGATCTCCGGGTTATTGGAGATCTCCTGCGGGCGCATGAGGATGCGCGCGCGGAAGGCGTCCAGGTTCTCCACCACCCGGTGCATGGCCTCGGGCGAGAGCGTCAGCGAGCAGGTCGAGGCGAAGCTGCAGCGCCCGGACTCGAGCAGCCCGACGACCGAGTCCTGCAGCACCTCGGTGTACATCTGGAAGGCGGGGATCTCGGCGTGCGCGCCGATGGCGGCCAGGACCGAGTTGGCGATGTCCCCGACCCCGGACTGGAGCGGCAGGAACGACCGCGGGATCCGGCCGGCGCGCATCTCGGCCACCAGGAACTCGGCCACGTTGGTGCCGATCTGCCGCGTCTCGGGGGTGGGCTCGGAGAAGGGGCTGGTCTCGTCGGCCAGGTCGGTCCGGACCACCCCGACGATCTTGCGCCGATCCACCACCATCAGCGGCGAGCCGACCCGGTCCGACACCGCGTAGATGGGGATCTCCTGGCGCGCCGGCGGGTCCTGCGGCTGGAAGATGTCGTGCATGCCCAGCAGGTCCGGCGAGTGCCAGTCGTTCAGCTCGATGAGGATCTTGTCGGCCACGCTGGCGTAGGTCGGGGCGGCGCCCACCGCGCTGGTGAGCACGACGCCGCCGCCGCGGGTCATGTCGCAGGCCTCCAGCACCGCCCAGTTCACCTTCCCGAAGAAGCCGTAGCGGACCTGCTGCGGCAGGAGCGACAGGTGCATGTCCACGAACCGCACCTTGCCCTCGTTGATCTGCTTCCGGAGGGTCGCGTCGGACTGGTACGGCGTGCGAAAGCGGATGGCCTCGGCCCTGGCCAGGGCGCCGTCCAGGGACACCCCGGTGGAGGCGCCGGTGAGGACCCCGATCTGGAGCGGCCGACCGGCCGCGTGCTCGGCCTGCGCGCGGCGGGCCAGCGCTGCCGGGATGGCCTTGGGGCTCCCGGCCGGCGTGAAGCCGGAGAAGCCCACCGTTTCCTCGTGGCGGATGAGCGCGGCCGCCTCGTCGGCGGTGAGGAAGGCTGGGGCGGTGGACATGGCGCAGACTCCTTTTTCGAGCGACGCACGGTATCAGACGCAGCATCCCGCCGCTGCGCGGCTGCGCTGGGCACGTTGTCGCGTCCTTCGACAGCTCGGGACGATCCGGTCCCTGCGGCAACCGTTCCCGTCGCCCTACTTTGGCTCGTACGTGCTCTTCACGTACACGTCCCGGAGCTGCCTGGGGTCGACGTCCCCGGGCGCGCCGGTCATGAGATCGGTGCCCTTCTGCGTCTTGGGCCAGGCCACCACGTCGCGCAGCGACTCGGCCCCGGTGAGCAGCATCACCAGCCGGTCCATGCCCAGCGCGATGCCGCCGTGCGGGGGCGCGCCCATCTTGAGCGCGTCGAGCAGGAAGCCGAACTTGGCGCGGGCCTCCTGATCGGTGATCCCCATGGCCTTGAACACCCGCGCCTGCACGGCCGGGTCGTGGAGCCGGATGGAGCCGCCGCCGATCTCGAACCCGTTCAGCACCAGGTCGTACCGGTAGCAGTCGACCTTGCCCGGGTCGGTTTCCAGGTACTGCAGGTCCTGGTCGTGCGGGCGCGTGAAGGCGTGGTGCGCCGCCGCCCAGGTGCCGTTCTCCTCGTCGTACTCGAAGAGCGGCGGGTCCACCACCCACAGCCAGCGCCAGGCGCCGCCCGAACCGTACTCGGGGATGAGCCCCATCCGCTTGGCCAGGTGCACGCGCAGGTTGGCCATGACGGTGTGGACCAGCGACTCCTTGCCGAACTGGAACAGGATCAGGTCGCCGGGCTGCGCGCCGGCGGCGGCGTTGATGGCCTGGCGCAGCTCCGGGGTGACGGTCTTGGCGAAGGGCGACTGGGTCCACTCGCCGTTCTCGGCCACCTTGGCCCGGGCCAGCCCCTTGGCGCCCATGCCCTTGACGTACTCCTCGAGCTTGTCGACCTCGGTCCTTGAGAAGCCGGCGCTGGCCGGCACCCGCATGGCCTTGACGATGCCCTTGGCCTGGACCGCGTCGTGGAGCAGCGGCAGTCCCCCGCCGCCGTGCTGCTTCACCAGCTCGGTGAGCACCACGTGCGGCATCTCGAAGCGCAGGTCGGGCTTGTCGTTGCCGTACTTGGCCATCGACTCGGCGTAGGGCATGCGCAGGAACGGGCGCGCCAGCTCCACCCCCAGCATCTCCTTCCAGAGCCGCACGATCAGCCCCTCGATGGCGTCGAAGACGTCGTTCTGCTCCACGAACGACATCTCCACGTCGATCTGGGTGAACTCGGGCTGGCGATCGAGGCGCAGGTCCTCGTCCCGGAAGCAGCGCACGATCTGGAAGTACCGGTCGAAGCCGGCGATCATGTACAGCTGCTTGAAGAGCTGCGGGCTCTCGGCCAGGGCGTAGAACTTGCCCGGGTTGAGCCGCGAGGGGACGAGGAAGTTGCGCGCGCCGCCCGGCGTGTACTTCACCATGAACGGCGTCTCCAGCTCCAGGAAGCGCTGCTCGGTGAAGTAGTTGCGGGTGAGGTGGTTGACCCGGGCCCGGGTCATGAGCGTCTTCTGCAGGGGCATCCGGCGCAGGTCGAGGTAGCGGTACTGGAGCCGCTTCTCCTCGCTGGTGTCGATCTTGTCCTCGATGGGGAACGGGGTCGGCTCGCAGCGGTTGAAGATCTCCAGCTCGGTGGCGTGGACCTCGATCTGGCCGGTGCGCAGCTTGGGGTTCACGTTGGCCCCCCGCGAGACCACCTTGCCGCGGATGCCGACGCAGTACTCGAGCCGCAGCTCGCCCGCCAGCTCGTGCACGTCGGGGCGCACATCCTCCTCGAACACCACCTGAGTGACGCCCTCGCGGTCGCGGAGGTCGATGAACACGGCGCCGCCGTGATCGCGTCGGTTGTTGACCCAGCCGAAGAGAACGACCTGCTTGCCGACGTCCGCCTCGGTGAGCTCGCCGCACGAATGGGTCCGCTTCAGCTCGGTGATGAAACGGGGCACGTCCCGCATCCTCCTCCCCTTGGCTCGGCCCTGGACGGGCCTGCGGTCGGGGCATGGCTCGGGAAACGTTGCAGCTAACACCGCGGAACCTTTGGCGTCAAGGAGCGATCCCGCCGCGGGGCCCACGCGGGCGGCGCCGCGCTCCTGCCCGGGTCGATCGGCGAGCGCAGGTGAGGCTGGACCGGGGGCGATCCGGGGGCCGCGGGGGGGGACCGGATGACTGGCCGTTTTACCGGTGGGGCGCGGGAAGATTTCCGGCCGGGCGGCGACCCCCGGCCGCCGGTGGCCCGTGGCAGCGGCCCGCCGCCCTGGCCCCGACGTTGCAGCGACAGCCTGGTGCGGAGCGAGCCCGTAACGGGGAACCGGCCTCCTGGCACCCCGTCTACATGGAGGGGGAGATGACGAGCAACGGCACCGCGATCGATCCAGTCTGCGGACGCACCGTCACCGAGACCTCGGCCGAGACGACCGAGTACCGGTCGCGCCGGTACTTCTTCTGCTCCCGGGGCTGCCGGCGGCGGTTCGAGGGGCACTCGGAGCACATCCGCGCCGCCGAGATGGCGCGCCTGGGCGCGCTCTTCGGGAAGCCCGCCGCACCGTGGGGGCTGGCCTAGCCCCTACCCCGCCCGGCGCAGGTCCCGCAGCTTGAGCTGCAGGCGCCTGGTGCCGTCCCATTCGTCGAAGCCCACCGAGAAGGCCGCATCCACCGGGCCCTCGTCGCAGAGCGCCGCCCGGTCCCCCATGCCGAACCCGATGGCATCCAGCGCCCGCGCGCCCAGCGCCAGCTTGAGGTGGACGCCGGCCGATCCGACGGTGCGCCCGCGCGCCGTGGCCCGCCGCAGCGCGAACACCGGCTCCGGGTGGCCGGCGCCGAAGGGGGCCAGCCTTTCCAGATCCGCCGCCGCGCGGTCGGTGAGCTCGGCGTCGTCCACCCAGGCGTCTATCCGGCAGCGCGGCTGGAGGTCCTCGCCCGAGAGCCGGCCGGCGGCGTAGGCCTCGAAGGCATCCCGGAACGGCTCCAGCTGGGCGCGCTCGATTGTCACGCCCGCGGCGTGCCGGTGCCCGCCGAAGCGGGCCAGGTGGCGGCGGCAGGCGAGGAGCGCGTCGTAGAGGTGGAACGCCTCGATGGAGCGCCCGCTTCCCTTGCCGGTGCCGTTCTCCAGCGCCACCAGCACCACCGGCCGGTGGAACCGCTCCACCAGACGCGAGGCGACGATCCCGATCACGCCCGGGTGCCAGCCGTCGCGCGCCAGCACCAGGCCGCGCGCCCCCGCCGCCACGCGCGGCGCGGCGTCGGCGAGGGCCTCGTCGAGGATGCGCCGCTCGATCTCCTGGCGCGCCTGGTTCTCGCGATTGAGATCCTCGGCCAGCGACCTGGCCACCTCGGCGTCGTCGCTCAGGAGAAGGCGCACGCTGCGCCCGGCGTCGTCGAGCCGCCCAGCGGCGTTGATGCGCGGGGCGAGGCGGAAGCCGACCTGGCCGGCGGTGACCGGCGTCCCGTCGGCCACCCCGGCCACCCGCTTCAGCGCCCGCACCCCCGGGCGGCGGCTCCTGGAGAGCACCTCCAGCCCCCATCGCACCAGGATGCGGTTCGCGCCGACCAGCGGGACCACGTCCGCCACCGTCCCCAGCGCCACCAGGTCCAGCGCCTCCTTGAGGTTGGGCTCGGCGCGCCCGGCGAAGCGGCCGGCCTCGCGCAGGCGGCGCCGGAGCGCCATGGCCAGCGCGAAGGTGACGCCCACCGCCGCCAGATCCCTGGTCGGGTAAGCACAGCCCTCCTGGTGCGGGTTCAGGATGGCCGCCGCCGCCGGCAGCTCCACCGGGACGGTGTGGTGATCCACCACCACCGCGTCGACGCCCAGCGCCGCCGCCGCCCGGACCTCCTCCAGGCTGGTGATCCCGCAGTCGAGGGTGATGAGCAGCTTCACGCCGCGTGCGGCGAGCTTCCCCACCGCCTCGGCGTTGAGGCCGTACCCCTCGACCAGGCGGTGCGGGATGTACTCGATCACGTCCCCGCCGGCCGCCCGCAGGAAGCCGGCCAGGAGCGCGGTGGAGGTGACGCCGTCGACGTCGTAGTCGCCGTAGCAGGCGATGCGCTCGCCGGCCTCGAGCGCCCGCCGGATGCGCTCCACCGCCCGATCCATGTCCTTCATCGAGAAGGGGTCGGGCAGCGAGGAGAGGGACGCGCCCAGGAACTCCGCCGCCGCGTCCGGCGCACCCTGGCCCCGCGCGGCCAGGACGCGCGCGGCCAGCGGGTGGAGGCCCAGGGCCTTGACCAGCGCCGCCGCCTGCGCCTCGCGCTCGGCCGACCCCGCGCCCGCATCCACCCACCGCTTGCCCGCCGCGCCGTCCACGGACCGGTCGGTAGCACGCCGGGCTGACAGCCCCGCCTTCCGCTGGCCGCGGCGGGGCCCACCGCGGACGACCGCGATCGGCCCCGCCATTCCGGATCCGCAGCGCCGCCGGCGATTCGGGTTGCCCGTCGCTCGACTCCGGGTTGCTTGCTGGTGCCCGTCCCATGCCCGCGGGACCCCGGGACCAACGGCTTGCCACGGCTCCGGCCGCTCCACTCACCGTCACCGCCCATGTCGTACCACGCCGCCTGCGCGCGGGTCTGATAGTGTACCGGTCGGCTGCACCACCCACGTCAGGGGGATCGAACTCATGCGTCGCATCGCCTTGTTCGCGTCCGCATTTCTCGCCCTGGGCTGCGCCACCGTGCACCAGAACGAGCACGTCGGATTTCACTTCCAGGCCGACATCGGGGCCGGGGGCTCGCAGTCGACCGCATCCGACTCCGGCATCGACGCCAAGTACAGCGGGGGTGCCGGCCTCTTCTCGGTGGGGGCGGGCGGAGCGGTCGTGCCCAACCTGATCCTGGGCGCCCAGATTCTGGGGCTCCTCGGTGCCCGACGTCCGGCTGACCATCGACGGTGAGTCCAGGACCATCAGCGACCTGACCTATCAGACATACGGCATCGGCCCGATGGTGAAGTACTACTTCATGCCCATCAACGTGTACGTCGCGGCCACCCCGTCCTTCGGTCAGCTCTCCCTCCGCGACGACCAGAGCTCCGACGAGACCAAGTGGGGTCCGGCCCTCCGCCTGGCCCTTGGCAAGGAGTGGTACGCGAGCCAGCGCTGGGGGCTGGGCGTGGCCGGCGTGCTCCACCTCGCCTCCAACAAGCCCGAGGGCGGTGGGCCGACCTGGACCACGGTGGGCGGCGGGGTCGTGTTCTCGGCGAGCTACAACTGAACCGAGACGCAGCGCGGGCGCCGGGCAGCTGCCCGACGCCCGCGCCAGACACCATCCGCGCCCCTCGCCCGCTCCGCGGCGAGCTGCGAGGCGCGATCAGAGCCCGAGCACCTGCGTCGACAGGACCTCCACGCAGTCGGTGGTGGCCTTGTCGAGGTACTGCTTGAGGAGCGCGGCCTCGTTCTCGAGGAGCTGGTCCCGCGTGGGCGGGTTCTGGTCGTCGACCGGGGCCGCCTTGCACATGCTCTCGGCCAGCACGTCCTTGGTCGAGGCGTCGATGAGGCGGATGCGCGCGTTGTACAGCACGCGGTAGTGCGACCAGTTGCCGGGGTAGTAGCCGAACATCCAGCTCATCGTCTTCACGTCGAGGAGATAGTCCGCGTTGGGGAAGGTGGTGGCCAGGACGGCGAGCTGGTCGTTCGCGGCCGTGGCGTCGCCGGCCGGCACCTCCGTCATGTTCCGCTTCTCGACCAGCCTGGAGGCGATGGCGGTGCTGATGCCCACGGCGGGATCGGCGACCTGGTTCTGGTTCACGATGTCGTTGCCCGCCTTGACCATGGCGGCGACGCCGATGAGGCCGAAGGCGGCCTTCCCTGCCGTCATCGCGGTGAAGTCCGGCTTGGCATAGCGGGTCGGGACGAAGCTCTTCCCCGGCAGCTTCTCGGCCGCATCCTGTGGCAGCGGCTTGTTCGCGACGGTGACGCAGCCCGATGCCATGGTGGCCAGGGCGACGAGTACGGCAAGACGCCTCGAGATCATGTGTTCTCCTCCGATACCGTTGAGAATGGACTTGGACCTGAAAGGCCTGTGGAGAACGGCCTTCCCCCGGGCTGGATCCGTATCACGGACGTGCACCGCGTCGAGATGACGTAGGTCAAAGCGGCGGCGGCCGCTGATCCGCGAGCGCCAGCGGGCGCGCCCGCGCCGCGGCGCAGCATCGCCCGGGGTGAGACCGGAGCTCGGCGCGCCCGAAACGCAGCGCGGGCACCGGGAGCTGCCGGTGCCCGCGCCAGGAAGCGATCAGGTGGCGGTCACTTCGCCATGGTACGCGCCGCGGCCGACGGTCCGGGGGGCGTGGCCCCCGGCTTCGAGCCACCCGCCGCTCCCGCCCTGGCGGTGGCCTTCTTCTTGGCCCGCTCCTCCAGCCAGATGGTCATCGGGGCGGCGATGAACCAGGTGGAGTAGGTGCCCGAGATGATGCCCATGAGCATGGCGGCGGAGAAGTCGAAGATGGTCCCGATGCCCAGCACCAGGAGGCCCACCAGCGAGAGCGCGGTGGCGAACGAGGTGAGGAAGGTCCGGCCCAGCACCTCGTTGATGGAGAGGTTGACGATCTCGGCCAGCCCCCTCCCCTTGTACTTGCCCTGGTTCTCGCGGATCCGGTCGTAGACCACCACCGTGTCGTTCACCGAATAGCCGACCACGGTCAGGATCACGGCGATGGAGGTGAGGTTGAACTCCCGGCCCGTGAAGGCGAAGTAGCCGAGCGTGATGATGGCGTCGTGGATGATGGCGATGATCACGCCGGGGCTGAAGCGGAAGTCGAAGCGCAGGCCGACGTAGGCCACGATCAGCGCCATGGCGAAGAGGATGGCCTTGAACCCCTGGGTCCGCAGCTCGCGGCCCACCGCCGGGCCCACGTACTCGACCCGCCGCACCTCGGGCTTCTCGGCGGCGAAGCTGGCCGCCAGGCCGTTGCGGACCTTGTCCTGAATGCCCTGGGTGATGACCGAGAACGAGGCCGAGCCGGCGGCCAGGCCCTGCTCCTTGCGGACCTCCGACACCTTGACGCCGGCGCTCTCGACCGCGGCCTGCAGGCTCTTCCGGAAGGCATCGACGGCCGCGTCGGTCTGCGGCACGTCCTTGAAGGTGAAGTCGATCTTGTCGCCGAACTCGGGATTGAAGGTATGGTCGAGGTACGAGGGGATCTTGGCCTTGACGGCCTGGGCCACCTTGTCGACGTCGGGCACGGTGAGCAGGGCCACGCGCTCCACACGGATGAGGTAGCTGTGCTCGGCCTCGGGGCCGTAGGCCTGGACCGACGCGCCCTTGAAGCCGAGCTCTTCCACCAGCGTCCGCACCTTGCCGGGATCGATGGCGGTCCCGAACTTCACCTCCATCTCGGTGCCGCCCGCGAAGTCCACGCCGTAGTTGAGGCCGTGGACGAAGGGGAGCGACCAGAGGATCACCGCCAGGTTGGCGATCAGCGAGAGCGTCACCGCGATGTGGCGCTTCCCGACGAAGTCGAACTTGGTGCCGTGGGGGACGATGTCGAAGGACTTGAATTTCATCAGACGCTCAGCCTCGCCGTGTCGTGGCGGGTGAAGAACTCCATGATGGCCCGGGTCACCACGATCGAGGTGATGAGCGAGGCGATCAGGCCGATGATCAGGGTCACCGCGAAGCCCTTGACCGGCCCCGAGCCGAACTCCATCAGCATGAAGCCGGCCACCAGGGTGGTGACGTGGGAGTCGACGATGGTCCAGAAGACCCGGTCATAGCCCTGCTGCACCGCCACCTTGACGGTCTTGCCGGCCCGCATCTCCTCCCGGATGCGCTCGTTGATGAGCACGTTGGCGTCGACGGCCATGCCCAGCGTGAGCACGAAGCCGGCGATGCCGGGCAGGGTCAGCGTGCTCCCGACCATGGCCATGGCGGACAGCACCAGCAGGCCGTTCAGGACCAGGGCCACGTCGGCGATGAGCCCGCTGGCCCGGTAGTACACGACCATGAACACCAGCACCGCCAGCAGGCCGATGAGCGCCGCCCGCGTGCCCTTGGTGACGAGCTCGGGCCCCAGCGTCGCGCCCACCGTGGACTCGGCGGCGATGGTGACGGGGGCGGGCAGCGCCCCGGAGCGGAGCACCAGCGCGATCTGGCTGGCCTCGGTGAACTGGTCCTGCGGGTTCCGGCCCGACCCCAGCGTGATCTGGCCGTTGGAGGTGATCTGACTCTGGATGTACGGGGCGCTCTCGACGTTCTGGTCGAGGACGATGGCCATGCGGCGCTTGATGTTCTCCGAGGTGAGCCGGCCCATGAGCTTCGAGCCCTCGGGCGACATCTTGAAGGTCACCACGTACCCGCCGGACCGGAGCCCCTGCGTGTCCTGGGCGACGCCGGCGTCGGCGATGTAGTCGCCGGTCAGCTCGGTCTTGGAGCGCAGCAGGTAGGTCCGGTAGTAGACGACCGGCGTCACCTGGTTGGGGAGCTGCACCTGGCCGATGCCGACGACGTTCTTGGCGGGGTCGACGAGCGGCTGCACCTGCTCCTTCACCAGCTTCTCGATCTCGGGGAGCGTGTTGGCCACCGCCATGGTGCGCGCCATCTCGCCGCCGCCGGGCAGCTCGACGCGCTCGACCGTCCAGCAGCCGCCCTCGGGGAGGGGCAACGTCAGCCCGGCGCGGCCGCTCTCGCAGCGCTTCAGCTTCTGCTGCAGCTGGTCCAGCACCGGGTTGTCGTCGTCGGCGATCTTGAACTCGAGCTGGGCGGTGCGGCCCAGGAGCTGCTTGGCCTCGTCCGGATCCTGGCGGCCCGGCAGCTGGACCTGGATCTGGCTGTTGGCCTTGCGCTTGATGTCGGGCTCGCTCACGCCCCACTTGTCGATGCGGTTGCGGATCACCTTCTCGGCCTGCTCGACCGCCTTCTGGCGGAAGTCCTGCAGGGCCCGGTCCTTGTACGTGAACTGCACCCCGCCATCCAGGTGGGAGGCGATCATGTCGCCGTACTGCTTGAGGACGGCGTTCTGCACCGCGCCCGGGTCGGTCGTCTTCACCTCGACGCGCGTGCCGTTGGCGCCGGCGGTGGCAGCCTCGAAGGGGATGTTCTTCTCCTTCAGGTAGTCGGCGACCGAGTCGGCGACGCGGGTGATCTTGGCCTTGACGGCCCGATCCACGTCCACGCCCATGTCGAGCAGGATGCCGCCCTGGAGATCGAGCCCCAGGTTGAGCCGGGTGCCGGGCCCCGGCGACAGCGGGAAGCGCGGCACCGACTTCGTGTACGCCTCGGTGTTCCGCTTGTCGGGCGGCAGCCGGAAATAGAAGAAGCTCGGGACGAGCAACCAGATCGCGATGAGGGTGCCCACCACGATCAGCGCGACGCGCCAGTACCAGGACTGTTCCATCTACTTCCTCGCCTCCGCCTTGGCCGAACCGGCCGGCTCGCTCTGCTTCCAGGCGCTCACCACCTGCGACTTCAGCACCCGGATCTTGTTTCCGCCGCCCACGTCCAGGGTCACCACCCGGTCCTCGACCTGGTACACGGTGCCGATGATCCCGCTCTGGGTGACGACCTCGTCGCCCTTCTTCATCCCGGAGAGCCACTCGGCGAGCCGTTTCCGCTCCCGCGACTGGGGCCGCCAGACGAGCAGGTAGAAGATCGCGATCATCGCGAGCAGCGGGACGCCGAACGCCTTGATCAGGGCGTCCATGCCGCCCTGGCCGCCGTCGGGGGCGGTCTGGGAAAGAAAATCGCTGAGCTGGGGCAACATTGGCATGCTCCCGGGATGTTCCTGCTTCGTCGGAAAAGCGCTGTGTTCTAGCGTGATTTGGTCGAAGCCCGCAACCCCTTTCGAACCCTTTCGCCGGGGGACCGGTGAGGCTGGCCCCCCGGTCCCCCGCTCGCTCCGGCCCAGGCTCATCCGCCTGGGCCTGCGCTCGCAGTGTTCCTCACCTTTGCCCTAGTCGCCCTCGCCCCAGGCCGCGAGCCGCGCGCGGCGAAACACCTCGAACCGCCCGCCCTCGATGGCGGCGCGCGCGTCCGACATGAGCCCCAGGTAGAAGTGGAGGTTGTGCAGGGTGTTGGCCCGCAGCGCCAGGATCTCGCCCGCCTTGAAGAGGTGCCGCAGGTAGGCGCGCGAGAACGTCCGGCACGAGTAGCAGGCGCACGCCGGGTCGGCCGGCCCGGCGTCGTCCGCCCAGCGGGCGTTCCGGATGGTGAGCTTCCCGCGGCTGGTGAAGAGCAGCCCGTTGCGGGCGGTCCGGGTGGGCAGCACGCAGTCGAACATGTCGATGCCGGCGGCGATGCCCGCCAGGAGGTCCTCCGGCGTCCCCACCCCCATGAGATAGCGGGGCTTGTCGCGCGGCATGAGCGGCGCGTCGCGGGCCACGCCCTCCCACATCTGCGCCGGAGCCTCGCCCACCGCGTACCCGCCCAGCGCGTAGCCGGGGAGATCCAGGGCGGCCGCCTCCTCGATCGCCCGGGCACGCAGATCCGCGAAGAGCCCGCCCTGCGCGATCCCGAACAGGCTGCGATCGTGGGGCCGCCCGTGGGGCGGGGCGGTGCGCCCATCCTCGATGGCGCGCCATGCCGCCCTGCAGCGGACCAGCCAGCGCTGCGTCCGGGCCAGGGAAAGCTCGTGGTACCCCCGCTCCGCCAGCGAGGGCGGGCACTCGTCGAACGCCATGATGATGTCGGCGCCGAGCGCCTCCTGGACCTCGATGGCCCGCTCCGGCGAGAGGAAGTGACGCGCGCCGTCGAGGTGGCTGCGGAAGGTGACACCCTCCTCCGCGATCTGGACCTGTCGCTGGGCGGGCCCAGGAGCCGGCGCTCCCAGGGCGCCGATCGCTCGGGCTTCGCCCTCGCCCCGTGGGCGGGCGGAGCCCGCCGCCTCCCCCGCCCGCGGGGCAGGCTCATCCACCCACCCCTCCGCTCGCCGGCTACCAGCCCCCAGGCTGAACACCTGGAAGCCGCCCGAATCGGTGAGCAGCGCGCCCGGCCAGGACATGAACCGGTGCAGGCCGCCGAGCCGCTGGACCCGTTCGTGCCCGGGCCGCAGGTACAGGTGGTAGGTGTTGGCCAGGATGATCCCGGCGCCCAGCGCCGCCAGGTCGCGCGGCTCGAGCGTCTTCACGGTCGCGGCCGTGCCCACCGGCATGAACACCGGCGTCTCGAGCGTGCCGTGGGCCGTCTCGAGCCGGCCGCGCCGGGCTGCGCCGTCCTGGGCGAGGAGCTGGAAGCTGATCATCCGGTGGGCGGGTTTCGCAAGCGGTGCGGCCGCTGTCAAGGCGGGCTGCGCCCGAACCCGAACCCGTACCTGAACCCGGCTGTGCGTCACCCGTGATCCGAGTCCCGTGGCCCCAGGCCCGTGGCCCGTGCTCCGCCGGATCGCGGGACTCGGGCCTGGGGACACGGGACTCGGTGCTCGGAGCAGGGGGTACGGGTTCAGGTTCGGGTGCGGGTGCGGGCGCGCAGCACGGCGAGCAAGCCGAGCAACAGACCCCACGCGGTTGCGCCGGTGCCTTCCGTTCCGCACCCAGCCGTCACCCCGCCCGGCGCCAGCGATGTCGGCGGCGGGACGTCCTGCACGGTCACCGTCGTCCCCGCGCTCGACTCCGCGCCGCGATCGTCCCGCACCGTGAGCCGGAAGGCGAGGACGGTGCTGGACGAGACCGCCGGGGCCGTGAAGGTGGGCCGGGCCGTCCCGGCCCCGGAGAGCGTCACGGCCGCGCCGGACGTCTGCACCCACGAGTAGCCCTGGATCGAGCCATCCGCGTCCGAGCTGGCGGAACCGTTCAGCGAGACCGCCGTCCCCTCGTCGACCGCCTGGGCGGCGCCGGCGCTGGCCAGCGGCGGCTGGTTGGTCCCCTGCAGCACCACGTAGGCGGCGTTCGAGGCGATGGCGTTGGCCCCCCAGGCGATGCGGAAGTAGCCCTGGTCGCCCCAGCGCGCCCCCCAGGAGTTGCGGACGATCCAGTACCCTGCGCCGCCGCCGTCGTCCCAGCCCACCAGCACCACCGCGTGGTTGACGTCCGTGCAGCCGGAGCCGTGGAACACGCCCGCGCTCGGCGTCCAGGTCTGCAGGGCCGCGTCGGCGCACACCGTCGTCCAGAGCGGGCCGTGGTCGAGGAGGGCCTGCTTCAGGATGGCCACCCGTTGCTCGACCGTGCCGCCCGAGGTCACCGCCCAGGCCCAGCTGGCCGCCTTCTCGTGGTGCGGGTGGGCCACGGATCCGCAGGCGGTGCTCTGGGCGGTGTAGGGGAAGTCGGCCTCGTACACCGCGCCGGCGTCGGTCTCCGGCGGCGAGACCTTCCGGTCGATGTAGTACGGAAAGGCGACGTACCCGCCGTCGCAGCTCCACCCCTCGCTGTTGCAAGAGATGAGGTACTGCTCCGAGAGATCGTGGAGCAGGGTCGGGTCGGAGAGGTAGAGCGCGTTCTCGAGCACGCCCGCGGTGGCGAAGGCCCAGCATCCCCCGCACGACCCCTGGTTCTTGATCGAGGTGCAGCGCGCGTAGGCGCCGGCGCTGGACTCGCAGGCGTTGTAGCGGGTGGGGATGGCGGCGGTCACCGGCGCCGCCAGCACGCGAACGGCGGCGGAGGCGGCCGGGGCCTGGTACGGTCCGGCGTAGGGGTCGTCCACCTCGACCTCCACGCGGTAGACGGGGTCGCCGGTCCCGGGCGGAATCCGAGGGCCTGCGGTAGAAGAGCCCGAGCGACGTCCGTCCCCGCGCCACCCCCGCGAAATGGAGGATCTCCTGGTCCGTGCCGCCCAGGAGCGGAGCGGACCTCTGCTCGCGGCCCGCCAGCCGGAGCACCGACTCGTCGATCTGGTCCACCCGCCAGGCGAACCCGGTCGAGGTCCGCGAGTCGAGCGTGATGGTGAGGAGCTCGTCCGGCGCCAGCGCCGCGGCGCCGCCGGCGTCCGCGGCCGAGAGCGCGCGCTCCGGGCCCTGGTCGCCGGCGCCCGAGGTGCAGCCGGCCACGGGCGCGGCCAGCAGCAGCGCGCACACCGCGAGGAAGGTGGGGAAGGAAGTATTCGATCGTTTCATGCGGGCGGCTCGCGCGCCTGGCGAGCCTCGCCGAGAGTACCAGCCGGGGGGTGTGGTCGGGGGGACTACAACATCACCAGCCGTGCTGCGGTGTGCGCCGCCAGCCGGAAGGCAACCGCCGCCGCGAGCCGGGCGGCGCCGCGCTGCCGGTCAGGACGCCCGCGCGCCCGACCGGGCCACCTCGTTCACCAGGCTGCGCCAGGCGCGGCCGGCCCTGCCGTCGAGGAGGACCCGCAGCCCTACGCTCCGCTCCACGGTTCCACCGGGCTGGTTCCAGCAGACCACCGCCCGCGCCACCGGCGCGAACACGCCGCGCCCGATCCGCACCGAGACGACGTCGCCCACCAGCGGGAGCTGGGCGGGCCAGCGGAGCGAGCAGCCGCCCTCCGAGACGTTGAGCGTGGTGGTCTCGATGGGCGCGCCGCCGTGCTCGACGGTGAGCGGCCGCTCGACGGCATAGCGCGGTGCGCGCTCGCGGAAGGTGACGGCCTCCCCGCGCGCCGCCAGGGCCAGGAATCCGGCCGCGGCCAGGCTGGTGCGGTCGAGCGCGATCTCGATGCCGGGCGGCAGCGCCGGCCGTCCCACGCGCCGCACCAGCGCCACCTTTCCGAACAGGGTGGCCCGGATGCTCTGGCCGAAGATGCCCAGGCGCACCGCCACCTGCTCCCCCACGCGCGAGTCCGACAGCGCGGGCAGGAATAGGTAGCCGTTCTCCGGCCTCCATCCAGCCAGGAACTGGGCGGCCTCGAGGTTCAAGGAAACGCTCTGCACCCCCGGTGACTCCTCTCGGTCCGGATGCCCGCATGTTACCGCAGGCCGGGGGTCCGCGCCGGGAATGTGCGCCGCGCCCTTCCCGTGACCTGCGGGTCAGCGCCGCAGGAGGAGCATGGCATCGCCGTAGCTGAAAAAGCGATACCTCCGGGCCACCGCCTCCCGGTAGGCACCCAGCACCCGGTCCACCCCCGCCAACGCGCTCACCAGGACCAGCAGCGTGGACCTGGGCAGGTGGAAGTTCGTGACCAGGGCATCGAGGGCGCGGAAGGAGTGCCCGGGCCGGATGAAGAGCTCGGTCCGCCCATCGCCGGCGCGGAGGCCCTCCTCGCCGATCGCGCTCTCCAGGGTGCGGACGGTGGTGGTGCCCACCGCGACCACCCGGCCCCCGCGCGCGCGGCAGGCGGCCCAGGCCGCCGCCGTCTCGGGCGGAACCCGGTACGGCTCGCCGTGCATGCGGTGGCCGTCCAGCTGGCCGCGGATGGGCAGGAACGTGCCCGGGCCCACGTGCAGCGTCACGGCCGTGCGCGCCACGCCGCGGCGGTCGAGCGCGTCGACGATGCGCTCGGAGAAGTGGAGCCCCGCGGTCGGCGCCGCCGCGCTGCCCGGCGCGCGGGCCCAGATGGTCTGGTAGCGCTCCGCGTCGTCGGCGGTGGCCTCGCGGCGGATGTACGGCGGGAGCGGCACCCGCCCGGCCCGCGCCAGGGCGGCCTCCAGCTCGGCGCCCTCGCGATCGAGGGTGACGTCGTAGAAGCCCTCCCCCGGCGCCGCGTCGACGCGGGCCGCCAGCCCGTCGAACTCCAGCACGGCCCCGGGCCGGATGGGTTTCGAGGCCTGCCCCAAGGCGCGCCAGGCCCGGCCCAGCCCGCCCTGGAGCGGCTCGCACAGGAGCAGCTCCACCTTGCCGCCGCTCTCCTTCCTGCCCACCAGGCGCGCCGGGATGACGCGGGTGTCGTTGAAGACCAGGAGGTCGCCGGGCGAGAGCAGCTCGGGCAAGTCCGCGAAGCGCTGGTGGCGCGGCTCGCCCGCCGGCGGGAGCACCAGCAGGCGCGAGGCGTCCCGCGGGGTGACGGGCACCTGGGCGATGAGCTCGTCGGGGAGCGGGTAGTCGAAGTCGGAGACGTCCACGGGACGGGTCAGTACATCTTCACCACTTCCGTCCCCGGATAGTAATGCGCCAGGATCTCGCGGTAGGTCTTCCCGGCCCTGGCCAGGCCGGCCGCCCCGTGCTGGGACATGCCGGCGCCGTGGCCCAGGCCGCTGCCCTCGAAGGCGAACCCGCGGGCGGAGGGCGCCACGTCGAAGGCCAGCGAAGGCAGGCGCGAGAAGCCGAGCCGCTGGCGCAGGTCCGCCGCGCTCAGGGCCACGGTCCGACCCCCGCGGGCGATCTCCAGGCGCTCGGCGCGGCCGGTCTGGGTCCGGGAGGTCACCCGCACCGCCTCGGCGGCGCCGCCCAGCCCGGCCACCCGGCCCAGCTCGGCGGCCGGGAACTCGCGGCGCCAGCGCGCCCCCGGCACGTCGTCGCAGTCGCCGCAGTCGACCGGGGTCAGGTAGGGGAGATCCCTTCCCAGCGCCGCCAGCCCGGACTCGGTCTGGCCGCAGCACACCGAGTGGAAGTACGCCTCCACCGGCTCCATCCCCAGCACCAGCACCTCGCCCAGCGTGGCCTCGGCGGCGGCGCGCGCCGCCGGGCTGTGGCGGCCCTGGTACACCTGCGTCAGCACGCCGGCGCTGATGTCCCACGGCTTGCCCGTCCGCTGGGCCTCCAGCTTGCGGGTGAGGGCGTAGCTGCGGGCGGCCACGGCCTGGGCCTTGAGCGCCTCGACCGGGAACGAGGGCGGCATCTCGCCGGCCACCACCCCGGCCACGTAGTCCTCCAGGCGCAGGTCCTCGATGCTCCTCGACCCCTCCAGGCGGACCCGGATCCGCTCCTCCGCCCGCGCCCCCCCCGCGGCCAGGAGGCCGATCGCGGCGAGGGCGGCTGCCAGCGCGCGGGGGCTCACGCCTCGTCCGCTGCCCCGGCGCTGGCGCGAGCCCGGCGCGCCTCCCGGACCTTGTGCCAGATGAACCAGACCACCGCCAGGAGGATGGCGCCGAAGATGAACACCTCGAACCGGTGGTAGATCTCGCGGAAGCGCGGGTCGGTGTGCCAGGCCTTCCCCAGCTTCACCCCCACCCACGCCAGCGCCAGGCACCAGGGATACGACCCGACCAGCGTGTACACGATGAAGCGCGCCATGGGCATGCGCGAGACGCCGGCCGGAAAGGCGATGAACGTCCGGATCACCGGCAGCAGCCGCCCCGCCAGCACCACCCACTGCCCGTGCCGCTGGAAGAGCCGGTCGGCCAGGTCGAGCTCGCGCCGCGAGATGAGCAGATACCTGCCGTACCGCTCGATGAGCGGCCGCCCGCCCCACTTGCCCAGGTAGTAGGCCGGGATCGAGCCGACCACGCAGCCCACCGCACCCGCGATGGCCGCGCCCTGCAGGGTCATCTCGCCGCGGAATACCAGGTACCCGGCGAACGGCATGATGATCTCGGAGGGGAGCGGGATGCAGGCGCTCTCGATGGCCATGAGCAGGACGATGCCGCCGTACCCCATGGCCGAGATGACCGCGGTGGTGAAGACGACGAGCTGCTCGATGATCCGAGAGATCAAGCGGTCTCCGGGGCGCCCTCCCGCGGCTCCGCGCGGGCGGCGTAGTAGACCTCTTCGTACGGGCAGGTGCAATCGCCGGACGGCGGCTCCGGGTAGAAGCTCGGCTCGCCCCGGTGGTTGCGGAACCAGGTGCCGGCGAGATCGCCGTCGCCCACCGGCGGCGGGATGCGGTAGTCGGGCGAGAGCGTCACCTTGCCCAGGCCGCCGGGAAGGTCCACGGCCAGGTGTGGGATGGCGAGCCCGCTGGTCCGTCCCCGCATCTGCTCCAGGATGGCCACGCCCGCCTCGAGCGGCGTCCGGAGATGGGCGGTGCCGGCGGCCAGGTCGCCCTGGTGGAGGTAGTAGGGGCGCACCCGGAAGGTGAGGAGGCGCTGGTTCAGGTCGAGCAGGATGCGCGCCGACGAGTTCACGCCGCGGAGGAGCACGGTCTGGTTCTCGACCGGAACGCCGTGGTCGACCAGGCGCTCGCAGGCTTGGCGCGCCTCGGGAGTGCACTCGCGCGGGTGGTTGAAGTGGGTGATGGCGAAGAGCGGGGCGAAGCGGCGGAGCATGGCCGCCAGGGCCTCGGTGATGCGCATCGGGCAGGTCACCGGGGCGCGGGTGGCGACGCGCAGGATCTCCACGTGCAGGATGGCGCGCAGGCCGGCCAGGAGCTCCTCCAGCCGCGCGTCGGAGAGGACCAGCGGGTCGCCGCCCGAGACGATCACGTCGCGCACCTCGGGGTGCTGGCGGACGTAGGCGATGCCCTCTTCCATGGCGTGCCGGTCGAACCCGTCGACCCCGGCCAGCGTCAACCTCCGGCGCGTGCAGTGGCGGCAGTAGACGGCGCATCGGTCGCCCACCAGGAAGAGGGCGCGATCGCGATAGCGGTGCACCACCGCCGGCACCGGACGGCGGGACTCCTCGCCCAGCGGATCCTCGAGGTCGCCCGGCCCGGGGACCAGCTCCCGCGGCGATGGGATGGACTGCATCCGCACCGGGCAGGACGGGTGGTCCGGGTCCATGAGGGATGCGTAGTAAGGGGTGACGGCCACCCGGAAACGGCCCTGCGCCAGCTGCAGCCCGCGGCGCTCCTCGTCGGTGAGCCGGACCACCCGGGCGAGCTCCTCGGCGGTGGCGAGGGCGTTGCGCTGCTGCCAGCGCCAGTCGCCCCACTCCGTGGGGGTTGCATGCGGGAAGAGCTCGCGCCAGGTGGCCATGCGGTCTCGCCCGGCGCCGGTCCGGGAGGGGCGGAAGCTAACGGCCTCGCTGCAGCATGTCAAACGGGGCCATTCCACGGGGCTGGGCCCCCCTCCCCGATTCTCTCCGTGGCCCGCCCGGCCCGGGCCGATCCGTGTCAGCCCGGGCGTGCAATGTTAAGAGAAGGGAGCCGGGGGTCTGACCCGGCCGAGCGAGAGAGCGATGGCCGATCTTGCAGGGATGGCGCCTCGAGAGGGCGGCGCGGTGGGGCTGGAGGAGCGGCCGGACCGGAAGGACGGCGAGGCCCGGCGCGGGCCGGCCCGCGCAGGCATCGCCTCGCGGTTCGCCCTCGGGCCGCGCGGCACGTGGAGCGGCGTCCCCGACGCCCTCTGGAACGACTGGCACTGGCAGCAGCGCGAGCGGGTCATGCGGCTCGACCAGCTCGAGCGCGTGATCCACGTCACCGCTGACGAGCGGCGCGCCGCCATCGAGACCGAGGCCGAGTTCCACATGGGCATCACGCCGTACTACGCGGCGCTGATGGATCCGGACGATCCGTCCTGCCCCATCCGGCTCCAGTCCGTGCCGACCATGGGCGAGCTCAACATCCTCCCCACCGACCTGGACGACCCGCTGGCCGAGGAGCGGGACATGCCGGTCCCGGGGATCACGCATCGCTACCCGGATCGCGTCCTCTTCTACACGACCCACAACTGCCCGGTGTACTGCCGGCACTGCACCCGCAAGCGCAAGGTCTCGGACCCCACCAGCGCCGCCGCCAAGAAGCAGATCGAGGACTCGCTCGCCTACATCCAGGCGCACGCGGAGATCCGGGACGTGGTCATCTCCGGCGGCGACCCGCTCTCGCTCTCCGACGAGCGGATCGACTACATCCTCGGACGACTGCGGGCCATCCCGCACGTCGAGATCTTCCGCCTCGGCACCCGCAACCTGGTGACGCTGCCGCAGCGCGTGACCCACGACTTCGTGCAGATGCTCCGGCCGCACCACCCGGTCTACGTCAACACCCACTTCAACCACCCCAAGGAATGCACCGCCGAGGCCTACGAGGCCTGCCGGCGGCTGGCCGACGCGGGCTGCGTCATCGGCAACCAGATGGTGCTGCTCAAGGGCGTGAACGACGACCCGCGCATCGTCATGGAGCTGAACCACAAGCTCCTGCTCATGCGCGTCCGGCCCTACTACATCTACCAGTGCGACCTGGCCCGCGGGATCAGCCACTTCCGCACGCCCATCGAGACCGGGATCCGCATCATCGCCGCCCTGCGCGGCCACACCTCCGGCCTGGCCGTACCGCACTTCGTGGTCGACGCCCCCGACGGCGGCGGGAAGATCCCGGTGAACCCGGACTACGTGGTCTCGCACGTCGGAAAGCGGTGGGTGTTCCGGAACTACGCGGGCAAGGAGTACGAGTACACCGAGCCGTGATCCCGCGCCAAGGGACCCGGATTCACGGGCACGCACTCCGCGGGTTCAGGTTCGGTGCGCGTTCGGGGAGGCGCCGTCAGTCCAGGACCGCCACCGCCTCGATCTCCACCCTCGCGCCCCGGGGCAGCCCCGCCACCTGCACGGTGGCTCGCGCCGGCGGGCCTTGCGTGAAGGCGCGGCCGTAGATCTCGTTCATCTTCGGGAAGTCGGCCAGGTCGGTCAGGAACACGGTGGTCTTCACCACGTGCTCGAACCCGGCGCCGGCCGCGGCCAGCACCGCGCCCAGGTTCTCGAGCACGCGCGCGGTCTGCTCCTCGATGGTCCCGGTCACCATCTCGCCCGTGCCCGGCACGAGCGGGATCTGGCCGGAGAGGTAGAGCAGGCGGGCGCCGCGCGCCTCGATGGCCTGGCTGTAGGGCCCGATGGCCTTGGGGGCGCTCTGGGTCGAGATGGGCTTCTTCATGCTTGGGCCTTCCGGGAAGCCAACGTGGTCGTGAAGGTAGACGTAGACGTGGTCGAACTCGTCTACGTCTACGTCTACGCCCACGTCTACGTCCACGTTAGGGACTCACGGAACGGGGGTCACGCCCGCTGCACCGTCTGCACGCCCTCGATCCGCTCGATGCTGCGGATGACCGAGGTGAGCTGCTTCAGATCGCCGACCGTCACCTCGAACTCGTTGATGGCCCGCTCGCCCGGCATGGTGGTCCGGCAGCTGGCCTGGGAGATGTTCATCCCGGCCTCGCTGAAGATCTGGGAGATCTGGGCCAGGATGCCGGGCCGGTCGTTGGTCACCACCCGCAGCGAGACGGGGCGCTTCAGGTCGCCGCGCACGTCCCAGGCCACGTCGACGCGGCGGTCGGGATCGATGCCGCGGGTCTTCTCGCAGCTCCGGGTGTGCACCGTGACGCCGCGCCCGCGGGTGATGTACCCCACGATCAGGTCGCCGGGCACCGGGTTGCAGCACTTCCCGTACCGCACCAGCACGTCGTCGATGCCGTTGATGCGAACGCCCTCCATCGGGCGCCGCGCCATCTTGCGGAACAGCTCGGTGATGCGGCTGGTGGTGGGGGGCTCGCCGGCGGGCGGCGCCTCGGCCAGCTTGTCGGCCGGGAGGAGCTGCTGCAGGAGCTGTAGCGGCGAGACCTTGCCGTACCCCAGCCCCGCCAGCAGGTCGTCGGCGATCCGGTACCCGAGCGTCTGGGCGGCCTTGTCCAGCTCGCCGCTCTTCAGCACCCGGTTCAGGGTCAGCCCGTACCGCCGCAGCTCGCGCTCGCCCACCTCGCGCCCGATCTCGATGGACCGGCGGTGCTCGGCCTGGCGCAGGAACTGGCGGATGCGGGCCTGGGCCCGGCTGGTCTTGACGAAGCCGAGCCAGTCCTTGGACGGGTGGGAATGGGGCGAGGTGAGGATCTCGACCGTGTCGCCGTTCTTGAGCGTGTTCCGCAGCGGCACCAGCTTGCCGTTGACCTTGGCGCCGACGCAGTGCTCGCCCACCTGCGAGTGGATGGTGTAGGCGAAGTCGACCGCGGTGGCGCCGCGGGGCAGGTTCTTCACCTCGCCCTTGGGCGTGAAGACGAAGACCTCGTCCGAGAAGAGGTCGACCTTGACGGTCTCCAGGAACTCGCGCGGATCGGCCAGCTCCCGCTGCCACTCCACCAGCTGGCGCAGCCAGCCGAACTCGGCCGCGTCCTTGCGGGAGAGCTCCTGGCCCTTCCCGTCGCGCCCCTTCTCCTTGTAGGCCCAGTGCGCCGCCACGCCCTCCTCGGCGATGCGGTGCATCTCGCGGGTCCGGATCTGGACCTCGATGCGCTCGCCGGCCGGCCCCACCACCGTGGTGTGAAGCGACTGATAGAGGTTGGGCTTGGGGATGGCGATGTAGTCCTTGAAGCGGCCCGGGATCGGCTTCCACAGAGAGTGCACGATGCCCAGGGTCTCGTAGCACTGCGCCACCGTGTCCAGGATGACGCGGAAGCCGACCACGTCCTGGACCTGCTCGAACTCGATGTCGAGCTGCCGCATCTTCCGCCAGATGGAATAGATGTGCTTGACGCGTCCGGAGACGTCGCCGGTGAGCTGGGCGTCGGCCAGCTTGTCCTTGATGATCTGCACCACCTCGGCCACGAAGCGCTCCTTCTCGCGGGCCTCGGTGGCCACCTTGGCAGCCAGCTCGGCGTACTCGGTGGGCTTGAGGTACTTGAAGGACAGCTCCTCCAGCTCGTTCTTGATCCATTGGATCCCCAGCCGGTTGGCCAGGGGGGCGTAGATGTCCAGGGTCTCGCGCGCGATCCGCTCCTGCGACTCGGGCTTCATCGCGTCCAGCGTCCGCATGTTGTGGGTGCGGTCGGCCAGCTTGACGAGCAGGACCCGGATGTCCTTCGCCATGGCCACCACCATCTTGCGGAAGTTCTCGGCCTGCTTCTCCTCCTGGGTGTTGGCGGCGCTGAACTGCGAGAGCTTGGTCACGCCGTCCACCAGCTCGGCGATCTCGTGCCCGAACAGCTCGCTGATCTCGTCGGCGGTGGCGAGGGTGTCCTCGATGGTGTCGTGGAGGAGACCGGTGACGACCGAGGCCTCGTCCAGCTTCAGCTCCGCCAGCAGCCCCGCCACCTCCAGCGGGTGGATGAGGTAGGGCTCGCCGCTCTTGCGAAGCTGGCCCTGGTGGACCTTCGCGCTGTAGACGTAGGCCTTCTTGATCAGGTCGAGGTCGGGATCGGGGTGGTAGGCGGTGACCCGGTCCAGGATGTCGTTGAGCCTCAGCAAGGTATTCCAGCTAGCGTAACGGGACAGCTTCGGACGCGGCAAGCGGCGGACCCGCCCGTCGGGCGCTGGTATTCACGTAACGCAACGCGGTGCGGCATGCCAGACACCGCGGGCGCTCTCACTCCCCCCGCGCCCACCGCCGGGCTGCCCCGGGCCCGTCGAGAGGGGCCCATATCCTTCGTTGTGGGGAAAGGGAAGCCCTCGCCCGCCCGGCGGGCGGCGCCCTTCGACAGGCTCGGGACAGGCAGTTGAGGAGGGCTTTCGCCGGCGGTACTGTCCGGGCCCTGGAGGGCCTGTCCCGAGCCGTTCCGAGGGGCCTGTCCTGCGCCCGTCGAAGCCTGTCCTGAGCCTTGTCGAAGGCCTGTCCTGAGCCTGTCGAAGGGGGAGTTGCGGTGAAGTGCAAGTCCTGTGGGGCCCAGCTGGATTTCACCCAGAGCGCCTGCCCGGCGTGCGGCACCGAAGTCGAGCTGGGCCGGCTGACGGGGATCCTCGGCATCGTCTGCCGGGGCTGTGACGCCTACAACGAGCCGGGCACGAAGGTGTGCGTCGGCTGCGGTCAGGCCCTGGGCGAACCGGACGCCGTCCCGAAGCCCGCCGCCAGGCCGCCCCCCGCACCGCCCCCGCCTCCCGTCCGGAAGCCGCTCGCCCCAGCCGCCGGGCCCCAGCCTCCAGACCCCGTCGGGGCGTCCGCGTCCGCCCTCGCCGCACAACCCGTGGTCCGCTCGTTCCAGCGCGGCGGCGGGCCGCGCGCCGTCCCTCCCCCGGCGCGCGGCGAGGGTCCCATCCCGCTGGTCACGCGCTGCCCTCGCTGCGGCGCCGATGCTTCGGTCGGAACCTTCTGCGCGAAGTGCGGACAGGCCCTCGGTTCGCGCGGAACCCAGCTGATGGCGCCGGTCGGCGCCATGCCCGCCTCCGTCCCGCGCACCTACGTGGAGCTCGCGCCCGGCCGCGCCCGGCTCGTCCTGGAGCGGGGTGCCGGCCACGAGGGCGACGTGTACAAGCTCGAGGCCGCGGTCACCGAGGTGGGGCGCACCCGCGGCGGGATCCGCTTCCCCGACGATCCCACGCTGGCGCCGCACCACGCCTCCTTCCTCTTCCGCAAGGGCTCCCTGCACGTGCGGGACGAAGGAGCGGCGGGCGGGATTCACCTGCGCCTGCGCGGGTTGTCGATCCCGCTCCGCCCGGGGGATCAGCTGGTGGTCGGCGACCGCCTGCTCCGCTACGCCGGCCCGCTCCCGCCAGCGGCCGCTTCGCCTCCCGACGGAACCCGTCGGCTGGGCGCTCCGCGCCCCGGGGGCGGCGCGGTGGTGCTGGAGGAACTGCTCGAGCGCGGCGCCGTCGGCCGCGTGTTCGTGCGCTCCGGGCCGTCGATCACCATCGGCCGGGTCGGTTGCGCGGTGAACCTGGGCGACGATCCCTACCTCTCCCAGGCGCACGCCGAGATCCTGGTGGACGGTTCCGGCAGCGCGCGGCTGCGCGATCCTCGGCTCCTCCAACGGAACCTTCGCGCGGCTGTCGCCCCGGAGCGAGCGCGAGCTGCGCGACGCGGACGTGGTGAGGATGGGGCGAGAGGTGCTGCGGGTGGCGTTCGTCGAGACCGCCTGATCCGCCGTCGTCACTCCAGCGTCCCCAGCACCACCCTCACCCTGTCCGCGTCCGGCGGGTTCGTCGCCAGGTACCTCCGGTACCGCTCGGCGGCGTGCCGCCGGTCGCCCTTGAGCTGGTAGCAGAGCGCCAGCTTCTTGTGGGCCTCGGCCAGCGAGGGATTGGCCTCGAGCGCGGCCAGGTAGAGCGGGATGGCGGCGTCCACGTCCTGCTGCGCGCGGCGCGCCTCCGCCCTCCTGAAGAACGCGGTGGCGCGGCTCGGGTGGGCGGCCCCGGGGACGGGGACACCGGCGTCCGCCGCCGCCGTCGTCGGCGACCCGGCGCCGGGCGCGGCGACCCCGGGATCGGCCGGGGGGGCGATGGCGGGCGTGGTCGCCGGCGGGGTTGCCGCCGCGAAGCCGGTCGCCGCGCCGACCGCCGGCGGGGCGGAGGTCTGGGCCGTGGCGTCCGGGTCGCGCGGAAGGTCGCGCCCCCCGGGGTTCCGCGGGACGATGGCCACCAGCGCCCCGCCCGCCAGCGCGGCGGCTGCGGCCGCCGCCAGGAGCCACAAGGGCTTGCGGGCGCGCGGCCGGGTGATGGCCGGGGATGGATCCGGCCCGGCCGGGCGCGGAGCGGCCGCCAGGCGCGCCCCGCTGGCCGGGGCGCAGGCCAGGAGCGCCGCCCGCATGTCGTCGGCGGAGGCGGACCGGCGCGCCGGATCCTTCTCCAGGGCCCTCGAGACGAGCGCGTCCAGCGCCGGCGAGATGGCCAGATTGGGGCGGCGCTGGCGCGGCGGGACGGGGATCTGCGAGAGGTGAGCGGTGAGGAACCCCACCGGCGTGTCCGACTGGAACGGCAGCGCGCCGGTGCAGAGCTGGTACAGCAGCACGCCCATCGAGTACAGGTCGCTGCGGGCGTCGAGGTCGGCGCCGCGCGCCTGCTCCGGGCTCATGTACTCGGGGGTGCCGCACACCAGGCCGGCCTGGGTGAGCCGGGGCTCGCTGTCGCCCGCCGACACGATCTTGGCGATCCCGAAGTCGAGCACCTTGACGAAGTCGGGATTGTCGCGCCGCGGCTCGACCATCACGTTCTCGGGCTTGAGATCGCGGTGGATCACGCCCCGGGCGTGGGCCTCGGCCAGGGCCGAGAGCACCTGCGCGCCGATGCGCACGATGCGCGCCTCGTCCAGCGGGAACTCGTCGGCCACCACCCGGCCCAGGTCGCGGCCGGCCAGGTACTCCATGGCCATGAACAGCGTCCCGTCCTCGGTCTCGCCGAAATCCAGGACCGCGATCGAGTTCTGGTGGTTGAGGCGGGAGGCGGCCCGGGCCTCGCGCTGGAAGCGCTGGACGATCTGGGGATCGTTGGAGTACGCGCGGTGAAGCATCTTCAGCACCACCGGCCGATCGAGCGTGAGGTGGCGGGCGCGGTACACCCGGCCCATCCCTCCCTGGCCGATGAGCGCCTCGATCAGAAACTTCCCGTTCACCGTCGACCCGAGGAAGGGATCGCCGGGCGCCGGCGCGGCCGCCGCCGCGGCGGTCCCGCAGTACGGGCAGAAGCGGGAGCTCTGGTCGTACGATTTCCCGCAGCCGGCGCACGCGACCTGCAGCATGGCCGGGTATTGTACAGCCGCAGCGGGCCTTTCGTCCCACGAGCGCGGGAGGCGCGTTGACCGGGGCAGGCCCTCGTGGCGAAATGAGACCGATGGCGAAGCCGATCAAGTGCGAGCACTGCGGCCGGGAGAACGACCCGAGCCTCACCTCGTGCCTCGACTGCGGGAGGTCGCTGGCCCGGCCGCCGCCTCCCGCCGCGCCGACCACCTGCGCCCGCTGCGGCGCGCCGGTGCTGGCCGGCTATCGGTTCTGCGGGCGGTGCGGCGCCGAGGTCGGACACACCCCGGCCATCGACGCGGCCGCGGCCAAGGCGGCGGCGCAGGCCGTCCGTGGGCTGAGGCTCAGCACCGTCCGGACCGACGGCTCGGCGGGCACCGCCTACCCGCTTCGACCTCCCACCAGCCTGTGCGGGCGGATGGAGGGTGAGATCCAGATCCCCGAGGACGCGACGGTGTCCCCGCGGCACGCCCGGTTCACCGTGGAGGGCGAGAAGGTGGTGGTGGAGGACCTGGAGTCCGTGAACGGCACGTTCCTGCGGATCCGCTCGTCGCACCGGCTCGCCGCCGGCGAGGAGATCCGGCTCGGGCGCCAGCTGCTCCGCCTCGAGCCGCTGCCCCGGCCTCCCCAGGACGGCCCGGAGTACCGCTCCTGGGGGGGGAGCGACCCGGGCTACCGGATGCGCCTGGCGCAGCTCCTGGAGGGCGGAGGGCTGGGCGAGATCCACCCGCTGCGCGAGGGCGAGAACGTCATCGGCCGGGAGGAGGGAGAGGTGGTGTTCCCCGGCGACCGCTACATCTCGGCCCGGCACGCCCGGATCGATCTGGCCGGGGAGGTCGTCACGGTCACGGATCTGGGCAGCTCGAACGGGACCTTCCGACGGATCAGCGGGCCGACACCCATCGCCCCCGGCGATCAGCTCCTCATCGGGGCGCAGCTGCTGAAGCTCGAGACCTAGCCGGCCGGCCGGCGTTACCCGAAGCTCTTCTCCTTCTGCTCCTGCTCTTCCTTGCAGCGGATGCAGAGGGTCGTGACCGGCCTCGCCTCCAGCCGCTTGGCCGAGATCTCCTCCTCGCACTTCTCGCAGATGCCGAAGGTGCCGTTCTCGATCCGGACGAGCGCCTTGTCGATCTTGGCGAGGAGGAACTTCTCCCGGTCCCGGAGCCGGAAGATCAGCGACTGGCTGTACTCGCTGGAGGCGAGGTCGATCTCGTCCGGGAGGTCGTCGGTGTCGAAGCTCGCCTCTTCGATGAGGGTCTTCTTGGCCTGGACGAGGATCTGACGCTTCTGCTCTTCCAGGATCGTCTTGAACCTCTTGAGATCCTTCTTGTTCAAGGGCTCTCCTCGGCCTTTTGCCCCACCCAGGGGTCGAAAAGAAGGCGGAGAACCTAAACGGCGCGAACGGACCTGTCAAGGCAGCCCCTCAGACCCGCCCGAGCGCGTCCGGGCAGGCCGCCCCGGACCCGGGAAGATCGCGTTTCCTTTACTCCGGAGGGCGCCGGAACGATCCTCGCCCCATGCCGGAAGGCAAGTTCGACAGGGAGTTCCTCCGCGGCGCGCTGGCGCTGATGTCCCGCCCCGAGGTGGACCGCCTCCTTTACGTCTCCGACCACCCCCTCACGCCCGGCGAGCTGCGGGGGCGCCCGGTCAAGCGCAAGCTGGTCTACGCGGTGACGACCGACGCGCTGGCGAACCCGCTCAAGGCGAAGAAGTACACCACCGTCATCATCCCCCCGTACGACTACACGCGGGTCGAGAAGATCAAGGTGGCGGTGGTGGCCGCGCAGTCGTCGGGGCTCCTCAAGGACGGGGACACGGTGCTGGCCCTGGCAGGGCCCGGCGACGACAAGGTGATGGACACGCTGGTCAAGGTGACCATCGGCTCGGAGGACCCCGAGGAGAAGATCCGGGTGGACACGCTGGGGCTGCCACCCGAGTTCTCCTCGCAGGTGGTGGAGAGCCTGATCCACACCACGATGGAGATCGGCGCCGAGGGATACGAGGGGCACCCGGTGGGCACCATCATCGTGATCGGCGACTCGACCGCGGTGATGGAGAAGAGCCGCCAGCTGATCCTCAACCCGTTCCAGGGGATCAGCGAGGCCGAGCGCAACGCGCTGGATCCTCCCATCCGCGAGGCGGTGAAGACCTTCTCGGCCCTGGACGGCGCCTTCATCATCCGCGAGGACGGGGTGGTGCTGGCGGCCGGGCGCTATCTCCTCTCCAGCTCGCGCGAGGTGAAGCTGCCCATGGGGCTCGGCGCGCGCCACAGCGCCGCGGCCTCGATCAGCGCCGAGTCCAAGGCCGTCGCCATCACCGTCTCGCAGACGACCGGCGCGGTGCGCGTCTTCCGCGAGGGCGAGATCGTCCTCGAGCTGCGGCAGCGGATGCGCCGCGTGTGACGTGCCGCACCCCACCGGGCGCGTCGCGCCTCCCCCCCGGCGTCTGCTATGGGGGAACCCCCGTGACCACCGAACGAACCTGGCCCCATCCCGAAGTCGCCGAGGACCTCGCCGCCCTTCGCCGCGAGGCGCCGCTCACCCACTGCATCACCAACCTGGTCGCCGACAACTTCACCGCCAACGTGCTGCTGGCGGTGGGGGCCTCGCCGGCCATGGTGATCGCTCGCGAGGAGGCGGCCGGCTTCGCCGCCATCGCGCACGCGCTCCTCGTCAACGTGGGAACCATCACCGCCCCCGATGCGCAGGCCATGCAGCTCGCCGCCGCCGGCGCCCGCGCCGCCGGAAGGCCCTGGGTCCTCGACCCGGTGGGGGCCGGCGCCCTCCCCTACCGCACCGGCGTGGTGGCCGAGCTCCTGAAGCACCGGCCCAGCATCATCCGCGGGAACGCCTCCGAGATCCTGGCCGTGGCCGGCACCACCGGCGGCGGCAAGGGCGTCGAGTCGACGGCCGGCTCCGCCGAGGCGCTGCCGCGCGCGCGAGAGCTGGCCGGCCGCCTCGGCGCGGTGGTGGCGGTGAGCGGCGCCACCGACTACGTGACCGACGGCAACGAGATCGTCGGCGTCCCCGGTGGCCACGTCCTCGCCACCCGCGTCACCGCCACCGGGTGCGCCCTGGGCGCGGTCATGGCTGCCCTGGCCGGCGCGGGGCGGAGCCCGTTGCGCGCCGCCGTGGCCGCCTCGGTCCTGTTCAAGGTGGCCGCCGAGCGCGCCGCCCGGTCCACGCAGCTGCCGGGATCCTACGCGGTCGCCTTCCTCGACCAGCTGGCGCTGGTGGGGACGGAGCGCGAAGGCTGAGCCGGCCCGCCGCCCTGTCGGCGGCAACTTCGGCGCCTGGCCGCCATCTGGAGACGCTCCGGCAGGTGACGGGGTGGCGGCGGCCCGGTGGCCTCGAGCCCCCGGGCCGCGCCGGCCCTCCACTCAGGGCATCACCACCAGCGGCCGCATCATGTCGTGCTCCTCGTGCTCCAGGATGTGGCAGTGCCAGACGTACTCGTGCCCGCCCGTGCGCGGGCTGAGCGGCACCGCGAAGGGAACGGTGGGCAGGTCGAACTTCATGATGACCGTGGTGCACTCGCCCGGGTTCATCCGCACCGTCTCCTTCCAGCCCAGCTCGTTGGCGTCCGGGCCGCGTGGCGGCCCGAGCCAGGTGGGCCGGCCATTCCAGGCTGCCGCATCGAAGGGGCGGCGCGAGAGCACCTGGACGTTCACCAGGTGGAAGTGGATGGGGTGCGTGTCGCCGGTGAGGTTGAAGACGTTCCAGACCTCGATCGCTCCGGCGCGAGGCGTCTCGGTGGCCGCGTCCGTGTAGTTGCGGCCCCAGGTGGGCAGGCCCTGGCTGTTGAGGCCGGCCTGGTTCGCCGTGCCCAGGCGCTGGACCAGCCGGCCCAGCTCGTCGAAGTCCTCGTTGAGGGTGAGGTTTCGCACCCGCCCGGCGCGGCGGACGTCGAGCGCGGCCAGCGCCGGAAGAACGGCGGCACCGGCCCCTGTCCTGGCGAGCGCGGGCAGGAGATCGAGCGTCCGCGGGTCGGCGGCGCCCACGCGCGGGACGATCCTGACCTGAAGGAGCGTGCGGGTGTTGGGGCCCACCCCTGGAGGCGTGGAAGGGGCGCCGCCCACGTCCGACTGGTCGGGGTCACCGGTGAAGTAGTCGTTCCGCGGATCGCCCGACGGGAACGGTGCGGGCGCGTCGCTGTACAGGATCAGCTTGGCGCCCACCGGGACGGCCGAGAAGTCGATGATCACGTCGGCGCGCTCGGCCGGGGCGAGGAGCAGCGTGTACCGGTTGGCGTTGCCGTTCTCGTCGAAGCCGATGGGGTGCGGCGGATCGTTGAGCCGCACCGGGAAGGCCAGGAACCCGCCCTCGGTGCCGATCTGCGTGAAGGCGGGCCCGGGCCTGGAGAGGTTGGCCTCCTTGCCGGTGCCGTCCGCGTAGTAGAGCTGCAGGTTGTAGAAGCGAGCCTGCGAGCCGTTCAGGATGCGGAACCGGTAATGGCGCGGCTCCACCTCGAGGTACGGATAGGCGGCCCCGTTGACGATGGTGGTGTCGGCGAAGAACTCCGGGACCACCGAGGGAACGGGCAGCAGCCCGGTCACGGAGGCCGGCGGATCCGCCTGCGGACCGTAGTCCCAACGGCCCGTCGGCTCGTCGCCGGGCTCGTAGAGGTACGGGTACCAGAGGTCGTTCTTGCGGCCCCACACGTAGTTGGGATCGGACCCGTCGACGAAGGTCTTGTCCTGGATGATGAGCGGGATCTCGCGAGAGGGCAGGAGGCGGCTCGAGACAAGGCCCGTCTCCAGCGGATCGCGGATGATGTAGGCGCTGGCCAGGCCGGCGTAGGCGTTGAGCCGGGTCGTGCCCAGGGCGTGATCGTGGTACCAGACCAGACGCGCGCTCTGCTGGTTCGGGTAGTAGTACTCGGCCGACCCGGGGACGGGTCCGGGGTTCAGGAAGCTCCCGCCGTGCGCGCCCTCGGGCGTGAACCAGGAGAAGGGCCCACCGTCGCTGGTCCAGGGCACCAGGCCGCCGTGGAGGTGGACGGTGATCCGGTTCTGGGCCCCCTCGGCGCCCGTGAGGGTCGCGTCCACGGGGAGTGGATGGGTGGAGGGAAGCCGGTTCGCCATCACCAGCCGCACCGGGCGGTTCTTCTGCGCCACGATCACGCCGCCCAGGTAACGGAGGTTCGGGGCCTGGCCGGCGGTGACGTCGGCGTAGCCCCACAGCCGCGAGGGCAGGAGGTCGGGGTGGAATCGCTGCTCGTACTCCCCGGCGACCATCCGGTACGTATCCACCCCAGGTGAAGTCGTCGTGTCGGGGACGGCCACCGGGATGCCGGTCGGTCCCAGCCCGGGCAGCGCCTGGATGAACTTCTGCAGGTTCTTCGGACTCTGCGCGTAGGCCCAGGTCCAGCTCGGGCGAACCGTGACCATCGCTCCGCCGATCATGCTCCAGCGCAGGAAATCTCTTCTCTTCATGGCGTACCCCCAGCTCCCCTTCCCGCGCACACGGTGCCAGGGTGTGCGCGGGCGGAGCATCGCCCCATCGCGGGGAAGCGAATGCTTTCCGTTTCACGTACCGTGATTGCGGGACCCTCCGGCGCAGGCGATGCGCGCACGCGTCTCCGGACGCGTTCCAGTCTGGAACGGGGGCCGGGCCGCATCGACCCTCACCCCGAGTGCCCGGCGATCTGGCGAGCGGCAAGGGCCCCTGACTCTCCCCCGCCTTCCCCGGCAGCCGCGGCGACCGATGGCCTCAAAAACTGAAACCGTCAGCTCAACATTATCTATTCGACTAACTCTCGCATCGCGTTACCTCTCCTCCGTCGGCGCCCGCCAACCCCGGCGGCGCGGAGGAGAGGACGCGATGCGGAACCAGCTCAAGACCATCCTGCTGCTCGGAGCGCTCTCGGCGCTGCTGGTCGCGGTCGGCGCCAGCCTGGGCCCGGGCTTCTTCTGGGCCTTCACCGGCCTCGCCCTGCTCATGAACCTGGTCGGCTACTTCTTCTCCGACCGGATCGTGCTCCGCATGCACGGCGCGCGCGAGCTGTCGCCCGGGGAGGCGCCGCACCTCCACCGCATCGTGCGCGAGCTGGCCGGCCGCGCCCGGATCCCCACGCCCCGGGTGTTCTTCATCGACGACCCGCACGCCAACGCCTTCGCCACCGGCCGCAGCCCGCAGCGCGGGGTGGTGGCCGTGACGCGCGGGATCGTCGAGCTCCTCGACGAGCCCGAGCTCCGCGGCGTCCTGGCCCATGAGCTGGCGCACATCCGCAACCGGGACATCCTGGTGGCGAGCGTGGCGGCGGGGCTGGCGGCCGCGCTCTCCAGCCTGGCCAACGCACTCGCCTTCTCGAACCTCCTCGGTGGTTCGCAGGAGGAAGGGGAGGGGCGCGGAGGCGGGCTGCTGGCCGTGCTGGTCGCCCCCATGGCCGGCATGCTGGTCCAGCTCGGGATCTCGCGCTCGCGCGAGTTCCTGGCCGATGAGACCGGTGCGCGCCTCTCCGGCGAGCCCCTGGCGCTGGCCAGCGCCCTCGAGAAGCTGCAGCTCGGCGCCGAGGCGGTGCCGCTCCAGGGCAGCCCGGCCACGGCCAGCCTCTTCATCGTGAACCCGTTCGGCGCCATGGCGCGAGGGCTGGGGGCGCTGTTCTCGACCCATCCGCCGGCGGAGGAGCGGATCCGGCGGCTGCGCGCGCTGGCTCGCAACCCGGGCGGCGCCGCGCCGGGATGGAGCGACGGCCCGCGGTCCGGGCTCGTGCGCGGGTGGTGAGCCCGGGCCTGTCGGACCGGGAGGGCGGACCCTCGAGTCGAGCGAGGGTGGCGGCGCGCCCGCGCCACCCGGCTCACCGCTGCACGCTCTCCGCCTCCTCCCCCGCCTGGAGGCCCTCGGCCACCTCGGGAATGACCCCCATGCGCGCGTAGATGGGCCGCACCTGCTCGCGGAGGCCGGGCAGCTTGCGGGCGAAGGCCACGGCGGCGCCGAGGCAGATCAGGCTGCTCAGGCCACTCGTCCAGGGCGCGCCGATGCGGCTCGCCGACCAGCCCAGGAGCAGGCTGCCCAGCGGCGCCGAGCCCATGAACGCCACCGTGTAGAAGCTCATGACGCGCCCGCGCATGGCCGGATCGACGAGCGTCTGCACGATGGTGTTGGACGAGGCCATGTGGACCATCATCCCGAACCCGGTGCACGCCAGGATGGGAACCGCCAGCCACCGGTTGCGGCACAGCGCCAGCGCGATCAGGCTGCCGCAGAACAGCGACAGCGCCACCACGATGACCCGCCCCAGCCCGACCACCGTTCGCCGCGAGGCCATGTACAGGGCTCCGACCAGGGCGCCCACGCCGATGGACCCCACCAGCAACCCGTAGGTGTGGGCGTCGCCGTGCAGGACGTCGCCCGCGAAGATGGGCAGCAGCACGGTGTTGGGGATCCCGAACAGGCTCACCGAGGCCAGCAGCACCAGGACCGCGCGGATGGGCTCGAACCCGGCCACGTAGCGGAGCCCATCGTGGAGGTGGGACCGCAGCACCGCCCAGGGCTCCACCCGGTGCGGGCGCTCCGGGACGCGGATGGCGAGCAGCGCGGCGATGACGGCCAGGTAGCTGAGCCCGTTCAGCAGGAAGACGTTTCCCTCGCCCAGCACGGCGATGAGCGGCCCGGCCAGCGCCGGGCCCACCAGCCGGGCCAGGTTGAAGATCGAGGAGTTGAGCGCGATGGCGTTGGGGAGGTCGTCGCTCCCCGCCACCATCTCGACCACGAACGACTGGCGCGCCGGTACGTCCGCCGCGTTGGCGATCCCGAGCAGCAGTTGCAGGAAGAGGATGGGGACCACCGCCGCGTGCCCCGAGAGCACCAGCGCCGTCAGCGCCAGCGCCTGGACCATCGAGAGCACCTGCGTCCCGATCACCATCCGGTGCCGGTTCCAGCGGTCCGCCCAGACGCCGGCCAGCGGCGAGAGCACCAGGCTCGGGATCTGGGTCAGGAACCCGGACAGGCCCAGGATGAGGGCGGAGTGCGTGAGCCGGTACAGGAGCCAGCCGAGCGCCACCGATTGCAGCCATGTGCCCACGAGGGAGACGAACTGCCCGCCCAGGAACAGCCGGAAGTTGCGGTGGCGCAGCGCGCGGAAGCTGTGGCGGAGCGGGTTGGGGACCTCGGACACGGCCTCATGTTATCGCGAGGCGGCACCGGCTGCCCCTGCGCGCCGGGGCGCGTCCGATGGGCGCGCGCTCGCCCGTCCCGCCAGGCACCCGTCCCGCAGCGAGCAGGCCGCGCAACGCGCCGGGTCGCGGCGCGCCGGGCACAGGCCGCTCATCCCCAGATGGCAGAGCGCGAAGTCGTAGCGGACGGGGTCCTCGGGATCGATCCGCCGCAGCGAGGCGGTGATCTCCTCGGCGGTGCGCCAGCTCGCGTCCCGGCGAGCGGTGAGGCCCAGCGCGCGGGCCACCCGGTGAAGGTGGGTGTCGAGCGGGACGACCAGCGCCGAGGCGGGCACCTCGTTCCAGAGCCCCAGGTCCACGCCGTCGGGCCCGCGCACCATCCAGCGGAGGTACAGGTTCCAGCGCTTGGAGGCGCCCGGGCCGGCGGGATCGGGCAACAGATGGCGCAGCCCCCTCGCGCCGCGGCCGCGCAGGAGCGGCGCCACCTGGGGCGCCCGGCGCAGCTCCTCCGCCAGGCGTGCCAGCGCCGGCCGCAGGGCGGTGGGCCCTCCGCGCTCCTCCCGGAACAGCGCCGCGAAGCGCCGACCCAGGCCGCCGTGCTGCCGGCGAAGGTGGCCCGCCGCCGCCACCAGCGCCGCCACGTCGGCAGGGCGGTTGAACCGGTACAGGAAGCCGTCGAAGGCGGCCCGGTCGGGCGCGGCCGCGAAGGCCTCCGCGAAGCCGGCCGGCGACGGGCCCATGGCCGCCAGCACGCGCGCCACCGCCGGCTTGAACACGTCGGCGCGGCCGTAGGCCAGGCTCACGGCGACGAGGCCCGCCACCTCGGCGTCGGCGGCGTCCGGGTAGCCGCGCGGGAACTCCACCGGGTCGGCGGCGATGCGCGCGCTCCGGTCCATGCCGGCGCAGAGGGCGTCGAGCAGGGGGCGGAGCGAGCGGGCGCGCCGGGCGGAGATCATGGGAGACCGCGACGGTCGGCCCGGTCCTTCCTCAGCTCCCTCACCACGTGGCCCAGCTCCGGCCCGATGAGCTTCTCCCATGCCAGCCGGACCGCGGCCGGCGAGCCCGGCACCGAGAAGACGGCGCGCCCCTGCCACACGCCCCCCACCGCGCGCGAGAGCATGGCCGCGCTGCCGATCTCGGCGTAGGAGAGCGCCCGGAAGAGCTCCCCGAACCCGTCGATCCGCTTCTCGAGCACGCCGGACACGGCCTCGTAGGTCCGGTCCCTCCCGGCGATGCCCGTCCCGCCGTTCACGATGATGGCGTCGGCGTGCGCGGCCGCCGCCGCGTCCAGCGCCTCGCGGATCTGCGCCGGCTCGTCCTTCACCAGGCGGTAGCCCGCCACCTCGTGGCCGGCCCGGGTCGCGGATTCGCGCAGGAAGGCGCCGCCCATGTCCTGGGCCTCGCCCCGCGAGTCCGATGTGGTGACCACGAAGATGCGAACCGTCCTCGGCGCCTCGCGCTTGTGCTCTTCGTGTCCCATCTCGCTCTCCCGTTCCCCCCTCGCACGACGCCCAGCAAGATACCGGAGCGCCTGCCCCGCGCGGCACTGCGCGGGCGAACCGACTGCCCGCCGGGGTTATAACCACCCCATGCTCGACAAGTTCGCCGTCGCCCGGGCCCTGCGCGAGATGGGGGCGCTCCTCGAGCTGGAGGGCGAGAACCCGTTCAAGATCCGCGCATACGAGAACGGCGCCCGCGCCCTGGAGGGGCTGACGCAGGACCTCGGCGCCCTGGTGGCCGAGAAGCGCCTCACCGAGGTCCCGGGCATCGGCGAGGCGCTGGCCGGCAAGATCGCCTCGCTGCACGCCACCGGCCGCAGCGACACGCTGGACAAGCTGCGCGCCCGTCACCCGCCCGGGATCCTGGAGCTCCTGCAGGTTCCCGATCTCGGCCCGAAGAAGATCGCCGCCCTGCACGCCGCGCTGGGCGTGGCCAGCCTGGCCGACCTCGAGGCCGCCTGCCGCCAGGGCCGGGTCGCCGGCGTCAAGGGCTTCGGCGAGCGGACCCAGGCCAACATCCTGGAGGGCATCGCGCGCATGCGGGCGCGCGCCGCCGACCACCGCGTCCTGCTGGCCGAGGCGCTGGTCGAGGCGACGCCGCTGGTCGAGTTCCTGCGCGGGTCGCCGGCGGCGGTGGCCGTCGAGCTGGCGGGCTCGGCGCGGCGCGGCCGGGAGACGGTGGGCGACCTGGACCTGGTGGCGGCCTCGCGCGATCCCGCCGCCCTCTCCGCCCGGCTGGGCGCCTACCCCGGCGTCGAGATCCTGTCGCGCGGCGACACCAAGACCACGGCCCGGCTCGGGCGGGGGATGCAGGTGGACCTGCGGGTGGTGCCGCCCGAGGACTTCGCCACCCTTCTCCACCACCTCACCGGCTCCAGGGCTCACCACGTCCGCCTGCGCGGGCTGGCCCGCGAGCAGGGGTACACGCTGAGCGAATGGGGCCTCCACCGCCTTCCGCCCTCGGGCGGCGACCCGGCCGTGGCGCCCGATCCGGCCGCCAAGGTCCCCATCGAGAGCGAGGAGGCCCTCTACCGGGCGCTGGGGCTGCCGCCCATCCCGCCCGAGCTGCGGGAGGACACGGGCGAGATCGAGGCGGCGCGCGACGGCACGCTCCCCACCGATCTGATCCGCGCCGAGGACGTGCGCGGCATGGTGCACTGCCACACGGTCTGGTCGGACGGGCGGGCCACCGTGGAGGAGATGGCGCGCGCGGCCGAGGGGCTGGGGATGGAGTACCTCACCGTCACCGATCACTCGCAGAGCGCCGGGTACGCCGGCGGCCTGTCGGTGGACCGGCTCCGCCGGCAGTGGGACGAGATCGACCAGGTGCAGGAGAAGGTTCGCATCCGGCTCCTGAAGGGGACCGAGGCCGACATCCTGGAGGACGGGGCGCTGGACTGGCCGGACGAGGTGCTGGAGCGGCTCGAGGTGGTGGTGGCCAGCGTGCACTCGCGCATGAAGATGGACGAGGAGCAGATGACGCGCCGGCTGGTGCGCGCCATGTCGCTGCCCATCTTCAAGATCTGGGGGCACGGCGTGGGGCGGCTGCTGGGCGAGCGAGACGCGTACGCGGTGCGGGTCGAGGAGGTGCTGGACGCGCTGGCCGCGTCGCGCGGGGCCGTCGAGGTGAACGGCGACCCGCGCCGGCTGGATCTCGAGCCGCGCTGGATCCGGGCGGCCCGGGCGCGCGGGATCCCGCTGGTGCTCTCGGTCGACGCACACTCCACCGCCTCGCTCGGCTATCTCGGCTACGCCGCCATCACCGCCCGCCGCGGATGGGCCCGGCGCGACGAGGTGCTGAACACGCGCGGGGCGGGGGAGTTCGCGGCCGCGGTGCGGCCGGACGGGCGCTAGGTCTACCTTGGTCACCAACGTGGTCGTAGACTTGGACCTGGACGCGGACGAGCCTGGAAAGTCGTCCACCTCTACGTCCACCTCCACGATCACGACCACGTCTGCGAGCCCGGGTTTCGCAAAGAGACCTCCTCGTCTACTCTGTCCCCCGCCTTGACGACCCCCGCCCCTCCCTCCCGCGGCGCACGCGTCCTCCTCTCGCCGAGCGTCCACCTCCTGTCCCTGCTCTCCCTCTCGTCCGGGATGCCCCTGGGATGGGTCTACGTCGCGTTCCAGTTCTTCCTCATCGATCACGGGGTCTCCAAGGCGGAGCTGGCGATCGTCTCCGGCATCTCCATCGCCTGGACGGTGAAGTTCCTGTGGTCGCCGCTGGTGGATCGGTACGCCTTCCGCTGGCCGGGCCGCCGGCGCAGCTGGGTGGTGGCCATGCAGCTCGCCCTGGCCGCCACCTTCGTGGCGCTGGCCATGTACGGCTGGCGCATCGCCGGCCAGAAGCAGCTCGCGGGGACGGCCCTGACCGTGGCCGCGGTCCTCGGCTTCCTGGTGGCCTTCTTCTCCGCCACCCAGGACATCGCCCTCGACGCGTACGCGGTCGAGCTGCTCCGACCCGAGGAGCGGGAGCCAGCCTCCGGGCTTCGCATCCTCTGGTACCGGATCGGCATGCTGGTGGCGGGGGCGCTGCTGGTCTCGCTCTCCGATTACCTGCCCTGGCCGGTGCTCTTCCTGGGGGTGGCTGCGCTCTTCGGCGCCTTCGTGCTGGTGACCCTGGCCTCGCCGGAGCCGGAGCGGCCCACCGCCGTGCCCCGGACGCTGGGTTCGGCCGTGGTCGAGCCCATCGCCCACTACTTCCGCCGCACCGACGCCATCGCGGTGGGGTTGTTCCTGGTCTTCTACAAGTTCGGGGACAACATGGGCGGCACGATGGTGAACTACTTCCTCAAGGACCTCTGCTTCACCAACGCCGAGGCCGGGGCCGCCATCAAGCTCATCGGGACCATCGCCACCATCGCCGGCTCGCTGGTCGGCGCGGCCGTCATGATGCGCATCGGCCTGGGCCGGGCGCTGTGGGCCTTCGGCTTCCTCCAGGCCGGCGCCAACCTCCTCTACTCGGTGGCCGCCCTGGCGCGGCATGCCCCGCTCGACCTGCACCTGTGCGCCAGCCTGCCCTCCATCGACCTGGCCACGCGCGCCTGGACCTACGCCTCGATCGCCTCGGAGCAGGCCGCCCAGGGGATGGGTACCGCCGCGCAGGGTGTGCTCCTGCTGCGCGTGTGCGACAAGCGGTACAGCGCCACCCAGTTCGCGCTGCTTTCGTCCCTTTTTGCTGTGGGTCGCTGGGCCGCAGGGCTTCCCAGCGGGTGGCTGGCGGAGCAGATGGGCTATCCGCTCTTCTTCGCGGCCTGCGCCACCGTCTTCGCCCTCCCGGGCTTCGTGTTCCTGCAGCGGATCGCGCCATTCGGGCACCGCGAGGTGCGCACCGCGGAGGCAGAACCCATCTTGGGCCCCCCGGCCTGAAGGGTCTGCTCCCACATCACTCGTGGTCGCACCCCAGCACGATCGTTTCCGACCGGGCGCTTCGGGGATAGGATGCCCGCGACTCGGTGCACTCTTTTGGGAGAGGAGAGAAGCATGACGTCACGCTCGATCACCGGTCTCGTCCTGGCGGCGCTGCTCGCCGTCCCCGCCGCGGCGCAGGCACAGGCACGCCGGTCCAGCGGCTCCGGCATCTGGCTGGGCGGCCTGTTCGGCGCCGAGCTGGGCGACGCCGACGGCTACCAGCTGCGGTTCGACGCGGAGGTCCCGATCACCCGGATCAGCCCCAGCGTGCAGGTCGCGGGCGTCGGGTCGCTCTCGTACTCGGGCCTCGAGCACGACCTCAGCGTGGTGGAGCTGGTGCCGGCGGTCCGGCTCAACTGGACCGCCGCGCGGGACTTCGGCATGTACGGCGACCTGGGCCTCGGTTACGCCCACGCATGGGTGCACAGCGACTCGACCAACGGTGCCACCATGCGCTTCGGCGCGGGCGGGTTCTACGAGATGAACCCCACGGTGCGCTTCCTCGGTGAGTTCGCCGTTCACCCGCATTTCGGTGACTACAATCAGACCACCGTCACGCTCATGCTGGGCGTGAGATTCCGGATCTGACCTCCGGCCAGCGCCGCACCCAGGACCGGCCCGCACGCCTGCTCGGCGCGCGGGCCTTCCCGTTTCCGGGCCCGGCCGCCTCGTTCATCCCTCCGGAACCGCCACCTCGACCGTCCTCCGCTCCTCGACCGCCCGCACCGGCCAGAGGTGGAAGGCGCGCAGCCAGTACTCGGACTGGGCCTCCGCCCCGCGGACCCGGCAGATGCGGAGCTCCGCGGCGGGACGATCCTTCCAGAACCGGGCGGTGGCGTTGGTGCGATGGGTGATGCCGTACGGCGCGGGCACCCCGCGCCGGTGCGCCACCCAGCCTGCGTGCCACACCGCCGGCCAGACCGACCAGTAGTCGCCGGCCACCAGGTCGCAGCGGGCGGCCAGGATGTCCTCGGTCCAGGTCCCGAGCTTCGCGTCCAGGTCGGCGCGCACGCGGGCCAGCGAGGGCGGGCCGTAGGCCGCCACCGCCGCCGCCGGGAGGAGGATCAGCGCCAGGGCCAGTGCCGGCCGATGGGCGCGCGGCCGGCGGCAGAGCGGCTCGGCCAGGAAGGACAGGCCGGCCAGGTGCACCAGCAGCAGGGACGGGGCCAGGTACCGCCAGTGAAAGGCGTTGGCCGACACCCAGCGCAGCGAGGCGGTGACGAGGGCGTAGGCCAGCGCGGCCGCACACAGCGCCAGGGCCCGGAGCGCGGTGCGCAGCCGGGGCGAGGTGGACGCCTCCCCCTCGACCGCGCGCCACGGCAGGAGGAGCCCGACCGCGACCGCTGCCGCCAGGGCGGCGGGCCAGGCCGGGCCCGCGCCGGCCAGGCCATTGCGGAGCAGCTTGCCCAGCATCTCCGGCCAGGCCGAGACGGGCCAGGTGCCGAGGTCCAGCCGGAGCGGGTAGCCGGTGATCACCGGGTAGAGCCAGATGCTTGCCCTGCCGGCGGCCAGCCCCAGCCCGAGCAGCCCGACATCGAGCCCCAGCCGGACCCGCACGGCAGGCCCGGGCTCGCCCTCGAGCCGGTCGGCCACGGCCCGCGCCAGCGCCACCGGCGCCAGGAAGACCCCCGCCGCGGCGTTGACCCAGTGGCCCAGCAGGCACAGCGCCGCGGCCGCGCCGAGCCGCGCCGCCCCCCGGCGGCCGGCGCGCGGCTCCGCCGCGATCAGGCCTGCCAGGACCAGCGCCGCCGACAGTCCGTAGGGCTGATCGCCCAGGTACTCGAAGAGCCAGGGGGCCGGCATGAGCACGAGCAGCGAGGCCGCGCCCACGAGCCCGGCCACGAGCCAGCTCCGGCGCGGCAGCGCATAGCGCGCCAGGAGCACCACCGAGGCCAGCCCCCCCAGCACCAGGAGCCCGCGCTGCAGCAGCAGATTGGCCAGCCAGTCGCGGAAGGGCAGCGCCAGGAGCGGGACCAGCATCCCGTAGCGCTCCTGGTCCCAGTACATGGGCGTCCAGCGCTGCAGCGACACCAGCACCGGGACGACCGAGTCGCCGTGCTCGAGCGCGTGGATGCGGCCGAGGTCCGCGAGCAGCGCGGCCAGCGCCAGCGCGGGGATCGCCAGGGCCGCGGCGAGCCGGTCCGCCGGAGTGGGGGCGGTCTCGAGCGGCAGCTCGCCTCCCCGTGCCCGCTCCCGGATCAGCGCTTGTCGCCCTCCGCGCGCTGCCTGGCCTCGGCCGCCAGCGCCCGCACCGAGAACCCCGGGGTCTGGCTGGCCTCGTCGGTGGCCACGGCCGGGAAGGGCCGGGCGCCGGCGCGCATGCGCTCCAGCTCGGCGGGCGGGATGCCGGGATGGCCGCGGCCCAGCCAGGGATCGTACTGGTACGAGACCGGCGGGCCGCGCAGGAGCCGCTTCTCGTCCCAGATCTGGGCCGAGCGCTGGTAGGAGGGCGGCGCGTGCTCGCCCGTGTCCATGCGGATGGCGTCCTTGGGGCAGGCCTCGACGCAGAACCCGCACACGATGCAGCGCAGCTCGTCGATGACGAAGCGGACCGGGTACTTCTCGATGGGGTCGTCGGGATACTCGCCCGCCTCGATGTAGATGCACTGGGCCGGGCAGATGGTGGCGCACATGTAGCACGCCACGCAGCGCGGCTTCCCGTCCTCGCGCGGCACCAGCCGGTGCAGCCCGCGGTAGCCGGGCGGATAGGGCTGCTTCTCCTCCGGGTACAGGAGGGTGACGTTGTCCGACATCCCGAAGCGGCCGCGCGGGCGGGCCAGGATGTCGGGGTTGGGATCGCGCGAGAAGAAGAGGTTGCGAAGGAAGTGCCGGGTGAGGTCGACGACGCCCCGGATGATCGCCGGGAAGTACATCTTCTCGCGCAGGTCGGCGGGGGCGGGCTCGAGCGGATAAGGCATGGCGGATCAGTGTCCCCCTGCGACTGCATGGGCCGAGCCCGCCCCAGCCTGCGCGGGGGCCGGCGCCGGCACGCGGCCGGCGGCGGCGGTGAGGACCCCGATGATCACCAGGGTGGCGATCCCCACCCAGGCGAGCAACGTCAGGCTGGGATCGATGAGCGCCACCGCGGCCGTCACGAACACGTTGGCCAGGGCGGTGGGCAGGAGGATCTTCCAGCACAGCTTCTGGATCTGGTCGTAGCGGAAGCGGGGGAGCAGCCAGCGGATGGTGAGCTGGAGCCACATGATGACGATCATCTTGGCCAGGAACACCCCCGCCCCCAGGGCGGCGAACCAGAACGGCGACAGGGTGTCCCGCAACCAGCCCTCGAAGAGGACCGGGTGCCAGCCGCCCAGGAAGACGGCGGTGACGATCCCGGACAGGACCACGATCTCGGCGAACTCGGCCAGGAACATGAGCCCGAACTTCATCCCCGAGTACTCGATGAAGTAGCCGACGATCTCGCTCTCGCCCTCGGGCAGGTCGAAGGGCGCGCGCTTGGTCTCGGCGAAGGCGCTGGCGAAGAAGACCAGGAACCCCACCGGCTGGAGCAGGATCCCGAGCGCGGGGATGGGCCCGATGACAGCGTTGCCCTGGGCCGCCACCATCTCCTCGAGCCGCAGGGTGCGGTAGGCCAGCATGCAGCCCACCAGCGAGAGGCCGAGGGAGACCTCGTAGCTGATCATCTGCGAGGAGGCGCGCACGCCCCCGAGCAGCGCCAGCTTGCTGTTGGAGGACCAGCCGGCCAGCGCGGTGCCGTAGACGGCCAGCGAGGCGAACGCGAACAGGAAGAGGAGGCCGACGTCGGGATCGGCGACCTGGAGCGCGATCTTCTCCAGGCTGGCGGGCGCGGCGGCGAAGCCGGGGATGCTCGACACGGCCAGAGGCATCCCCACCGGCACCACCGCGAACAGTGCGAACACCGGCGCGAAGGAGAGGACGGGGGCCAGCTCGTACAGGAAGCGCGTGCGCCCGCGCGGCTCGACGCGCTCCTTGGTCAGCATCTTGAGCGCGTCGGCGAGGAGGTAGGGGATCCCGCCCAGGGGGTTCCCGAACACCTTGATGCGGTTGGCGCCGACCCGGTTCTGCATCATGGCCGACCACTTCCGCTCGGCCACGGTGAGCAGGGACGCCGCCGGCATGACCAGCAGGAGCATGAGCAGGACGATGTTCCAGACGGTGACGCCCACGTACATCGGGCCTTCGCGCCAGACGTACTCCCCACCTGCCATCTTCCAGGTGAGCCAGTTGGCGAAGTTGCCGCACTCGGCCGCGAACCAGTAGCCGAAGGCGGACAGGAGCACGAGCGTGACGAACAGCCCGACCAGCACGGCGATCATGCCGAAGAAGCGCTTCACGGATGCCCTCCTTCCGGCAGCCGCGCCAGGGCCCGCCGCTGGTCCTCGCTGGTCTCGGCCGGGACCCGCTCGCGATAGCCCGGCAGCCGGCCGTCGACCGTGCCGGCCGCCAGCGGGACGAGCCCTCGCCGCCGGCCCACCGACGGGAGCGAGTCCCAGCGGAAGTCGCCCAGCGCGCTGCCCAGCTTCGGGGAGAGCGCCTGGAAGGCCTCGCGCGCGGTGGCGTACAGGTGCTCGAGCCCGAGGGCCCGGCCGATCTCGCCCGAGAGCCTCCAGTGCGGGAGCGACTGGCCGCGCGGGAAGTAGGCCATCTCGAAGCGCTGGGCGCGCCCCTCGAAGTTGACGAAGGTCCCATCCGACTCCGCGTGCGTCGCGGCCGGCAAGAGCACCTCCGCCGCCTGCGCCAGCGCGTCGTCGTTGACCGCCTGCGCGATGACCGTCAGCCCGGCCAGGTTGCCGCTGGCCTGGGCGATGGCGGTCTGCCCGGCCAGCTTCGCCGCGGCGCCCTCGACCGGCAGCTCGGTCCCCACCGCCCACAGCACCTTCACCTGGCCGGCCTGGACCGCGGGGGGCAGCTCGGCGAAGGCCCGGAGCGCCACCCCGAAGGCCTGGGCAGCCAGCTCCAGCCCGCGCCGGTCAGGGTTCTCGTCGGCGCGCTTCAGGAAGTCGTCCTGCCAGCCGTCGGGCCGGCCGCCCACGAACACCTCGGTGAGCCCCAGCCCCTGGCGCGCCACCGCCAGGGTCACCAGCACGTCCTCGAGGGAGGCCACCGGCGACACCAGCAGCGCCAGCCCGCCCGCCCTGGCCTGCTCCGCCAGCATCTCGGCGGCCCGCGCCACCGCCGCCTGGCGCTCGGTCGCCTCCGGGTGCGCGCCCCTGCCGACGCGGGCCCGGAGCACCCGGTTCCGGTTCAGGTACTTGTAGGAGAGCCGGCCGTCGTCGCACATCCACTCCTGGTTGACGGCGTCGTTCTCGCGGGGGCGGTAGCGGTAGGTGGTGTCGTTCAGGTAGTCGAGGAAGGTGTTGCAGCCGCGGGCGCAGCCGGTGCAGATGGAGCGGGCCGCGCTCATGAACCAGACCCGGCCGCGGAAGCGGAAGTCGTTCGAGGTGAGGGCTCCCACCGGGCAGATGTCGACCACGTTGCCCGAGTACTTGTTGTCGAGCGGCTGGCCGGGGGCGGTCTCGATGAAGCTCTGGTTGGTGCGCTGCGCGACCCCGAGCTGCGGGTCCTTGGCGATCTCGCGCATGAACCGGACGCAGCGGGTGCACAGGATGCACCGCTCCTGATCGAGGGTGACCTGCGGTCCGAGCCAGATGCGCTTGCCCTTCACCACCTTGGGGACGTCCAGGCGCGAGGGCGTCCGGTCGAACCCCATGTAGTAGTCCTGCAGCTTGCACTCGCCGGCCTGATCGCAGATGGCGCAGTCCACCGGGTGGTTGAGGAGCAGGAACTCCAGCGTGGCCCGCTGCTGGTCCTTGACCCGTGGGGAATCGGTCTTGACGACCACGCCCTCGGCCAGCGTCATCTGGCAGGCGGGCATGAGCTTGCCCATGGGCGCGTTCGACATCTCCACCAGGCACATCCGGCAGTTGGCCGCGACGGTGAGCCGCTTGTGGTAGCAGTAGTACGGGATCTCGATGCCGACGCTCTTGGCGGCCTCGATGACGGTGGTGCCCGGCTTCACCACGGCCTCGCGGCCGTCGATGGTGGCGGTGACGAACCCCGGGTTCTGGGGGGGCGGCGGCCCGGCCGGCCTGGAGGGTCCCTTCGACTCCGCGCCGCCTGCGGCGGCGCTACGCTCGGGAGGGGCTGCCTGGGGCTTCTTCTCGTCGGCCATCGCGATCTCGCCTGCGGCGGCTACTGCTCGACCTCGCCGCCGATCATGTTGATGCTGTCGAAGGTGGGGACGAGGTCCGCCAGCAGCGCGTCCTTGGTCAGGTGCGGCAGGGCCGCCAGCATGGGCCAGCCCGGCGCGCGCAGCCCCAGCTTGTAGGGCCGCCCGCCGCCGTCCGAGACCACGTAGAACCCGAGCTCGCCGTTGGCGGCCTCGGTGTAGCTGTAGGCCTCGCCGGCCGGCACCTTGATGCCTTCCATCACCTGCTTGAAGTGGGCCATCAGGCCCTCGATGGTCCCGTACACCAGCGGCTTGGGCGGGAGCGCGTAGCGCCAGTCCTGGACGATGATGTCGCCCGGCTGCATCTGCTCGAAGCACTGGCGGACGATCCGGTCCGACTGCCGCATCTCCTCCATGCGCATCAGGTAGCGGTCGAAGTTGTCGCCGTTGGTGCCCACCGGCACGTCGAAGTCGAGGCGGTCGTAGACCAGGTAGGGGAAGGCCTTGCGGACGTCGTAGGGCTCGCCGGTGGCGCGCAGGCACGGCCCGGTGAAGCCCAGCTCGATGGCGTCCTCCCGCGAGATCTTCCCGGTCCCCTGGCAGCGGTCGAGGAAGATGCGGTTGGCGGTGAGCAGGCCGTCGATCTCCTCCCGGATCTGGGCCACCCGGTCGAGCGTGGCCAGCGTCTTCTCGGCCCAGCCGTCGGGCATGTCGCGCGAGACGCCGCCGATGCGGCCGTAGTTGGAGGTGAGCCGGGCCCCGCAGATCTCGGTGAGCCGGTCCCAGATCACGTCCCGCGCCTCGATGGCGTAGAGGAAGACGGTCATGGCGCCGAGCTCCAGCCCCATGGCGCCCACCAGCGTGAGGTGGTCGCAGATCCGGTGCAGCTCGCTGGTGACGACCCGCAGGTAGCGGGCCCGCTCCGGGATCTCCAGGCGGCACAGCTTCTCCACCGCCAGGGCGAACCCGACGTTGTTCATGATGGAGCTGACGTAGTTGAGCCGGTCGGTGTAGGGGAAGCACTGGCCCCAGGTCACGTTCTCGCAGCTCTTCTCGAAGCCCCGGTGCAGGAAGCCGATGTCGAGCTTCATGGAACGGATGATCTCGCCCTCCAGCTCCACCACCGCCCGGGTCACGCCGTGCATGGCCGGGTGCGAGGGGCCGAGGTTCACCACCATCCGCTTGGCGGGGAAGGGCGCGTCGAGATCGCTCTGCGGCGCGCGGGTGGCGCGGGTGTCGAGGCCGGCGGGCCCCTGGGGCGCGCTGGTGGTCGCAGGCTCGTGGGTGCGGGAGGTCATGGTCAGTCCCTGCCGGCGGGGCCCGGGCCGCGGTAGATGTCGTCGACCCGGCGCTCGGGGACCAGCGGCTGGCGCCCCTTGAGCGGGTAGTCCTTGCGCAGCGGGTGCCCGACGAACTCGTCGTACATGAAGAGCCGCCGCAGGTCCGGGTGGCCGGTGAAGCCGATCCCGTACATGTCGAAGCAGTAGCGCTCGAACCAGTCGGCCCCGCGCCAGACTCCCGTCACCGACGGCACCACGCAATCCTCGCCCTCGGGCACCCTGACCCGGAGTCGGATGCGCGCGCTGCGCGGGATGGAGAGCAGGTTGTAGACCACCTCGAAGCGCGGCTCCCGGCCGAGGTAGTCGACCGCCGTGATGTACGGGGCCAGATCGAACTTCTCCACCTCGCGCAGGTGGTGGCAGACGTCGGCGATCCGCTCCTTCTCGACGAAGGCGCAGTCGTCGCCGCCCACACCCTCGTAGGCGTCGGTCACGGCATCGGGGAAGCGCTCCAGGAGCGCGCCGATCACGGCCTTGGACATGGCGGGCCTGCCCTCATCCTTCCCGCGTCCCGGGGGGAGCGATGGGAAGGGGCTTGCGGTCGATGAGCCTGTGCGGCTGGTTCTGGATCTTGTGCTGCAGGAGCATGATGCCGTCGAGGACCTGCTCCGGCCGGGGTGGACAGCCGGGGATGTACACGTCCACCGGGACGATGCGGTCGATCCCCTGCACGGTGGCGTAGTTGTCGTAGAAGCCGCCCGAGCTGGCGCACACGCCGAAGGCGATGACCCACTTCGGATCGGCCATCTGCTCGTAGACGCGGCGGAGGATGGGGGCCTGCTTGCAGTTGACCGTGCCCACCACCATGAGCAGGTCCGCCTGCCGGGGCGAGAAGCGCGGGAGCGCGGCGCCGAAGCGGTCCAGGTCGTAGCGGGCGGAGGAGAGCGTCATGTACTCCATGCCGCAGCAGGCCGTGACGAACGGGTACTGGAAGAGGGAGTACTTGCGGGCCCAGCCCAGCCCCTTGGACACGAGCCCCTGCAGGCCGGTCAGCGCCTCCTCGCGGCGCGTGGTGATGGCCGGGACTCCATCGCCGATGGAAACCATCTCGTCGTCGCCTCCGGGGCCGCTCGGCGGCCCCTAGTCGGCCCAGTCGAGCACGCCTTTCTTCCAGACGTACACCAGGCCCGCCAGCAGGGTCGCCACGAAGATCCCCATGATGATGTAACCGGGCCAGCCCAGCCCCGCGTGGCCTTGCGCATCGGGCAGGAGCAGCACGGCCCAGGGGTAGACGAACACCGCCTCGATGTCGAAGACGATGAAGAGGATGGCGACGACGTAGAACTTCACGCCGAACCGCTCGTGCGCCGATCCGACCGGCACCGAGCCGCACTCGAACGGCGTTTCCTTGACCTGGCTCGGCCGCCGCGGGCCGAGGACGTTGGACAGGAACACCATCGCCCAGCCGATGAGCCCCGCGAGCAGGAGCACCAGCGCGATGGGAACGTAGGCTTGGAGTTGGCTCATGAGACCTGGTCGAGGAAACGGGCCCTTAACTGCCTGCGCGTCACGCCTTTGTCAATGGGTTTCCGGCGCTTGACTTGCATGGCTTCTCGGGAGTATCCCCTGCTGCGTTTCCTCTGAGTTGGCAGGAGGATACGTAAATTCTGGGTTACGCGCATGGGATTTGACTTCGCAGCCGTCCTCGCCTTCGCGGTGGTCGCCGTCCTGTTCGCTCTAGGTGGAATCACCGCCTCGCGACTGGTCGGACCTCGGGCGCCCAATCCCGAGAAGGCGAGCACGTACGAGTGCGGCGAGCGCCCCGTCGGGGTGGCGTGGTTCAACTTCAACCCCCGCTTCTACATGGTCGCCCTGGTGTTCGTGATCTTCGAGGTCGACGTCGCCCTCACCTTCCCGGTGGTGGCCGTCTACAGGAAGTGGGTCCACACCAGCCCCTTGCTGGCCTGGACGGCGCTGCTCGAGCTGCTGGCCTTCACGGTGATCCTGCTGGTGGGTCTGGGGTGGATCTGGGCCCGCGGCGACCTGGACTGGGTGAAGAAGCTGGGCGCCCGCCCCCAGGTCGGACGGCAGGTCGAGGCGGACGGACAGTCTGGCCCTGGGGCGAGCGATCGCCCGGCCGCATAGTCGGGAGAGGGAGAGAGGACGCCGATGCAGACGGGCAAGACGGGCCATGGCGAGGTGGGAGGGGACGTCACCCTGTTCCACACCAGCCAGCTCGACAAGCTCATCAACCTGGCGCGCGAGAGCTCGCTCTACTACCTGCTCTTCGGGCTCGCCTGCTGTGGCATCGAGCTCATCCAGACCGGCGGGCCGCGCGCCGACCTGATGCGCTTCGGGGCCATCCCGCGCGCCTCGCCGCGCCAGGCCGACTTCATGATCGTGGCGGGCACGCTCACCTACAAGATGGCGCTGCGCGCCAAGCTCCTCTACGACCAGATGCCCGAGCCCAAGTACGTGATCTCGATGGGCTCCTGCGCGAACTGCGGCGGCCTGTTCCAGCTCGCGTACTCCGTGTGCAAGGGCGTCGACAAGGTCATCCCGGTGGACGTCTACGTCCCGGGCTGCCCGCCTCGGCCCGAGGCGCTGACGGAGGGTTTGATCCGGCTGCAAGAGATCGTGCGCGGCGAGCGTTGGGCGGAGAAGAGGCGGCCCGCGAGCGCGCAGGTGATCCCGCTGGACCGGTAGATCGCGCTGCCGGAGCTGTCGGACAGAAAGGGACAGGGAATGCCCCTCGCCGGGCGGGAGATCGACCGAGCATGACGACGCAGGAACTGCACGAACGGCTCACGGCCAGGTTCGGCGAGGACGTGGGAGCGCTCTCGGAGCCCAAGGTCGACGCGTTCTGCCTGGTGAAGGCCGGGCGGATCGCCGAGGTGTGCCGGTTCGCCCGCGACGAGCCGGGGCTCGAGCTCGACTTCCTCGAGGACCTGACGGCCGTGGACTGGCCCAAGCGGAACGTGATCGAGGTCGTCTACCACCTCTTCTCCTTCCGCCACCGGCACGGCATCGTCCTCAAGGTCGAGGCCGACCGCGCCGCGCCGCGCGTGCCCACGGTCGAGTCGGTGTGGAAGACCGCCAACTGGTTCGAGCGCGAGGTGTTCGACCTGTTCGGCGTCGAGTTCACCGGCCACCCGGACCTGCGCCGCATCCTCATGCCCGACGACTGGATCGGCCACCCGCTGCGCAAGGACTACCAGGAGGCGGGCGGCTACCACGGCATCGGCAACACGCGCGAGAACCCGCTGGTCGAGCTGCGGCGCCTGGATCTGAAGGCCCGCGCCGCCGCCGCCCCGCCCGCGCCGCCGCCCGCTGCGGCCCCGGCCGCCCCGGCCCCTGTCCCCACCGAGAAGGCCTGAGAGCGAACATGGAACGGCTCATCCTCCGGCGGATGCAGACGGACGGCGAGGAGATGGTCCTCAACTTCGGACCGCAGCACCCGTCCACCCACGGCGTCATCAACTTCATGGTGGAGACCGACGGCGAGGTCATCCGCACGGCCATCCCGGATGTCGGCTACCTGCACCGCTCCATCGAGAAGATCGGCGAGATGGTGGGCTACCCGGGGTTCATGCCCTTCACCGACCGGGTCGACTACGTGGCGGCCATGTTCGCCAACGAGGGCTACGCCATCGCGGTGGAGCGGCTGCTCAAGCTGGAGATCCCGCCGCGGGCCCGGTGGCTCCGGGCCATCTCCTGCGAGCTGTGCCGCATCGCCTCCCACCTCATCTCGGTGGGGACCATGACCATGGACCTCGGCGCCTTCACGCCCATGCTCCACGGGGTCCGCGAGCGCGAGGCCATCAACGACCTCATCGAGGCGCTCTGCGGTGCCCGGCTGACCTACAACTACCACCGCATCGGCGGCGTGGCCTTCGACCTGCCCGAGGGCTGGCGCGACCGGACCCTCAAGTTCCTCGACCACTTCGACCGGTTCCTGACCGAGTTCGACCGGCTCATCTCGTTCAACGAGGTGTACGTGAAGCGCCTGGCCGGGGTGGCGGTGATCCCGGCCGACCTGGCCAGGAACTATGGCCTCTCGGGCCCGAACCTGCGCGGCTCGGGCGTGGACTGGGACCTCCGGCGCGACATGCCCTACGGCGCCTATCCCAGCTTCCGGTTCCAGATCCCGGTGGGCAAGGGGTTCTACGGCAAGGTGGGGGACTGCTTCGACCGGTACTACGTGCGCTGCCTGGAGATGGCCGAGTCGTCCAAGATCGTCCGCCAGGCGCTCGAGTCGCTCCCCGAGGGTGAGTACATGGCCAAGGTCCCGCGCCGCATCAAGCCCGAGGCCGGCGAGGCCTTCTCGCGCGTGGAGAGCGCGCGCGGCGAGATGGCCTACTACGTGGTCTCGGACGGGACCGAGAAGGCGCATCGGGTGCGGGCCCGGACCGGCTCGTTCACCGCCATGGGGATCGTGGACGCGATCTCGCCGGGGCTGATGATCGGCGACCTGGTGGCCCTGATCGCGTCGCTCGATGTCGTCGCGCCGGAGATCGACCGATGACCCCTCGACAAGCTCAGGGTGACCGGCCCCGAGCCGCCGTTTCCACGCCGCAAGTGCCCGACGCCGCGCGCCGCCGCGCCCGGAAGGCGCTCATCTGGACGCTGGCCATCGCCATCGGGCTGCCCGGCGCGCTGTTCGGCGCCGTGCTGGTCCTGTCGCCGCTCTCCAGGCCCGAGGTGCTGAACGCGCTCGCCGCCCGCATCACCTTCGGCGGGCTGCAGCCCGCCACCTGGTCCGCCGGCGGGCAGCTGGCGCTGCGCGCCGTCATCCTGGCGGTCCTGGCGGTGGCCCTGGTCACCTTCGGCGCGGTGATCTCCGGGATGACCGTCTGGTTCGAGATGCGGGTCTCGGCGCGCATGCAGAGCCGCGTCGGCTACAACCGCGTGGGCGCGGCCGGGTTCCTGCAGTGGATCGCGGACGCGGTCAAGCTGCTCTTCAAGGAGGACCTCATCCCCGCCGAGGCGGACAAGATCCTGTTCCGGTCGGCGCCCTACTTCGTGCTGACGGGGTTCGCGCTCACCTTCGTGGCGCTGCCCTTCGGCGAGAGCCTCATCGCCGCCGACCTGAACGTGGGCATCTTCTACATCATCTCCGTCACGGCGCTGGTGGTGGTGGGGATCCTGATCGCCGGCTGGGGCTCCAACTCCAAGTGGGCGCTCTTCGGCGGCATGCGGTCCGCCGCCCAGGTGGTCTCCTACGAGATCCCGGCCAGCCTGGCCGTGATGGTGCCGGTGCTCATGGCCGGCACGCTCTCCATGCAGGGGATCATCCGCAGCCAGGGCGCCTGGCCCTGGCAGTGGTTCGCGCTCACCAACCCCTTCGCCGCGCTGGCCTTCGTCATCTTCTTCGTCGCCCAGCTGGCCGAGGGGAACCGCACCCCCTTCGACCTGCCCGAGGCCGAGTCGGAGCTGGTGGCCGGTTACCTGTCGGAGTACTCGTCCTTCCGGTTCGCCATCTACTTCCTGGTCGAGTGGGGAAACCTCTGGGTGATGTCGGCCGTGGCCGTGACGCTGTTCTTCGGCGGCTGGCAGATCCCCTTCGTCGGCCCCGCCATGTTCGAGTCGGCGCGCGGAACCGGCGACCTCCCGGGCCTGGCCTGGTGGGGCTGGCAGCTCCTCTCCATGCTGGTCTTCGTCCTCAAGACCGTGTTCCTGGTCTTCGTCATCATCTGGGTCCGCTGGACGCTGCCACGCATCCGCGTCGACCAGATGATGTCGCTCTGCTGGAAGTACCTCGTCCCCTTCGCCTTTGCCTGCTTCGTGGGGACGCTCTTCTGGCAGATCCTGGTGGAGGGCGCGCCCTGGGTGAGCCTCGCCTCCGGGATCACCTTCCTGGTGGTGGGCGCCGTGGCGGCCTTCTTCTTCCTCCGGCTCACCTACCGCAACATCGGTGCGGTGGGCGACCGGGTCGACCTCTCCAACTGGTGACGGGAACGCACGACATGCCCCAGACCGTCCGAGCGTACACCCGCGGCATCGGGACCACCGTGTGGTCCTTCTGGCACGGCCTTTCGGTCACGCTCTCCTACCTGCTCCGGCGGCCGGTCACGGTGCAGTACCCCGATCGCACGCCGCTGCCGGTGCGCGACATGCTGCCCCCCCGCTACCGCGGCTTCCTCGAGGTCGACGTCTCGATCTGCACCGGCTGCCAGGCCTGCGAGCGCGCCTGCCCCATCAACTGCATCTCGATGGAGCTGGAGAAGGACCCGCTGAACCCGAAGCAGCGCCTGGTCACGCAGTTCGACATCGACGAGGCCAAGTGCATGTACTGCGGCCTGTGCGTCGAGCCCTGCCCGACCGGCTCCATCCAGCACACCCGCGAGTTCGAGGCCTCCACCCGTCACCTGCGGAACCTGACCATCCGCTGGTCGGACCCGATGAAGCCCTGGTCGGTCTACAAGGTGCCGAAGGACGCGACCTACTACCCGCGCGCGCCCCTGGGCGCGATCCTGCGGCCCATGCTCGAGGCCCGCGCCTGGGACGCGCCCGCGCCGGAGTTCCTGCCGCCCGAGCCGCCCGCACCGCCGACGGCGACGCCGGCCGCGAAGCCCGCCGCTGCGGTCAAGCCTGCGGCCGCGCCGGCCGCAACGGCAGCCGCGGCCGCAACGGCACCGGCAACCGCGGCCGCACCGGCACCGGCAGCCGCAGCCGCAGCCGCAGCCGCAACGGCAACCGCACCGGCAACCGCAACCGAACCGGCAACCGCAACCGCGACCGAACCGGCAACCGCAACCGCGGCCGAACCGGCAACGGCGACCGCAGCCGCACCGGCCCCGGCGGCGACTCCTTCTCCGAAGAAGCCGGAGCCCACCTAGGACGCCCTCATGCCCCCTCGCCTCCGAAGACTCGTCGCCTGGGCCGCCGCATCGGTGGTGGTGGTCCTGTTCGTGGCCGTGCTCGGCGTGGTGGCCATCGCCCCCGCGGCCGAGAGCGCGCCGGGCGCCGGCCAGGGCCAGGGCCAGGGCGGCCTGGTGGCGGTCCTTTTCTACGTCCTCTCGCTCCTGACGCTGCTCGGCGCCGCGCTGGTGGCGTTCTTCCGGAACATCGTCTACAGCGCGCTGGGACTGCTGGCGTCGCTCCTCGGCGCCGGGTCGCTCTACGTGCTCCTCTCCGCCGACTTCGTGGCCATCGCCCAGCTGCTGGTCTACGTGGGCGGCGTCATGGTGCTGGTGCTCTTCGCGGTCTTGCTCACCAACAAGATCACCGAGGTGAACGTCTCCAACTCGAGCTTCGGCCTCTTCGGCGGCCTGCTCCTGCTGGTGGCCATGGTGCCGGTCCTGGTGGCGGTGGCGGTGCTCACCCCTTGGCGCACCTCGGTGCCGGGGCCGCTCGCCCCCACCACCGAGGCGCTGGGCGACGCGCTCCTCACCCACTGGCTCCTGCCCTTCGAGGTCGCCTCCCTGGTGCTCCTCGCCACCCTCATCGGCGCGGTCATCATCGCGCGCAAGGAGCTCAAGGCCGACTGACGGCCGGGTCCCCGCCATGACCATCTCTCTCGCGCACTACCTCGTGGTCGGCGCCCTGCTCTTCGCCCTGGGCCTGGTCACCGTGGCCACCCGCCGCAACGCGGTGGGCGTGCTCATGGGCGTCGAGCTCATCCTCAACGGCGCCAACGTCAACTTCGTCGCCTTCGAGCGCTACGTCGGGGGCGGGGTGGGCGGCTTCGTCTTCGCCCTCTTCGTGATCGTGCTGGCCGCCGCCGAGGCTGCGGTCGGCCTGGCCATCGTGCTGGCCCTCTTCCAGACCTCGAAGAGCATCGACGTCCGCCAGGCGGACCTCCTGAGGGAATGAGCATGGAACACGCCGTCGCCGTCACCCAGGCGAGCCTCCTCTGGCTGATCCCGGCGCTGCCGCTGGCCGGCTTCGCCGTCAACGTCCTGGTGGGCTGGAAGCTGCAGAAGGTCTTCGGCAAGCGGGCCGTCCACACCATCGCCATCGGGACGGTGGCCGCGTCCTTCTGCCTGGCGCTCTGGTTCCTGCTCCGGATGATCGGGCTCGAGCCCGAGCACCGCCACCTCCAGGAGACGCTCTGGAACCTCATCACCGCGGGCCGCCTCTCGGTGGACCTGGCCTTCGCCCTCGACCCGCTCTCCATGACCCTGGTCCTGGTCATCACCGGGATCGGCTCGCTCATCCACCTCTTCTCGGTCGGCTACATGGCCGACGATCCCTCCTACTGGCGCTTCTTCGCGTACCTGAACCTGTTCGTGTTCGCGATGCTGCTGCTGGTCATGGGGGACAACTTCGCGGTCATGTTCTTCGGGTGGGAGGGCGTGGGGCTGGCCTCGTACCTGCTCATCGCCTTCTGGTACTCGGATCCCGAGAAGGCCAAGGCCGGCATGAAGGCCTTCGTGGTGAACCGCATCGGCGACCTGGGCTTCCTGCTCGGGCTGCTGCTGCTCTTCTGGGCCCTGGGCGGCGCCTGGGCGGCGCGGCCCGGGACGGCGCGGCTCGACTACCAGCCGACCGCCGAGCTCAACACGCTGTCCCCTGCCATCGGCGCCGCCGACGCCGACGCGCTGGCGCCGCGCGTGGACGGCGTCAAGATCGGCCCCACCCTCTCCTTCCGCGAGCTGCGCGATCAGCTCACGGTCGAGAAGACGGGCGTGAAGGAGCGGCTCCTCGACACGACGCTGTGGGGCATGCCGGTGCTGGCGCTGGTCGGCATCCTGCTCTTCCTGGGGGCCATGGGGAAGAGCGCGCAGCTCCCGCTCTACGTCTGGCTCCCCGACGCCATGGCCGGCCCGACGCCGGTCTCGGCCCTGATCCACGCCGCCACCATGGTCACCGCCGGCGTCTACATGGTGGCGCGGCTCAGCTTCCTGTTCGCGCTCTCGCCCAGCGCCATGGGGTGGGTGGCCCTCATCGGCGCGCTGACCGCGGCCTTCTCGGCCACCATCGGGTTCTTCCAGTACGACATCAAGAAGGTGCTGGCCTACTCCACCGTCTCGCAGCTCGGCTTCATGTTCATCGGGGTGGGGGTGGGCGCGTACTGGGCCGGCACCTACCACCTGGTCACGCACGCCTTCTTCAAGGCCACGCTCTTCCTGGCGGCCGGCTCGGTGATCCTGGGCTGCCACCACGAGCAGGACATGCGGAAGATGGGCGGGCTGGCGAAGCACATGCCCCTCACCCGCTGGTCCTACCTGGTGGCCTGCATCGCCATCGCCGGGTTCCCGATCGCCAACGGCTTCTACTCGAAGGACGAGATCCTCTGGAAGGCCTTCACCAGCCACCACCTGGCCCTCTTCGGCGCGCCGGTGCCCTGGCTCGGGCCGGCCATCTACGTGCTGGGCATCGTCACCGCGACCGGGACCGCCTTCTACATGTACCGGTCGTACTACATGACCTTCAGCGGGACCTACCGCGGCGGCGCGCACGGACACGAGCACAACGAGGATCCCCACTCGGCCACCGCGGCTCCCCAGTCCGCGCTCTCGTCCAGCATCCACGCCTCGGACGGCGCGGTGCACGCGGCGCACGGCGAGCACGGCGGACACGGCGCGGTCCCCCACGAGTCGCCCTGGACGGTCACCGCGGTGCTGGTCGCGCTGGCGGCCGGGTCGGTGCTGACGCTCTTCCTCGGCCTGCCCATGCTGTGGAGCGGTCACGCGCCCGTCTTCGAGCGCTGGCTCGAGCCGGTGCTGGCCGAGGTGCACTTCGCCGAGGCGGGGCACGGCACCGAGTGGCTCTTCCAGGCGCTGGGCGTGACCGCGGCCGCGGTGGGCTGGCTCTCGGCGCGCGCCCTGTACCGCGACGCCCGCAGCCAGGCGCCGGCCCGCCTCAAGGCGCGCTTCGCCCGCGCCTGGACGGTGGTCTACAACAAGTACTACGTCGACGAGCTGTACGCCCTGGCGGTGGTCCGGCCGACCACCACCGTGGCGCGCCTCTTCTCCTGGTTCGATGCGCACTTCATCGACGGCCTGGTGAACCTGGCCGGCACCCTGGGCCGGTTCGCGGCCGCCATCAGCGACGTCATCGACCGGTACGGCGTGGACTACGCCGTGAACGGCGTGGCGTCCCTGACCCGCGGGGCGGGCCGCTCGCTGCGCCGGGTCCAGACCGGGCACATCCAGACCTACCTCTACGGCGCGCTCGGGGGCGCGCTCGTGGTGGTCCTCCTCAACTTCCTCATCCGCTAGGCAAGCGAGGGATGCCGACCATGTTCTCGCCAGGAACCGTTCTCAGCTGGGCCACCTTCGCACCGCTCGCCGGCGCGGCGCTCATCGTGCTGCTGGTGGTGCTGCGCTTCATGTTCAACCTGCCGAAGCGGGTGGCCGACGACGGCGCGCGCTTGCTGGCGCTGCTCACCAGCGGTATCTCGCTGGTGGCGGCCATCGTCGCCTGGCGGCTCTACGACCCGAGCCCCTCCGCGCCGCAGGTGCAGCTCGTCCACCACTTCACCTGGATCCCCTCCTTCAACATCGAGTACTTCCTGGGCGTGGACGGGCTGTCGATCTCGATGGTCCTCCTCTCTGCGCTCATCTCCTTCGTGGCCACCATCGCCTCCATGCCCTGGTGGTCGGGCGCCCGCGCCGCCGAGATGGCCGGGATGACCGAGGGCGGGGGCGAGGACGCGCACCACCCCAAGCACTTCTCGGTGCGGATGGTCCCGGGCTACATGGCGCTGCTGCTGCTGCTGCAGACCGGGATGATGGGCACCTTCGTCTCCCTGGACATGTTCCTGTTCTACGTGTTCTGGGAGGTGATGCTCCTGCCGATGTACTTCCTGATCGGCATCTGGGGCGGGCCGCGCAAGGAGTACGCGGCCATCAAGTTCTTCCTCTACACCCTGGCCGGCTCCGTGCTGATGCTGCTGGCCATCATCGGCATCTACTACAACAGCGCCCCGGCCCCGCTGGCCGCCGGCGGGATGTCGTCGGCGCACACCTTCAACCTCATCGAGCTGGCCAAGCAGGGGGCGGCCGGGCAGTTCGACCGGGCCGCGCCCATCCTCGGCATGAGCTTCGCCAAGGCGGCCTTCGTGGCGCTCTTCATCGGGTTCGCCATCAAGATCCCGATGGTCCCGTTCCATACCTGGTTGCCCGACGCCCACGTCGAGGCCCCCACGCCCATCTCGGTGATCCTGGCCGGCGTGCTCCTGAAGATGGGCCCCTACGGCATCCTGCGCTTCAACTACCCGCTGCTGCGCGAGGCCACCCAGTGGGCGGCCGGCGCCATCGCGGTGTTCGGGGTCATCAACATCGTCTACGCGGCCTTCGTGTGCCTGGCGCAGAAGGATCTCAAGCGGCTCATCGCCTACTCCTCGGTCTCGCACATGGGCTTCACGCTGCTGGGGATGGCGGCCATGACGCCGGCCGGGATCTCCGGGGCCGTCTTCAACATGTTCACCCACGGCCTCATCAGCCCCATGCTCTTCCTCGTGGCCGGGGTCATCTACGACCGCGCCCACCACCGCGAGATCGAGCGCTTCGGCGGGCTGGCCCAGGCGCTGCCCGAGTACTCGGCGGTGGTGGGGCTCGCCTTCTTCGCCTCGCTGGGCCTGCCCGGGCTGGCCGGGTTCATCTCCGAGTTCATGGTGTTCACGGGCGCGTTCCCGATCTTCACCGCCTACACCGCCATCGCCGCCCTGACGGTGGTCATCACCGCCTCGTACTACCTGTGGGCCATCCACCGCATGTTCCTGGGCAAGCTCAACCCGGTCTACCAGGGCTTCCCGGACCTGAACTGGCGCGAGCGGCTCAGCCTCTACCCGCTCGGCGCCCTGGTGATCGTCCTCGGCTTCTACCCCCAGGCCGTCCTGGGGGTCATCAACAACACCCTGCAAACGCTCATCAGCGGCCTGAAGCCCCTCTAGCCGCGCGCCAACCCCGGAACCCCATGGACCTCACCCCCCTCGTCGAACAGAACTTCGGGTCGCTCTGGTGGTTCCGACCGGAGCTGGCCCTCTGCACCGGCGTGCTGGTCCTGCTGGTGGTGGACCTGGGCTGGCGCGGACGCCCCCAGCGCGTGGCGGGGCTCACGGTGGTGGGCCTGGCGGTGCTGCTGGCGGCGGCCGGCCTGCTCGCGGTCCAGCCCGGGGGGATGGCCTTCCTCTTCAACGGCATGATCGCCAGCGACGCCTTCGCCACCTTCTTCAAGTGGCTGTTCCTGGCAGCGGGCGCGGTCACGATGGTGCTGGCGGCCCTGGGCGACGAGCTCGCCCCCGAGCGCATCGGCGAGTTCCATGCGCTGCTCCTGGCGGTGGTGCTGGGCATGTTCCTCATGGCCAGCGCCAGCGACCTGCTCATGATGTACCTGGCCATCGAGCTGGTCTCGATGACCAGCTACGTCCTGGCCGGCTTCCGCAAGGGCGACCGTCGCGCCACCGAGGCGGCCCTCAAGTACGTCATCTACGGCGGTGTGGCCTCGGGGGTGATGCTCTTCGGGATGAGCTACCTCTACGGCCTGGCCGGGACCTTCTCGTTCCACGAGCTCGGGCCCGCCATCGCGCGCGCCCTGGAGGCCTCCGGCCCGGCGCTGGCCGGTACGCGGCTGGCGCTGGTGGCCGGGATCGTCTTCGTGGCCGCGGGCGTGGGCTACAAGGTCGCCGCGCGTCCCCTTCCACATGTGGTGCCCCGACGTGTACGAGGGCGCCCCCACCCCGTTCACGGCCTTCCTGTCGGTGGGACCCAAGGTGGCCGGCTTCGCGCTGGCGCTCCGCTTCTTCCTCTCGGTCTTCGGCGTGCACGATGGTGGCAGCCCTCTGGCCGGGCTCGAGTCCGTGCCCTGGCCGGCCCTCATCGGCGTGGTGGCGGCGGTGACCATGACGCTCGGGAACCTGGTCGCCATCGTGCAGACCAACCTCAAGCGGCTCCTCGCCTACTCCTCCATCGCCCACGCCGGCTACACGCTCATGGGGCTCTCCGCCGCCTCGGCGGCGGGGATGCAGAGCGTGATGATCTACCTGGCCATCTACCTGGTGATGAACCTAGGGGCCTTCGTGGTGGTGATGCTGGTCGCCAACGCCATCGGCTCCGAGTCGATCCTCGACTACCGGGGCCTGGTCCGGCGCCAGCCGTTCGCGGCCCTGGCCTTCGTGGTGTTCCTGCTCTCGCTGACCGGGCTGCCGCCCTTCGCCGGCTTCATCGGCAAGTGGTACCTGTTCACCGCGGTGTGGGCCCGCACCGACGCCGCCGGCGGTGGCTGGTACGCGGTGCTGCTCGTGATCGCGGCCCTCAACACCGCGGTCTCGCTCTACTACTACGCGCGGATCATCCGGGCCATGTTCCTCGACGCGCCCAACGTCGCCGACTCCGCGCCCATCCACCCGCGCTTCGGGTACCAGCTCATCGCCGGCGGCCTCGCGGCCCTGGTGATCGTCTTCGGCATCCTCCCGCAGCCGGTCATCGCCTGGACGCAGCAGGCGATGGAGATGCTGGGGGGGTAGACGGGATCGGTGCTAGATCATGATCGCTCGTCGGGAGGACTCATGATCCGCCACGTCTGCCTCTACACCGACCGGCTCGAGGAGATGCGCCGGTTCTACGGGGACACGCTCGGGCTCCGCTTCGCCTTCCCGCTCAACGACGGGATGGGCAAGACCTTCGGCATCTACTTCGACGCCGGCAATTCGAGCTTCATCGAGATCTTCGACCGCAAGGGCGCGCAGGCGATGTGGGGCGGGAGCGATGCCCGCATCGAGCGCGGGACCGCCTTCCGCCACATGTGCTTCGAGGTGACCGGGCTGGATGCGCTGCGAACGGCGCTCCGGGCCAAGGGCGTGGACGTGTCCGAGCCCAAGGTCGGCATGGATCTGTCGCGCCAGGCGTGGGCCAAGGATCCCGACGGCAACCCCATCGAGCTGATGGAGTACACCGCCTCGAGCGCGCAGCTGCGGCGCGCCTGAGCGATCGCTCGACCGCCGCGGTGGGGCGCGATCCTCACTGTTGAACTTCTCTGTTGAGCTTCTCGACGGCGAACAAAGGCGCCGAAGTTTCGACGCGCCGGGGCTGGAACATCGGTCGCGTTTGCGCATACCGTGACGAAGTCCGGGCAGCGGGTCGGCGTCGGCGAGGGAAGGACCGGGATGCCGGCAGCCCGCCAGGGAGCTTCCGATGCGAGATGGTCAGGCAGCAGCGCGGACGTGGCTTGAGCCGCCGCGCGGCGAAGATCAGGACCCGCGAGATGACGGGTACGTGTGGGCCCAGGCTGCGAACGTAGAGCCGAGCACGGCGCGAGGTGCCGTGTCCGCCGATCTCGTCGCCGACACGCTCGAGGCGCTGCAGGCCCGCATCGACGACGTCGACCGCGATGCTCTTCGCGGGACGATCGCCCCCTCCTCGCCACGTGCGGGGAGCTGGGATCGCTCGGCAGCCTGAACGGCCCGAGCTGAACGAGGATCCGAGCGGCGGCCCATCCGCCGCCGAGGCTCGCGCCGCAGCACACCACGTCAGGGCCGGATCGTGGCGCGGCCGCCGACGACCCTTGCATCGACGCGACCGGTGAAGATCTTCCCGCATCGGCCGTCGCGGACGACAGGCACGTCGTTCACCCGAGCGGCGGCGGCCGGCCGGAGCTTGCCAATGCGCGATCAGGACCCGGATCGGGTGAACCAGGAGGGGCCCGGCGGGCTCCCCGCCCAGGGCGAGCAAGGCGAAGCGCCACGGGACGACCCCACCGAGGAGAGCCCCGGCCCGGGGGCGCGGGCGGATCTGGTCGCAGGCACGGTGGAGGCGTTGCAGGCGCGCCTCGAGGAGCGCGACCGCGATGCCCTGCGCGGGACCATCGATCCCTCCTCGCCCCTGGCGCCCGGCGGCGTGGAAGTCGAGCCGGCACCCTGACAGGCCCGGATCTCGGTCGTCAGCGGGAATCCGCCTCGAGTCCCCGGGGCGGGGCCCCGTCAGTCCACTGGAAGTCGAAAGCACGGGAGTTAGGCCCATCTGGATCCATCGCTCGTCCGGACGATGAACCGGAGGAGGGGGGACCGTGCGGCTCGCGAGGTGGGACGTCGGCCGGCGATCGAGGTCGGAGGCGCGCCCTGCCATTCGCTTCAGCACGCGCCGGAAGCTGCTGCTGGCCCTGGCGGCGCTCCTGATCGCGTTCGTGCTGGCGCTGGCGACGCAGCTGGCCGGCCTTCGCCAGATGGAGGCCATGTTCCGGGAGATGCGCGATCACGAGGAGCAGATGCGCGTGGCGCTCGAGCTCGAGGGCGCGGTGCGAAGCCAGTACGCGCAGGAGGTAGGCTTGGCGCGCGGCGACTCGGCGACCCACGACCGCTCCCGTCTGCGGGCGCGCGCGCTCATGTCCGAGCTCCAGGCGCGCATGGAGGAACCCGAGGCCATCGCGCGGATGAACGAGATCGTGGAGGCCAGCGCCGCGCTGGAACGCGTCTTCGACGAGCAGAGGAGAGACCCGAACGCCGTCGCGGCCCACCAGCGCGCGTATCCGCTGGTGGCGCGGATCGAGGGGGACGTGGATTCGCTCTTCGCGCTGCTCCAGAAGGCGACCATCGCCTCGCGCCTGCAGCTGGCGGCGCTGGAGCAGTCGGCGGCGACGTGGATCATCGGGCTGCTCCTGGTGACCCCGCTCCTGGTGGCGGGGGCGGCCCTGTACCTGTCCCGCGCCGTGGCCGCCCCGCTGGCCCGGCTCAGCCGCGGTGCCGCCGCGCTGGCCTCCGGCGACCTGGACGCGCATGTGGAGATGGACTCGCCGGACGAGTTCGGGGCGCTGGCCGCCGACCTGAACGCCATGACGCTGTCGCTCCGCTCCCATCAGGCCCGGCTGGTCGAGTCGGAGAAGCTGGCCGGCATCGGGAAGCTGGCGGCCGGGATCGCTCACGAGATCAACAACCCGCTCCAGGTGATGATCGGGTACCTGTCGCTCAACCGCGACATCCCCGATCGCCGCCTGGCCGAGCAGCTCGCGGCGGTGGAGGAGGAAGCGCGCCGCTGCAAGCAGGTCGTGGACGGGCTCCTCGAGCTGTCGCGCCCCGCCAGCGTGATCCCCGCCGCGGTCGACCTGCGGGCCCTCTGCGAGGACGCTTGGGCGCGGCTGCTGTGGACCCCCGCCGGCCGCCCCGTGCTCTCCCTCGACGGCTGGGCCTGCGCGCTCGCCGATGCGTCCAAGATCCGCCAGGTGGTGTTCAACCTGCTCAAGAACGCGGCCGAGGCGGCAGGACCGGCGGGGCAGGTGCGGGTTCGCATCGGCCCGGCCGGCGATTCCGCAGAGCTCGCCGTCGGCGACACCGGACCGGGGTTGGCGGACGAGACCCGCTCCCGGCTCTTCGAGCCGTTCTTCACCACCAAGCCCGGGGGCACCGGGCTGGGGCTGGCCATCTCCCGCGCCATCGCCCGCGCTCACGGCGGGGAAGTGGAGGCCGAGAACGGGGCCGCCGGTGGCGCGGTGTTCAGGCTGCGCCTGCCGCTCGCCCCGGAAGGGAGAGCGTGACCGTGGACCGCTGCCGCGTGCTCGTGGTGGAGGACAAGGCCAGCGTCCTCAAGCTCATGGCCACCGTGCTGGGGAACGAGTACCAGGTCGTCCCGTGCTCGTCAGGGGAGGAGGCGATCGCGGAGGCGCTGCGCCGCCCGGTGGACGTGGTGCTCACCGACATCCGCATGCCGGGGGTGAGCGGGTTCGACGTGCTCCAGGCCATGCGCTCTCTTTCTCCGGCGCCGGTGGTGGTGATGATGACGGCGTACGCCAACGTCCCCGATGCCGTGACCGCCATCCGCTCGGGCGCCTTCGACTACGTGGCCAAGCCGCTCGATGCCGACGAGATCGCGCTGGCGGTGGCACGGGCGGTCGAGCACCGGCGCGAGCGCGAGCTCGAGCCGCTTCCGGCGGCACCCCGGCCGGATGCCGCCCCGGAGCAGCTGCCGGACGACGGGCAGAGCTATCGCCGCGCCGTGGAGGAGGCGCGCGACCAGGCCTCGCGGCAGTACCTGATCCGCCTCATGACGTCGTTCCAGGGCAACGTCACCCGCGCCGCCAGGCAAGCGGGCATGACGCGGGAGAGCCTCCACCGCGTCCTGCGGAAGTACGGCGTCCAGTCGGAACGGTTCTCGACGCCCGCCGCCGACTAGTGACGCGCGTCAGAAGTCGCGAGCCGGTGCTCGTCCGCGCGGCACGCGGGTGGGGGTCCGGGGGAGGCGGCGCCCCGCCTCCCCCGGTAGGGCTCTGCGGGGAGGGCCCGGGCCTTGCCGCCTCTCCTGCAAGGCCCGGGGCCTTCCCCGCAAAGTGCTCCGGAGCAGAGAAGTCGTCGCGTGGGCTCACAAGTTCTGCGGAGGAGCACTAGCCAGCGGCCGCCGCTCGACCTCCGCCCGGACGCTGAAGGCGCCTGGAGGGCGAGCGCGTCCGGGGCTGCCCCTGCCTCACGCGCGGGCTGTATCGCCCGGAGATACATCACTGCAGGTGATGGTGTATCGTGGCGCGGTACAGCCCTTCGACGACCTGGCACCGTGTCCGCGGCGGCTTACTGTCATTCCTGGACAGTCCGGTGAGCGCGGTGATGGGCGCGGACGTGGGCAACCCCGTGCTCGCCTTCGCGGCGGGCACAGGGAAGAGGCTCGGCGGGCTCGCCCGCGGGCGGCGGGGGATGACCGGCTCGGGGCCGCGGCATCCCGCGCCGCCCGCGGCGGGCCTCCGGGGCGGGCGCCGCTGCGCGCCGGGCCTCGCCGCCTCCTGCCGAAGTGGATGATGGAGCGGCTCGAGCGCCGCGGTCAGCGGCCGCCCGCGAGGAAGGCGACCATCTCCGACCAGAACGGCGCGGCGGGGTCGAGGTCGAGGCCGTTGTGCGTCGCCTCCTCCTGCACCTGCAGCCGCTTCGGCCCCCGCAGCCCCTCGAACAGGCGCCGCCCCTGGGCCACCCCCACCACCTCGTCGCGGCCGGCGAGGAGCAGCGCCGTGGGGCCGCTCCAGCCGGCCAGGTCCGCCTCGGGTGCGTACCGGTCGAGGAGGAGCGCGGAGGGGAGCAGCGGGTAGTGCAGCCGGACCACGTCGGCCATCCGTGCGAAGGGGGTGATCAGCACCAGGCCGCGGATGGCGCCGGGCCGGAGCGCCACCGCGCGCGCCGCCACGCCGCTGCCCAGGCTCTCGCCCAGCACCCAGACCGGCTCCGCGCCCTCAGCCGCCATGCGGTCCAGCGCGTCCGCCGCCGCCGCGCCCAGCGAGTCCCGGCTCGGGCTCCCCTGCCTGGCGCCGTAGCCGGGGTACTCGAGCAGGATCACCTCCACGCCCAGGCGCGAGAAGGCGGCCGCATAGTGGAGCCGGTCCAGCGCCGACCCGGCGTTGCCGTGCAGCACCAGCAGGCGCGCCGCGGGGCGTCCTGCGGGCACCGCCCGCCACCCCGCCAGCGCGCCGCGGGCATCGCGCCACGGCGCCAGCCCGAGGCGCCCGGCCGCGGCCAGCGCCGCCTGCTCGGGGTAGCGGTCCGGGAAGTAGAGCAGCCGGCGCTGGAAGGCGAAGGCGAGCAGACAGACGGCCCCGTAGAGGCCCACCACCGCGTAGAGCAGCCACCGCACGGTCCGCGCCACGCCCTCACCCTACCAGTGGCACGGAGGCAGCACGAGCGCTAGGCTCGCTCGCCCATGCGCACGCGCCGTCCAGCGAACGCCGGCCGCGCCACCCTCCGGGCCCTGCGGGTGGGGGTGATGGGCCTGGCCGCCGCCGCGCTGGCCGCCGATTCCCCCGCACGGACGTTCCGCAATCCCATCGTCGACGTCGGCGCCGATCCCTGGGTGGTCTTTCACGACGGTCGGTACGTCCTGTGCCTGGCCGAGCGCGGCGGGGTGGTGGTGCGGACCGCGCGGCGGCTCCAGGACCTGGGGAGCGATCCGGGAGAGCTGGTCTGGCGGCCCCCGCCCGGCACGCCCTACTCGAAGGAGGTCTGGGCCCCCGAATGCCACCACCTGCGCGGCCGGTGGTTCATCTACGTGGCGGCCGACGACGGCCTGAACGAGCACCACCGCATGATCGTGCTGGAGGGGACCAGCCAGGATCCCCGCAAGCCGTTCGTGCTCAGGGGCAAGCTCGAGCTGAAGCCCGATCGGTGGGCCATCGATGGAACCGTGCTGCAGCTCCCGGACGGCCGCCTTTACCTGATCTGGTCGGGCTGGGAGGGGACCACCAACGTGGCGCAGAACCTGTACATCGCGCCCATGCGCGACCCCTGGACGGTCTCCGGCGAGCGCGTGCCGATCTCCCGGCCCGAGCTGCCCTGGGAGCGGATCGGGCAGCCCTGGGTCGACGAGGGTCCCGAGGTGCTGTGGCACGGGGACCAGCTCTTCGTCGTCTACTCCGCCAGCGGGAGCTGGACCGACGATTACTGCCTGGGCCAGCTCCGGTTCATCGGGGGAGACGTGCTGAACCCGCGGGCCTGGGTGAAGAGCCCCCGGCCCGTCTTCGCCCGGACCGAGACCGTGTTCGGACCCGGCCACGCCTCGTTCACCCGCTCGCCAGACGGCCGCGAGAACTGGATCGTGTATCACTCGGCCAAGCGCAAGGGCGCCGGCTGGTACCGCCAGATCAGCGCGCAGCGATTCGGGTGGAACCCGGACGGCTCGCCGGACCTGGGAACGCCGATCGATCCGGGCCGGCCGGTGCCGGAGCCATCGGGCACACCGGCCCCGTGAGGCCCGGCGCGTGCGCGGCCCCGGCTTCGCCGCACGGGAGCGGCGGACCATCCCTCCGCGTCAACGGGGCCGCGGCGGCAGCTCTGCCCGGGCGATCTCGGCGAAGGCGGCCGCCGCCCGCGACGCCGGCCCGCCGGCGGGAGTCACCAGCCCGACCTGCCGCCGGGCCGACAGACCGGCGAGGCGGACCGCAGCCAGCGCACCGGCCGCCACCTCCCGCTCCACCGCCACGGCCGGCACGATCGAGACGCCCAGCCCGAGCTCGACGAGCTTCTTCAGCACCTCGACGCTGCTCATCTCCATGGCGACGGTGGGCGCGGCCCCGAGCCGGCCCAGCTCGGCATCGAGCAGAGCGCGGGCGCCCGTCGATCGATCCAGGAGGAGGAGCGGGTGCGCGGCCACGGCGTCCAGCGTGGCGCGCCGCCGCCGCGCCAGCGGGTGTCCGGGGGGGCAGATGGCGACCTCCTCGTGCGGGGCCAGCGGCTCGATGCGCAGGCGCTCGGCGGCCAGGCGGCCGCCGATCCGCAGCTCCGGCGGGAGCGGAAGCGTCACCACCCCCACGTCGACGGCGCGCTCGGCGACGCGCTCGGCGGTGGCCGGCGAGGGACGGTTGTCGAGCCGGAGCTCGACGCCGGGATAGCGCGACCGGAAGGCGGCGATGACGGGCGGGAGCAGGTAGTAGGCGAGCGTGTCGCTGGTGCCGACGACCAGCAGCCCCTCGCGCAGCTCGGCCAGCGCCTGCAAGCTCTCCCGCGCCCGGTCCATCTCGTCCAGCACCCGCTGCGCCCGCTCGAGCAGCAGGCGCCCGGCCGGCGTCAGCTCGGTGCTCCTCCCCCGGCGCAAGAAGAGCCGCGTCCCGAGCTCCTCCTCCAGCCGCGCCACGGACTGGCTGACCGCGGATTGCGTGCGCGCCAGGCGCCGCGCCGCTCGCGAGAACCCCCGCTCGCGCGCCACCGCCGCGAACGCCAGCAGCTGATCGCTGTTAAGCGGAGCCATCGCCATTGCTAATAGATACCATCACGAGGATTCGTTGGCCTAATTCACAGGAACAGGCCAGGATCCCTGTGCGTTCGTGATGGCGAGCGCAGGCCCAGGCGGATGAGCCTGGGTCGGAGCGAGCGGGGGACCGGGGGGGCCGAGCCTCACCCGGCCCCCCCAGCATGATGGAGGCCCCTTGCCCCTGCTCGAGCTGGCCGGCGCCCCGGCCCTGACCCCCGCCCGCCTGGCCAAGAAGCTCCGCCGCGTCCAGGCCGGCAACCCGGGCGTGACGACGCTGGCGGCCGACTTCGTCCACTTCGTCGACCTGGACGCGCCGCTCTGCGAGGCGGACCTCCGCACCCTGGGGCGGCTGCTGCAGTACGGCCCGCGGCCCGTCCCCGGCGCGCAGGGCGCGGCGCCCTCCGCCCTGCGGCTGTGGGTGGTGCCGCGCCTCGGCACCATCTCCCCCTGGTCCTCCAAGGCCACCGACATCGCCCACATCTGCGGCCTCGGCCGCGAGGTCCGCCGCATCGAGCGCGGCGTCGGTGTACACGGTCGCGGGCGCGCGTGCAGCGACGAGGCGGCGCTGCGCCGCGCGCTGCACGACCGCATGACCGAGTCGGTGCTCGCTCGACGCCGGCCAGGCCGGCGCAGCTCTTCGCCCGGGCCGAGCCGCGGCCGCTGCGGACCGTGGACGTGCTGGGCCAGGGCCGGCAGGCGCTGGTGCGGGCCAACCGGGAGCTGGGCCTGGCGCTCTCGCCCGACGAGATCGACTACCTGGTGGACAGCTTCGCGCGACCTCGGCCGCGAACCCCACCGACGTCGAGCTGATGATGTTCGCGCAGGCCAACAGCGAGCACTGCCGCCACAAGATCTTCAACGCCGAGCTGACGTCATCGACGGCGCGGCCCAAGCAGCCCGATCGCTGTTCCAGATGATCCGGCGCACGCACCGAGGCCAGCCCGGCGGGCGTGCTCTCCGCCTACCGCGACAACGCCGCCGTGATCGAGGGCTCGGTGGCGGGGCGCTTCTTCCCCGACCCGGAGAGCGGCGTCTACCGCGCGCCACCGCGAGCCGGTCCACATGCTGATGAAGGTCGAGACCCACAACCACCCGACGGCCATCTCGCCCTACCCCGGCGCGGCCACCGGCTCGGGCGGCGAGATCCGCGACGAGGGCGCCACCGGCCGCGGCGGCAAGCCCAAGGCCGGGCTGACCGGCTTCACGGTGTCGCAACCTGCGCATCCCCGGCGCCGATGCGGCCCTGGGAGGCGGACCACGGCAAGCCCGAGCGCATCGTCTCGCGCGCTCGAGATCATGCTCGAGGGCCCGCTCGGCGGCGCCGCCTTCAACAACGAGTTCGGCCGCCCGAACCTGCGCGGCTACTTCCGCACCTTCGAGCTGCGAGGTGCGACGGCCCCGGCGGCCGCGAGGTGCGCGGCTACCACAAGCCCATCATGATCGCCGGCGGCCTCGGCAACATCCGCGCCGAGCACGTGCAGAAGGGCGACCTCCGCGCCGGGCGCCGCCGATCGTGGTGCTCGGCGGCCCGGCCATGCTCATCGGCCTGGGCGGCGGCGCGGCCTCCTCCATGGCGTCGGGCGCGCTCGCGCGAGGACCTCGACTTCGCCTCGGTGCAGCGCGACAACGCCGAGATGCAGCGCCGCTGCCAGGAGGTCATCGACCGCTGCTGGGCGCTCGGCGACGACAACCCCATCGTCTCCATCCACGACGTGGGCGCGGGCGGCCTGTCCAACGCGCTGCCGGAGCTGGTCCACGACAGCGGCGCGGGGCGCCGCTTCGAGCTGCGCCGAGATCCCGAACGACGAGCCGGGCATGTCGCCCGCTGGAGATCTGGTGCAACGAGGCGCAGGAGCGCTACGTGCTGGCGGTGGCGCCGGAGCGGCTCGAGCGCTTCCGCGCGCTCTGCGCGCGCGAGCGCTGCCCCTTCGCGGTGGTCGGGCGACGGCGACCGACGAGGAGCGGCTGGTGCTCGAGGACGCGCACTTCGGGAACCGCGCCCATCGACATGCCGCTCGTCGGTGCTGCTCGGCAAGCCGCCGCGCATGCACGCGCGACGTGAGCGCGGATCGCGCCGGCCCGGGCACCGTTCGACACCCGGCGGCTCGACCTGCGACGAGGCGGTGCGCGCGCGTGCTGCGCCTGCCCGGCGGTGGCCGACAAGACCTTCCTCATCACCATCGGCGACCGCACGCGTCACCGGCCTGGTGGCGCGCGACCAGATGGTCGGGCCCGTGGCAGGTGCCGGTGGCCGACGCGGCGGTGACCGCCACCAGCTACGACGTGACCACCGGCGAGGCCATGGCCATGGGCGAGCGCACGCCGGTGGCGCTCCTCGACGCGGCCGGCCTCGGCGCGCCTGGCGGTGGGCGAGGCGATCACCAACATCGCCGTCGGCGCCGATCGCGCAGGCTCGGCGGACGTGAAGCTCTCGGCCAACTGGATGGCCGCGGCCGGCCACCCGGGCGAGGACGCCGCGCTCTACGACGCGGTGCGCGCGGTGGGCGTGGAGCTGTGCCCGGCGCTCGGGCATCGCCATCCCGGTGGGCAAGGACTCCCTGTCCATGCGCACGGTGTGGAAGAGGAGGCGAGACGCCGCGGCGGTCATCGGCGCCGCTGTCGCTGATCGTCACCGCCTTCGCGCCCGTGCCCGACGTGCGCCGGGCGCTCACGCCGGAGCTCCGCACGCGACCGGGGCCGACCGAGCTCTGGCTGGTCGATCTCGGCCGCGGCCAGAAGCCGCCTCGGCGGCTCGGCGCTGGCGCAGGTCTACGGCGGAGCTCGGCGACGCGGCCGCCGGACCTGGACGACCCGGCGCTGCTGCGCGGCTTCTTCGCCGCGCGTCCAGGAGCTCAATCGCGGCCGGCCTGCTGCTCGCCTACCACGACCGCTCCGACGGCGGCCTGCTCGTGACGCTGCTGCGAGATGGCCTTCGCGGGCGGCACCGGGCTCGGAGGTCGACCTCGACGCGGCTCGGGCGACGATCCGCGGCGGTGCTCTTCGCCGAGGAGCTCGGCGCGGTGCTGCAGGTGCGCGCGCGCGGACGCCGGCCGCGTGCGCCGCGGCTCTCGCGAGCGCACGGGCTCGGCGGCTGCGTCCAGCGCGATCGGGCGGCCGGCGCGCGGGCGACCGGATCGTCGTCCGCGCGCGACGGGCGCGCGCTGCTCGACGGCGCGCGCGTCGAGCTGCGCGGCGTCTGGTCGGAGACGACGCTACGCGCATGCAGGCGCTGCGCGACGATCCCGCCTGCGCCGACGAGGAGCAGCAGCCGCGCGTGCGACGCGAGCGATCCCGGCCTGCTCGCCCGCGCTCACCTTCGACCCGGACCAGGACGCTGGCCGCGCCGCTTCGTGCGCGCAGCGGCGCGCGGCCGCGCGTCGCCATCCTGCGCGAGCAGGGCGTCAACGGCCAGGTCGAGATGGCGGCGGCCTTCGACCGCGCCGGCTTCGAGGCGGTCGACGTGCACATGAGCGACCTGCTCGGCGGGGCGGCGTCGCTCGACGGGCTTCCGCGGGCCTGGTGGCCTGCGGCGGCTTCTCCTACGGCGACGTGCTCGGCGCGGGCGAGGGCTGGGCCAAGTCGATCCTCTTCAACGCGCGCGCCCGCGACGCGTTCGCGGCGCTTCTTCGCGCGCCCGGACACCTTCGCGCTGGGCGTCTGCAACGGCTGCCAGATGATGTCCAACCTCAAGGAGCTCATCCCGGGCGCGGAGCACTGGCCGCGCTTCGTGCGCAACCGCTCCGAGCAGTTCGAGGCGCGGCTCTGCGCTGGTGCGAGTCGCAGCGACGCGCCGTCGGTGCTGCTCCGCGGCATGGCGGGCTCGCGCCTGCCCATCGCGGTCGCGCACGGCGAGGGCCGCGCCGAGTTCGCCGACGACGCGCAGCGGCTGGCGCTCGAGCGCCGGCGGGCTGGTGGCGGCGCGCTTCGTCGATCACCGCGGCGCGCCGACCGAGCGCTACCCCGAGAACCCCAACGGCTCGCCGGGCGGCATCACCGCGCTGACCACGCCCGACGGCCGCGTCACCATCATGATGCCGCACCCCGAGCGCGTCTTCCGCGCCGTGCAGCTCTCCTGGCGCCCGCCGCGCTGGGCGGAGGACGGCCCGTGGATGCGGCTGTTCCGCAACGCCCGGATGTGGGTTGGGTAGAAGCTCCACCGGGTTTTCCCTGTGTGCGGGCGTGGCGCGGTGAAGGCGCCCAACCGGGTCCGGTAGGATTTCCCTGGGACTGCCTGCGGCGGAGGCGACTCTGCTGTGGTCGCGCTCGCGCGGCGTTCACCAGGAGAGAGCGATGCGGAGAGCGTTCGTGGTGGCCGCGGCGGCTGCGCTGGCGGCGTGCGGCGGTGGCGGCGGCGGCGGGACGGGCGTTCACACCTATCACGCGGCGGCGCCGGTCGGGGACTTCCTCACCCTGACCATCGACACGAACGCGCACACCATCGACTACGTCAACATCACGAATGGTGACCACGGCAGCGTCGATTACGCGGACCGGGCCGACGGCGGCATGGACGTGACCGATCCCAACGGCGATCTGGTGCTGTGCTACGAGCTCGCGGGCAAGGCCGTGGTCTGCCAGGGGAGCGACCTGGGATTCGAGCCCCACCCACGCCTCACGGGAGCCGGCCCTGCTCTTCGGCGTGCTCGATACCCCCCTCGTCAAGAACGACCTCAAGGGCCTGGGCGGCGTCGGCTACATGCAGTTCCGCACCAAGGAAGGCGGCATGGAGGTGGGGCACTTCACCTTCGACGCGGCCGGAAACGCCGCCGGGAACGCCTGGTTCCCGATGAACCAGGTCCTGCCGGAGGGCTGCTACGGGAAGACCGAGTACAACGCGCTCACCATCTCGTTCGCCGACTTCGCCGACAACGCCACGTACGGCTGCGTCGAGCGGACCGAGTCCACACCGCACGGAGACCAGATCAGCCGCGTGTTCGGCACCCCCAGCGGCGACTACATGGTGGACTCGCCCAACGGCGCGCTGTTCATCTGGCGGGACGCCTCCTCCACCGCCTTCGACCCCGCCAAGGCGGGGAGCTACACGGCGCTGGTCTACAGCAAGCACGTCTCCTTCAACTCCGGCACCGAGACGGGCACGCCCACCCTCTCCACCGTCGCGGTCGAGATCGGCGCGTCCGGCACCATCACCGTAACGGATGGTGCGACTACCGTCTTCGACCACGTGGCGCTGCAGCCCTTCGAGGGCTCGGCCTGGCAGGGCGCGACCAAGGTCATCGACCCCACCCCCGGCCTCTTCTTCTTCATGGACGCCGGCACGCCCGTATTCGTCACGTTCTTCCAGAACGCCATGGCGTTCGCCACGTTCCACCCGGACACGGTGGCCGCCACCTGCTCGGACACCGCCGAGTACTCGTACACGTACGGCGTCGCGGTGAAGGCGCCGTAGGCGTCCCCCTGGCGGGCCGGCGGCGCGCCCGCCGGCCCGACGAAGCGGGCGTCGCGCGGATGGGTGGGGCTCCGCCCTGGGTGTCCCCGGCCCTGGGTCCTCCAGCCCCCGCAACTCCCCGCCCATCGCCGCATCCATCCGCCGATCCACGCGTTGGCAGGCGGTGCATCCTTCTTGCAACACTTCGGCCGCCGACCGCCGGCGTGATCCTCGGCCTGGCGGGCGGCGCCGGAGGCGCGATGGCGTGGAAAGCGGGCAGCGGGCTGTCCTCGACATCCGGCGCGGCGCTCCAGGCCGTCCGGGAGGCTCAGGCGACGCTGGGCGGTGCACCTGTCACCTTCGGCGTGGTCTTCGCATCGCCGCGGCAGGACCTGGCCGCCGCCGTGTCGACCGCCGCCGCGGAGACAGGCTGCGGCAGCATCATCGGCTGCACCACCGCCGGCGAGCTCACCGAGCGCGGCCTGGTGCATGGCGGCGTGGCCACCATGCTCGTCTCCGCGCCCGAGTCGGTCCACGCCGCTGGCTTCACGCGCCGGGTCAAGGAGAGCGACGGAGCCGCGGCGCGGCAGCTCTGCTCCGCCTTCCCGGAGACCGCCGCGCGCGCGTCCGCCGCGGGGTACCCGCACTCGACCACCCTGCTCCTGATCGACGGCCTGGCCGGGACCGGCGAGCGGGTCCTCAAGCAGATCATGCAGGGCACGCGACCGTTCCAGCAGGTGGTGGGAGGCGGCGCCGCCGATGCCGGGGCGTTCCGGGAGACGCTGGTCGCCGCGCCCGGGTCGTGCGGCACGAACGCCGCCGCGGTGCTGCACGTCTTCGGCGGCCGTCGCTGGGGCGTGGGCGTCGATCACGGGCTGCGCCCGCAGAGCCCCAAGATGGTGGTCACGCGGGCCGACGGCAACGTGGTCCTGGAGCTCGACCGGCAGCCGGCCTTCGAGGTCTACCGCGCCTACGCCAAGGGCCGCGGCGTGACCCTGACACCCGAGAACGCCGGCCTGTTCTTCATCAACAACGAGCTGGGCGTGTTCTTGCTGGACCAGCTCCGCTGTGCCCGGGCGCCGCTCCGCGTCACCCCCGAGGGCGGGCTGGCCTGCGCCTCCGACATCCCGCAGGGCTCCACCGTCTCCATCCTCGACGGCGACGTCGAGAGCATGGTCGCGGCCGCCGGCCGCTCCGCCGCCGAGGCGCGCGAGAACCTGGGCGGCGCCGATCCCGCGGCCGTGCTGCTCTTCGACTGCATCGCCCGCCACACCATCATGGGCTCGTCGTTCCATCAGGAGATCGAGGCGGTGCGGAAGGTGTTCCCGGGGATCCCCATGGCCGGCTTCCTCACCTACGGCGAGATCGCCCGGTACCGCGGACGGCTCGACGGGTGGCACAACACCACCGCGGTGGTGACGGCCATTCCCGGGTGAGGCCCGGGGCAGCGCCGGGCGGCGAGATCGGGCGGAGCGTGCGAGGACACGCGCACTGGTCCTGGCAGTCCCCGGTCCGGGCTTGGTATCGTGGAGCCGCCTGCACCGGGGGTCGAACATGGTCTTGGTGGGCTTCTCGACGCCGCGCCGCTGGAATCCCCTCTCCTGGCTGATCCGCCTGGGCACGGGCTCGCCGGCCAGCCACGCCTGGCTCCTGGTCGAGGATCCGCTCTTTCAGCTGCGGCTGGTGCTGGAGGCCCACTCGACCGGGTTCCGGCTCGTGACCCTGGCGAGGTTCGCGCGCGACAACCGCATCGTGGCGCTGGTGCAGCCGGCCCACCCCATCGACCGGGGCCTGCCCAACGCGGGCGCGTGGCTGGGGGAGGAGTTCGACGCCATCGGCCTGCTGGGGATGGCCTGGGTCGTGTTCCGGCGGCTGATCCACCTGGCGCCGCGGCGAAACCCGTTCCGGAGCGCCCGGGCCCTGTTCTGCTCGGAGTCGGTGGTCCGGACGCTCAGGGCCGCCGGCTACCCGGGTGCCGAGTCGCTGGGGGACGAGGACGAGACGCCCGCGGACGTGTTCGATTTCCTGCGCCGCACCGGGAGCGAGGTGATCAAGGCCGGGGCGCTGAACCTGCTCCCGCGCCGCACCCAGCGCCGCGGCGCCGCGATTCCGGCGCCGCCCACCGGCTCGCCGCGCCGGGCCGCCTGAGCCGGATGCGGTGCTGGTGAACGGGCGCCGCTTGACCCTGCGCGTCTCGGGGTTCGTCCTTTCCTTTCCCGCCGGCGGGCGAAGGGCGGTCAGCTCGGGTGCGGCCACTCAGGGCCTGCGCGACTCCAGCCGCCGCAGGTCCTCGGGATCCATCGTCATCTGGCCCAGGCGCCGATCCGGCGAGACCGCCTCGCCATGGAAGTCGCTGCCCGCGGTGGGCACCAGGTCGATCTCGTCGGCGAGGCGCAGGTACTTCTCCCGGACCGAAGGGTTGTGGTCCGGGTGGTGCGTCTCGACGCCCACCACGCCGGCCGCGCCCAGGCGCTGCAGGTCGCCCCGCTCCAGGCGTGAGACGCCGGGGTGGGCCACCGTGACCGTCCCCCCGGCGCTGCGCACCAGGCGTACCGCATCGTCCACCTCCAGCCGGAAGCGCTGCACGTAGGCGGGGCGCCCCTCGCCCAGGAAACGATCGAACGCCTCCTTGACGCTCGTCACCGCGCCGGTCTCGAGGATGGCGCGGGCCACGTGCGGACGGCCGATGGTCTTTCCGTCCCCGAACTTCTCGATGTCGGCCACCCGGATCCGGATCCCGAGCTCCGCCAGCCGCTCGACGATGGCGTGCATCCGGCCGCGACGGTGCACGGCCAGCTCGTCCTCGAAGCGCTTCAGGGCCGGGTGATCGGGATCGACGAAGTGGCCGAGCAGGTGGATCTCGCGCCGCTCCAGGAAGGCGGATAGCTCGATGCCCGGGACGAGCCGGAGCGATAGGCGCCGGGCCGCCTCGGCGGCGGCGGGCATCCCGGCCACGGTGTCGTGATCGGAGAGCGACCAGACCGACACGCCCGCCCTGGCGATCTGCTCCGCCACCTCGGCCGGCGCGTACTGTCCGTCGGAGGCGCGGCTGTGCGAGTGGAGATCGATCCGTCCGTCGGGTGTCTGGCCGCTCTGATCCATGAAAACCCCACCTCGGGCGTGTTAAGGTAACCGAGACGGGGCGCCCGTTCCCACCGAGTTGGGGCCTCGCCCGCCGCCTGCGCCTGCCGCCGAGGTGATCCGCATGCAGCACGTGCTTCGCATCTCGCGCAAGATCGACTACGGCCTGCGGGCCATGATCTACCTGGCCTCGGTGGCCAGGGGGGCGGTCGTCCCCTTCAGGGAAATCGCCCGGCAGATGGACGTTCCCGAGGACTTCCTGGCCAAGATCCTGAAGACGCTGGTCGATGCCGGGCTGTTGCGATCCACGCGCGGGCCGCACGGCGGCTACGCCCTGGCCCAGGTCCCCTCCGAGGTCAGCTTCCTCGAGGTGATCGAGGCGGTGGAGGGGCCGGTGGCCCTGAACGTGTGCCTCGACGGCGACGACGCCTGCGACCACAGCACCTGCTGCACCATGATGTCGGTCTGGAAGCTCGGACAGGAGCGCATGCTGGACGTGTACCGGCAGGTCCGCCTCTCCGATCTCGCCTTCAAGCCCGCCGACGACGGCACCATCGGCCTGGTGCAGCTCCATCTCCAGGAGCGGAAGAGCACGCAGATCTGAGCCCATCCCGCTCCCCTGCCAGCTCCCGCCCCCCGGGCCGGGAATCCTCGAGCCTCGCGCCCGGCCTGCCGATTCCATTGAACCCACCCGCCTCCCCCGCTACCTCCGCCGCCGCCATGGCGCCCTCCCCACGCCAGCTTCGCAAGCGGTACCTGTCGCGCCCGCCGGTCGAACCCATGCGGCTCGTGCCGGGCATGAGCGTCGTGGATCTGGTCGACGCCTACCGGCGCGCCGGCGCCTTCAACGGCGGCCGGCTGGCCGAGGCCTGCGATCTGTTCGGGCGCATGATCGACGCCGGGGCCACCATCGCGCTGACCGTGACCGGCGCCATGTCCCCGGCCGGCCTGGGGGGCGCCTTCCAGGCCATGATGGAGGCGGGCTTCGTCGACCTGGTCATCGCCACGGGCGCGAACCTCTACCACGACCTCCACTTCGCGCTGAAGCTGCCGGTGGTGCAGGGCCATTTCCAGGTGGACGACCGCGAGCTCTACCGGGCCGGCATCGAGCGCATCTACGACGTGTTCATCACCGAGCAGTCGCTGCTCGACACCGACGCCTTCGTCCGGCAGGCGCTCGAGAAGGCCCCGCAGGCGCTGCGGGGCCCGATCTCCACGCCGCAGCTCCATCACTACCTGGGCCAGCTCGCCAACCAGTCCGCGCCGCTCCCGGAGCGGAGCTGGGTCGCCACCGCGGCGCGGCTGGACGTGCCGGTGTTCACCTCGTCGCCGGGCGACAGCTCCATCGGGATGAACCTGGCCGCCATGAAGCTGCGCGGCGGACCCATCACCATCGACCCCGACCTGGACGTCCTCCAGTCCACCGCCATCGTCCACGACGCCGCGGTGAACGGGGTCGTCATCCTGGGAGGCGGCTCGCCCAAGAACTTCTACCTCCAGACCCAGCCGACCCTCTGGCAGATCCTGGACCTGAACCGGGGCGGCCACGAGCTCGTGCTGCAGATCTCGACCGACTCGCCGCAGTGGGGCGGCCTCTCCGGTGCGACCCCGTCCGAGGCCATCAGCTGGGGGAAGGTGCAGGCGGACCTGCTCCGGAACCACGTGGTGGTCTACGCCGACTCCACCATCGCCGCCCCCATCGTGTTCGCGCACGCGCTGGCGACGCACCGGCGGCGGAAGCCGAAGCGACTCTTCCGGCGCCTCCCGGCGATGTACGATGCGCTGCGGCGGGCCCACCTCCGGCGCCACCCGGGCTCGTCCGCGCTCCCCGAGATGCGTCGAGCGGGGAGGGCCGGAGCGCCCGGCACGCTCGCGCGCCGGAGACTGAGGCGATGACCACCATGACCTTCGATCCCTCCGCCCCCGCGCTCCCGGGCTCCGGCGTCTTCGGCCTCCCGCACGGCGAGGCCGAGGCCGCGCTGGTGCTCGTCCCGGTGCCCTACGAGGCTACCACCTCCTACGGCGGCGGCTGCGCCCGCGGCCCGGAGGCCATCCTGGCGGCCAGCCGTCAGGTGGACCTCTTCGACGTCGAGACCGGACGCCCCTACGAGAAGGGTATCCACATGATCCCTCTGCCCGAGGAGATCCGGAACCTGGGGCGCACCGCGCGCGCCGCGGCAGCCCCGGTCATCGCCGCCGGCGGGACCGGCGGCTCGCCGGCCCTGGTCCGGGCCGCGGCCGAGGTGGACGAGGCCTGCCAGCGCGTCAACGCCTGGGTGGAGGACCGGGTGGCGGGCCTGCTGCGCGCCGGCAAGCAGGTCGGGGTGGTGGGCGGAGATCATTCGACGGCGCTGGGCAGCCTGGCGGCCCACGCTCGCCGGCACCCGGGGATGGGGGTGTTGCACGTGGATGCCCACGCCGACCTGCGGGTCGCCTACGAGGGATTCAAGTACAGCCATGCCTCGGTGATGTACAACGCGGCCGGGCGCCTGCCCGAGATCGCCCGCATCGTCCAGGTGGGGGTCCGGGATCTGTCCGAGGAGGAGCACGCCTTCGCGGCCGGCTCCGGCGGCCGCATCCTCCAGCACCTGGACGCCGACCTGGCCCGGGCGCGGCTGGAGGGCGAGACATGGGCGTCCCAGGTCCAGCGCCTCCTCGGCCCGCTCCCGCACGAGGTCTACGTCAGCTTCGACATCGACGGCCTCGAGCCCGACCTGTGCCCGCACACCGGCACGCCCGTCCCGGGGGGCCTGTCGTTCGCGGAGGCGACCTACCTGCTCGCGGCCGTGGTGCGGAGCGGGCGCCGCATGGTGGGGTTCGACCTGGTGGAGGTGGCGCCCGATCCCACCGGCGGGGAATGGGACGGAAACGTCGGCGCCCGTCTCCTGTACAAGCTGGCGGGCTGGGCCCTGCACGGCTAGCCGCGAGCGCGGGGCTTGGCCCCCACTTGCGCCCCGCCCTGCGCGGGATGACCGTTCCGAGGTGAAGAGCTCCGCCCGCCTCGACGAGACCGGCCCCGTCCTCACCCCCAGGCAGATCCACGAGGCGCTCTCCCGGTACGTCATCGGCCAGGACCGGGCCAAGCGGGCGCTGAGCGTGGCCGCCTACAACCACCTGAAGCGCGTCTCGATGCGGCGGATCCGGCGCGGCGCCACGCCGCTGCGCAAGTCCAACGTGCTCCTCATCGGGCCCACCGGCTGCGGCAAGACGCACCTGGCCCGCAACCTGGCCGACATCCTGAGCGTGCCGTTCCACGTCGCCGACGCCACCGAGTTCACCGAGGCCGGCTACTACGGCAAGGACGTGGAGGTGATGATCTCGGAGCTCCTGGCCCGGGCCGGCCATTCGGTGGACGAGGCGCAGCGCGGCATCGTCTTCGTCGACGAGGTCGACAAGATCGCCCGCCGCAGCCACGGCCCGCGCGCCGGCGGGGGGGCGCGGGACATCGGCGGCGAGGGGGTGCAGCAGGCGCTGCTCAAGCTGCTGGAGGGGCGCGAGGTGGCGGTCCCGCTGGCCCCGGGGCAGCACTGGCCGCGCCAGGAGTCGGTGACGGTCGACACCACCGACATCCTCTTCGTCTGCGCCGGGACGTTCTCGGACCTCCACGCCTACTCGGCCGAGTCGCGGGGCCTGGGCTTCGGCGCCCGCGAGGTCCGCCGCACCCGGCGCCCCGTCCGCCAGAAGGATCTGCTCGAGTACGGCATGCTGGCCGAGTTCCTGGGACGCCTGCCGGTGGTGGTCCAGCTCGACGAGCTCTCGCCCGACGAGCTGCTCGCGGTGCTGACCGCGCCCCCGGATGCGGTGGTGCGGGAGGTGAAGGAGCTCCTCTCGGTCGACGGCGTGGACCTCTCCTTCAGCGACGGTGCGCTGCGCCAGATGGTCCGTTGCTCGGTCGAGCGCGGCGCCGGCGCCCGCGGCCTGCGCGCGGTGGTGGAGGCGGTGGTCGCCGACCTGCTCTTCGAGGCCCCCGAGCGCCGCGGCACCCGCGTCTCCATCGACGCCGCCTACGTGCGCCGGCGCATCGAGCGGGTGGATCCACAGGTGATGATGGAGTGAGTCACGGCGGGCGGGTTCAGTCCACGTCCTCGACGACGCGCTCCGGGGGCCGCTCCAGGCGCTCGGGGTGCCTGAACAGGCGCATCAGGTACTTGAATGCGCTCGCGTAATAATGGCCGTCGCAGATCCGCTCGTCGGTCACCACCTTCAGCCCGATCGACCTGTGCAGCACGACCTGTCCCTCGGCGTCGAGGACGCGACGCTGCTCCTTGACTCCGAAGGCGATGAAGATCGAGGTCGTCCCGAAATCGTAGAGGTGATGGTAGATGGGCTTGATCCCGAGCGAGCCGAGGTCGGTCACGAACGCGCTGGTGTGGAACGGGCTGGCCCGGCGGATGGCGCCGGGCATCAGGCCGTGGAAGTCGAGGACCCGGAGCAGCCAGACCAGGAAGCGCACCAGCGCCCCGGGGCAGAGCATGAAGAGCCGTGCGGTCCGGTCCACCTCGTTCCGGGTCTCCTGGGCCCTGTTCGCCGCCACGGCAGCATCGATGGCGGCCGCAACCTCGTGGACGGTGGCGGTCGGATCGAAGCCCAGCTTCACGACGGTCTCGGGGCTGTCTTCGTGGAGCCGCTTCTTCAACGCGAAGGAGACGAGGATCTCGTTTCGCGCGTAGATGCGCTGGCCGGCCACGAAGCGATTGAGCCGCGGCCGCTGCGAGACCGTGCGCACGAAGGCCGCCACCACCAGGTGAAGGAGGCCGAGGCCCGTGTGACCCTGGTCGCGCTGTGTGCGGAGCCATGCCTCGGCCGGGCCCACGTCGATGCGGTCCTCGAAGTAGTCCTGCGCGTCCACCCGCGTCGGCATGATGTACGGCGTGATCTGGTAGAAGGGGCCGAGCGACCGGAGCCGCCGGCCGTCGGGGCGATCTCCCCAGCGGCGAATCGGCCGTCGCGCACTCACGGTCACTCCACCCTGCCCGACCGCTCCCGGATCCGCTCCACCAGCTCGCGGATGGCGGGGTCGTCCATGAGCCGCGCCGCCTCGGCAGGGTCGATGGCACCGCCGGCCTCGGCCAGGGCGCGGACCCGCGGGTTGGCGAGCAGGGCGCGGGCCTCGGCCCCCTCGCCCTCGGTGACGCCGTTCCTCTCCGCCTCGCGCGCGGCCTTGAGGACGCGCTCCAGCAGGCGCGCCTTGGACGCGTCGATGCGCATGAGCAGGTTGTGCTGGCGGGCCAGGCTGACGTACTCGCTCCCCCGCGCGCCCGAGCCGATCCGGCCGGGCAGCGTGCCGCCGGCCAGCGCCAGCGCCGAGAGCAGCACCCAGGCGACCAGCGCCCCCTTCACGCCGCCCAGGAGGGCGCCACCGGCGCGGTCGGTCGGGCCGCGCACGACCGTGGACACCGAGGTGGCCCGCAGCACCAGCGCGCCCAGCAGCGACACCAGCGCGAAGGCGCCCACGAAGAGGAGCACGGCGGCGCCGGGGCGCGCCAGGAAGCCGGGGAACCAGCGGCCCAGCCCGGTGGCCACCGGCGCGGCCAGGTGGCGGGCGGCCAGCCAGCCCACCAGCGCCGCGCCGAGCTGCACCAGCTGGCGCAGGGCTCCCCCCATGGCGCCGTGCAGGGCGGCCAGGGCGAGCACCACGAGGACGAGGACGTCGAGCAGCACGGTCACTTGATGCGGTAGTCGAGCTTCGGTCGAATCTTGTCCCACTCCGCCTGCACGTAGGCCAGCTGCTCCTTGAACTTGACGTTCCCGGGCTCGTACATGAGCGCGCTCTTGAGGGCGCGCTCGGCGGCCTCCCAGCGGCTGGCCTGGATCTCCTTCAGCGCGGCGGTGTAGAACTTGCGGCCGTTGGGCGTCTGCCCGAACTGCTCCTCGATCTTCTTCTTCTGCTCCTCCTTCACCTGGGCCTCCTCGGCCTCGGTGAAGCGCAGCTTCTTCTCCCGATCCGGCCCGGTCACGTCGGCCAGGTACCGGGCCCGCTTCCGGTCGTCGCGGAGCACGGTGTAGGCCTCGTTCACGCGGCGGTAGATGCGCCCGATCATCTCCTTCAGCTCGACCGACTCCAGGGCGGCGAAGCGGTCGGGGTGGTAGGCGCGCGATTCGCGGTAGTACGCCGCCTTGATGTCTCCGGGGGTGGCGGTCTGCGGAACCTTCAGGACCCCGAAGTAGTCGAGCTGGTCGAGCACCGCCGCCAGCGTCTCCAGCTCGATCAGAAACTGGGCGTCCATGGGCGCTCGTGCCCGCCGCCTCAGGCGGCCCGCGGTCCGCCGTGCGCCAGCTCGACGGCGGCGTTGTCATCCATGGCCTTCTGCAGGTCCTTCTCGGACAGGCCGGAGGAGAGGTTGATGGTGGTCGAGGTCTTCTGGCCGGTCTCCAGATCCGTGGCCGAGACGTTGACGATGCCGTTGGAGTCGATCTCGAAGGTGACCTGGATCTGCACCTCGCCGCGGTAGCCGATCCGGAACCCGGTGAACTCGAACTCGCCCAGCAGCTCGCAGCCGTCGGCCCTGTTGTTCTCGCCCTGGTAGACCCGGATGCGAACCCGGTCCTGGCCGTCGCGGCTGGTGGTGAAGGTCTTGGACTTCTCGATGGGGATGGGGGTGTTCTTGTCGATGATGGGCTCGGTGAACCCGCCCACCGTGGCCACCCGCAGCGTGAGCGGGGTGACGTCGAGCAGGTAGCTCGCCTGGCCGTACTCGGCGGCCCGGGTCGAGAGCAGGGCCCGTCCCTGGATGGCGGCGCCCTGCGCCACCACCTCGTCGGGATCGATGCCGGTCATGGGCTCGCGCTGGAAGTAGTGGCGGACGCTGTTGCGGATGATGGGCAGGCGGGTGGGACCGCCCACCAGGATGACCGCGTCCACGTCGCCGGCGGTGAGGCGGGCGGACTGGAGCGCCTCGTCGCAGACCTTGAAGGTGCGCTGCACCAGGTCCATCACCATCCGGTTGAAGGCGTCGCCCGACAGGTGCTGCTTCAGCTCCAGCACCTCGCCCTCGGGCGACTGGCAGATCCCGGGCACGTGAATGTCCGCGGCCCCGTCCCGGCCCACCTCGATCTTGGCCCGCTCGCCAGCCTCCTTGAGCATCTGCAGGCAGTACTTGTTCTGGCGAAGGTCCAGGCCGTGCTTGGCCAGGAAGTCGTCCGCCAGCCAGGTCATGATCCGGTCGTCGAAGTCGTCGCCGCCCAGGTAGGTGTCCCCGGCGGTGGACAGCACCTCGAACACGTCCTTGCCGATCTCGAGGATCGAGACGTCGAAGGTCCCGCCGCCCAGGTCGTAGACGCAGATCTTCTGGTTGATGTCCTTGCCGAAGCCGTAGGCCAGGGCGGCCGCGGTCGGCTCGTTGATGATGCGCAGGACGTCCAGCCCGGCGATCCGGCCGGCGTCCTTGGTGGCCTGGCGCTGGTTGTCGTTGAAGTAGGCCGGGCAGGTGATGACCGCCTTCTTCACCTCCCGCCCCAGCGACGTCTCGGCGATGGCCTTCATCTCCTTGAGGACCAGCGCGGAGATCTCGGGTATCGCCAGCACCTTGTCGCGCACGCCCAGACGGACCGAATTGTTGGGGCCCTCCAGGATCTTGTAGGGCATCACCGCCTGCGCCTTCTTCACCTCGTCGGAGAAGAAGAAGCGGCCGATGAGGCGCTTCGCCGAGTAGATGGTGTTCTCGGCGTTGGTGATGATGTTCTTCTTGGCGTCGTTCCCCACCAGGACGGTCCCGTCGTCCAGAAAGGACACGACCGAGGCGTGGGTCCGCTCCCCCCACTCGTTGGGGAGGACCATGGGGGCGGCGCCGTCCTCCTGAACCACGGCCACCGCGCTGTAGCTCGTCCCGAGATCGATGCCGACCGCGATGTCGTCGCTCATGGCTCGGAGGACCAGCGGTTACGCTGGGTTACGGCATCCTAGCGGCCGGCTTGCGGGCGTGTCAAACACGGGCTGCGCGGAGGACCGCGCCAAGAGGTGGTTGGACCGTGGGATGCCCTCGTCAGCCTCGACCGTTATTACTCTAGAGGAGGCGGGTGCCGGTATTCCGGGCGCCCACTCCTCGGGGATTGCAGGGAAGGGATGTCATGGGTGCGCTGGCGGCCATTCTCCAGAGCGATGCCAACCTCCTCCGGTGCCAGGTGGCACGCCTGGGGGCGCACGTGTCGTTGCAGGACGGTGAGACGCCGCCCGATGCGTACGGATTCGGACACTACCAGGCAGGGAACGTGCTCCTGGGGAAGCGGCCCACCGGGGCGGCCGCGCCCCTCTCGCTTCCCGACCTGGTCGGGCGGATCGATTCCGAGGCCCTGATCGTCCACGCCCGCCGGGCCACCGTCGGCAAGGCCAAGGACGAGAACACCCATCCGTTCCGGTTCCGGCGCTGGCTGTTCGCCCACGACGGCACGATCGAGGGATTCGACCGGGTCCGCCCCAAGCTGCTCCAGGCGCTCCCGGACTTCCTCCGGCGCAACATCATGGGCGACACCGACTCGGAGCAGGCCTTCATGTGGTTCCTGAAGCTGCTCAAGGACGAGGCCGCCCTCGACGACCTGGACGCCGACGCCCGGAGCGTCGGCCGGGCGCTCGCCCGCACCGTCAAGCAGATCGAGGCCTGGAGCCGGGAGGTTGGCGAGCAGCGCCCCTCGCGGCTGGACTTCGTGGTCACGAACGGCCGCGTCATGGCTGCGACGCGCCGCGGTGGACCGCTCTTCTACGCGCTCCTGGAGGGCATCGTCCCCTGCCCGCTGGACGGGATCACCCTGGATACCCCGGAGAGCGATCCCCGCGTCCGGCCCCACCGCCGCGTCAAGGCCGTGTGCTTCGCCTCGCAGCTGCTGGCGCCGAACGGGTTCATCGAGGTCCCGGACGGGAGCGTCGTCTCCGTCAGCCGGTCGCTGCAGGTGACGGTATCGGCGCTGAACGGGTAGCGGGCCGCTAGACCAGCCCCCACGGCCTGGGCACGAACAGCTCCTCCCACGTCGCGATCGCGAAGCGGTCCGTCATCCCCGAGAGCCAGTCGGTGACCGCCCGCTCGAAGGTCTCCCCCTCGCGCGGGCTCACGCCCTGCCGCTGGGCCAGGCGCTCCGGATCCTCCAGGCACCACTGGTGCAGGTCCCGCAGGATGCGCTGCGCCTTGTGGAACTCGTCGCGCACCACCGGGTTCTCGTAGACACGGGCGTAGAGGAAGTCGCGCAGGGCGAGCAGGGCGGCATGCACGTCGGGAGACATCTCGACGTGCGCGCCGGCGTCCAGGTCGGTGTGATGGATGACGTCGTCGATCAGGGTGGCGAACCGCTCGGAGCGCCCTCCGCCCAGCGTGCGCCGGATGTCGGCCGGCAGGGCGTCCTCGGTGAACAGTCCCGCCCGGAGCGCGTCATCGAGGTCGTGGTTCACGTAGGCCACGATGTCGGCGATGCGGACGATCTCCGCCTCGAGCGTGAGCGCCTTCTCCCCCGAGCCCTTGAGCAGGACGTTCCCCTTGCCCTTGGAGTGGCGGAGGATCCCGTCCCGGACCTCGGCGGTGAGGTTGAGCCCCCGCCCCTCGTTCTCCAGGACGTCGACCACCCGCACCGACTGGACCACGTGGTGGAAGCCCCCGGACACCACCGAGTCCAGCAGCCGCTCGCCGGCGTGGCCGAACGGGGTGTGTCCCAGGTCGTGGCCCATCACCATGGCCTCGACCAGCATCTCGTTCAGGCGCAGGGCCCGGGCGATGGAGCGCCCGACCTGGGCCACCTCCAGGGTGTGGGTCAGCCGGGTGCGGTAGTGGTCGCCGCGGGGCGCCAGGAACACCTGGGTCTTCCCGGCCAGCCGCCGGAACGCCTTGGAGTGGAGGATGCGGTCGCGGTCGCGCTGGAACGACGGGCGCTCGACGTCGGGCTCCTCCTCCCGCGTCCGCCCGCGGCTCCGCGCCGATCGCGCCGCCCGCGGGTGGAGGATGCGCTCCTCCTGCTCCTCGAGCATCTCGCGGATGGTGCCGGGCACGGGCGGGATTGTAGCGGGGTGGATCGCGAACCGCAGCGGGTCGTGGTGAGCCCTGCTCACCGGCCGTAGAACGACGCCTCCAGCGTCCGGATGAACAGGTTGGCCAGCGCGTGGGCGACCACCGGCGCCACGATGTTGCCGTGCCGCTCGCGCAGCCACCCGAACCAGAGCCCGGGGAGGAAGGTGGCCAGCCGCCACGGCTGGAGCACCACCAGGTGGCCCGCCGCGAACAGGAGCTGCGTCCAGACGAACCCCGCGCCCAGGCGGGCCCCCAGGACGCGCACGCCGCGCTTGGGCGCGCCCCGCGCCCAGGACGTCTGCATCCACCCGCGGTAGAAGAGCTCCTCCGGGATCGCCACCACCAGGAGCTGCAGGGCGGCCTGCAGCCCCAGGTCGGGCGGGAAGCGCAGGGCCGGGTGGGCGGGAACGGCGTAGGGCGCGATGGCCCGCGCCAGCCCCGGGGCGAGATGGGGCAACGCCCAGGAGTAGGCGGCGAAGAGCAGCGCGAAGGCCGGGAGCACGACCGCGCAGGAGAGGAGCCCGGCGCCGAGGCCGCGCGCGTAGGCCGGCCAGGTGGATCGAATCCCGCGCCGAGAACTGCGGGACCCCGTGATCGCGCCAGGCGCCCCCGCGCGCCCGGACCCGCCCGTCGGCCAGCACGAGGAAGAGGAAGGCCGCCACACCGGCCAGGTTGGCGGCGAGCACGCCGCTCGGCTCCACCAGCGAGATGGCGCGGGCGACGGCCAGCCCTCCGATGGCCTTGGCCCAGGTGATGACCAGCTCGCGCGGTGGATCCCACGCCCGGGGGGGCTGCGGCGGTTCGCCGGTCGAGAAGTTGGCCAAGCAAGCACGACATGGCATGGAGAGGTGGGCGCGTCAACGCCCGCACGCGTGAATGTGCGGCGACATGCGACCTCGGAAAACGGCGTCGCGTCCCTCCGAGCACGGATGGTCAACGTGATATTCTCGGAGTCAGGAGCGCACCCATGATCTCGTCCCGTCCGACCGTCCGGCGTCGGTTCCTGGCTGGCCTCGTGCCGCTTCTGCTCGCACTCGGGGTGCTGCCGTTGCTGGCACCAACCTGCGGTCCGGGCGTCGAGGGCATCAAGACCTTCTCGCGCCACTCGCTCATCATCCCCATGGACGTCTGCTACCAGTCGCAGGCGGACGGCGCCTCGCGGGACCACACCTACTCGGCGGCCACCGCGCCCGATCCCTGCCCCGGCAACCCGGATCCGGGCAGCGTCATCAAGGCCTACGGCCTCGTCTACCAGCTCATCCGGAACGACATCGCGGTGTACTGGATCATCGAACCGAGCAAGACCTCGCTCACCGGCTACGACATGCAGGTCCAGTACAACGGCGGCTGGCCGGTGCTGAAGTACAACTGGAGCACGCGCCAGCCCGGCGGCCCGCCCGCCACCGCCACCAACCCGAACATCATTCACTACCGGGGTGGGCCCTTCGTGGTGGACGGCTCGGACTACGAACGCGCGCTCCAGGTTCTCCGCTCGTACGAGGGGACGTTCGGGCCGGCCAGCGGCGCGGCGGTGAACATCCACATCTCCAGCGTGGCGTTCCAGGGCTGGGCCAAGAAGACCATGGCCGGCGGCTGGAGCGCCGGCGGGGCCATCCCGCCCAAGCTGGCGCTGCTCGACATCGGCAGCGGCAACATCTCCGCCCTGGACAGCAACGGCAACCCCACCGCCATCACCGATCCCAAGAACGCGCAGCCGGTGATCTCGGGGTACCTGGTCGAGGCCGGCATCGGCACCGGGACCGCCGCCGGCAGCGCCACCGGGACGCACGGCGAGATCTACGACCGCCTCACCATCGACGACTTCCAGCCGGACGCCTCCGGCAACGTCCACACCAGCAACCTCTTCAGGAACGGCTACGAGATCCTGTGGGTGCCGCACTGGGTGGCGCCGGGCTCGTGCTCGATCTACACCGCCAGCGGCGGGAAGACGGCGCAGCAGAACTGCCTGGCCTCGCTCTACACCAACACCAAGATCCAGCAGACGCTCAAGACCATCGGCACGTTCGTGGCCGAGGGGAAGGACCTCTTCGCGGAGTGCGCGGGCCTGGGCAGCTTCGAGGGCACCTTCAAGCACGGACACACCGGCACCGCCGCCGCCGACTACACCATCGACTACAAGCAGGGCTGGCCGGGCGACGCGACCTACCCCAGCACGCGCTTCCAGTCCACGGTGGGCGTCCGCTACAACGAGGTCGACAGCGACTCGGGCACCCGGGGAGTCCAGTTCCCGCCGCCCGCCTACCCCGGCAGCAACTTCGGCTCGCCGCTGCTCCAGCTCGGCGACTACGGGTTCACCCCGGTGACCGGCGCGGTCGAGGACTACCGGCCCCAGGACGGCACCAACTACCAGCCCGACGTCACCCGCCTCATCATCGGGAGCGGCTCGTTCCCGACATGGGATTTCTTCTCCATCCGGCCGCGGGTCACAGGCAGCAACCGCGGCAGCATCGTCTATCTGGCCGGCCACAGCTACTCCGGCGTGCAGGGGAACTTCCAGATCGCCGGCTCGCGCCTGGTGCTCAACACCCTCTTCAACCTGGGTGCGGCCTGCACCGCCAGCGGCGTGGCCTGCGACACCGGCAAGCTGGGCGTGTGCGGCCGGGGCGTGATCCAGTGCGTGAGCGGCCAGCCGCAGTGCGTGCAGACCGTCTTCCCCACCGCCGAGGTGTGCGACGGCCTGGACAACGACTGCAACGGCCTGGTCGACGACATGGACACGACCTGCTACGACGGTCCCTCCGGGACGCTGGGCGTGGGCCTCTGCAGCAGCGGCGTGCGGAGCTGCCAGCAGCAGCCCGACGGCAGCTTCGCAATGTCCGCCTGCATGGGCGAGGTCCTGCCCTCCAGCGAGCTCTGCAACGGCCTCGACGACAACTGCAACGGCCAGGTCGACGAGAACCTCACCCAGGCCTGCTACACCGGTCCGTCCTCCTCGCTGGGCACGGACGGCCAGCCGCAGGGCATCTGCAAGGCGGGCCTGCAGACCTGCAGCAGCGGCACCTGGAGCGCCTGCCAGGTCTGCACCGGGTCCGAGACCCCGGGCACGGACGCCTACCGGCGGTGCCAGATCCTCCCCAGGTCTGAGGACTGCAACACCACCTACGACGAGAACTGCGACGGGGCGGTGAACGAGTATGCCAGCTGTCCGAACTGCCAGCCCGGCGCCTCCGCCACCTGCTACTCGGGGCCGGCCGGAACGGTGAATGTGGGCGTCTGCCACGCCGGCACGCAGACCTGCGACTCCAGCGGCCACTGGGGGCCCTGCGTGGGCCAGGCCGTGCCCACGGCGGAGGTCTGCTCCCCGGCGTCGTGCGCCAGCGATCCCGCCGGCCCGGGGTGCAACCTGGACGAGAACTGCGACAACCAGACCGACGAGAACTGCGGCTGCGAGGCGGGCGCCCACCAGGACTGCTACTCCGGCCCCGCCGGCACGGAAGGGGTGGGCACCTGCCAGGCCGGATACCAGGTCTGCGACGCGGGCGCCTTCGGCGGCTCCTGCCTGGGCCAGATCCAGCCCTCCCCCGAGACCTGCGACGGCCAGGACAACAACTGCAACGCCCAGATCGACGACGGCGCCACCTGCGCCACCGGGTTCTACTGTGAGCACGGCGTGTGCGTGAAGGACAACTGCGACAGCGCCGAGAACCTGTGCCCCGAGGGCTACACCTGCAGCGCCACGACGCACAAGTGCGAGCGCGCGACCTGCGGGACCGGAGCGAGCGCGACGACCTGCCCCGACGGCTCCAACTGCTCGTACGGGAAGTGCGTCCAGCTCTGCCCCTCGCCCGGTGAGGAGTCGATCTGCTGGCCCGGGGCGTACTGCCAGAGCGGCGGCTGCGTGGGCGGGAGCTGTTACTACACGGGCTGCAAGGACCCCAACGGGAATCCCAGCGGCCAGATCTGCCTCCAGGGCACGTGCCAGCCCGACCCCTGCGCCGACGTGACCTGCCCCTCGGGCACGTTCTGCCGGCAGGGGGACTGCGTCCAGTCCTGCGCCTTCGTCACCTGCCCCCAGGGCCAGATGTGCAGCATCGACGGGTTCTGCGAGCCCGATCCGTGCTCCGGCATGAGCTGCGGCGTGGGCACCATCTGCGTGAACGGGGACTGCCAGGTGGATTCCTGCGCCGGCAAGGGCTGCGGCGCGGGCCAGACCTGCAAGGACCAGGTCTGCGTGGATGACCCGTGCACGGGCGTGGCCTGCCCGGCGGGCAAGTGCCTGGGCGGACAGTGCTACGCCACGGGCAACCCCGAGGAAGGCATCTACAACCCGCCCAGCGGCGGCACCAGCACCAACGGCTGCGGCTGCGGCGAGGGCGCCGCCAGCCCGCTGGCCGCCCTGCTCTTCCTGGCGCTGGTGCCGCTGGCGCGCCGCCGGCGCCGGGCGCACGGCCCCGGGGGGGCGCTGATGCTGGTGCTGATCTCGGCCGCACTGCTCGCCAGCGCCTGCGGCAAGAAGAGCTCCACGCCCTTCGACCCCGGGTCCTGCGGCGGCGGCTGGACGTCCTGCGAGGGCGAGAGCCGCTGCATCGATGTGTGGACCGATCCCGCCAACTGCGGAGGGTGCGGGGCGGCGTGCGACGCCGGCCAGAGGTGCGTCGACAAGGTATGCGGTCCCACGGTCGGGGTCGCACCCCGCGTGACGGGGCTGACGCCCGATTCGGGCGCCCAGGGCCGGACCTCGCCGCTGTCCATCACGCTCAGCGGCGAGCGATTCCAGAGCGGCGCCACCGTCCGCTCCGCCTCGGCCCAGGGGACGACCACGCTCGACGCGCAGTTCGTCGACTCCGGCCACCTGAGCGTCGATCTCGACCTCTCGAGCTCGAGCCCCAGCACCATGTACCTGCGGGTGGTGAACCCGGACAAGGTCATCTCCAACGCGTTGCCCTTCGACGTGATCACCCCCACGCCGCAGATCGACCACATCACTCCCAGCTCGATCGTGGCCGGCGCACCGCACGCCATCACCGTGACGGGAGGCGGGTTCCTGGCCGGAAGCCGCTGCCACCTGGACTCGGCCAGCTTCGCCTTCGAGCTGATCATCCCCACCACGCAGAACGGAGCGGATTCTGGAGTGCACCGTCGATGCCACCTCGCTGGTCCCGGGGGCCTACGACCTCTGGGTCGTGAACCCCGCCGATCCGACCCCGCTCGCCTCCACCAAGGTCACCTTGACCGTGACCACGCAGACACCCGTGCTCGACGACCTGAGCCCGAACCAGGGGCAGTCCGGGCAGATCGTGGCCGTGACGCTGGGCGGCAGCGGGTTCGACGCCACCAGCGTGGCCATGTGGGACGACAACACCCCGGTCGGAACGATGCTGCTGGATTCGTCCCACCTCTACGTCGCCCAGCTCGCGCTCCCGGCCGGGTCGGGCTCGCACCCGGTCCGGGTTCGCAACGGGACCAGCGCGTCCAACTACGTTTACTCGGGGTCGATGACCTTCACGGTGGGCTCGGCGCCACCGCTGGTCTCGGGGCTCTCCCCGGGGTCCGCCTACCAGGGCGACACGGGCATCCTCCTGACGGTGACGGGCAACTCGTTCCCGACCGGAACGTCGATCCAGCTCCAGCCGCCCGGCGGCGCCTGGACCGCGCTCACCTCCTCGTCCAGCGTCACCAGCGTCACCGCCACCACCAACTTCGTCGGGGCTCCGTTCGCGGCCGCCGGCGCGGTGCCGCCCGCGGGCGACTGGCTGGCCCGCCTGCTGTACCCCGGCGGTGCCACCTCGGCCACCCTGCCCTTCCGCCTCCTCTCCAACCAGGCCATCCTGCAGTCCGCCAGCCCGCGCAGCGCTGCGCAGGGGACGTCCGTGCCGGTCACCATGGCGGTGGCGAACCTGCGCGGCGCGGCCGGCGTCTCCCCCTTCGCCATCGCGGTCGAGTTCAGCGGCGGAACGCCGGTCACCAGCGTCAGCGTCAGCCGCCAGACCGGCAATGGGACCGTCACCGCCACCATCAGCGCGGCGGGGCTGGCGACCGGAACCTACACGCTCAAGGTGAAGAACCCGGGCGCGGTGTCCTCGAACGCGCTCTCCTTCAACGTCACCCCGGGCCTGCCGCACCTCACCAGCCTGACCTGCTCGGCGCCTTCGCCGGCCTGCGCCTCGCCGACCAGCGCCCCGATGCAGGACGCGCCGGTTCCAGTGAACATCGTGGGCAGCAATTTCGCCAAGCCGGACGCCGCCGACAACGGCGGATCGGCGGTCCACATCTTCTCCGCAACCGTGACCGACTATCGCATCCCCGCGCTCCACAACTGCACCGCCGCGCTGGCCCCGTGCGCGCTGGTGGTCGACGCAGGTCACATCACGGCCTACGTGGACACCCGGGCGGCTGTGCCCGGCACCTACAGCGTCCAGGTCTGGAACCCCGGCAGCGCCAACCCGCCGCAGAAGTCGCCCGAGACGCTGAGCTTCACCGTGACGGCCGGCTGAGCGGAGCTCCCGCCCCGGGCTGGCAGGCAGACGGGTATGCTCGACCGGCCGACCCCACCAGGGTCGGCCGGCCCGCCTCAGGTCTCGTCGGCGGGCTGCCCGAGCGCCTGGTCGACGAGCGCCACGGCCTGGCCGGGGTCGAACGGCTTTCGCAGGACGTGGTCGGCGCCGATGCGGCGGTAGACGTCGGTCTCGCGCTCGCTGATGCGCGACGACATGAGCACGAGGTACGTCTTCTTCCAGTGCGGGTGCGCCTTCACGAGCCGGCACACGTCGGCACCGTTCAGCCTGGGCATGTAGATGTCGAGGAGCAGGGCGTCCGGGTTGGCGGTCGCCATCTTGCGGAAGACTTCCTCGCCATCCGTGGCGCTGGCCACGTCGTAGCCGGCGTCCTCGAACGCGGAGGTGAGCGCGTCCAGGACCGCCTGCGAGTCGTCCACGACGAGGACCGACTTTCGACGCATCCAGGAGGTTATACTCCAACGTGCCATGATCCGGGAGCCGGCGGTGGCAGGTGCCTTCTACCCGGCGAGCGCCAGCGAGCTCGCGTCCGTCGTGGATCGGCTCCTGGCGGCGGGCCAGGGCCCCGTCAGCCCGGCCCTGGGGATGGTGGTCCCTCACGCGGGCTACGTCTACTCGGGCAGCGTCGCCGGGGCGGCCTACGCGCGGGTCGCCGTGCCGCCCCGGGTGATCGTCCTGGGCCCGAACCACACCGGCCTGGGCTTCTCGCGGGTGGCGCTGGCGCCGGCCCACTCGTGGCGGACACCGCTGGGCCAGGTCGCGCGCGACGAGCCGATCTGGACCGCGCTCTCCACCGGCCCCGGCGTGGCGCCGGACGCGGCCGCGCACGCCCGCGAGCACTCGCTGGAGGTGCAGCTTCCGTTCCTGCAGCGCCTCCAGCCCGAGCTGACGCTGGCCGGGCTCTGCCTCGCGCACCTGTCGTACGCCGAGTGCCAGCGGCTGGCGACGGCCGTGGCCGCCGCCGCGCGCCAGGCCTCGGCGCTCATCGTGGCCTCCTCCGACATGAGCCACTACCTCCCGGCGGACGAGGCCCGCACCGCCGACCACCGCGCCCTCGAGCCGCTGCTGGCGCTCGACGCCGAGGGGCTGTACCGGCGGGTGCACGAGGAGGAGATCACCATGTGCGGGGTCATCCCGGCGGTGGTGATGCTCCTCGCCGCCCGCGCGCTCGGCGCCGGCTCGGCCGAGCTGGTCCGCTACGCGCACTCCGGCGAGGTGAGCGGGGACGACGACCGGGTGGTGGGGTATGCGGGGGTGATCGTTCGCTAGCGTTCACGTCTCCGAACCCGAACCTGAACCCGGCTTCTCGTGCCCGTGATCCGCGTCCCGAGGCCCGTGGCCCGTGGCCCGTTCACCGACGGGCTCTTCTGCTGGAGCACGGACCACGGGCCTGGGGACTCGGGACGGGGGGCACGGCTCAGGGAGGACGGGTTCAGGTTCGGGTGCGGGTTCGGGTGGCTGCCCGGGCGCAGCGCAACCGCTGTAGCTATGCTAGTTTCCGCCCCCCATGGACACCCCCCGCGTACGCTTCGCGCCCTCCCCCACCGGCTACCTGCACATCGGCGGCGCCCGCACGGCGCTCTTCAACTGGCTCTGGGCGCGCCGCATGGGCGGAACGTTCATCCTCCGCATCGAGGACACCGACCGCGAGCGCTCCACCCAGGAGGCGGTGGCCGCCATCCTGGAGGGGATGCGCTGGCTGGGCCTGGACTGGGACGAGGGCCCGGAGGTGGGCGGGCCGCACCCGCCCTACTTCCAGACGCAGCGGCTCGGTCTGTACAAGGCCCACGCCGAGCGGCTCATCCGCGAGGGCAAGGCCTACGCCTGCTACCTGCACGCGCGAGGAGCTGGACGTGCAGCGCAAGGCAGCCGAGGCGGCCAAGGTGCAGTTCCGCTACCCGGGCACCTGCCGCAACAAGCCCTACGATCCCTCGCGCCCGCACGTGATCCGCTTCCGCGTCCCCGAGGCCGGCGCAGACCACCTTCGTCGACCTGGTGAAGGGCGACATCTCCACCCCCCACGACACGCTCCAGGACGAGGTCATCCTCCGCGGCGACGGCATGCCCCTCTACAACTTCGGGGCCGTGGTCGACGACGTCACCATGGAGGTGAACCTGGTCGGCCGCGGCGACGACCACGTCAACAACACCGCCCGTCAGATCCTCATGTACCAGGCCCTGGGCTACCCGGTCCCGACCTTCGCCCACTTCCCCATGATCCTGGGCGCGGACAAGACCCGGCTCTCCAAGCGGCACGGCGCCACCAGCGTCATGGCCTACCGCGACCTGGGCTTCCTTCCCCAGGCGGTGGTGAACTACCTGGTGCGGCTCGGCTGGTCCCACGGCGACCAGGAGATCTTCACCCTGGACGAGCTGATCCGCGTCTTCGATCTCCGCGACGTGGGACAGACCGCCGGCGTGTTCAACCCGGAGAAGATGGCCTGGGTGAACCACGAGTGGCTGAAGAAGCTCTCCGACGAGGAGCTGGCGCGCCTCGCCCTGCCCTACTTCCAGGCGGCGGGCCTGCCCGCCCAGGACGACGCCAAGCTCCGGCACGTGTGCGCCGTGGCGCGCGAGCGCGCCGCCACCTTCGGCGACTACGTGAAGCAGTTCCGGTACTTCTACGCGCCGCCCGAGCTCGATCCCAAGGCCAGGACCAAGTTCCTCACCCCCGACACCAGGCCCATCCTCGAGGAGGTGCGCGACGGCGTGGCCGGCCTCCCGGCGCTCGACAACGAGCCGCTGGAGAAGCTGTTCCAGGGGGCGGCCGAGAAGCGCGGCGTCGGACTGGGCAAGGTGGCGCAGCCCGTCCGCGTGGCCCTCACCGGCGGGACCGCCTCGCCCGGGATGTACGACGTGATCCAGATCCTGGGGCGCAGCGAGACGCTCACCCGGCTCGAGGCGGCGATCCGGATGATCGACTGAGCCTGCATGAACGGGCCCACCCCCCGGAAGCCAGCCTCCTCCCGGAAGGGGTTCACGGACAGCCCGCGAAATAGAGCGCCCGCGCGTTCGTAGGAGCCCTCATAGCCCGGGAGGCTCCCATGCTGCCGCAGGTCACGCTCGCCGCCGTCCTGGTCGCCGCCGCGTCGTCATCTCTCGCCGGCGACGCCTGCACCATCGAGGTCGGCCCGATGGAGCGCTTCGTGCAGGGATACGACCTGGTGGTCCAGCCCGGCGAGCGGCTCACCCACGTGACCGCCCTGCGCGGCCGCGTCATCGTCCGCGGGGGCGCCGAGGTGGACGAGGCCATGGCGCTGGGCGGCGACGTCGTCCTGGAGGCGGGTGCGCGCGTGAACGGCTCCGCCACCAGCATCGGCGGGACGGTCGCCGTCCAGGGAAACGCCTGGGTGGGCGAGAACGCGGTCGCGCTGGGCGGCGAGGTGGTGCGCTCGCGCGAGTCCTGGGTGGGCGGGAACGTGATCGCGCTGGCGGTGAAGGTGGGCGATCAGACCCTGACCCAGTCCATCTCGCAGAGGCTAGGCGATCTGGCCCGCTGCAAGGTGGTGCAGGTCCGGGCCCGCGCGGCTTCACCGACGGTCCAGACCGGTTCCGGGACGCCGCTCTAGCGTTCAGCCCGGCGGCTTCATCTTCAGCTCGCGTCGCAGCGCGCGGATCCGGTGCTTCAGCCACAGGAACCGGGTGAGCCGGACCGCGCCGACCACGAGGATCGCCAGGCCGACGACTCCCCAGGGCACCACGTCGAAGCCGTCGCGTGCCGCGTCGGCGGCAGCCAGCATGGCGAGCAGGCCCCGGCCCGTCTCGACCGCGCGCGACGCGAGGACGTGCACCGAGATCAGCACCGCACCCAGGCCGGCCGCCGCAGAGGCCAGGGCGACGCTGCGGGGGGTGGCTGGCTGGTACCAGGTCGCGCTGGAAAGCAAGACGAGCAGCGCCGCGCCCACGACCCAGAACGCGGCCGGCGTCCAGCGGGTGAAGCGGCCGGGCTCGACCCCCGGGTAGATGCCCAGCGAGATCCACGCCGCTGCCGCCCAGGCCAGGGGAGCCGCCAGCACCACCAGCCGCGCCACCGCGGCGCCGAGGCCGGCGTTGGCCGCCACCAGGCACGCCCCCAGGGCGACGAGCTGGAGCCCGGCCAGCCGGGCGTGGGTCGAGTGCGCCTTCGTCACGCGTTCGAACTCGCGGAAGCGCTCCACCAGCCTCACCTCGGCCGGCGTCGGCTCGGCTGCGCTCCTGATGGTCTTCCCCTGCCGCTCCACGAGCGTGGCCGGATGTCGGATTTCGGGGCCGGGCACGTGTCGAGGCTAGCGCCACCGGCGGGTCGGCCGTCAACCAGAATCACGAGTGAGGCCGCGGAAGCCGGGCGACTCCAAGCCACCGGCTCGGCTCCTCGGCGGCCGCGCAGCCCTCACGGCGGCGCCTTCCCACGACCGAGGGACAGGAGCATCTGCCGCCGGTAGGTCTCCAGCGCCTTCCGGCCCCTGGCGGTGATCCGGTAGCGCGTCACCGGGGTCCGCTCCTCGAACGCCTTGCTGACGGTGAGATAGCCCGTGTCCTCCAGCTTCGAGACGTGCGAGGAGAGATTCCCCCGGGTGAGCCCCAGCACCTGCTCCAGGAAGGTGAACTGGACCTCCTCGGCCGCGGCCAGCACCGTCAGGATGGCGAGCCGCGCCGGCTCGTGGACCACCCGGTCCACCTCCAGGAGCGACTGGAGCTCGGGGGGCTTCGGGTCGTTCACCGGAGGCGCCCCCGGAGGTGCGCCATGCGCTGGTCGAGGTGGCGGAGTTTCCCCCTCACCGCTTCCACCACTTCTCCGGCCGATGCTCGGCCAGGTACCGGTCGAACTCCTGGTCCTCCGGGTAGAAGACCCGGTCCTGGTCGTTCCGCGCCGCCACCACCAGCAGCACGCACTCGCGATCGCTCCGGTTGACCGCGCAGTGCGCGAGCTGCGTGCCCGCCAGGAACGTCACGGCGTGCCCGGCGCGGAGCGGGATCTCGCGCGCCGGCTCGCCGGGCGGGACCACCCGGAGCATGCACTCGCCCTCGAGCACGTACACGAGCTCCTCCTCCAGCGAGTGCGCGTGGGTGAAGCTGGTCCGCCGCCCGGGCGGAAGCCGCTCCCGCGACATCCCGAGCTTGACGGCGCCCATCGCCCGGCCCAGCTCGCGCGTGAAGGAGAGCTTCTCGGCGTCGAACGGCGGCCGGTAATGTCCTTCCTCCTCGGGAACGTCGTCGGCGTGGACCACCCAGGACGCCGCATCGGTCGCAGTGCTCATTCCCCTTCCCTCCGCGGCCATCAGTTTGCCCCGCAGACATGTTTGCCGTCAACCGAAACGGGGCGGGCTTGCGACCCCGGAGGAGGCGCGCGCCCGCGGCGATCCGCCGCCCCTGCGGCGCCGGATGCCTGCCCACTTTCTCAGCAACGATGCGAGGTTGCGCCCTCGGTCCCGCTGGGATACCAACTTCGTCGACGCCATGAGCCAGACCGCGCGACCCAAGAACTTCCTCTCCGACATCGTCGAGGAGGACCTCCGCACCGGCCGGAACGGCAAGCGGGTGGTCACTCGCTTCCCGCCGGAGCCGAACGGCTACCTGCACATCGGGCACGCGAAGTCGATCAACCTGAACTTCGGGCTGGCCAAGGCGTTCGGCGGCACCACCAACCTGCGCTTCGACGACACCAACCCGGTCACCGAGGACACCGAGTACGTGGAGTCCATCGAGAACGACGTGCGCTGGCTGGGCGGGGACTTCGGCGACCGGGTCTTCTACGCCTCGGACTACTTCGAGCGCATGTACGAGTGCGCCGAGCGGCTGGTGCGCGACGGCAAGGCCTACGTCGACAGCCAGACGCAGGAGCAGGTCCGCGAGCAGCGGGGATCGTTCGAGCGCCCGGGCGTGAACAGCCCGCACCGCGACCGCCCCACCGCCGAGAGCCTGGACCTCTTCCGCCGCATGCGGAAGGGCGAGTTCGAGGACGGCGCCTGCGTGCTGCGGGCGCGCATCGACATGGCGCACCCGAACGTGATCATGCGCGATCCGCTGCTCTACCGGATCCGGCACGCCCACCACCACCGCACCGGCGACAGGTGGTGCATCTACCCGATGTACGACTACGCCCATCCGCTGGAGGACGCGTTCGAGGGCGTCACCCACTCCATCTGCACGCTGGAGTTCGAGTCCAACCGCGAGCTCTACGACTGGGTGCTCGACAGCCTGGGGCCCTGGGACCCGCGGCCGCGGCAGTACGAGTTCGCCCGGCTGGCGCTGGGCTACACGGTGATGTCGAAGCGCAAGCTCCTCCAGCTCGTCACCGAGAAGCGCGTCTCGGGCTGGGACGACCCGCGCATGCCCACCGTGGCAGGCATGCGCCGGCGCGGCATCACCGCCGAGGCCATCCGCGACTTCAACGAGCTCATCGGCGTGGCCAGGAACAACAGCCTGGTCGACATCGGCAAGCTCGAGTACGCCATCCGCAGCGACCTGGAGGGCCGCTCGCCGCGGGCGCTGGCGGTGCTGAACCCGCTCCCGGTGCGGATCGAGAACTGGCCTCACGGCAAGCAGCTCGAGCTCGACATCCCCTGGTGGCCGGGCGAGCCGGGGCGCGGCGGGACCCGCCGGGTCCCCTTCGGCGGCGAGCTCCTCATCGAGCGAGACGACTTCACCGAGGAGCCGCCGCGCAACTGGAAGCGGCTGGCCCCGGGGCGCGAGGTCCGTCTGGCGGGCGCCTGCCTGATCCGCTGCGAGGGCGTGGTGCGGGGCGAGGCCGGCGACGTCAAGGTCGTTCGCTGCAGCTACGACCCGGATTCCATGGGCGGCGGCGGGCGCCGCCCCGGCGGCACCATCCACTGGGTGCACGCCACCCGCTCGGTGCCGGCCCGGGTCCGGCTCTACGACCGCCTCTTCAACGTCGAGCAGCCCGACGCCCTCATCAACTTCCTGGACGCGCTCAACCCGAGCTCGCTGGTGGAGGCGCCGCTGGCGCGCGTCGAGCCCGCCCTGCGGGACGCGGCCCCCGGCAGCCGGTACCAGTTCCTGCGCCAGGGATACTTCTTCGCCGACCCGGCCGACTCGCGCCCGGGCGCACCGGTATGGAACCGCACCAGCACGCTCAAGGACACCTGGGCCGCCCGCGCGGCCGAGGCCGAGCCGGGGAAGGCCCGCGAGCGCAAGCGGTCCGCGGCGGGCGCGCCGGGCAAGGCGCGCGACGAGGTGCGGGCCGAGGCGCGCGCCGCGGACCCGGCCGCCGCCGCCCGCTTCGAGCACTACCGGGGTGCGCTGGGGCTGGCCGAGAACGAGGCCCACCTGATCTCGTCCGACGGCGATACCGCCGCCTACTTCGAGGCGGCAGTGGCGGCCGGAGCCAGGCCCGCCACCGCCTCCCGCTGGCTGCTCAACGAGCTGGCCGGTGCGGCCGCGGGCGTTCCCCCCGGGAAGCTCTCGCTCGGGGGAGCCGGCTTCGGCAAGTTCGTCGCGCTGGTGGAGACCGGGCGGCTGGCCCCCGCCGCCGGAAAGACCCTGCTGGCGGACCTGGTGAAGAGCGGCGGGGATCCCGAGGGGCGCATGATGGCGCTCGGGCTCGAGAAGGTCAGCGACCGCGCCGCGGTGGTGGCCGCGGTGGATCGCGCCCTGTCCGCCAGCGCGCGCGAGGTGGAGCGCTACCGCACCGGCGAGAAGAAGCTCTTCGGCGTGCTCCTGGGAGCGGCCATGCGCGAGACCCAGGGCGCGGCGGATCCGGCGCTGGTACGCCAGGTGCTGCAGGAGCGGCTCGGATCGGCCTGAGGCGCCGGCCCGGACCCATGACCTCCGGGTCGCCACGTCCGGCCCTCCCCATCCGAGGTGGGCCGTGCGCTACGTGCCCGCCGGCCGCGGCGGTAGACTGCTCCTCGCGCCCGGGCGGGGCGCATCCGGTTCGGGCAGGCGCTGGTCGGATCCCTGGAGGCGCGTTTGGCCGATGAGACTCGCCGCGACGCACCCTCGGCGCTGAGCGACTGGAGGGCAGCCACCCTGGGCTCGCTCGTCCGCTGGCAGCTGGCCTGCGCGGTGGCGGCGGCCCTCTTCCTCACCTGGATGGCGGGCACCATGCCGGCGTACCGCTGGGACCTGGTCGCAGGCTGGGCGCTGGTGAGCGCGCTGGGCTTGCTGGCCCTGGCCCGTCCCGTCGCCTGGCGCGCCCGCGCGGTGCTGTTCCTCTCCGTGAACTACGGCGTGATGCTGCTCTTCTCCGGCTCGGTCATGCCGTCGCCGGTGTCCTTCACGCACGCCGCGGCGCTGGTGGCGCTCTCGGGGCTGCTGCTCGGGGCAGGGGCCGCCGCCGGAACGGCCGTCCTGGTCGCAGCCACGCTGGCGGCCATGGGGATGGCGGTCACCGGCGGGTGGGTCCGGCCGCGTCCGCCGCTCGCCCCTTCCCTGGAGTGGATGGCGGCGCTGGCCGGCGGCCTCCCGCCCATCGTCATGGTGGTGCTGGCGCTGCGCCGGATCGCCGATCGGCTGCGCGACGCGCTGCAGTCCACCACGCACGCGCTGCGCGATCTGGAGACCACCCGCTCGCACGTGGCCGACGCGGAGCGGGCGGAACTGGCGGGGCGCCTGTCCAGCGCGCTGGCGCACGATCTGAACAACGCACTGACGGTGGTGGTGGCCAGCGCCGAGTGGCTGGTCGAGCGGCTGCCGGATCGCGAGGAGGCCGAGGCAGCCGCGCAGATCTGCGAGGCGGCCCGCAACGCCTCCACCTTGACCCAGCAGGTGCTGCTGGCCTCCGGCTCGGGGATCTCGCAGCCGCGCATCCTGGACCTCTCGCGCGCCGCGGCGCTCGCCGCCGGCGCCCTGCGCCGCCTGCTCCCCCCCGACATCCGGGTCGAGACGCGCCTGGAGGCCCCGGTCTGGGCGAACCTGGACCCGGGCCACCTGCAGCAGATCCTGCTCGGCCTGGCGCTGAACGCGCGCGCGGCCATGCCCGGCGGGGGAACGCTGCTGGTGGCGGTCCGGGCCGGCGGCGCGGCATCGATCGCGCGGGCTGCGCCCTCGCCCCGTCGGCGGGCGGAGCCCGCCTCCTCCCCCGCCGGCCCGGACGATCCGCCGCCGGCCGCCATCCTGGAGGTCTCCGACACCGGGTTCGGGATGGACGCGGAGGAGCGCCGGCGCGCCTTCGAGCCGCTCTCCGAGCGCACCGTTCGGCGCGGCGAGGGCGTCGGCCTCTCCGGGGTGAAGAGCCTGGTCGAGGCGTCCGGCGGGGAGGTCCTGCTCCGGTCGCGCCCCGGCACCGGAACCGTCGTCACCCTCACCCTGCCCGGCTCTCCGCCCCCGGCAGCGCAGGCCGCGGGGCCCCGGCCCACCCGGCCGGCGCGCATCCTGGTGGTGGAGGACGACATCCGCGTGCGGGCGCTGGTCTGCACCGCGCTGGCCGCGGCCGGCCACGAGGTGAACGAGGTGTCCGACGGGACCCAGGCCATGCGCGCCATCGAGGAGCTGGGCGCGGTCGATCTGCTGGTCACGGACCTGGTCATGCCCGGCGTTCCCATCGGCGAGGTCATGGCCACCTTCCGCGCGCGCCACCCGGTCGCCAAGATCCTGCTCTGCTCGGGCTTCTCCCAGGACGAGGGAATGCGCCAGCGTGCCGTGGGCGAGCACCGCTTCCTCTCCAAGCCCTTCACGCGCAGCGACCTGCTGGCCGTGGTCGACGCGCTCCTGGCGGACGCGGCCCCCGGCCAGCCGACGCCAGCGCCCGCGGCCGGCACCCGCGCCGGCGCGTCGGCGTGAGGCATGGCGCCGCCGCCGGATCCCGTGCGGCCCGGCGCCGCCTGCTGGTAGACTCGCGCCACCCCAGGAGGCGGCGACGGATGAGCGACATCTTCCAACGGATCCGGGCCACCGGCATCGTGCCGGTGATCAAGCTGGAGCGGGCGGCCGATGCGCGGCCGCTGGGCAAGGCGCTGCTGGAGGGCGGCCTGCCGGTGGCGGAGGTCACCTTCCGGACCGGGGCGGCTCCCGAGGCCATCCGCATCCTGCGGGCCGAGCTCCCCGGGCTGCTGGTGGGCGCCGGGACCGTGCTCACGCCGGCGCAGGCCGACGCCGCCATCGCGGCCGGGGCCGCCTTCGCGGTCACGCCGGGCTTCAATCCGCGGGTCGTGGATCACTGCCTGTCCAGAGGCCTCCCGGTGGTCCCGGGCGTGAACTCGCCCAGCCAGGTCGAGCTCGGGCTGGAGCGCGGCCTTTCCCTGCTCAAGTTCTTCCCGGCCGAGGCCTCGGGGGGCGTGAAGATGCTCAAGGCCCTGCATGGCCCGTATGCCGAGGTCTCGTTCGTGCCCACCGGCGGGGTCGAGCCGGGCAACCTGGCGTCCTACCTGGCGCTCGAGTACGTCGCCGCGGTGGGCGGGAGCTGGATGGTGAAGGACGAGCTCTTGGCCGCGGGCCGCTTTGCCGATGTGACCGCGCTCGCGGCCGAGGCGGTGCGGCTCGTCGCGGCGGCGCGCCCGCACGGGTGAGGATGCCCGGCGGGGCGCACCGGCCCGGGCGCATCCCGGCTCAACCGTTCCGCGTGTACCGCTGGATGAAGCTGTAGGGGTATGGCGCCTCGAGGCGGCTCACCTGGTCGAGCTCGGCCAGGTGACCCTGGGAGAGTCGCTCCTCGCCCGCCGCGAGGTTGTCGGCCAGCTGCGCGGGCGTGCGCGCGCCGATCAGCGCCGAGGTGACCAGCCCCTTCTGCAGCATCCAGCCCAGCGCCACCTGGGCGGGCGTCCGCCGGATCTCCTCGGCGATGCGGACCAGGACGTCGACGATGGCGAAGGTCCGCTCGCCCCCGCGCTGCGGGGCGGCGTCGTCCCAGCGGTCGCCCCGGCCGGCCCGGCTGTCGCCGGGCAGGGGCTGGTCGCGCCGGTACTTGCCGCTGAGCCACCCTCCGGCCAGCGGCGACCAGGCCAGGGTTCCGAGACCTTCCTCCTGACACTGCGGGAGGAGCTCCCACTCCGGGCTCCGCACCAGCAGGCTGTACTCGAGCTGCAGGGTCGCGAGCGGGGCCAGCCCGCGCGCCTGGGAGAGCATGATGGCCTTCTCCAGGTGGGACGGGGCGAAGTTGGAGGCGCCCACGTACCGCACCTTTCCCGCCCGCACCAGGTCGTCGAGGGCGCGCAGCGTCTCGTCGAGCGGCGTCATGCGGTCGAAGCAATGCAGCTGGTACAGATCGATGTAGTCGGTCCCGAGCCGGACCAGGCTCTCCTCGATCGACCGGAAGATGTGCGTGCGGCTCAGCCCGGCGTCGTTGGGCGAGGCGCCCGTCGGGAAGAACACCTTGGTCCCGAGGAGGATCTCCTTGCGCAGCTTCCGTTCCTTGACCCAGCTCCCCAGGATGCGTTCCGACTCGCCCTTGTTGTACGAATCCGCGGCATCGATGTAGTTGCCTCCGTGCTCGACGTACTGGTCGAGCAGCGCGAAGGCCTCGGGGGGCGCGACGGACCAGCCGAAGGTCTGGGCGCCCAGGGTCAGGGCCGAGACCTTGACCCCCGTTCGCCCCAGGTACCGGTATTCCATGGTTCACCTTCCCCTCCGGCCCCGGCCCGGGCCGGGGCTCACTTGATGACCGGGGTCTTGCTGCGATCGAAGGTCAGCACCACGCAGATGATGATCATGAGCCCGAGGATGCTCTGCTGGAAGTACTGGTCGATGCCCACCACGTTCATCCCGTTCTGCAGCATGCTCATCATGAGCGCGCCGAAGAGGGTGTTGAACGGGCCGCCGGCGCCGCCGGTCAGGGCCGTGCCCCCCACCACCACCGTGGCAATCGACGCCAGCACGAAGGGGGCCCCCAGGTACGGGTTGCTGCCGAACTGGGTGGCGGAGAGCGCCAGCGCGCACAGCGCCAATCCGACCCCGGACAGGATGAAGCCCAGGTTCCGGGTCCGGACCTCGTCGAGCCCGGAGAGCCACGACATCCGGATGTTGCTCCCCACGTAGAACAGGCGTCGCCCGGCAGGCAGGAACCGCAGCACCACGAAGAACGCCAGGAAGACGACGATGCCCGCGTAGAGCGAGTTGTCGACGCCGAGGAAGGAGCCGGTCAGCACCTCCAGCAGGTGCTGCTGCGAGTTGGGCACGTTCACCGGAACCGGCGCCAGCAACATGGACAGGCTGGCCAGGATGCCGCCGGTCCCGAGGGTCGCGATGAAGGAGGGGATGCGCACGCGGGTCAGGATGAGCCCGTTGACCGCCCCCAGGGCCACCCCCGCCGCCAGGCAGAGCGGGTACGCCCATGCGCCGATGCGGGGGATCATCACCACGAACAGGCAGGAGATGAACGAGATCATCCCGCCCACCGACAGGTCGATGCCGCCCACCAGGATGGCGCACATCTGGCCCAGCGCCACCATCAGCAGCGGTGCCGCATACACCAGGATGGTGTTGATGTTGTAGGGCGAGACGAAGTTGGGATTGCCGACCGCGAAGGCGACCGCCACCAGCGTCAGCAGCGCCATGGGGATGTACTTGGGCGAGATGAGCAGCCCGCGCAGCCGAGCCGCCCTGTCCCCCACACCGTTCGCGCCGCCTTCCGTCCTGATCGCCACGGTGTCCTCTCCCGTCCTGGGCTAGACGATGTGCTGGATGATCTCGCGGGGGCTCGGCTTCCGGTCCGGTGCGCAGTCGACCTCCTTCACCAGCCGCCCGTCCTTCATGATGAGCATGCGATTGCTGAGGCCGATGTCCTCCTCGAGCGTGTCGGACATGATGAGCATGCTCACCCCCTCGCGCGCCAGCCCGCGGAGGATGCGGTAGATCTCGTCCTTGGCACCCACGTCCACCCCGCGGGTGGGGTGGTCGAGGACCAGCACCTGTACCCGCGAGCTCAGCCACTTGGCGATGACGGTCTTCTGCTGGTTGCCGCCGCTCAGGGTCGAGCACAGCACCCGGGCCGAGGGGGTCTTGATCCGGCAGGTGTCGATCCACTGCCGGGCGTTCTTGTTCTCCAGCCGCGGGGCGATGAAGCCGGCCACCCTGAGCCGCTCCAGCACCAGCATGTTGATGTTCTCGGCCAGGGTCATGGCCAGGGCCAGACCGTCGCTGCGCCGGTCCACCGGGACGTGGCCGATGCCGCGCCGCACCGTGGCGCTGGGCGAGCCGGGCGGGATCGGCTCGCCGCGCAGGACCACGCGGCCGGCATCGGGCCGCTCCAGGCCGTTGATGCAGCGGCAGACCGCCTCCTTCCCGGAGCCCACCAGCCCCACCAGGCTCACGATCTCGCCCTTCCGGAGGGTGAAGCTGAGCGGCTCGAAGGCCTTGGCCCGGGCCAGGTCCTTCACCTCCAGGACCACCTCCGGCGCCGGCGTGTTCTGCTCGTGCTCGCGGTACCGGTCGGCGGCGAAGGTGTGGCCCACCATCAGCTCCTCGATCCGGGCGGGCTGCGCCTCCGCGGCGGTCATCTCCGAGACGTTGCGGCCGTCCTTGAGGATCGCGATCCGGTCGGCGTTCTCCACGATCTCCTGCAGCCGGTGGGAGATGAAGACCACCGAGGCCTGCTGCTTCAGCCGCTGCAGCGAGGCGAACAGGGTGGCGCGCTCGTCGTCGTTGAGGACGGTGGTGGGTTCGTCGAGGATCAGGATCGGGTTCTCCTGGCGATAGAGGGTGGAGAGCCAGAGGAGCCGCGCGATCTCCACCATCTGCCGGGTGGCCGGGCTGGCCTCCTCCACCCGCTGGTCCACATCCACCTCCAGCTTCAGCTGCGCCAGCACCCGCCGGGCCTCCTGCCGCATGGCCCGCAGCGAGAGCAGTCCGCCGCGCCGGAACTGCAGCTCGTGGGAAAGGAACAGGTTCTCCAGGATGGTGAGGTTGGGGATGAGGCACCCCTCCTGGAAGACCATGCCGATGCCGTGCTCGGCGGCGCGGAGCGGGTCGGCCAGCATCACCGGCTTGCCGCGCAAGGTCAGCGAGCCGGCGTCCGGCTGGACCAGGCCGACCATCACCTTCATCAGCGTGGACTTGCCGGCGCCGTTCTCGCCCACCAGGCCCAGGATCTCGTTGGGCAGGACGTCCAGGTTCACGTCGTCGAGGGCCACCACGCCCGGGTACTCCTTGCGGATCCCGCGCATGGCCAGGACGGGGGTGGGGGCGGTGCGGGTCGCGGGTGCGGTCATGGCTCTCGCTCGCCTACTTGATGAATCCCAGCTTGCTGCGGTCCATCGTCACCGCCACCGCGGTGATCAGCACCACCCCGTTCACCGCCTGCTGGATGAACGGGTTCACGTGCATGAGGACCAGCCCGTTGTTGAGCGCCGCGACGACCAGCGCGCCCAGCAGCGCGTTCTTGGCGCCGCCCACCCCGCCCGTCAGGGCCACCCCGCCCACCGACACGGCCGTGACCGCAGGGAAGACCTGGTTGCTGCCCATGCGCGGGTGCGCGCTGCCCAGCTGGCAGGCGATGAACAGGGCGCACAGTCCGTAGAACGCGCCGGCCAGGGTGAACACCTGCAGCTTGATGCGGTCGACCCGCACGCCCGCCTGCGCGGCCAGCTGCTCGTCACCGCCGATCGCATACACGTAGCGCCCGAAGCGGGTGCGGTCCTGCACCAGCTGCATGGCCACGGTCACGGCCACCGCCAGGATGGCCACGTTGGGAACCCCGCCCACTCGCCCCACCACGAAGTCGTGGATGCGCTGGTCGAGGAGGGGAATGGTGGTGGCCTTGTTGACGAACACGGCCAGGCCGTAGAGGGTCCAGCCCATCCCCAGCGTGCTGATGAAGGACGGGATGCGCAGCCGCGTGATGACCAGGCCGTTGGCGAGGCCGCCCACCGCTCCCGCGACCAGCACCACCGGGATGATCCACAGGCCGATGTCGCCGGGGTTGTACTGGTTTCGGATCCCGAGCCCGACCAGGACGATGCACACCCCGGCGATCCCCTCCACCGACAGGTCGATCCCCCCCAGGATGATCACCTGGTGGAGCCCGATGGCGACCAGGGCCGGGATGCCGAAATCGCTGAGGATGGCCTGCAGGTTGGGGACCGACAGGAAGCGTCCCGACGTCCCCGAGACGAACACGATCACCACCAGCGCCAGGGTGAGGACCTGGCCCGAAACCCCGGTGTGCTGGAAGCGGCGCCACAGCTCGGCGAACGACCAGCCGGGCGCTGCGAGCGCCTCGGCCGGCCTGGGTTCGAGAGGCGTCATGGAGCACGGTCTCCTGTCTCGGGTCGCGGCGCTCTCGAGCCGGCGCCGGCCGCGGAGGCTCCCCTCGGAGGAGCGGCCGCGGCGGAGCTCGAAGAGGATAGAACCTCGTCGCGCCCGAAGAAAGCCCGGCCGGAGCGGGCGCGCCCGCGCCCGCCCCTGGCCGGCGGCACCGCGGGGTTCTCCTACTGCTTCACCATCAGCTTCCAGAAGTCGCTGAGGTCGTACTTGGGCGTGTTCTTCATGTACTTCTCGACCACCTCGTCGACGTTGGCCTTGGTCACCTCGACGCCGGGGATCATGAACTCACGCTTCTCGGGCGGCAGCTTGGAGACGTCCAGCTTGCCCTGCTTGGCGGCGAGCGCCATGGACAGGCCCAGCTCGGCCTGGTACTTGGCGTCCTGCATCACGGTGGAGCAGGCGAAGCCCGCGCGGATGGCATCGAAGATCTCCGGGATGCCGTCGCAGCCGCTGACCTTGATCTGGCCGGCCTTCCCGGCCTCCTTGAGCGCCTGGATGGCGCCCATGGCCATCTCGTCGTTGGCGGCCCAGACACCGTCGATGTCCGGGTGCGCAACCAGCATCGCCTTGGTCAGGTTGTAGCCCTTGGTCCGATCCCAGTCGCCGCCCTCCCACTGGACGAGCTGGACGCCGGGATTCTCGGCCAGCGCCTTCTGGAGCCCCTTGAAGCGGTAGATGGCGGGGGTGTTCGCCAGCTGGCCCTGCAGGGCGATGATCTTCCCCTTGTTCGGGGTCTTGAAGGTCTTGAACAGCTCCTTGGCGTTGAAGTAGCCGGTCCCCAGGCTGTCGAAGGTGATGTGGGCGATGAAGTACTTGTAGTCGGTGACCTTGACGTCCTCCGGCTTGTTCCACCAGTTCACCCAGTACACCTTGGCGCTCTCGAGGATCTTGGCGATGGGCACCACGTCGGGCGCCTGGTTGGGGTCGATGTTCAGGACCATGTTGCCGCCGGTCTTGGCCACCTCGGCCTTGATGTCGGAGATGCCCTTCTGGCTGTTGGCCTCGGTGGAGAGGGTATCCACCGGCAGTCCGAGCTCCTTGCCGAGCGCCTCGGCGCCGACCTTGTAGTTGGCGTGATAGGGGTTATCGAGTCCCCGGATCGACACGACCAGCGTGGTCTTCTTCTCAGCCGCGGCCGCGACCCCACACAGGCCGACCAGCACGGCCGCGATGGAGAGGCCACCGAGCAAACGAGCGATCTTCCTCATACGTCAGCCTCCTGCTTGCGTTTGTTGTCTGCGACCGACGCCTGCGCTGCCAGGCTGCTGCACCAGACGACACGTCCCAGCCACTCACCTCGCTCCGGGTGGCCTCGCGACGATCTCGCGAGGTCGCCTTGCTTCCTCCGCGGGTCGAAACCGGCTCCGGCCCGCCGCAACCGCGCCGCGCCTCCGTGTCGCACCCTGGCCGCGATGGGCACTTCGGAACGGACGTCACTGAACGCGATGGCTCTGCCCCATGTGAGGCGGTAAGACCATAGCACGCGAATACTGACTTTTCGCGCGGCGATGATCAAGCGAAGGTTCGTTCCGACCCGTTCCTTCGCCAGGCCCTGAATCCGAGGTTGACACTTGCAGGCGAAACCGTTCAGGATTCAGGCGCGCACGCCGCGAGGTGCCGCCATGCCCACGACGAAGGATCTCACCCTGGCGATCGACGTCGGCACCGGCAGCGTCCGCGCCGCCCTGGTGGATCGGCGCGGAAATATCGCAGCGTTTGATAACCGCACGCACGAACAGATCGTTCCGCGCTTCGGCTGGTCGGAGCAGCGCCCCGCCGAGTGGTGGGACGGCACCGTCGCCAGCATCCGGGGCGTGCTGGACAAGGTCCCGGGGGCGGCCGCGCGGGTGGCGGTGGTGGCCGCCTGCGGCCAGATGCACGGCACCGTCCTGCTCGACGACGACGGCCGGCTGGTCCGCGAGACGGCGCCGCTGTGGAACGACAAGCGCGCCCAGGAGCTGGTGGTCGAGTTCCGCGATCGCCACCCCTTCGCCGAGTACCTCCCCATCACCGCCAACCCGCCCGCCCCCGCCTGGCCCGGGCTCAAGCTGCAATGGTTCCAGCGCAACGAGGAAGACGTATACCGGCGGACCGCCACCGTGCTGATGCCCAAGGACTGGATCAACTTCCGGCTCACGGGCGTCCGGGCCTTCGACATCACCGAGGCATCGCTCACCTTCCTGATGGACGCGCGCACCTGGGAGTGGTCACCGGCCATGCTCGACATGCTGGGCCTGGACGGCCGGAAGCTGCCGCCCATCCACTGGCCGACCGAGATCCTGGGCGAGGTCACGGCCGAGGCGGCGGGGGTCACCGGGCTCCTGCGCGGCACCCCGGTCATCGCCTCCTCCTCCGACTTCCCCGTGGCGCTGCTCGGCTCGGGCGCCTGCCGGCCCGGGCGCGGCTCCGACGTCACCGGCACCTCGTCGCTCATCACGCTGGTGGCCGAGCGCCCGGTCGAGCACCCGGAGATCACCAACACCGCCACGCCCAACGGGCTGTGGGGGGCGTTCGTCATCGTGGACGCGGGGGGCGACGCGATGCGCTGGGCCCGCCGCGCCTTCCACGAGAACGCCCTCGACTTCGATGCCATCGTGACCAGGGCGGCGGAAGCACCGGCCGGCTCGGACGGCCTGTTCTTCCTCCCCTTCCTCTCCGGCGAGCGGCTGGGCGAGCATCCGAACTCGCGCGCGCAGTTCTTCGGCCTGACCGCCAGCCACGGGCTCGCCCACCTGCACCGGGCGGTGCTCGAGGGCGTCGCCTTCGCGCTGCGACGGCACGTCGGGACCATGCGCGGCGCGGGCGCCCGGCTGGAGCGGCTGATGGCCTCCGGCGGCGGCGCCCGGACGCGCCTGTGGCTCCGGATCAAGGCCAGCATGCTGGGGACCCCGGTGGTCGTCCCGGCCGAGCCCGAGTGCGGCGTGGTGGGCTGCGCCGCACTGGCCGCCGTCGCCATGGGCGAGTTCCCCTCCCCCGAGGTGGCCGCCGACGCGCTGGTCCGGTTCCAGGAGGAGATCGCCCCCGACCCCGCCTGGCAGGAGCGCTACGACAGGATGGCCCCCATCTTCGACCGGCTGTACCACCACAGCCAGGCCTTCTACGACGACCTGGACCGGCTGCTGACATGAGCTCCGCGACTCGCTCGGAACGGACCAGCCACGCCAACCTCGTCCACATGTGGAGGAAACGATGAAGCAAGCGGTCATGACGGAGCCGGGCAAGATCGAGTTCCGCGACGTGCCGGTCCCGGCGCTCGCCACCGGACAGCTGCTGGTGCGGATGAAGCGCATCGGCGTGTGTGGCTCGGACATCCACGTCTACCACGGCAAGCACCCGTACACGTCCTATCCGGTGGTGCAGGGACACGAGGTCTCGGGCGTGGTCGAGAAGGTGGCACCCGGGGTGAAGGGGTTCTCGCCCGGCGATCCGGTCACCTTCCAGCCGCAGGTGACCTGCGGAAAGTGCTACCCGTGCACCCACGGCGCCTACCACATCTGCGACTCGCTCAAGGTGATGGGGTTCCAGACCAGCGGGGCCGCCTCCGAGCTCTTCGCGGTGGACGCGGCCAAGGCCCTTCGCCTGCCGCCCGGGATGAGCCTGGAGCAAGGCGCCATGATGGAGCCCCTGGCGGTGGCCGTCCACGCCCTGGGCCGCGGCGGCGGCGCGGCGGGGAAGAAGGTGCTGGTTCTGGGCGCGGGCCCCATCGGCAACCTGGTGGCCCAGGCAGCCAAGGGCTCGGGCGCGGCCGACGTGCTGCTCACCGACGTGAGCGAGGTCCGGCTGGAGCTGGCGCGGCGCTGCGGCATCGAGGCCACGGCCAACCCCACCAAGGTGGAGCTGGGCGACGAGGTGCGGCGGCGGTTCGGCGACGCCAAGGCCGACCTGATCCTGGAGTGCGTGGGCGCGCAGAAGACCATCGAGCAGGCGGTGGCGGTGGCGCGGAAGGGCACCGACATCGTGGTGGTGGGGGTGTTCGGCGACCGCCCCACGGTGGACATGGGGCTGGTGCAGGACCGGGAGCTCCGGCTCATCGGGACCCTCATGTACCGGGAGCCGGACTGGCGCGACGCCATCGCGCTGGCGGCAGCGAAGAAGGTGAACCTCGATCCGCTGGTCACCGATCGCTTCCCGTTCGACCGCTACCTGGACGCCTACCACCTCATCGAGGCGAACCGGGACCGGGCCATGAAGGTGATGATCACCCTGGAGCCGTGAGCGGCGCCGCGCACCCCAACCGACGGAGGGCGTATGGATCTGCAGCTCAAGGGAAAGACGGCCTTCATCACCGGCGGGAGCGTGGGGATCGGCCTGGCCGTGGCCCACGCGCTGGCCGCGGAAGGCGTGGACGTCGCCATCTGCGCCCGCGAGGAGGAGCGGGTGCAGCGTGAGGCCAGGGCCATCGCCTCGGCGCACCGCGTGAAGACCCTCGGCATCTGCGCCGACGTCTCGAAGCGCGAGGACGTCGACGCTGCCGTGAAGCGGATCGAGCAGGAGTTCGACGGGCTCGACATCCTGATCAACAACGCCGGCACCGGCAGCGACGAGACGATCCTGGACGGCCCCCGACGAGCGCTGGCAGTATTACTGGGACCTGCACGTGATGGCGGCGGTGCGGCTCTCGCGCGCGCCTGGCGCCGCTGCATGAAGCGCCGCGGGCGGCGGGGTGATCCTCAACAACGCCTCGATCTGCGCCAGCCAGCCCCTGTGGCTACGAGCCGATCTACAACACCACCAAGGCCGCCCTGGTGATGTTCTCGAAGTGCCTGGCCAACGAGCTGATCCCGCACAACATCCGCGTCAACGTCGGTCAACCCGGGGCTGGTGCTGACGCCCGACTGGATCAAGACCGCCAAGCATCCTCACCGCGGGCAAGGAGTCAGCCTGGGAGGAGTACCTGGACAAGATCGCCAAGGACAACGCGCCCATCGGCCGCTTCGCCACGCCCGAGGAGATGGCCAACTTCTTCGTCTTCCTGTGCTCCCCCCGCGCCAGCTACTGCGTCGGCTCGACCTACTACATCGACGGGGGGTGGCTGAGGACCGTGGAATGACCGACAGGCTGGCCCCGCGGCAGCGGGGCCGGGTCGAGCGCGCCGCCGGCACGGCGGGGGCGCGTCGACGGCAGGACGGTGAGCCGGAGCCCGCGCGCCCCCCCACTCCTCCGGGGGTCGCGCGGGCCCCGGGCACCGGTTGCTGGAACACGGGTGCGAGCACAGGGCCTCGCGGACGAGGCTGGCCCGGACCGGAGGGGGCCGGGGGCTGAGCCTCACCCGGCACCCCGGCAAGAAAGGGAGCGAACCAATGGAACGCGTACGCATCGGCTTGGCTGGCGCGGTGCATCCCAACATGCCCGGCGACGACACCGGGCTCTACGCGACCGTCATCGACCGCATGACCGCGCTCTCCGGCGCGCTGGGCTTCGATCTCTCCCTCTTCCGGGAGCCGCTTCACTCGGAGGACGACGGGCGCAAGGCCCGCGACTTCATGGACGGGGAGAAGGTCGACTTCACGCTCCTTTTCCACGCCAGCCTCCCCTACGGGCGGGTGATCCTGCCGCTGGCGCGCGTGCGCAGCCGGCTCGGGCTCTGGTCCGCCCCGGAGCCGACCCGCGACGGCGTGCTGCAGCTCAACTCCTTCTGCGGCACCAACATGCTCGGCTCGATCGTGGGCAACTACCTCCGCGCCCATCGCATCCCCTTCAAGTGGTTCTACGGGCTGCCCGGGTCGGAGCAGTTCCTGGAGCGGTTCCGGGTGACCCTGCGTGCGCTCCAGGCCCTGAAGCGCCTCTCCAGCGCGCGCGTCGCCCAGATCGGCGGGCTGGCGGACGGGTTCGAGAACCTGTACGTCGACGAGCGGCTGCTGGAGGCGCGCTTCGGCACCGCGCTGCAGACCCGCTACACGGTGGAGGAGATCGTGGAGCGCGCCGAGAAGATCCCCGAGCGCGAGGTGGCGGCGGATGTGAAGGACCTCCGCGGGGAGGGTGCCCTGGACGCTCGCATCCTGCGGAGCGAGCAGGTGGAGCGGTCGTCCCGCGTCTTCCTGGCGCTGCGCGACTTCGCCCGGGAGAACGGCTACGACGCCCTGGCCATCAGCTGCTGGAGCCGCTTCCAGCAGGTCTACGGCGTGGCGGTCTGCGCTGCCCTGAGCCGGCTCAACCAGCTCGGGGTGGTGGCGCCCTGCGAGGGCGACGTGACCTCGGCGGTGATGATGCTGGCGCTCAACGCCATGAACGGCTCGCGGGCGGCCCTCAACGACCTGGTCGCCTTCGACGAGGAGGACCGAAGCCTCAACCTCTGGCACTGCGGCGTGGCCCCGGCCTGCTGGGCGGACGCCCGCGGGGTCACCTGGGACGCGCACTTCAACATCGGGCGCCACGCGGGAGAGACCTGGCAGGGCGACGGCGTGGTGGCGCGCATGGGGTTCAAGCCGGGGTCGGTGACGGTGGCCGCGCTGAACGACCGGCTCGACAACCTGTTCCTGCTCACCGGCGCGGTGATGGAGAAGGCCGGCTACGCCGGCAGCAGCGGCTGGGTGCACGAGCTGGCGCTCAACGGGAATCCGGTCGACCTCCCCACGCTCATGAACACCATCCTGACCTGTCGGGTGAACCACCACTACCCCACCGCCTTCGGCAATCTCACCGCCGAGCTCAACGAGCTGGCGGCCTGGTCCGGGATCTCGGTGCTGGAGCCGGTCGCCTACCGGCCCTATCTGCAGAATCCTCTTCCGCCGCCCTGGCCGCGGACCGACGCGACCTGAGAGGAGCCCTCGATGCGCGCCGTGGCCGTCATGAAGCCGGGCGAGGTCCGGGTGGTGGAGGTGGGGATGCCCGAGCCGGGTCCCTACCAGGCGCTGGTCCAGACCGAGCTGGCCGTGCTCTGCAACGCCACCGACGGCAAGCTGGTGGCCGGCCACTTCCCGGGCGTCGATCGCTATCCGCTCCTGCTCGGGCACGAGGGCGCCGGCATCGTCCGCCAGGTGGGCCCCCGCGTGCGCAACTTCGCCGTCGGCGACCGCGCCATCGGCGGGCTGGTCTTCGACGCCCCCGGGGGCGGCTTCGCCAGCGGCTGGGGCGGGTTCTGCGAGTACACGCTGGTGAACGATCACGACGCCATGGTGGCCGACGGCGTCGCCGATGCGGCGCACGGCTGGGTCGAGGTCTACGAGATCCAGCGGCGGGTCGATCCGGACATCCCGGCGCCGGAGGCGGCGCTGCTCTGCACCTGGCGGGAGGTGTACGGCGGCCTCGGCGACTTCCACCTGGAGCCCGGGCAGGACGTGCTGGTGTTCGGGGCGGGACCGGTGGGCCTCTCCTTCGTGAAGCTCGGGAAGCTGGCCGGGCTGGGCTGGATCGGGGTGGTCGATCCCCTCCCGCACAAGCGCCTCCGGGCCCCGCCATGGGCGCCGACGCGGTCTTCGCGCCCGACGACCCGGCGCTGGACGCCTTCCTCCGCGCCCGCGGGCGGCTGCTCGACGCCGTCATCGACGCGGTCGGCAACCCGCGCATCGCCAACCGCGCCCTGCCGCTCATCAAGCTGGGCGGCTCGATCTGCATCTACGGCGTGATCGCGGAGCCGTCCTTCCCGCTGCAGAAGGCCGCCGGCCCATACAACTTCAACCTGTACGTGCACCAGTGGCCGACGCGGGCCCGCGAGCGCGCCGCCCAGGGACCGCTCTGCGAGCTGGTGCGCAAGGGGCCGCCTCTCCGCCCGCGACTTCGTCACCCACGAGTTCCCGGTGGAGCGGATCGCCGACGCCCTGGCGGCGGTGGCGGGCGGGGAGGTGCTGAAATGCCTGCTGCGGTACTGATCTCGCACCCCGGCGCCGAGACGTCGTGCTGCCCCCCCCTGCATGGTAACTAGGACCCAGCCGATGCCGACCTCGGGTGCGACCCTCCGCGACAGGCAGCGCTCCGGCGCCGAGCTCCGAAGGAGCGACTCCGCGCGAAGCCACCGGCACGCCAGCATCCGCAGCGTGCTGGCGCTGACCCGCAAGCGCGACACCGTCTCGGTGGCGGAGCTGTCCCACTCGACCCGCCTCAGCAAGACCACCGTCAAGAAGACGCTGGACCTCCTCGCCTCGATGAAGCTGGTGGTCTCGGCGGGGAAGGGCGCCTCGACCGAGGAGGGCGGGAAGCGGCCCGAGCTGTACCGCTTCAACAAGGGCTACGGATACGTGATCAGCGCCCACGTCACCCCGGATGCGGTCATCGCGGTCACCACCGATCTGCACGGCGACATCACCTACTACCGCAAGACCTCGGTCGGCTCCGAGCGCGAGCTGGCGCAGATCGTGGCCCGGATCGCCGACGATGCCCGGAGCTTCCACGCGCTCAAGGCCAGCACCGGCGAGAAGCTCATCGCCATCGCCGTGGCCCTGCCCGGGCTGGCCGACTCGGCGCGCGGCATCTCCCTCTACTCTCCGCACTACCCAGGCTGGGGGCGCAACGTGGCCTTCACCCAGATGCTGCGCGATTCGCTCGGCCCCGGCTTCGACGTGCCCGTCTTCCTCGACAACGTGAACCGGTGGCAGGCGCTGGCCGAGCGGGACAAGGGGGTGGCCGGCGGGGTCACCAACTTCCTCATCGTCGACATGCTGGACGAGGGGCTGGGGGCCGGGATCGTGACCCACGGCGAGCTGATGCGCGGCGCCCAGGCCCTCTCCGGCGAGATCGGGCACATGAACCTCAACCCGGTCGACGGCGCGCGCTGCATCTGCGGCAGCCGCGGCTGCTTCGAGGCCATGGTCTCGATGAAGCGCATCCGCCAGCTGGCGCAGCAGGCGCAGGAGCGCGGGGTGGCGTCCCCGCTCTACGAGCGTTCCCCGCAGGGCGAGTACCGCCTGGACGACGTCTGCGAGCTGGCCAGCCGCGGCGACGGCCTGTGCACCGAGCTGCTCGACGACGTGGCGCACTGGTTCCTGGTGGGCCTGGGCAACGTCATCATGGTGAACGACCCCGAGCTGGTGGTGATCCAGGGCCAGGTGATGAAGGCGGGCGAGGTCTTCCTGGACCGGCTCCGGAGCGGGATCCGCCGCATCGGCCTCCCGGACGTGGAGAAGCGGGTCCGGATCGAGTATTCGCGGCTGGGCGAGGAACGCGGGGTGCTGGGCGGCGCCGCCTTCGCCCTGACCGAGTTCTTCGCCAAGCGGTTGCGGTTCTAGCCAATGCGGCGCGCGCACGCGCCGCCCGCGGAGGAACGATGGATCTCCAGCTCCAGGGGAAGAAGGCGTTCATCACCGGCGGAAGCGTGGGCATCGGCCTGGCCGTGGCCCACGCGCTGGCGGCCGAGGGCGTCGACGTGGCCCTCTGCGCCCGCGACGAGGAGCGGGTGGAGCGCGAGGCGCGGCGAGATGGCGCGCGCGCACGGCGTGCGGGCGCTGGGCATTCGCGCCGACGTGTCCCGCCGCGAGGACATCGACGCGGCGGTCGACCGCATCGAGCAGGAGTTCCAGGTCCTCGACATCCTCATCAACAACGCCGGGACCGGGACCTCCGAGACCATCCTGGACGCGCCCGACGAGAAGTGGCAGCGCCACTGGGACCTTCACGTCATGGCGGCGGTCCGCACCGCCCGCGCCTGCGTGCCGCTCATGAAGCGCCGCGGCGGCGGCGTCATCCTCAACACCGCCTCCATCTGCGCCAAGCAGCCGCTCGGCTACGAGCCGATCTACAACACCACCAAGGCCGCGCTGGTGATGTTCTCCAAGTGCCTGGCCAACGAGCTCATCCCCCTCGGCATCCGCGTCAACATCGTCAACCCAGGCCTCATCCTCACCCCCGACTGGAAGAAGACCGCCGGCCTGCTGACCAAGGGAACCGGCCAGTCGGTGGACCAGTACCTGGACAAGATCGCGAAGGACAACACCCCCATCGGCCGGTTCGCCACGCCCGAGGAGCTGGCCCAGTTCTACGTCTTCCTGTGCTCGCCGCGCGCCAGCTACTGCGTCGGGTCGACCTACTACGTCGACGGCGGGTGGCTGAAGACGGTGGAGTGAGTCACACCCGGATCACGATCTTCCCGAAGTGCTCGCCCTTCTCCATCGAGCGGTAGGCGGCGCGGGCCTCCTCGAACGGGAAGACGCGATCCACCACCGGCCGGACCTGCGCCCGCGCGAACGCGCCCGCCACCGCCTCCAGGTGGCGCGCGCTGCCCACGTACACCGAGTCGACGCGGATGCCGCGATCGTTCCGGGCGGCCGCCTCGGGATCGGCGCGGCTGCCGGACAGCAGCCCGACCACGCTCAGGTGGCCGCCGTCCCGGAGCGCCCGCATCGAGAGAGGAAGCGTGGCCGCGCCGCCCACCTCCAGGATGTGGTCCACACCCCTGCCGCCGGTCAGCGCCCGGGCGCGGACGTCCCAGTCCGGCGTGGCGCGGTAGTTGATGGTCTCGTCGGCGCCCATCGAGCGCCCCCGGGCCAGCTTGTCGTCGCGGCTCGAGGTCAGGATGGCGCGGGCCCCCAGGATCTTCGCGAGCTGCAAGGCGAAGACGCTGACGCCCCCGGTCCCCATGGCCAGCACCGTCTCGCCGGCGCGCAGGCTTCCCTTCACCACCAATCCCATCCATGCGGTGACGCCGGCGCAGGGGAAGGTGGCCGCCTCCTCGAAGGAGAATCCCTCGGGCATCTTCACCGCCCCACCCTCCTCCAGCACGACCTCCTCGGCCAGCACCCCGTCGATGGCTCCGCCCAGGGCCGACTTGCCCATCTCCGGATCGTAGGGACCGTCCACCCAGCGCTGGAAGAAGGAGCTGGCCACCCGGTCGCCGGGGGCGAGGCCGCGGACCCCGGGCCCGACCGCGATCACCTCGCCGGCTCCGTCCGAGAGCGGCACCAGCGGCCGCTTCAGCGGACCGCGCCCGTAGCGACCGGTGGCCACCATCAGGTCGCGGTAGTTCAGGCTGGTCGCCCGCATCCGGACCAGGACCTGGCCCGGCCCGGGCCTGGGCGAGGGCCGCTCCACCAGGCGGAGCGCGTCGAGGCCCTCCCCCGTCAGCTCGTAGGATCGCATCTTCTCTCCCCACCCGGCGAAGGCCTCGCCGGCCCGACAACCCTAGTCGCTCCACGGGCGCCTCGCCAGGCGTGGCGCGCCGCCGTTCTCCGCCCGGACGCAACCCGGGGGCCCCAGACCATCCCCCCCGGGTCCTGCACGCCGTTCGACGCTGCATTACTCGCCCGGGTTCGATGCACCACGGCGACCTGGACTACCTCATCGTCGGCTCGGGCTTCGGCGGGAGCGTCTGCGGCCTGCGCCTGGCGGAGAAAGGCTACCGCGTCCTGATGCTGGAGCGCGGGCGCCGCTTCCGGCCCGAGGACTTTCCCCGGACCAACTGGGACCTGCGGCGCTGGCTGTGGATGCCGCGGCTCGGGTTTCGCGGGCTGTTCAAGATGACCTTCCTGCGCCATCTGACGGTGCTGAGCGGCGTAGGGGTGGGCGGGGGCTCGCTGGTCTACGCCAACACGCTCCCCACGCCCAGGGACGAGTTCTTCGAGGCGGCCGGCTGGCGGGACCTGGCGGACTGGCGCCGGGAGCTGGCCCCGCACTACCGGACGGCGCTGCGCATGCTGGGCGCGACCGAGAATCCGCACCTGGGCCCGGTCGACCAGGTGCTCCTCGAGCGTGGGCAGGGAGATCGGCCGCGAGGAGGGCTTCGAGCCGGTGCGGGTGGCGGTGTACTTCGGGAAGCCCGGCGAGACGGCGCCGGACCCCTACTTCGGCGGCCAGGGGCCGCCCCGCACCGGCTGCACACTGTGCGGGGGGTGCATGATCGGTTGCCGTCACGGGGCCAAGAACACGCTCGACCGGAACTACCTCTGGCTGGGCGAGCGGCGCGGCCTCCGCATCGAGGCGGACACCGAGGTGACCTGGATCCGGCCCCGGCCCGAGGGCGGCTACGAGGTGACGGCCCGCCAGGGGGGCTCGCGGCTCCGGCGCCGGACGGTGCGGTGGACCGCGCGCAACGTGATCCTCTCGGGCGGCGTCCTGGGAACCGTGCCGCTGCTGCTGAAGCTCCGGGCCAGCCCCGACGGTCTGCCCGCGCTCTCGCCGCGCGTGGGCGAGCGCGTGCGGACCAACTCCGAGGCACTCATCGGCGTCACCACCCTGCGCCCGGAGCTCGACCTCTCCCGCGGCGTGGCCATCACCAGCATCCTCCACACCGATCCGCACTCGCACCTCGAGCCGGTCCGCTATCCGGCCGGCTCCGGCTTCTTCCGGCTGCTGATGGCTCCACTGGTCGCCGGCGAGAGCGCTCCGGTCCGCATCCTCCGCGGCCTGGCGGCCGTGCTGCGCAGGCCGCTCCGGACGCTGCGGGCCTACCTGGTCCGCGACTGGGCCCGCTCGACCCTGATCCTGCTCTTCATGCGGACGATCGAGGGGACGCTCCGGCTCCGCCTGGCGGCCGGGGGCCGGCTGACGTCGGCCCGCGGCGTGGGCCCCGCCCCGACCGCGTCCATGCCCGAGGCCGCCGACCTGGCGCGGAGGGTGGCCGGCAGGCTGGACGGGATCGAGTTCACCCTCGCCACCGAGACGCTGCTGGGCACGCCCACCACGGCGCACATCCTGGGGGGTGCGTGCATGGGCGCGACCCGGGAGGAAGGCGTCATCGACGCCGGGCACCGGGTGCACGGATACCAGGGGCTGTACGTGGTCGACGGATCGGCCGTGTCCGCCAACCCCGGGGTGAACCCCTCCCTGACCATCACGGCGCTGGCGGAGCGCGCCATGTCGCTCGTCCCCGCCGCCCCGGCGCCGGCCGACGCCGGAGCCGGCGTGGTCGGGACGCCGGCCTGATCGTCACGCGCTCGGTTGGGCCGGAACCCACCGGGCGCGGCCTGGCCCTGCGTCGGTGTCCGCCGCGCCGCCCTGCCCTTCGCCGGAGCACCGTGCACGCATGGTGAGCAGCCGGAACCGTCACGCGCTCTCTCGGCGAATCCCGTCGGACCGTCGTCACGGTACGTCACCTGCGCCGACGGTGAAGCTCGCTCCGCTGCACGGGCGCAATCAATAAGGCCCGCTCGTTTGCATTCCGTCACGCGCTCGGTCGGGCTCCATTCGCATGGGGCAGGCGCCGAACGACGCTGGCGCTGGCGCGGCGGCGCAATCATGCAGCCTGCCCTGCCAGCGTAGCGGGGCCCGCATTGCGCCGGCGGGCCGCACGGATTGCCCACGAGTGGCGCGCAAGTCGTCGAAGAGGTCGGAGATGAGAATGCACCCACAGTCATACACTCGAACGCGAGCCCTCGGGCCGTCGCTCGGGCTGATCACCCTGCTCGCCATCGCCTGCGGCCCCGCGCAGCAGAGCACGTCGAGCGCGCAAACCGCGTCCCCCCGGGCGCTCTCGGTCCTGGTGCCGCAGACGCCGCTGGACGGCAACTCCATCCCGAAGTTCGTCGACCCGGTGCCGACTTTCGACGGGACGCCGCGTCAACGGAACGCAGACCGTCAACGTGAACATGGTCGAGTTCCAGCAGAAGGTGCTGCCCGCCTCCGTCTACGCCGGGCTGCCCGCGCCTTACAGCAATGGCACGATCCTCTGGGGATACTCATCAACGGCACCCCCGCCAGCTGGCCCACCCGCACCATCGAGGCTCGCCGGGGCATCTCCACCTCGGCCATCTACAGGAACAGCCTGGTCAACACGAAGCTCGCCAAGCTGCTCACCATCGACCAGACCATCCACTGGGCCGATCCGCTCGGCACCACCGGCCAACGACTGCATCAACGGCTCCCCGCTGGCCCCGGCCTGCCTGCAGCCGTTCCAGGCGGCCCGATCCCCGCGGTCGTGCACCTGCACGGCGCCGAGGACCTGTCGGCCTATGACGGCCATCCCGACGCCTGGTTCACGCCAGCTCCGGCCAGACGCGGCCCCGGCTTCTTCACCCGGACCTACAACTACGTGAACAACCAGGAGGCGACCACGCTCTGGTTCCATGATCACGCGCTGGGCATCGTGCGGCTCAACGTCTACGCCGGGCTGGCCGGCTTCTACCTCATCCGCGACAACCGCGACACCGGCCTGGCCAGCAATCCCGATCACCCTCCCCTCCGGCGCCCAGGAGCAGGAGCTGATGATCGCAGGACCGGCAGTTCGACACCAACGGCCAGCTCCTCTTTCCCGACGGCACGCCCGCCGACAACCCCACCGGCCTGAACGGCCCGCCGCCCAACCCGGACCACCACCCCTTCTGGATCCCGGAGTTCTTCGGCGACGTGATGACCGTCAACGGCAAGAGCTGGCCGACCATGTCCGTCCAGCCGCGCCGCTACCGGTTCCGCTTCCTCAATGCCAGCAACGCCCGCTTCCTGATCATGGGGCTCTTCAACCAGGCCGGCGTGGACATGCACGTGAACGGCTCGCCCGGCCCGGCCATCTGGCAGATCGGGTCCGACGGCGGGTTCCTCAACGCGCCCGGTCAAGCTGAACGATCCCGCCAACGGCCCGGGCGCCTGCGCCGGCACGCCCATCGGCAACAACACCGACGTGACCTCGGGCACGCGCTGCCTGTTCATCGCGCCGGCCGAGCGCGCCGACGTGATCGTCGACTTCGCCGGGCAGGCCGGGAAGACGTTCACCATGAAGAACTTCGCGGCGTATCCGTTCCCGAGCGGCGGGCCGGTGGGCTTCGGCGCGCCGGATCCGACCTCGGACGGCCTGGTCATGCAGTTCAAGGTCAACCAGCCGTTCGCCGGGCCCGACGCCACCTTCAATCCCGCCTCGCCCAACCACCCCGCGCTGCGCGCTGCGCCGATCGTCGACATCAAGCCGGCCGACACCGGCCGGAGGCCGGACGAGCACCGCCAGCTGATCCTGGTCGAGGAGGAGGGCAGCAATCCCAACGGCGGGAGCCCGGTCCCGGGCAGCCCGGTCGCTCCCGGCGGCCCCATGGAGAGCCTCATCAACAACTCCAAGTGGAACGGGAACCGCGAGGGCACCGACCACCCCCATCCCCGGCTCGCTCTCGAACGGGCGCGGGGTCACCGCCACCGAGACGCCGCGGGTGGGCTCCACCGAGTTCTGGGAGGTCGCCAACCTCACCGGTGACGCCCACCCCATCCACATCCACCTGATCCAGTTCCAGCTGATCTCGCGCCAGCCGTTCGACGTGGACAGCTACCTGAACGACTGGATGGCCTCCTTCCCGGGCGGGACCTTCAACGGGTTCACCTTCCCGCCCGGCACGTACATCCCCGGCTTCGGCCCGCCGCTCGACTACTTCACGCGCAACGCGGCCGGGCGCGGTCGGTGGCAACCCCAACTTCGACGACCGCCAAGTACCTGCAGCGGGGGGCCTGCGCCGGGGGGGCATGCCCGCTCGACCCGCCCACGCTGGCGGACGGCGGGTGGAAGGACACCATCAAGATGTTCCCCGGCGAGATCACCCGGATCGCGGTCCGGTACGCGCCGCAGGGCGCGCCGGTGTCGTCGGTGCGCGCCGGGCAAAACGTCTACGCGTTCGATCCGACCACCGGTGGGCCCGGGTACGTGGAGCACTGTCACATCCTGGACCACGAGGACAACGAGTTCATGCGGCCCATGCTGATCACGAGATGAGCGTGGTCACCGCCTGAACCGGTGGACGCGCCCGCGCCCGGGCCGAGCCGGAGAATCGGCCCGCCCGGGCCGGGCGCGTCCACCGCCCGCTGACGCACGCATTCGACGGAGGACGCCGTGGCCCCGATGCGCCCGACCCCCATCCCCACCCCCGCCACCGGCGCCACCTGGCGCTGGGTGGCGGCCTTCCGCATCCTCCTCCTGCTGGTGGCCGCCGGCGCGCTGGTGGCCGGCACCGCCGAGAGCCTCCGCGCCGCCGGGGCGGACGCGCGAGAGGTCCTCTACTCCTGCCCCATGCACCCCGAGGTCCGGGAAACGGCGCCGGGCCAGTGCCCCATCTGTCACATGGCCCTGGAGCCGACGCACCGCTCGGCGGAGGGAGGCAGGCGCGGCCGACCCCGACGCGCTGAGGAACCTCCAGTCCCATGGCTACGTCGTCGACGTGGTCCGCCGGCGCTCGCTCCTCTTCAAGGTGCGCGAGCTGCGCGGCCCGGCCCGGGTCGAGGACGACGGGACCCTCACCGCCGTCTTCTACGACGACCAGATCCACGCCATCGCCGAGGGCGACGGTGGCGTCTTCACCCCCACGGACGATCCCGCCGCCGCGGTCGCGGTGCGCCGGACGGGCGATCCGCCGGCCCGCCGGGACGGCTCCACCTCGACCATCCGGTTCCGTGCGGCCGCACCCATGGCCGCGGGCGGGGCTGGTTGGCTCGAGCTGCCCCGCAGGCCGAGGGACGTGCTCACCGTCCCCACCTCCGCCATCCTCCACTCGCCCGAGGGTCCGTACGTGCTGATGCCGGCCGGCCCCGGGCGCTTCCGGCGACGCCGGATCGAGGTCGGCGAGACGTTCATCGGGCTCGACTACGCGGTGGTGCTTTCGGGCCTGCGCGTCCAGGACCGCGTGGTCGCCCGGGGCTCCTTCTTCCTGGATGCGGAGCGGCGCCTGGATGCGCCCCCCGCGCGCTCCGCCGGAGGTGCGCCGTGATCTCTGCTCTCCTCTCCTGGTCCGCCCGGCACGGGAGGCTCATCCTCGCCACCGCCGTCCTGCTGCTGGCAGGCGGCGAGGTGGCGCGCCGGGTGCTGGCCCGCGACGTGGTCCCCGACCTGGCCGACCCGCAGCTCGGAATCGTGGTCGACTGGATGGGACATCCCGCCGGCGAGGTCGCGGCCCTGATCACCACCCCGCTGGTCCGTGCCCTGACCGGGCTGCCCGGCTCCAAGGCCGTCCGCGGATCGACCATGTCCGGGATGAGCTATGTCGACGTGATCTTCCCCTCGGAGGCGGCGCTCGAGACCGCTCGCGCGGCCGTCCTGGAGCGGATCGCCGCCGTGCGCCCCGGGTTCCCGTCCGGCGCCCGCGTCCAGGTGGGCCCGAATGCCTCAAGCACGGGGTGGGTGTACGAGTACGCCCTGATCGACCCCGGCCGCACCGCCTCGCTGCTCGAGCTGCGCCGGATCCAGGACGAAGTGCTCCGGCCCGCCCTGGCCGCCATCCCGGGCGTGGCCGAGGTGGCCTCGGTCGGCGGCGGGTTGCAGCAGGTCCGTATCGAGGTGAAGCCGCGCGAGCTGCGCCAGGCCGGGGTGGCCTTCAGCGACGTGGTGGCGGCGCTGCGGCCGGCGTTCGCCGCCGGGGTGGCCCGGACGTCGCTGGCGCAGCTGGAGGCGCGGCCGGTGCCCGTGCCGGGGCGGCTGGCCGAGCCGGTCCGGCTCGGCGACGTCGCCCGGGTGCGGATCACCGACGACATGCAGACCGGGCTGGCAGACGTGGGCGGGTACCCGGCGGTGGGCGGCATCGTCATCGCCCGGCGCGGCGCCGACCTGGCCGCGCTGGTCGGGGCGGTCCGGCGAACGCTGGACCGCGAGTCCGCCCACTTCCCCCGGCGCGCCGCCGACCCCGGGCGGATGGACTCCGGCGCGCCCGCGCGCGTGGAGGTGATCACCGCCTACGACCGCCTGGAGCTGGCCACGCGAGTGCGCCACACGCTCCTCCGCGCGCTGGCCGAGGAGGTGGCGGTGGTGGTGGTGGTCATCCTGCTCTTCCTGGTCGACCTGCGGAGCGGCCTGGTGCCGCTCATCACGCTGCCGGCGGTGCTGCTCCTCACCTTCGGGGCCATGTGGCTGCTGGGCGTGCCCGCCACCATCATGAGCCTGGGCGGCATCGGGATCGCCCTGGGGATGGCCGTCGACGCGGACATCGTCGCGCTGGAGGCCGCGCACCGCCGGCTGGAGACGCTCCCTCGCTCCGCCGCGCCCGAGCGCCGGCGGGCGGAGCTGCTCCGGGCCGTCCGCGCGGTCGCGCCCGCCATCCTGATCTCGCTCCTCGTCACCGCGCTCTCCTTCCTCCCGGTCTTCGCCTTCACCGGCGAGACGGGGCGGCTCCTGCGCCCGCTCGCCCTGACCAAGACGCTGGTGGTGATCTCGGCCGCCCTGGTGAGCCTGACGCTGGCGCCGGCGCTCCGCGATCGCCTGCTGGGAGGGCGAGTCGTTCCGGAGTTCGACAACCCCCTCACCCGCGGCCTGGTCCGGGCTTACCGGCCCTTCGTCCACCTGGCGCTGACCAGGCCCGCCATCACCCTGGCCACCGCGGTGCTGGCGCTGGCCTCCTGCCTCCCCATCCTCGGCCGCCTGGGCGGCGAGTTCCTGCCCCGCATCGAGGAGGGGGATCTGCTGTACATGCCAACCACGCTGCCCGGGGCCCCGCCCGACCAGGTGGCCACCCAGCTCGCCTGGCAGGACCACGCCCTGAGCCAGTTCGGCGAGGTGGCCACCGCCTTCGGCAAGGTTGGACACGCGGACACCGGGACCGATCCGGCCCCCTATTCGATGGCCGAGACCACCATCCGGCTCCGGCCGCGCCCGCAGTGGCCGGCGGTGGAGCGGGCGCGCTGGTACTCCGGGTGGGCGCCGGCGCCGCTGCGGCGCATCCTCGGGCTGGCCTGGCCGGAGCGCGGGCCCCGCACCACCGCGGAGCTGGTCGAGGCGCTGGACCGCGCGGTCCGCCTTCCCGGCTGGCGCAGCGCCTGGACCGCGCCGGCCCGCGCCCGCATGGACATGATGGCCACCGGGGTGCGGACGCCGGTCGGGATCCGCATCGTCTCGCCCGATCCCGCCCGGCTGGACGCGCTGGGCGCCGCGCTCCAGCCCGCCGTGGCCGGGGTGGCCGGGACGCGCAGCGCCGTCTTCGAGTCGCTGGGGGGTGAGCCGTGGCTGACCTTCGAGCCGGACCCGGCGGCCATGGCCCGCTTCAGCGTCGATCCGGCCCTGGTGCGCTCGACCGGCGCCCTGATCGCCACCGGCGGCCAGATGGGCGAGCTGGAGCTGGACGGGAAACGCCTGCGCGTGCGGCTGGCCCCGGAGTCGCCGGACGTCGAGCCGCGCGGGGCCGCCGACGAGCTGCGGGAGATCACGGTGCGCGCCCAGGGCCGGCCGGTGCCGCTGGGGTTGCTGGGACGCCCCTGGTACGCGCAGCTGCCCGCTGCGCTCCGGGTCGAGCGCGGCGAGCTGGTGGCCTACCTCTACGTCGACCTGGCCGACGGCGTGGATCTCGACGGCTACCTGCAGCGAGCCCGGGCCGCGGTGCACGAGGCCATCGACGCGGGTGAGGTGCGCCTCGCGCCCGGCGAGCGGATCGAGTGGACGGGGCAGTCCGACCTCCTCGCCGCCGGGCGCGCTCGCCTCCGCTGGATCGTGCCCGTCGTGGTGCTCTCCATGCTGGCGCTCCTGATCCTCCAGTTCCGGAGCCTCCCCGAGGCGTTGATCGTGCTCGCCTCGGTGCCGTTCGCGCTGGTGGGGAGCTTCTGGACGCTTCACCTGCTGCACTACCCGCTCTCGGCGCCGGTCTGGGTGGGACTGCTCTCGACCGTGGGCCTGGCCATGCAGACCGGGGTGGTGATGGTGGTCTACATCGACGAGGCCTTCCACCGGCGCATGCGGGAAGGGCGCATCCGGACCCGCCAGGACATCGTGGCGGCCCATGCCGAGGGAACGGTGCTGCGACTGCGCCCCAAGCTCATGACCATCACCACCATGGCCGCCAGCCTCTTGCCGCTGCTGTGGTCCGAGGGGCCCGGTGCCGAGGTGATGCGTCGCGTGGCGGCGCCCATGCTGGGCGGGCTGGTGACGAGCGCCTTCCTGACGCTCGAGGTGCTGCCGGTGCTGTACACCATCTGGCGCGCACGTCAGCTGCTGCGCGCCCGCGCTGCGCCGGCCCACCCTCCGATGGCGTTTCCGGAGGCGCGGCCGCGGCCGGCCGCCCGGGAAATGGGTGCCCCTCCCCCGGCCTGATGGAGGCGTGACCTCGACGGCCGAGGGCGTGCCGAGCACCAGCCGCCCGCCCCTGAAGCGCCGCGCTGGTCGGTGCCCAGCCGCCCCGCCGCTCATCGCCCTTCCCTGACGCGCGCCTCCCGCGCCAGCCCCTCCACCACGGAGTGGAAGCCCTTGAACTGCTCCATCCGCGCGGCCGGCAGGCGGGCGCGGATCTCGGCGGCCAGGCGGGGCACACGGGCCGTGCCACCGGTGCAGCACACCACGGTGATCTCCTGGAACGAGACGCCGGCGGCGTGCACCGTCTCCTCCAGGCAGGCGACGATCCGGTCCACCTCCCGGCGGCTCGCCTCCTCGAAGCCGGCGCGGGTGACGGGCTCGCGCACCTCGATGCCGGGGTGCGAGAACAGGACCTCGGCCCGCTCCGCGGCCGAGAGCTCCTTCTTGGCCGCCTCGATGACCTCGAAGAGGTGAAAGCCCTGCATGTCGTCGACCAGCGCGGTGAGCTGATCCATCCGCCGCCGGTCCTCGCTCGAGAGCGACCAGCGCCGCACGTCGGCCAGGAAGCTGGCGACGTCGCGCCGCTGCAGGATGGAGAGGTGCGCCGGCGAGCACAGGTTCTTGGCGATGCCCTGCGGCATCTGCAGCACGTTCCGGCCGAAGGGGGTCCGGTACCGGACCTCCGCCCCGAAGTGCTTGGCCACCTGCGACCGCATGATGGAGGCGTCGAGCGCGTCCCCGGCCACCGCCACGCCTCCCACCGCCAGCACGTCGGCGCGGTCCGGCGCGCGCGGGCCCACCTGCAGGACCGTGAAGTCGGAGGTGCCACCGCCGAAGTCGCCGATGAGCGCCAGCTCCTCGCGCTCGGCGGCCGCGCCGAACGCGCGCGCCGCGGCCACCGGCTCGGGCAACAGCTCGACCTCCTCGAACCCGGCCAGCACCGCCGCCCTGCGGAGGCGCTCCTCGGCGAAGGTGTCGTCGTCGCCGTCGAAGTGGACCGGCCGCCCGAGCAGCGCCCGCCGCACCTCCACCCCGAAGTGCGCGTCCGCCCGAAGCCGCATCTCGCGGAGCATGACCGCCACCAGCTCCTCGGGCGACGCCATCCGGCCGCGGATGACGGTCCCGCGGAACGAGCGCGACCCGAGGTGGCGCTTGATGGAGCGGAGCAGCCGGGCCTCGCCGCCGTGCTCGACGAACTGGTGCAGGGCCTGGCCGCCGACGTGCACCCCGCCGGCGTCCGGGAAGCAGAGGATGCTCCGCAGGATGGTCGGGATCGGCCGCGTCCGGGTCGAGCGGCACGGGCTCGAACACGGCCTCCCGGCTGGCGGCGGCGACGAGCGAGTTGCTCGTGCCGAAGTCGATCGCGTAGACGGTCGGGCGTCCGGTCATGAGACCTCGTTCCCGCCGGAGCTCCTGCCGCTCCGGGCGGGGGCTCGCGGTAGGCGGGAAACGATAGTCCCCGCGGTCCGGGAGATCGAGCCGCGCCCGGCGCCTTCTGCAACGTGAACGACGACGCTCATGCCCCCTCTCGGCCGCTCCAGGGCTGGTCGTCGTGGCCCCAGGAACGGCAGCGCCCGTCACCGGGAAAGCAGCCCGGTGACGGGCATTGAACGGTGAAGGCGGCCGCGGCGCTAGGGCTTCTGGAAGAAGCGGGCCACGCGGGCGTAGGTCGCGCCGTCGTAGTTGGCGACCTGGGCGATGCCACCGTCGGCCGCGAGCGTGAAGAGCATCACGCCGGAGGGCGTCTGGCCACCCAGGGTGTTGCTGTTGTCGTCGTGCGTGAAGTACGCGGCGGCGAGCACGTCGCCGGCGGCATTCGCCGTCAGGCTGCGGAACAGCGTCTGGACCCCGTCCGTGTTCCCCGGCCAGGCATCGAAGCCGTCGATGAACTCGGTGCTGCCCGCGCCCACGGCCGGCGCGAAGACCGCGCCGTCGAACGTGTAGACCTTCAGGCCCGAGAACCCCGCTGTCACGACGAGGCCACCATCGCTCGTGACGACGATCTCCCGCGCCGAGTTGGTCGACGTCGTGGACTGGTTCGTAATCTCCGCCGGGGCGTCCGGATCGGTGAGCGAGTAGGCGTTCAGCCCCCAGCCCCCGTCCTGGGTGGCCGAGTAGAGTACGTCGTTCACGATGAAGCAGGAGTTCGAACCTGCGCCCTCGGTGACCAGGGTGAGCGCCTCCGCCCCTGGGGTGGTGTCGACGCTGAACACGCTGTCGCCGTTGTACAGGCGCGTGCCGTCGGTGGAGACCGCGAGACCGTGGAGGAAGGCATCGCCGCCGGCCGTCGAGGCGAGGAGGGTGAGGTCGCCCGTCGCGTCGTCGACCCCCCACATGTCCACGCCATCGAGCTCGTCGTCCTGCACGAACAGCAGCGCGCCGTCGGGCGAGAAGGCGGGGCCCACCGGGGCCGCAGAGACGCGATTCGCGACGAACGACTTCTCGAAGGTAATCCGGCCCCTGGACCAGTCGATGGCGAACCGCGAGAATCCGGCCGTCGCCCCAGCAGAGCGGGCTGCCTGACCAGCGCACTCGTAGGTGGAGGTGGTGTAGACCCACTTGCCAGAGGGGTGCATGGCAATGCCGAAAATCCCGTAGTTGACGCCCACCTCGACGGTCACGTCGCCGCTCGTATCCGCCGCGTCGGCCGCGGTGATGGTGAAGGTGTCGACGGTCGGAACGTCCGCCACCTCGAACAGGCCGTCCACACCCGCCCCGCTGGTGAAGTCGAGCCGCACGCTGTCACCCGACGACAGGGCGTAGGGCCGAGAGCGTCACCGTGACCGTGGTCCCGCTCTGCGAGTAGGTCCCGGTCCGGGTGGTGACGAACTTCCTGCGGACCGTCCCGCCGGTGATGGCGCCACTGGCCGCGTCCTCCACCGTGAACGTGTCGTCGTCGACCACGGTGATGGGGTAGACACCGCTCGTCGCGGTCCCGCCCGTGCCCGCGGAGAACTCGAGCTCCGCCTGGAAGCCGTCCACGAGCCCGTGCTTCGGGATGGTGACGGTG
>CAVTOU010000012.1:0-341496 GCA_963736345.1 uncultured Pseudomonadota bacterium | reverse complement strand
CTCTCGGTGACCAGGCGCGCCCAGTCCGCGTCGCCGAGCCTCGCCAGGCTGCGCAGGTCGGTGAGCTTTCTGTCATCGAGGCCGCGAGTGACACGGCCGACGAGCTCGGGCCTTTCATCCAGCAGCGCGTACAGCGCGGCAGCACGCCCGGCGCGCCGAGCGTCGTCGTCCGACAACTTGCCGTCGGTCACCAGCTCGGTCAACCGGCGTTCGTCGATGCTGGCGACGTCGCCGATGGAGTCGGTGAGAACGGTCGCGACGTTCACGGAAAGCGCGGCCGCGTCGGCCAGGGTGTAGAGGCGAGCTTGCGCCAGGTCCCTGGCGAACTCCGGGTGACCAGCGATGGGGAGGTCCGCGCCGACCAGGTCGGGGATGGCCGTGTTCAGCGCAGCGGTATCGGCCGCAGGGCGGTCGAGCGAGCGCGCGAACGTGTCGAGCGCCGCGCGCGTGGTGTCGTCGAGCGCGCGCTCGCGGAGACCGCTGATCACCACGTCGCGCAGGCGCGGAGCATCCGCTCCACCGTCCAGCGACACGGGGAGCTTGTCGGCGAGGGCCCTGAGTGGCGCTGGGGCATCGGCCAGGAGCTGCTGGGCGCTCGCCTGCGCACGCGCGAGGAGTCGCGGCTGTACGAGCTTCGCCAGCGCCGGCTGCGAGGCCGTGAGCTCGCGTGGAGTGAGGTGTGCATTCGCCTGGAGTTGGAGCAGCTCTTCACGCGTCATGGATGATCTCAGGGGGTCGCCAGCGCCGAGTCGACGATCTCGTCGCCGACTCGCTCACCGAAGCGCAGGGCGCGGATGTTCGCCTCGAGGGCTCCCACATAGAAGGTCAGCTTGGGGATGAGCCGGTTGCCGAGGGAGGAGTTGAACTCCGCCGGCAGCCGCAGGAACGTGTTCGCGTAGCTATTGATGAACGGCTTGGTCCACTCCCACCCGGCCTTCTCGTACACGCTCTGCGGGATGATGTGCTCGATGTTGTAGAACGGCCCTTTGCCGAACAGCCGCTGGCGGAAGAGCACCGATACATGATCGCGCCAGTGCTGGATGCTGGGCCACTCACGCACGTCCTTGAAGAGCATCCGCGCGAAGTCGCCCGGCCCGTACTTTCCGCCGTTGCGCAGGAGCCTGGCCCACTGCCCCTTCTTGACCCAGTCCCACCGGCGCGACAGCACGCTGATCGTGTCCTTGATGAGTGCGCCCCCCGCGGTCCACAGGCCCTTGAGCGTGGCCCCTGGCGAGCGGATGGCGTTGAGCAATCGACTGAGCCCTTGCCGCAACGCGCCCGTGCTGACCGACTTCACGATTGACTGCACCATCAGGAACGTCGAGACCGCCGTGTAGACGAGGTACAGCGACTGGATGAGCGGCCCCTTCCATCCCAGCAGTCCCAGGCTGCCGGGTAACCCGCCGCGCTCGCGACCCTCGCCCTGGTCGAAGACGAGGTTGACCTTCCCGGCCACGCCCACCGCCTTGTCGAGCAGGGACTCCGGCCCGCCCGTGCCGTGGCCTTCGCGTCCGGCGCCGCCCGTCCCACTCGTTGCCGAGCCCTGCCCGCCGCGCCGTCCGCCGGCGACGCCGTCCGGACGCGTTCCACCCGCCGCGTCGGATCCAGGTGTTCCGCGTCCATCGGGACCGGTTGCGCTGGTAGTGGTCGTGGGCGCCGTGCCCGTCGGCGTCGCGCCGGTCGCCTCCGGTGTCGCGCTCGGATCGACCGTCGCGCCGGGCGGGGGTCTTGTCGGAGCCGTGCCGCCCACGACGCCTTCCTTCACGCCGCCGTCCGCGCCCTGCGCATCGCCGACATCCACGCCCCCGACGCCGGGTGGCGCGATCGAAGGTGGTGTCGCATTGGCACCGGCCCCTCTGGCGGGACCCTTGGCGGGTGTGTCCGCCGGGGTGGGAGCCGAGTCAGGTCCTTTGCCCCTCGTGCCGCCGCCGGCTCCCGTCCCGGTCGTGCCCGAGCCGTTGGTCCCGGACTCGCCACTCGTCCCGGGCTGGTTGGCGCCGATGGTCGAGTTCCCATCGGCCGCGTGCGACGTTCCCTTGGCCGCATCGCCGTGCGTACTATCCGGGACGTCGCCCTTCGGCAGCTTCGCCTCGACGACCGGCTTGAGCAGCTGCGGGAGATCGAGCGAGTCGATGATTCGTTCGGCCGTGTTGGCCGCCGCCAGCTGCCGCTCGGTGTCGGGGTCGCGCACCGGCTGCTCGGACAGCACCGCCAGGTTGGTCGTGGTCCCCTCGATGCTCTGCCGCTGCACCAGCTTGTGGAACTCATCCGCCGTCAGGACACGCCATCCCCCGTTGCCGTCCGGCTGGAAGTACACCTGGTCCTTCAGCCACCGTTCCCTCAATCCGGGATCGGCGGACAGCATCTGCTGGATGCCCGATGGCAATGCGTCCGCTCGCTCGACGTGCAAGCCACCGCCGGTCGCGAGGCCGGCCGCGTCGGTGAACCGGATCGGGTTGCCCTGGACGAACGCGTACAGATTCGCCCCGTCGATGGGACCCGCCGGATCGGGGCTGAGCCAGTGCCCGATCCAGGGCACGTAGTAGCGGTACATGAATGCATAAAACCCCGTCACATCGTCGCGGAGCTTGCCCTGGAACCGGTACTCCTTGAGACCGACGTCGCGAAGCTGATCGCCGGCGATGAAGCTCGTGCCGCCGTACGGGAAGTACTCCTCGTAGGAGATCACGTCCGCCGTCGCGTCCAGCTCGAGGCGCGTCGAGCCGAGCTGATTGTCGATCAGGTAATGCACGCGCGGAACGGTCGGATCATCGGTCTCGGTCGCCAGCTGGTCGCGCGTCCACCGATGAATCGCTGCAAATCGAATGGCGCCATCCCCCACGTGTGACGTCAATCGCTCGAGGATGAGCTGGCCGTTCCGGGTCACGCGGCGGATCTCGCAGTCGGACAGGTAGACGGTGTCGACGACCTCCACCAGACCAGCCGTGACGAGGCGCTCGCTCGTCCGCCGGACACGGAGTCCGTCCCCATCGTATGCGTAGTACTCGGCATCGCTGGTCGAGCCGGCCGGGCGCTCGATGACGACGGCCCGGGTCAGGCGATCGGCGTAGTCCCACGTGAGGCGCCGCAGGTGCGGCATGCGGATTGTGTTTCCGTTGGCATCGAACCACGTTTCGGGATCGACGATGCCATTGCCGGCCAGGTCCGTCGCGGGCAGTGATCGATTCGACGTGGCGGACGTCCAGATGTCGCGCGTGAAGCTGCGCGACGTCGCCACATGGGCGACACGGGTCAAGTTCCCGGCGGCGTCATAGTCATACGTGCGCCGGTATCGCTCCAGGGCCGCACCATTGTTGAGCGTCAGGTGGCGCGTACCCTTGACGATGCCGGGCTGGCCTGGGCGCGCCGTGTCGTCGTGCATCTCCAGGAGTTGATGCACCCGGCCGGTCGCCGTCCGGAGCCGATAGAACGCATCGTAGGTGTAGTCGGATGCCGAGGTCACGGCAGCGCCCTGAAGCACTGGCGCCGGCGCTGCCGGTTCCTGCACGGTGTCGATCCACCGCGTGACGTTTCCCACCGGGTCGTACGTGTAGCGGACGTCGGTGTAGCGCCGCCCCGTGCCGTTCGCCCCCGTCGCGCGGTGACCGGTGAGCCGGAACGACGCGGGGTCGTACTCCCAGCGCATATCGACATCGTTGCCGAGATGGACGCGGGCACGGTTGCCGCGCGCACCGGCCTCGATGCCGTCCGCAATCACCGTGTGATCGAAACGTCCGTCGGTGGTGCTGACCCTCACCGTGGCGACGTGTCCCTGTGCGCTGTACGTGTACTCCCGCACGGTGCCGTCGGGGAGGTCCTGGCGCACCACCCGGTCCTGGGCGTCGAGCACCGTGCGGACGCGATACCCTGTCGCCGCGAGCGCCACACCTGCTGGAGTGGTCCAATCGGGCAAGACGGCGTAATGCGCCGTGAGGTCGCGCCGGAGGTCGACCGGCTGGCCACCGAGATGGTACTTGTCGACGACCACGCGCCCGGCGTCATCGTCGACCTCGACGACGCGGCCGACGATATTGCGGAGCCATGCGTCGGCGGCCCCGGTCTCGTCGCCATAGACGAAGCGCTGGACCATGCGGACGGGCGCTCCGCCCGCGCCACCATCGACCAGGACCGCCCGCAGGCGGCCGGCCGGTCCGTACTGGTGCACCCGGTGGTTGCCGATGGCGTCCCATCGATGTGCGATGCGGCCGGCAGCGTCGAGGAGCGTCCAGCGCCGGCCCGCGTCAGCCGTGACCTCGACCAGGGGCCTGCCCATCAAGTCGACCAGGCCACCGACGGCGCGCACGCCACGCGCATCGGTCACCGTGGGGATGCCGAAGTCGTCGAAGTCGCTGACCGTCACGCGGTCGGCGCCACCGACGCCGGTTTCACGCGTGCGATAGACGCGCCCGCGCGGGTCGAGATCCTGGATCGTCGGCGTGTTGGCGTGCGCGCGCGCGCCCTCCAGGGCCCGACGCTCGGGATCCGTCGTCGGGAGGCCCTGGCGTGCGGCTTCCCATGCCGATCCAACGACGTTGTCGTTTTGATCGAACGTGGTCGTGCGCCAGGCGGTCACCTGATTGATCGTCGCCGTGCCGTCGGGGGACTCCTCGCGCACGATGCGCCCGGCGACGTCGTAGCGCAGGCGTGTCGCGACGCCGTGCACCTGGATGGCCGCGTCGTCCTCGAATGCCGCTGTCGGCGAATAGAACGGCTCGTACCTGCGGACGACCCAGCCCTTGTTGTTGTAGAGCGTGTACCCGGTTGCGAGCCACCGCTCGGCTGCCTGCGCCAGGATGGGCTGTACGCCATCGGTGATGATCCCCCCCGCCGCGTCGCGCGCGATCGCGGGACCCGGATCGACGAGGCGCTTGGCCTGTATCGTCCGTCCGAAGCCATCGACGTAGGTCACCTCGACCTGGATGCGCGACGGCGCGGTCGCGCCCCCCTCGCCGTCCTGCGCGTGGATCTCACGCTGGAGCTCGACCGTGCACACCGGCCCATCGCCGCGCAGGAACGCGCTCAGATCGTGGAGGCGAAAGCTGCTGGCCAGCTGGAGATACCGCTCGGGATCTGCCAGCACCTGAGCGGATCTCACCGCACCGCGCCAGGCGTACGCGGTCAAGTCGGCGGCGCCCACCGGATGCGGTTGACCGTCCGCGCCCAGCTGCTGCCCATGCACGGCGACGACCGCCTCCAGTGCCAGGGCATCGTACCTCGTCTCGGTGATGTTGCGGTTGGGATCGATCACCGAGCCCGGGGCCAGCGCCTGGTAGTCAATGACGTGCTCCGTCTGGCCGCCCGTGGCGTCGTCCATGAATCGCACGTTGAGCCGGGCGCCATCGAACGTGAAAGCCTGGAAGTCTCCACCGGCGTGGTCCTGCCGCACGAGGCGATAGAAGTCATCGGGGCCGGCATACGTGGCCAGCCCGTCCGTGGCCCACCAGGCGCCGTCGGCCTGAGCGTATCCGCCTTCTCCGCTCAACATCGCCGGGGTCACGCGCCCGTCATAGGCGGCCGCGGCCGCGTCGGCGCTCAGATAGGCGTCCGCTGCGTGGTGGTGCAGGGTGACGGGCCCCACCTGCCCGAGCGGCAGCGGCGCCGTCCGCGCGGTGTTCCAGTAGTAGTGGCGACGCCAGGTCAGGAGCCGCGCGCGAGCACCGCCGGCCGCGGGCACAGGCTCGGTATGTCCGAGCAGGGTGGCGCCCATTGCAGTCGCGACATCGGTGGCGAGCGCGTCGCAATCGAAGAGGGCGGAGAGCGGCCGCACGCCATGGACTGCAAGCTGGCGCTCCTCGACGGTGATGTCGGCTTCGAACCGCGAGGGGGTGTCGACGGTCAGTATCGTCGAGTCCGTCACCGTCAGGTGCACCGCGCCCTGGACGGCATCGACCGTCCGGCCGGCGCCCGCACGACGGGGATACGCGACCAGCGCGGTTCGCGCGGGCGACCCGTACGCATCGAAGCCGAGCACGACCTGGTGCTCGACGCGTGGATCGGTTGCATCGCCCTCGCGCGCGACCTTGAGGGACTCGACCGACTCGGCGGTGAAGCAAGCGCTGCTCTTTCCCAAGGTCGGCGCGAGCCGGCGCACCCGATACGCCGACTCCTCGATACGGAGCGGGGCCCCGGTGCGCTTGCCGTCGGCACCCGTGGCGTAGATCTCCTCGCGCCGAGGGAGGCCGGCCAGCGCGCGGTAGGCGGCCAGCTGCTCTTCGGTCGTGAGCGTGCCGATGTCGGCGATCTCCGGCGCCGGCAACTCGCCGTCGCCGTCGCGACCGCGCGTCGATTCGGGCGGCTCGCCGGTCAAGAAGAAGCGGCGGACGACCGTGGGTGGGACGGCCTCGGTGTCTCCGGGCGCCAGAAGATCGGCATCGAACGTGTCGACGCGCGCGAACCCGATGAATTGGCGCGTCACGCCGTCGTAGACACCGTCATGATACTCGTAGCGCGTGACGAGTCGTCCGCCACCGATCGCGTCCTGCAGCTCGCGCCGGGCGACGACGATCTGCTGCTGCGGGAGGAGCGTGTGCCAGGGCGTGTCCGTCGCGGCGTCGCGCAGGTAGTCGCGCGCCGACCACCGGTAGGCGAGCACCGTCACGCGGCCGGCGCTGTTGGACACGCGCTGGAGCAGGCGGGGCGGTGTGCCTCCGGTCAGCGGCAGAACGTGGATGGCACGCGCCTGGTGGCCCGGCAGCGGAGTCGACCACACCAGGCAGCTCGTGCCATCGCCGTTCAGGTCGAGGACGTCAACGCTCGACAGGTTGTCGATCCTCGGCAGGCTGGCCAGCCGCCGGGGTGGCCCGAACCCATTGCCGCACTGGTTCGTCCAGCACAGGATCTCGCCGTCGCCCAGATAGAGCAGGTCGGTGGTTCCGCTCCCATCGAGATCGACGAACCGGTAGCGTGCCGGGTCGCTGTCGCCGAAGCCGGACACGGAGGGTGCATCCGCCATCTCGACTGCGCTGCCGAAGCGACCATGGCCCAGGTTCGGCCAGTACGTCACGCATCCCGCGCCGATCGACACGACGTCGACCAGCCCGTCGCCGTTCATGTCGGCGAAGAACGTGCGGACGGCCGCTCGCTCGGCGATGGACGGCGCACCACCGGAGGTCGCATCGAGCTTGGCGAGCGCGATGCTCGAGCCGAAGCCGTCGACGCCCATTGCCGGATACCACGTCAAGTGATCGTCGTCGTCGATGACGAGCTCCGGTGCGCCATCGCCATCGAGATCGACCCACTGTGCCCGGGCGTTCGCGAGATCGACGCGCGGCTGCGCGACGAATGGCTGATAGCCGGCCCACCGGCCGGTCTCCCGATCGCACGTGTAGAATCCGGCTTCACGGCCTTCGACGCCGACCAGGTCGACGTTGCCATCGCGGTCGAAGTCGCGGAGCCGGAAGCTGGCGGAGAGGGAAGCTGGCGCATCGGTCACGGGCTCGAGAGGGCCGAACTGCCCGTCGCCAAGATTGCGCTTGAAGTACCACGCGTCACCGCGCTCGGCGAGGATGCCCGGCAAGCCCTCGCCCAGCAGGTCCGCCCACTGATACCGATCGCCGTCGAACCCGATCGGCGCATTGTTGGCCTCGGCGGCAAGCGTGAACGCGGGCTGCGGTGTGGCGCTGCTGTAGTCGATGACGAGGGGTGGCTTGGCGATCGACTCGACCACGTTCGTGTCGAGATCGGTGCGGTACCCACGAGCCGTGACCGTGGTGAGCGTCGCGCCGGCGGGATCGCTCGTGTGTCCCAGCTCGATCGACGACACCACGCGCGGCACGGGGCCCAGCTGGTCGAACCGGTGCGTCACGAAGAGGCGCTGGCACCGCCGCCACGTTCTCACCTCGAACCCCGGCCGGCAGCTCGAGAACGCATCGGTCCGGACATCCCACGCCGTGGTCTCGGCGTAGCTCGGCACGGTGCCATTCTTGCCGTGCTCGCCGTAGTCGAACGTCAGCTCGAAGTGCCAGACGACGTCGGTGCGGTCCAGGTTCGTCACTGAGAGCGGGACGCTGTTTCCGTAGCGAACGCGCTTAAGGTAGCGCTGCGCGAACGGCCCGGTGCGCGTCCGGCGAGCCTCGTAGCTCAGCGATGCGTCGACGCCGACTGCATCCTCGGCCTTGTACTCGTAGACGATGGCATTGCCGAGCGGATCGACCTCCGCCTCGAGCAACCACTGGAACGCGCGCGTGTCGGGATCTGCCGGGTCCGCGATCCGGGAGAGATTCGGGGCCGAGCGGCCGAAGATCGACACAGCCCCGCTGCGCGCGAAGCGCATCCAGTGCACGCGACCCGAGGGGCGGTGCAGGTGGCGCTCGAATCGGTCGAACGACTGCTCGCGCGCGGCGCGGTAGCGTTCGATGTGATAGTCGCCCAGCTCATCCGTGACCCGGGCCCAGCCAGTGGTGGTGCGAATCTGGTACGGCACGAGCTCGTCGACACCGAAAACGATCGCATCATCCCGGTCGACGTAGGACGGGATGTGGTCGTGTACGTCGCGCGCGATCGTCGGCACGCCGGTGAGCAGCCACCCGACGCCGAACGGCGAGTTGGCCGCACCGCTCGAGTATCGGAGCGCGAGCCTGGGCCCGAAGCCGTCGCGGCCCATGCTGGCCGGAATCGGCACCGTGAGCTCCGCGGAGCCGGTCAGGGGGCTCACCTCGAGCTGGTGTTCGACGAGCCACTGCTCCAGGTCAGTCTCGGACACAGTCCCTCCGCCGGGCGTGCATTCCCTGCTCGTGCCCCCAGTTGGTCCCCGCAAGCCTCGCTGGGGTTCGCGCTCTATCGGGACTGCCTCGTTGGCGGTCTCTCTCGTCCCGCAGAACGGTCGCTTACGAGCCGGACGGTCAGTCCTCCGCGAACCTGGATCCGAACCCCACCACCGACGCTGCAGGTCTGGCGCCGCTTGCTTGGGGCAGTCGCGGGTTGATGAAGAAGGGGAGCCTCGCCCGCTCGTCGGTGTGGATGGGCCCCTCGTGGTTGCCGCGGTGCGACGGGGGCCTGAGCAAGAAGCCGATCCGCCCGGATCGTGCCGCCGTGCGAACAGCAGAAGAGGAGCGACCATGCAACCATCCCTTCCCATGCAGATGAAGGCCGCCGCCTTCGACCGCTACGGCGGCCCCGAGGTCCTCCACACCAAGACGCTCCGGGTGCCGCAGCCCGGGCCGAACCAGGTTCTGTTGCGGCTGGACTTCGCCGGGATCGGCGTCTGGGACCCGTACGTCCGGACCGGTGAGGTGAAGCTGGGCCCGAGCGGGTTCCCGCGGATCATCGGCAACGACGGCGCAGGCGAGGTGGTGGCTCTGGGCGAGGGCGTGCGGCGCCGGCGCGTCGGCGAGCGCGTCTACGCCTACTCGTTCCAGGGCGGATTCTACGCAGAGTACGTCGCGCTCGACGAGGACGAGGTCGCCCCCCTGCCGCCGGGCCTGTCCGTCGAGGAGGCGGGCGCGCTCGGCGCCGACGGTGTCACCGCGCTACGAGGGCTGCAGGACCAGCTTCACCTGGCCGCCGGCCAGACGCTGATGGTGTACGGCGCGAGCGGTGGGATCGGCCACATGGCGGTCCAGCTTGCGAAGCGGATGGGCGCGCGCGTGCTGGCGGTCGCCTCGGGGCCGGACGGGGTGGAGCTCGCTCGGAGGCTCGGCGCCGATGCGGCCGTCGACGGCAAGCGGGACGAGGCGAGGGCCGCGCGCGACGCGCCCGGCGGGCTCGATGCCGCGCTCGTCCTAGTTCACGGCGACAGCCTCGCCCCCGCGCTCGAAGGGGTGCGGAAGGGCGGTCGCATCGCGTATCCCAACGGCGTGGAACCGGTCCCGAGCGCTCCACCGGGCGTGAAGCTCCTGGCCTACGACGGCGAGCCGAGCCCCGACGCCTTCGAGCGGCTCAACCGGCTCATCGCCGCGGGCCCGTTCCACGTCGAGCTGGGGCGGGTGTACGCGCTCGACGAGGCCGCGCGAGCGCACCGCGAGATCGGGCAGCACCACCTGGGGAAGCTCGCTCTGCGGATCCACTGAGCGCGGGGCGTGGGGAGTGGCGCGCATCGGCGAGACCGCCCACCTTCATCGCCGCCGACACGCCACCGCGGCTTGACCCACGAAGCCGCGCGGGCTCCGCGGAACCGGATCAGCTCCAGTTCTGTCATCGTGACGTGCGTCGCTTCGCCGACCAGGCGGACAACCGCTCTCCTTCAAGGGCCGGAAAGGCTTGCTGCTGCCCTGGCGCGGCCCAGTCGCCGCCCGAGATGGTGGTGCCGCGGTCGCGTACCTGATCGTGCTCGTCCTTCCGCATCATCGGCCGCATGGAGCTGTCGCGATACTCCCCGTTCGACTTCCTGCGTGCCAACGCGCGCAGACGCTGACGGGAGTCGAGCTCCCGCCCGTCGCTCAGACCCGCCGCAAGGGACGGAAGAACTCGCGAAGCTCGCGCGCCAGCACCGCCGGGGCCTCGAGCGCGGCGAAGTGCCCTCCGCTGGGCGCCTCGGTCCAGCGGCGCACGTCGAAGAAGCGCTCGGCCCACTCCCGCGGGGGCGTCGAGAGATCCTTCGGAAAGATCGCAAAGCCGGCAGGCACTCTCGGCCTCTCGCTCGGCGCACTGCCCTGCGGCGGGCCGCTGACGCTCATGACGTCGTGGTAAGGCTGAAACGACGACTCGATGGTGCCCGTGACCCAGTAGAGCATCACGTTCGTGAGCAACTCGTCCTTCGTGTAGCAGCGCTCGGGATCTCCGCCGCAGTCGCTCCACTCCTGGAACTTCTCGACAATCCAGGCCGCGAGCCCGGCCGGCGAGTCGTTCAGCGCGACGGCGGCGGTGCGCGGTCGCGTCCCCTGGATCATGGCGTACGCGCCCTTGCTCGTTCGGAATTGCTGGATCTTCTGGAGGTACGTCTGCTCGTCCGAGCTGAGGTCGCCTTGCTTGCTGAGGGCGTGGAGAAACGGAACGTCGGTGAGGTGGATCGCGGCAAGAGATGGTGCGTGGCTTCGCGCGAGCATGGAGGTGATGAAGCTCCCCCAATCGCCGCCGTGCGCGCCATAGCGCGCATAGCCGAGCTCGTCCGTCATGAGCGTGTGGAGGAGATCTGCGAAGCCGAACAGGCCGCCCTTTCCCTCGCGAGGCGCAGAGAACGCGTAGCCCGGTAGGCTTGGTACGATGACGTCGAACGCGTCAGCGGGATCGCCGCCATGTGCGGCGGGATCGGTGAGGAGCGGGATGAGCTTGTAGAAGCGGTAGAAGGAGTCGGGAAAGCCGTGAACGAGGATGAGGGGAAGTGGGGAGGGGCCACGGCCCCTCTCGTGGACGACGTGGAGGAGGGTGCCGTCCACCTCGCCTCGGAGGTGGTGGAAGCGGTTGAGCTGCGTCTCCTGCGCGCGCCAGTCGTAGCGCTCCCGCCAGTAAGCGACGAGCTTCCGCAGGTAAGCGGGGCTCATTCCGGCGTCCCAGCGATCCACGCCGTCCGGCGCCAGGCGAGTGCCAGCGAGGCGTCGGGCGAGATCCTCGAGGACCGAGTTCGGGACCGCAATCTGAAAGGGTTGGAGCACAGAGACCTCCGCGTCAAGGCCCGGGGAAAGCTACTCATCTTCCCCGCCGCGAGACGGTGCCACTACGCCTGGTGGCCCGCGTCCCGGAACTGCGAGTCGAGTGCCTCGCGATTCGTCGCGAGCCACCGGGCGGGCGGGTGTCAACGGGCTCTTACTCGAACCGATCGAGAGTCTCTGCACCTCAAACGATCGCACGGGCCGCGAACCGACTACGGATCCCGTGCGGCCGCGGACCCTCGCCAGGATGAGGGCCGAAAGGATGAATCCATGCGCACCACTCTCGTCGCTCTCGCAGTCGCCTTCGTGGCCGCCGCATGCGGTGGGAGTTCCGGCAGCTCGGGCGACGGTCCTCGGACCCTGAACTCGCTGTCCCAGAACGTCTCGGCGGCGGCGGAGGCCTACGGGATCCAGGCCAGCAGCATGACGGATCCGATGTCCTGCAACGCCGACGAGAGCAGCTACGACGCCCAGCTCCGGCCCATGGTCGAGCAGATGCAAGCCATGGCGCCCGGGATGGACCAGTCGATGAGCTCGATGGGGCACGGGGACGACGCGGACATGGCCTGCGCCGCCAACGCGATGATGGCGGAGCTCGATCGCCACAAGGGCGTCGCATGCTCCAGCACCACCGACATGGGGCCGAACAAGACCGAAGCGCAGAACCATGTCGCCTTCATGACGCAGTGGGCGGATCATCAGATCGTTCGCTCGGACGAGATGGGCTCGATGATGGGGACGGGCGGCATGGGCGGCGAGATGAAAACCGGCCACTGTGTGCACAACGCAGACGGGACCTACACGATGCACTAGGCGGGCGCCCAGCTGGTCGGCGCGCTGTCGGAGGGCCGATGTGGCACACGGGTGATGGGTTCGGGTACGCCGTGCGGCGCCGCGCTGGCGTCGGACCTCGCGGCGCGGTTCGAGCCGGTCTTTCTCTCGGAGCCGCGCGGGCTGCTCGAGGTGTGGAAGCCACAGGAGGTCACGGCGGGGCGATGACCCTCGTGACGGACGAGGCCGCCCGGCGCGGTGGGCGGGTCTCGCTCGAGGTGGATGCGCTTCCGCCCTAGAAGCTCGTGAACGCCTCCAGGCCGGCCGCCCCAGGCTCCCCGGCGTTCCCCGGCGAGGCTCCCCCCCGCCCGCCCGCGGCGACCTCGCCGGCCGGGATCCAGGTGTTCGTGGTGCGCCACGGGGCGAGGCTCGCGCCCCCCTCGCCCGCAGCGAGGATCCCGAAGCTCCCGCCGCCGCAGCCTCCTCCTCCTCCTCCTCCGTGGCCTCCCGCGCTGCCGTCGCCGCCTGCGCCGCCGGAGAAGGCCGGCCAGACCGGCACGGCCGGGTCGGAGGCCTCCGGCCCACCCGCGCCGCCGGCCCCGCCCGTTCCTCCGGCTCCGCCCATCCCTCCGGCGCCGCCGGCACCCCCCGCGCCGCCTCTCCCGCCCACCACCGTCATCCCCGAGATCTCCGGGATCGTGGCGGGCGGCGCGTCGAAGGCGACGAAGATCCCGAACGCAGCGCCGCCGCAGCCGCCTCCCACGCCGCCCGCGCCGCCGCAGCCGCCCGCGCCGCCGCCGCCGCCCGTCGCGCCCACGTTATCGTAGCCGTAGCCTCTCGAGGCGCAGCTCGAGTGGACGCTCGCGCCTGCGCCGGAACCGCCGCCCCCGCCCCCCCCGCCCGCCGCACCGGCCTCTCCGGCGCCGCCTGCGTCCGGCGCCCAGCGCCCATACACCACCGCCCCGCCCGGCGCGACGCCGCCCGCGCCGCCCGGAGCGCCGGGCGCGCCCGCGAGGAGCGATCCGAACGTGGTGTAGCTGAGGCAGGCGAACGCCTGGTGGTAGACGTCGTGCCCCGCGGTCCCGCCGGCGCCGCCACCGGCCCCGCCGTCGTGTCCCGTCTCCCCCGCCTCGCTCGCGACCGGCGCCGCCGTGGCGCCGAGGTCCGGGTCGAGCACGGGGCAGATCCGGTTCCCGCCCGCGCCGCCGCTCGTCGCGACGGCGCCGCAGAGCCCAGCGCCGGCCGCGCCACCGGCGGAGGTGTGCCCCGGGCCGCACGTCGTCGCCCCGTCCCACTCCCACACGTCGAATGCAGCGGCGCCCGCGCCCCCGCGCGCGCCGGTCGCCCCCGCGGCACCCGCGTCGCCGTCGGCGCCCGCCCCTCCCTGCCCGGCGATCACGACGCCGTTCGAGATGCGGAGCGTCGCGTCCGAGCCGCGCACGTAGATCGCGTAGGACGGCTCGCCCGCGCCGAGCGCCACCCGCCCGTGCACGGTGAACCCGTCGAGCACGGTGCTGCCCTGCTCACCGCCCGCGAGGCCAACCGCGTTCACCGTGCCGGGCGAATCGGGGCTCGCCGGCGCCGGCGTGATCGCCGCACCGAAGATCGCCGGGTCGCGGCGCGCGAACCCCTCCGCGTAGCCGCCGTAGACGCCGACCCCGGGGGCGAGGCTCACGGTCTCCGCGTAGGTGCCTTCCGCCACGTAGACGTCGCGGCTCCCGCCCGCCACGGCGGCGGCGATGCCGGCCTGGATCGTGCTCAGCGGCGCCGCGCGCGTGCCGGGGCCCGCGCCCGAGCCGTTGGGCGCGACGAATACCGCGCGGGCGGCGTCCCCGTCCACGCCGTCGCAGTTCGCGTCGAGCCCGGCCGCGTCCGGCAGGTCGGTCTCCGCCGGCCCGCAGCACTCGCAGCCGTCCGCCGAATCCGCGTTCGCGTCGAAGCAGCCCGCGGTGCAGCCCGCGGGCCCACCGCCGCCGCCCGAGCAGCCGGACGCGACGAGCCCCACCGCGACGAGCGCCATGAGCGCTGCTTGCCGGACGGACATGCGAACCTCCTCGAACCATGCTAGCACCGCCGCTCCCGGAGGGACGGGCGAACCGCAGGAGGTGGAGGTCCGCCCCGGACCCACCCGACCCCGCGTTTCCCGGTCAAGAGGAGCAGGTCCTGTCCTCGATCTGTGATCGTCCCGACGCTCGATGACCTCGGGAGCGGCCGGTGCGCGCTCGCCCGCCCGCGCCTGCCGTGGAGGCTCCGTGACAGCTGGACCGCCGATCCGCCCCGTGGGTCGTCGCTCTGCGCCCCTGCCCTCCACAGCACCTTCCCCATCCAACTCGACCCCGGCTCGACACTCGAGGCCCGCTGGTGGTCCCCGGCCAGACGACCATGTACATGGACTTCTCGAACCAGGTCCATACCAACAGCGGCCATTTGCTGGCTGGAAACCCCGGAGGTCGGCTTCCGATAGGCGATACGTCAGGAGGGCGGCGTGCGCCGCCCTCCTATCGACCACGAGCCGTGCGCGTCCTCAGCGCCGGCGCGCCCACGCGGGAGGTGTCGGCGTTGGCGCGTACTTGGCGTCGATCCGCACTTCGCCCTCCTCCTCGATGACCAGGACTTCGTGCTCGTAGAGCCAGCACTCGTGCAGCTTCGCGCGGCCCTCGGCGGCGTCCACGAACACGAAGCCCGTCCGATCGAAGGGGCGCTGCGTCTGGATCCGGGGATCGACGCGCGCCGCGGCGAGCTCCAGCATCTTGCGAGGGGTGGGGCCTTCCGCGGCCGCCACCACCTTGAGCCGGCGCTCGGCCGCCTCGTATACGCCACCGACATCGTCGGTGTACACGAAGCCGGTCTGGATGAAGCCGCCCACGTCGCTGATGCCCATCCGCTCCCATCCGGGCGCCGCCTGCGCGAGCGCCGTATCCGCGTCCGCCTCCAGCTCGTGGAACTGGACCCAGGTCAGCTCTTTGCCGGCCGGGATCATCTTCCACGGCCCGAACTCCAGCCAGCGCGGGGACACCAGTCGTCTGTGCCCCGCCCCCTTGAAGCCGCACGCCCAACCGAGGGCGACGTGGCCGTCTCCGAATCCAAACTTGGGCACCTCGTCGAGGACCCACTGATCGTACAGGCGGCCCACCACCGCCAGCTCGAAGGGAAGCGGCGCGAGGGTCTCCAGGAGCCCGGGGTCGCGGATCTCGACCTCCGCACGCTCCAGCCGGACGAGGCCGCGCCGACTCACGGAGAGTGAGGTGCCGTCGTCGTAGCTGGCTTCGACGGAGGTCTTGGCGCGCGTCAAGGCCGGGGGCAGCCAGTCCCCCTTCGCAGCGCGCTTCGCTCCGTCGACCTCCAGGCGCTCGGGTGGCCCACCGGGGAACAGGCCGGCATTCACCAGCCCCTGCGCGATGGCGGCCGGATCGGGTCCACTCAGGGACAGAGAAAGCCTCGTCGTTCGATGTGCCACGTTTGCCTCACCCTCCGTTGCAGTAGCTCACGATCTCCGCAGCGAGCGCCTTGGCCGATTTGAGCCGCAGGAAGTCCGCGCGCGTGAACTCGTGCGGGACCCCGGAGTTGTTGAACACCTGGAAGGTGACCGCCTGGTCCTTCGCGAGCTCCCCGGCGATGAACTCGGCGTTGGCCGCGCCGCCCTTCGGGTTCAAGAAGACCTCCGTCACCTCGTCGACATGGGTCGTGGACTCGTCCGTCCGGGGCACGTCCTTGTCGATCATGAGCTTGTAGTCTGCGTACTGGGCCTTGTCATGCCCTCCGAGCTCACCCTCATGGCTCTTCACGTCCCGGATGACCTTCTTCTTCAGGGGCTTCTTGGGATCCTTCGGGTTGGGCCGCTGGACGTCCATGACCAGGTCGCCCACCCGCGTCTCGGTGGTGGGGATCCCGGCGGCGTTGAGCTTCGCCTTGTCGAACTTGACCTGCGACTCGGCGCCGGGCGCGAAGAGCGTCTCGTACCATTTCTCGCTCCACGCCGTGCCGTCCTTGAGACCCAGGCCCTTGCGGGCCTCGATCATGGCCTTGAGCCGTGCCTTCGACACGGCCGCATTCCACTTGGCGCCGTCGGCCGCTGTGAGCCCCTTGAAGAGGTCGGGGTACCGAGTCTGAAGCTGTGCGGGGTCGGTGAGCGCCGCCAGGATCCGGGCCTCGTACTGCGCCTTGAGGTTGTGGCGGACGGTATCGTGGGTGAGCCCGGTCGGATCCTGTAGCCCACTCACCAGATCGGCGCGCTTCACCCCCAGCTTCTCCTCGACGAAGGCCACCCATTTGCCGAAGTCGCTCTTAGGATCGTTTCCACCGAGATCTTCGAAGGCGGTCTCCCGGGTGGTCGTCACGTCCTTGGGCCATCGCTCGGCCACCGGGCCCGTGTCCTTCACCAATTGGTCCTTGGTCGAGTCCCAGCGAAGCCGATTGTTCGGGTCCTCGTTCACGTAGCGCAGCTTGCCGTCATGCAGCGCCCAGTGATCCCCCGACCGCGGTTCGGGGCGACCCTGGTACTCCGCCTCGAGCGCACCGTTCCAGAGCTTGTTCCCCCTGGCGTCCGTCGGGATCTTGGACACGTCCGCCGGCCGCTGGGCGCGGAGCTCGTTGTGCCGCGCGATGGCCGACTCGATCTGATCTGCCGTGGCGCCGGGAGGGATCTCGACGCGATAGGTCTTCCCGTTGGTGGCCTCCCAGGGCTGGACCCGAACCCGATCTCCCCCCATGTGCAGATCGAGCTGATCGGGAGCGATGCGCAGCGCGCCCACCAGGTCGGCGCGGAGCTGGGCTGGATCGAGCGGCACGGATGCCTTGGACGAGGCCACCGGCGCCGCACCGAAGGGACGGGCGCCGACCTCGGCCGGCCGATCCATGATGCTCCAGCCGCCCTTGCCGTCCGAGACCACCATCTTGGCCTTGCCTTCGACGCCCACATACTGGCGAAGCTGGAACTTCCCCGGCGCTTCCTCCACGTAGTAGTGGTTCTCGGGTGGCTTCGGATAACCGTGCTTCACGGCATCGACGCCCACCGGCGTCTGCGCCGCGATGAACTTCGGCCCCTCCTCCAGCTCGTTCAGCGCCTGTTGATGCTTGGCGATCTGCTTCTTGAGATCCTCGATGTACGCCATCCCGTCCGCCTCGGCGATCTTGCCCTGCCGCATCTTCTCGGCGGTGTCCCAGATGATGCCCTTGAGCTTGGTCACCTCCGCAAAGGCGATGGCGCCGCGCGAGAGTGGGTGCTTGAAAGGCTTCCCGCGCAGGAAAGCATTGAACCGGTCGATGAGCGTCCGCACCCACCCGGCGATCCCGCTCAATCGATTGAGCATCCGGACCGTGGCGAGGTGCCCCGTAACGTGTGCCGCCGTGGCGTTCTTCCCGCACACCACGTGGAGCTCCGACGGCATGCCGTAGCCGTCCTTCTCGAACCGCACCTCCACGTCGATGGCGCCCAGCTTCTCGTCCACCAGGACCGGGACGTCCTTGAAGCCCGCGTCGACGAGCGGCTTGTGAAGATCCTCTCCACCCCGGCGGATGGTGGGATCGGTCGGCGGAGCCTTCCCGGCCTCGGTGGCCGCCTTCTTGCGGGCTTGTCCTTCGGCCACCATGTGCGCGCCGACGGCGATGCCGATCTGGATGAGTCCCTGGCCGACGATGATCATGGCCTCGGCCGTTCGGAGGCCCTCCGGCATGTTGGGATCGAGGCTGGTCAGATTCTTGAGGAAGTCGGCGCCGCCGGCGAGCACGCCCAAGCCGTCGGCGCCCAGGCCGATGATCATCCACACCTTGGAGGTCGACCTGATGAGCTTGAGGCTCGTGCCCGCCACGCGCGCGCCAGGGATGATCGAGCTGATGCAGTTGACGATGTCCATCGCGGTGGCCCAGTCCCACTCGAACGTGCCCTGGGCGGCCGAGTCGATGAGCCGGTAGGCGGACGGGATCGCCCCTGCGATGCCGATGGGCAGCAGCAGGCCGAGCGAAGCGCCGCCGGTGAGCGGCGCGGCTGCGATGGCCGCGATCGACGCGATGAGCGCGGCGTTCTCGATGAACTCGATCGCGATCTCGGTCTCGCTGCGCTCGATCTCGAAGGTGCGGGTCTCTCCCTGCTTGGCGGTGAGGTCCCAGATGCCCCTGGGGATCGCGACCGTCACGGTCCCACGCCCGTAGCCGGCCTCGTAGAGGAGCAACTTCACCCCGTTGGCGATGGCGTCGCCGCGGGTGTCCATGACCTCGCTGGTCTTGTGGCCGCTCTTGGGCGCGGTGCTGTCCAGGATCTCGAACTGGAAGGTGCCCTTCTTCCTGGTGGGAAGCTCCACCGCCTCGAGGAGGAGACGGAAGGCCTGGCCGTTCTGGCGTGAGGCGAAGTACGCGGTGAGCGGAAGCGGGCTTCCCACGCCGGGCGTCTGGTTCAGGTCCGTGATCCAGCCGCTCCGATGCTTCAGGATCGTGTCGATGGCGTCGATGCGCTCCTGGATCTGCTTGCGCTCGTAGTAGGAGAGGCCGGCCTCCGGGTCTTTCAGGGTGGCGCGGTGTTTGGCTTGCTCGGAGCGAAGGCGGCTCTCCGAATCGGCGTAGTTCTCGGCCACGAGCTGCCGCGCTCGATCCTCCAGCTTCTTGCGCTCCGCCTCCGGGAGGTTCTTGTCCTTGAGCCGCTCCTGGATGTCGTCGAGCAGCGCCTCCCCCGCCTCGCGCTGGATGTTCTCGGCCTCGAGGCGCTTGATGGTCATGTCGTCCAGGCTGCGGACCCAGAGCGGCAAGTAGGCCACCGAGGGCATCCGGCCGATGGCCATGTCGGCGGTCTTCTCCTGATAGGCGATGCACCGGACCACGTAGACGCCCGGCTCCTTGATCACGGCGGTGTACTCGTTGGGCCTCTCGAAGAGCTTGCCCAGCGCCGTGCGGATGACGGATCCGACGATCCGGAGCGCGCCGCTGGCGGCGGCGATGGTGGTCGGCCCCATCCCGGGTGGACCCAGGATGTTGCGGATGCTGAAGAGGCTGTGCTTCACGTCGGCGACTGCGCCCTTGAAGTCTCTGCGCACCCGGCTGCCGAGGATCCGGCCGAAGCCGCCCATGTCCTCGCCGTGCTTCTCGAGGTTCTCGGCGGTCTCCTCCGCCTTGTCCCACGCGTCGTTGGGGACCTTCATCACCTCCCAGCGATAGTCCTCGCGCAGGAACCCCTCGAAGATGTTCTCCCGGAAGTGCAGGTGCATCGTGTACGTGGACTCGATGTCCAGCGCCCGGTCGTAGAAGGGCGGCTCGAGCTGCGGCCAGGCCGTCAGATCGGAGGGGACCGGGTCCCGGATCGCGTGGACGACGCCCTCCTGGAGCGTGACGTCGCCCTTCACCTCGATCTTGCGGAGCTGCATCCGGGCGGCGAAGTCGTCGACGTACTTCTTGCGCGCGGCGTGATCCTTGCGCGCCGCTTCGGCCTGCGGCTTGTACGCTTCGCAATCGAGCAGGAACTCCCAGGTCATCCGCTCGTTCACCTGGGTATTCGCATCGACGGTCGGATACTTGGGTTCGGGCTTCCCGGCGATGGGCTCGGGAAGCCGGAAGATGGATCGATAGACGGGGTGATTGGTCAGCTCCGGATCGCGGCGGACGGCGGTGAGCGTCCTGTTCGCTGGATCGAGCGCGTCGGACACCTTGATCGAGAGTTTGGTGACCGCCTCCTCGTCGCCGCGGGCCTTCTGGTACTCCTCCACGAGCGACCGGTGGTGCCACATCAGGATGGTGAAGATCTTCTTCGTGTACCAGCCGGGGAACGGGCTGCCGTAGGTCGTGAACTCCCGCCACATGTCATCGATGTCGCCCGCTTGCTCGAGGGTCGCGATCTGGGCCGCCGGCAACGCGACCTTGACCGGTGGCTGGTGCGCCGCGAAGGCGCGCAGGAACTGGCGGCCCAGCGGGTGCATCACGAGGAACGAGGGGGCCTTCTCGTCTTGCGCGGCGGGCCCTTCGTTGAGCTTGCCCGTGACGTTGAAGCCGCCATTGTTGGTCAGCCAGATCTGGATTTCCCGCGCCAGCGCCGGCGTATAGCCAGGGCCGACGAAGGCCTTCACGATGATGCACGCGCCCTGGAGCTTGCGGTCGATCCCGGGAATGAACTTCGCTCCCTCGGCCGGCGCGAAGTTCATGGAAAAGCTGCCGATGTCGAAGCTGTAGCTCGGGAGCTGGGCCGCCAGGAGCTTGTTCTCGTCCTGGACCTGCGCGTCCTCGTCGGCCGCCGGCGTGCGGCCGATCAGTGCGGCCACGGGAGCGCGGAAGGGGGCGCCCCACACCAGTGCGCGGGCGATCTGGGCCGCTTCCAGCTCTGCGCGCCAACGCTCCACGTCGGGTCCCGCCGGCAGACGCGCCTGCGCGACGTGGACCAGCTCGTGGGCCAGCACGTATCGCCCCGCCGCCGAGGTCGGGAAGAAGCCCTCCGGACGGATGTAGATCTCCCCGTCTGCGAAGAGGCCGTGCGCGATCCGGGCGCCGAGACGATCCCGGGCGACATCGTCGAGGTGGATGGGCACGGGCTCGCGCACGCCCAGCCGTGACCGGATCGCCTCGGCCAGGATCGCCGTCTCCCGCGCGCGGATCGGATCGGGATCGATGACCTCACGGGGACCCGCTGCCGTCCCCAGGACTGCGCCCAGGGCCGCGTTTCCCGCGCGACGATGCAGGTCCAGGATCCGGGCTTGCGGGCCCGGCGGCCAGGCTGCGCCGGCGCGCTCCGGCGATAGGTCGCGCCCCGGTGCGCGAGCCTGAGCGGCCTCGGGGCCCTTCTTGGCAGCGGGGCTGGGCACGCGGCTCCACTCCGGGCCGGCGCGGGATACGCCGGCGCTCCGGAGATCAGGGCACGGCCACCACGGCGAACCTTCCCGCCAGGGTCGCCACCGTGCAGTCGTCCGCCTTGACCACCAGCGTGCGCGGGCCGGGCCGGGCGCCGGCGTCCAGGGAGAAGGTGAGCGGGGCCTTGGGCTGGTCGGGGTCGGGCTGGACGAACGCCGTGACCGTGATCCCGGCTCCCAGGCTGGCCACCGCGCCCTTGGGCAGGACCTGTCCTGCACCCAGCGTGATGTTGGCCGTGAACGGGCCGCTGGCCGGTTCGAGCCTCATGAGGTCGACCCCGCCCTCCGGCGCGGCATCCAGCAGGGTGAGCGCGCCCGTGCAAGCCCACCAGAAGCCCCCGAACGACATCACGTTGCGGCGGCAGGCGCAGTTGTCGATGGCGGTGACACAGCCATCGGCATCCACCTCCACCTTGCCCAGCACCACCCAGGGCTGGTCCGAGCACCCGGGACAATCGCTGGCTCGGCCGCGCACCAGGAGCTCGAGATCGGGCTGGCCGGTGGTGGGGTCGATCGCCGGGGGATCCTGGTGCGTGTCGGGGCAGCGGGTGAGCACGCCGATGTCGTAGCCGTCGCGCCATCGCGAGTACTCGCACCGGGTGTCGTCGCAGTCGCAGCCGGCGGGCTGGACCCGGACCGGCCGGGCCTGAACCTGCTTGTAGCGGACGGCGATCCAGAACGGGCCGGTCGAGGACGGCTGCCGGTAGACCGGGGCGCACCACGGGTCATCGGGAGGCGTGCACGGATCGCCACCCGCCACCGTGGTGGTGCCGATGCGCAGGTCGATGGTCCGGCAGCAGTCGATCAGGATCTCGTCGCCGTACGGGCCGAGGACGTATCCCGGGCAGATCGAGACCTGCCAGGGCACGAAGGCGCAGCCCGTCGAGCCGGCGGGTGCAGGGACCGGGCACACGTTGGCGCCGCACACTACCCCCCAGCCGTGGAGCATGCGGTTGTGGAGGCGCCGCCGGTTGCGCTCGTATTCCTGATCGAGGGAAAGATCGTCGGCGGTGATCATCTGGCGCGGATAGTAGCGGGGCCGCTCCGGTGCGCCGGTGGTCGGAGCGAGGCAGGTGGTATCGGTCTTCATGGTCAATCTCCCGTGGGGATCACTTGGCGCGCTCCGGACGGCCTCGGCCCGTGAGGCAGACCAGGAAATCGTGCAGGAGGTCGTTTCCGTAGACGATGGGGCGAACGGCGATGTTGATGGCATCGGCGTCGAGCGGTTTGCCGGGATCGGGCAGGTCGATGTTCGCGAGCACGATGCAGGGATCCTCGGGAGGTTCGGGGCAATCGCCACTCACGTAATTGGCGAGCGCCGGATAGTTGATGCGGTTGCCGCTCACCAGGTCGGGCACCGGGCAATCGGTATCGATGGCTGGGATGCGTCCCTGACGGAACTCGATCGAGTACCGCTCGCAGATCGATCCCGGCGTGCAGACCGGGCCGTCGCAGCACTCGCCCTGGAGCACCGGAACCGGGTCGGCCAGGCACTCGTGGTAGCAGATGCAGACGTGCACGGCGTCCTCGTCCTCGCATTCGTCGTGAGGACGCGCGGCATGGGCGGGGCTCTCCGGCAGGGGCACCGGCTGGGAAGTGCCCGGAACGACGATCTCGCGTCCCCACTTGTCGATGGCCACCCCGCGGGTGACCTCGATGCTGCGGCCATCCCGTCTCACATGGACGTCCAGACCGCAGATCACGCCGTAGCCACATACCAGGCGGTTGATGAGCCAGCGCTTCGAGTTGAAGTAGTCCTGCTCCAGCTCGAAGTGGTAGACGTCGAGGAGCTTCCCGTAGACGTACCGGTTCCGGCAGAAGGCCTGGATGCGTTGATCGATTGTGCTGTCGCTCGTGTGCATGTCGTGTCTCCTTTGCTCCGGTGCTACTCGTTCTCCGGAGCTCATCCAACGCGCGTGGTCTCGCCCACGCGGCTGTTCACGCCGATCTCTCCCGGGGCCGGACCGCCCAGGGTGAGCCCGATCCCCGAGGCGGGTTCATCGAGCCGCGCCGGTGCCCGCGGCCCGCCCACCACTGCGTCGATCCCGACCCGCGCCTGGTAGCCGACGCGCATGGCCGGCTCGATCACGCAGAGCTCGAATGCCGTGTGCGCGGGCTTCTCGCGCTCGATGAGGGCCCGGAGCCGGGCCAGATGCTCCTCCCCTCGCAGATCGCTCCGGCGGACGAGGACGCTGAAACGGAAGGCGAGGTCCTCGAACAAGGGGGCGCCCAGCTGATCACCCCCGATGAGCTTGGACTGGCCCAGCACGGCGCTGGTGCCGACCACCGCGCCCTGGGGCATCCCGCTGGCGAGCATGGTGGTCACACCGAGCACCGAGGTCTCGGCGCCCCGACCGACGGTTCTCGACGACCCCGCGGTGCCGGCGCCAACGCCACGACCGCAGCCGCACGCGGGAGCACCCACCGTGGACGACGGCTCCCCCTGCGCTCCGGCGCCCGACGGGGAGGAACACCCGCATGCGCAGCGCCCGTTGCCGGCTTCCCGTCCGCCGCCGCACGCACAGGGCTCCTTCGGCTCCTCGGGTAGCCCCCACCAGGCGGCCTCGGCCAATGGCTCGAGGATGGCGGCGTCGATGCCCTCCAGCAGGCGGAGTGCGGCGCGCAAGCCCTGGGCCGTGCCACGCCATCCGTCGGCGGCGAACGCTCCGTCGATCACGGTGCGCTGCAGGGCCTCCCCCCACCGCTCCTCCCAGTCGATGGCCAACCACGACGCGAGCCGGCGGAGCCGATCGAGCGGAGCTGCCGAGGGTTCGAACAGCGCCGGGAGCCAATCGGACTCGGCTTCCGCCTCCGCGAAGAAGCTCTCGAGCAAGGAGAGCAGGCGCAGCAGGAACTCCTCGTCCGTGCCCCCGCGCCGGTACAAGGCGGGCAGATACGGCAAATAGGAGGGCTGGTTCCACTCTGCGCGTATCTGCGAGAGGACCGCGGAGCTCCACCCGGAAGACGAGAAGACCGCCCCCACCCAGAGATACGCCGACGCCTCCCCCACGAAGACATCGGCCACGTCCAGTGGAAGAACCCGCCACCGAGGATCCGTGAACGGGGTCTCGGAAGCGGGATCGGGCGGGCCGGGCGGATGGGCGGGATCGCTGCCCGTTGCAGCGAAGAGCTGAAGGTGTGCGCCCTCGGGGATCTCGCCGACCGATGCGGTGAGGCGACCCCAGGAGACCACCTTTCCGCGGGCGGGGACCGCGCCGCTCCAGAGCACGCCGCGGCGGACCCGGCCTGCACCGCTGTCGAGCCGGAGGGGCGCCGAAGGCGTCCCGGCGTGAACGAGCAGGGCACCGCTGCCGTCGACGGCCATGGCGGAGATCGGTCCCTCGTAGCCGACGGCGTCTCCCACCCGGCCATACCGGCCCTCGCTCCAGGCATGGACGAGCACCCGCCGGCGGGCGTTGTCGCCGACGTAGAGGGTTCCCTCATGGGCTGCCAGACCCGACGGCGCGGTGAGGTCGCCGACGCCCACCCAGAGCGGCGCGCCGCCTCCGTCGAGCACCGGGGTCCCGTCGGGGCGGAGCACCGCCACGGCGTTGCGAGATCGATCGAGGAGGAACAGCCAGGGCGTTTCCGTTGGACCGTCCACGGCAATCTCGGCCGGCGCGGTCACGCCGGCGGCCAACACCGCAGCGGTGAAGGCGGAGTCCGCCTGCCCGAGCTCATCGAACCGGTACACCTTTCGTGCACCCGCGTCGACGACGTAGATCGCGTCGCCGCGGCCCGCGATGGACCAGGGCTCCTGGAAGCGCTGGTTCAGGTCGGGACCGTGCCAGATCTCGATGGGCATTGCCGTCACGACATCGAGGAGCAGGACGCGCCCATTGCCGGCATCGGCGACGAAGAGCGCGCCGCGCGACCTCGAGAGCCAGAGTCCACGAGGGCGCTGCAGAGAGGTGGGGCCGCTCCCGCCGGGGGCGAGGCAGGGGACCGTGGAGACCTCTCCGCTGCAGCCATCGATGCGGTACAGGCGATCGGCCTGCGGCATCGAGTAGAAGACCGTACCGTCGCTGGCCACCGCGATACCCCCCGGCATTTCGGGGGCGGGCAGCGCGGCCAGGCTCGGGTCGGGAGGGCCGGACCGGGCAGGAAGCTTCGCGAGCGAGAGTGCTCCGGAGCCGTCGAGCTGGAGCCCGGCCCAGTGGAAACCGGGCCACCGGCCTTCGCCGTTCAGGTATCGGAAGCCGGGTTTCTCGGACGTGGCCATGTCAGCCCTCCACCCCGAACCAGACCACCCGCCAGCGGTTCTTGCGCAGCAGGGCGAGCAGCGTGGCGCGGCTGCCGCTCAGCAGCGCGGACGGATTGAGCCGGATGGGTCCCCCATCGAGCGCCGGCATGAGCAGGCGGAGCGTGAAGCGAGACGGGCTCTCGTCCTGCAGCTGGACCAGGCCATCGAGCACCAAGGTGCGGTTCACCGCGCTCGGAAAGAGGCGGTCGCCCTCGATCTGCGCGGCGTATCTCGGCGTCACGCGGAAGTGGGCGGAGGACGTGTCGACCGGCACCGTCAACCCGAGCGGCCCGTCGCTGGCCATCCACACGTCCCAGGCCGTGGTGTCGGGATCGGTCTCGCCGCACGAGACGTAGGGCAACTCTGGAGGCCGGGCGTTGCGGCGCTGGACGATGGAGAGGTCCCTGGCCAGGGCGCAGTTCTTCACCTCGATGCGGGTGAGGAGGATCCGCAACCCCGCTTGCACCTGCCCGGCCACCACCGAGCTCACAGGCTTCAGGTCCGCTCCCAGGCGAACCCAGCACAGGGCGGGCGACTCGCGGAGCCGCACCACGCCCGCCGGCGTACAGACGCCCTGGCGCGTCTCCGATTCCTTGAGCTCGGCGTCGTCCGGGTAGGCCACCGTGAGGTCGTAGACGGCCGGCTGGCCGGTGCCGTCGTCCGCCACCGGGGGAACCGGTTCGACCACGGACTCGGTGAGCACGATCTCTCGGCCCCGGACGTCGATCGCATAACCGGCGCCGATGATCACCTGCTTGTCGCCCTTCTTTCCGACGACGGCATAGCCGCTTCCCACTCCGGGCTGGTGCAGGCTCTGGTTGTGGAGCCAGCGGAGCTCGCGATGCACGGACTCGAGGGCCTGGAGGTCGTCGGCGAAGAGGCGCTGGCCATCGAAGAACTGGATGCGCTCGAGGAATTGGCCGAGGGGCATGGCTAGGTCCTTTCGCCGGAGCAGCAGGTGCAAGCAGGGGGCAAGGTGAGCGCCGGCGGCGTGCGCTCCTCGCAGCCGAACCACGCCACGCGCACCTGGCGCAGCAACGGGGTGGCCGGAAAGAACGTGGCATCTGCCACGAGCAGGATCCGGAACAGAAAGCCGGTCGGGGTCGCCTGGGTCACATGCGTCAGGAGCAGCACCGAGGGTCTGGAGCGCTGCGGCGCGTTCCCGTTCACGAGCCAGGCGAGGTAATGGGGCTTGGCGGTGAAGCCGGCGACCGATGTGTCGACCTGGATCTGGAGCCCGAGCTGCAGGCGCCCGGGCCGCCATGGGACGAACCCCTGCCCCGGGAGCGTGGCGCCGGAGGCGATGTGCGGTCGGGCGCGCGGTCGTGCGAACGGGGCAGAGTAGTCGGGATCGAGTGCGGGATTGCCCGCGCTCGAGATGGCGCGCGCCAGCGGAACGGCCGGACCGTGCTCGAACGTCTTCTCGGGGGCCCAGGCGAGCGCGGGCGCCTCCTCGAGGAGTGGCGACCCACAGGACGGGCACGTCCCCGCGAGAAGCCGGCGCGAAGGAAACTCGTCCGACGATCGAAACCGCGCCGCCAGCAGCCACGGGCCCTGCTGCGCCTGCGCGGCCGGCAAGGCGAGGCGCCGGACGCGCTGCAGGAGGAGGAGCCTTCCCGATGCGTCGTAGGCGGCTCCAGGCGAGACCTCGACGTGGCCCGCTGCACCCTCGGAAACGGTGAACCCGAACGCCACGCCGTAGGCACCGTGCAGCGCCCGGTCGTGCCAGGCCTGAAGCGCTGCGCCCACCTCGAGCTGCCCGCGGAGATCGCGCGCCTCGAGCGCCTGGCCCCGGTAGTACCGGAAGCGTTCCACAGGGAGTCGATCGCGGAAGTCCATCTCGGGCCTCATCGGACGGTGATGGTGTGTGCGCCGGGGCAGGCGAGTGAGGTCGACCCCACGCAGACGTTGCCGCACTGCGGGTCGTATTCGCAGCCGTCGACCACGAAGGTCATCGAGAGGACGTGGGCGACCCCCGCCACTCGATTCACCACCTGCGCGAGCTCCGGCTGCGCCACCGGCCTTCCGAACGGCCAACCGGTCCCCTCCGGTCCGCCGGTGCGCGGATCCAGGAAGGCATCGAGCGCGCTCGAGATCCGTCCGGCCAGAGCGGCTGGATCCACTCCCCGGGCGGCGCGGACCGTGGCCCGAACCCCGACCTCGACGTAACCCGGCGCTGCCACCTCGACCCGCGTTCCGATGAGCCGCCGGCGCGTGAGATGGGCGCGGATCGCTTCGAGGAGTCCCGGGCTGGGCTCCGGTCGGGGGACCGGCTGGTCGGGGACGACCACGACCGTGACCATTCCCGGCGCCGAGAAGCAGGGGAACGACGGGTGAAGGCCAGGCCAGGCCTTGGCACGGGCGACGGCCGTGCCGGGGGTGGAACGCGCGAAGGACTCCATGTCGTCCAGGGTGACGGCGCGGGGGGAGGAACCGGCAGCATCGAGCGCACGGGAACGGGCCGAGGCCAGCGGCTCGGCCGCGGCTGCGCCGGCAGCCGGAAGCGGGAGCGAGACGTCGGACAGCGCGGCCCGCGCGCCTGCGAGATCGGTCACCAGCGCCCGGTTTCGCGGCGAGTCCGCGAGCGACCCGCCCGTCCCCGCCGGCAGGTCGCCGGCCTCGGCCCGCGTGCTGAGGCCCGTGGCGAGCACCATCGCGTCTGCCGGGACCACGGCGCCCCTTTCGCCGTCGCCGAAGGTGACCATCCCGTTCGTGGGATCGAGCCGGTGGTGTCGATCGCCGCGGAGAGAGGCATCCAGGTTGTCTCGCCGATCCCACCGCCGCCAGCCGGAGCCCTCCAGCGACCAGAGCGCGAAGGCCTGCTCGACCACGGGGACGATCGGTGCCGCGAGCGCCAGCCCCGGGAGCCCGGTGCCGACGCCCAGCGCCGCGGCTTCCACGGTGAGGACGCCGGCCTGGTTCGACGTCGGGGCAGTGAAGGCGAGCAAGGTACAGCCCGGTGCATCGGAGCCGGGCTCGAACGGCCCGAGCGCCGTGATCCGCATCTGCGCGTCGAGCGTGATCCGCAGACCGATCTCGTCGCCGGGGGTGGGAAGCGTGGGAGGAAGGGACGCTCCGGGGACGATGGGCCACGATGCCGTCCCGAGCGCGGTCGTTTGCCGAGCCGGGAGGGCGTTGGGAAAGATCGCGACGAGGCGCGGCGGCGAATCGTAGATCCCGGAGTGAAGTCCGGCCCGGAGCCAGTAGAGGTCGGCCGCGAGCGGGCCGATCGGTGAGTGGGCGGGACCGCGGGGAAGGGTGATCCGGACGAAGCCGTCGAGGGTGAGGGAGCGGGTGAAGTCCTCGACTTCGCCGCGGGCCGGGTCGAGGCTCGTCCAGGTGGATGTCCCGGCGCTGACCGTCAGGAACTCCCAGACCACGCGGGCTCCGTGATGCGGGGGGACCGATGGCCAGGCAGGGGCCGGCGTCTGCGCAGCAGGCACCGTCGGCCTGGCGCACGGGTCGAGCCGGACGCACGCGGCCTGGCGATCGCGCCACTCCGCGTAGAGGCGCCTTCGTTCCCACGTTCCGCTTCGACCGCCCGTGAAGCCGAGGAACATCGTCACGGTGGTTCCCGTCGGGAACGGCGCGTCGAACCCGAAGAGCACGCGGGCGCCGGGCCGGGTGCCGTCGCCGAGGATGGAGAGCGGCTCGCCCGCCCGCCACGCGATCGTGACGTCCCGGAGCGCCCCGGTCTCCGCGTCCTCGAGGAGGATGGCGCGGAGCTGGCTCGCCACCACCGAGACCGGGGCGGAGGTGCGGAAACGGGTCTCCGCGCCGAAGGGATCGCGAGCGGACAGCTCCACGCCCTCGGGCAGCGCGAGGGCGGGAGCGCCGGGAGCCACCCCGAGCCGCCACACGGCGTCTGCGGGGCGCGGAGGCTCGGGCCGGATCCCGGCCAGCGCCAGGAACGCGAGCAGGTGAGGGGTGGTGATCCGGTTCAGCCGGTAGATGTCGGCCTCGGCGACGTAGGCGAGCAGCTCGAGCAGGGTGATGCCGGGATCATGGACGTTGTGGTCCGTCCACTCGCGGGCGTAGGTCGGGAGAAGCGCAAGCGCTTCCTCCGAGAGGTCGACCCAGCGGCGATCATCGAGGTCGGGGAGCGGGACGAACATGGTCAGGCCTCCACCCACGTGAGCCGAAGCTCACCGGCGACCACCACGTGGTGCGGGGCCACGGAGATGAACTCGCCCTGCTCGATCCCATCCCGCAGCAGGGCCAGGTCCCGGACCAGGTCGACCCCGTCGACGCGCGCCAGGACCTGGGCGACGTCGGCCAGGTACACGCCTTGTCCCGGTTGCCAACCTCTTCCGTCGAGGCCGCCGCGGAGCGGGTGCAGGAAGTCCTGCAAGGCCTGCCGGGCCGCCTCGTCCGCGGCGCCGGCGTCGGACGGATGGAGCGGGACCATCATGGCCGAGACGTCGATGGTCACGTACTCCGGCCCGATGACGACGATCTGATCGGAGGCCACCAGCGCCGCGTCGGCGCGCGTTGCCACGTAGCGTCGAACCTCCTCGCGCAGGCCGAAGGACGGCCACGGCCGCGGGTCGTCGGTGCGGGGGACGATCACCAGGGTGAGCCAACCAGGCCTCGCGTGGCCGCCCGGGTCGCGATCGGGGAGGGCCGTGGCCACCGCCACCGCTGCGGCGGCTTCTCGGGCCATCGCCTCGTAGTCCTGAGCGACCACGGCGCGCCCTCGGTGCCGCACCGAATGCGGACCCCGGACCGCCAGCGCGGAGACCGTCTCGCCATCCGCGCCGCCCTCGGCGGCGATGGGGTTGGTCACCGACTCGATCCCGCCGATGGGGCCGAGAAGCTGGGTCAGGCTCTTGGCCGTGACGTTCCCGGTCGATCCGCCTCCGGCCTGGTACCAGAGCGCCTGGATGGCGGCGGCCGAGGGCGGGATGGCGCCGTTCACGCCGTCCCCGAAGAAGATCGTTCCGCGCGCGCGGTCGAGGGCGTAGTGCCGATCGTTCGGGCCGGACGCGAACAGGTCGCGACGCCCTTCCCACGTCACCCAGACTTCGACCACGCGCTTCAGCCGATCGCGCACCAGCCGGAGCGGTCCGGCGGCCACGTCGTTCTGGGTGGCCTCGCCGCCCAGGAGCACCTCGAGCGAGGCGACGCGCTCCGGATCGGCGAACACCTCCGTCGCTAGCGTGCGCCACTCCGTGTTGGCACGGGGTCCGGAGAGCTCGCACACCGCCAGTTGCTCTCCAGGCAAGACAGGGATTCGCCCGAACGTGAACACCTGATCCGGTTGCCCCTCGCTCACGCCGATGGGCTCGTCGGTGGTGGTCTGGTGCTGTCCCGCCCAGGCGGCGTTGGGGAAGAGCCCGTTCACCGTGGGCGAGCCCGGAGGGCCGTCCTCCTGCAGTCGCGCCCGCACCCAGTGGAGCGGCTGGCCGAAGCGGGAGAGCGCCGCGGCGCCCTCGGCGCCGATGAAGGAGACCATGCCGGGCAAGCGCAGGCGATGGGTCTCGTCCAGGGCTCGGAGATCCTCCCAGCGGCCGCCGGCGAAGGCCTCCCAGACCAGGGCTGGGCCTTCGACGTCGCCCGCCACCTCCTCGACGTCGAAGTAGGTCCCCAGCCAATCGACCGGGAGGGGGCGATCGAATCCGAGGTAGAGCGCCGGGACGAGATCGGAAACCGGCTGGAAGGGTCGGAACGTGTCGCCGGGCCAGGTGGCCTCGGAGGTGTGGTCCTGGAACTGGAAATCGTTGTAGGTGAGGACGTGCTCGGCCGCGAACGGACCGCGCTGCCAGACGTATCCGAGCAGGAAGCGCGACAGCGCCGGAGGTTGCGAGACCACGTAGGTGAAGTTGCCGGCTCCGGCGGCCCAGGTGACGCTGCGCGTGAAGCCGTATCCACCGCTGGTGAGCCGGACACGCATCCAGAGCCCGTCCTGCCCGTTCACCTGCGTGGGTGCGATGTCGTCGGGCACGGTGAGGTTGACGACGCCGGTGCCCGTGAAATCATCGGCGGCCACGCTGGCGGGCGAGGCGGCGGGATTGTTCGCGAACCCGGGCGCGATCGAGGCCCACTCTCGGCCGTTCCAGTACTCCCAGCTCACGGTGTGGGCCAGCGCCACGAATGGAAGGTCCGCGCGGGCCGAGCGGCGGCGCCGAGGGCGGGCGAGGAGGATCACCGTGTCGGCGGGGGTGAGCTGGTCCTGCGGGGTGGGCGTGGTCTGGACGTAGATTTGCAGCGCCGCGCCGGGCCGCGAGAGCGCGTCAGCGCAGCTGAAGTAGAAGGCGTCGCCGGGCTGCGGCTGAGGGCCGAAGGGGAGGAACGGCTTGGTCACGTCGAGGGTCTGCTCGTCGCTGGCGGCCTTGTCCGCGGGCAGGCCGGCGGCCTGGAACTGGAACGACACGCCGGTGGTGCCTTGGGGAGCGTCCTGCTCGAGGTGCGTGTCTCCGATCGACACGTCGACGTGCGCCGTGCCCGCGCCGGGACTGAAGGCGGCCCGTCCGGCAGCATCCGTCTGCATCGTGGTCCCCGCCGCCGACACGTTCACGCCGCGGAGCGGAACGCCCTGCTCGTCGGTCACCGAGACGACGAGCATCTCCGTGGTGCCGCTGCTGGAGAGCTCGCCCGACGTTCCCGACAGGACGAGCGGCTGGGCGATCTCCGTGTACAGCTTCAGGGCGTCGATCTCCGGCAGCACCCGCGAGGGATCGGGGGGAAGCGGCTGGGTGAGCCGGGCGCGGATCCAGGACGCCGTGATCCCGCCGACCGCCGTGGGGCCCGACTCCGCGCAGTCGGCGGTGAGATGGAATCGCCCGCTTCGGGTGAGGCCATCGGTCCCGTCGAGCTTCTGCTCTTCGGCCGGGTCGCACCCCGGGCGCATACCCAGGAACTCGCGCCAGGTCGTTCCGTCCCAGTACTCCCAGACGAGGTCGAACGGCTCGCTGCTCCCCGTGGCGAGTTCCACCCGCACGTCGACCGCACACCTTCCGGAGAGCGCCAGCAGCGTGTCGTGCGCGAGGTACAGCGCGTGCGGCGTGAAGACGAGGGAGAGCGGATCGAAGGGCCGGAAGGGTGTGCCGGCGAGGACGGCGGCGCTGTGATCGATCCAGGCGTCGCGGCCCGGCCAAAGGCTCGCGACCTGCGCGAGACGGGCCGCGGCCAGGCCGGTGGCATGCTCCACCTCGAACACGATCTGCTCCGTCCCGCCGGGCGGCGGGGGAGCCGCCACGCGGGCGCCGGCGGGGAGGCGCGCGTCGGGCGCCTTCCCGTTCAAGGTGAACACCACCGGTGCGCGCGCCGATTGCGCCGGGATGAGGCGCACGGCCAGCGCATCGAGGAGCGCCAGCCCGTCCTTGCCCGGAACCTGATCCAGGCGCCGGCCGATGGCGTCGAGGAGGCGCGCCATGACCTGGAGGAGCGCGGCGTCGGGGCCGAACGCGCCGGGCTTCCAGCCCGGCACGTATCCGCGGGCCCGCGCCACTAGCGCTCGAACCCGTTCGGCGACGTCGGGACGCGCCGGAGCGCCTGTCGCGGTCGGGGTCACGTGGGCGTGCCCTCGTCGAGGTAGAACGGATAGACCAGGTTGTGGAGGCTATTGGTGGCCCGGACGCGGTACCGCATGGTGATGTCGAGCACGTTTCGCGCGGTGGGTTCCGAGGTCACGGTCACCGCGTCGAGATCGATCCGCGGTTCCCACTGGACCAGGGCGTCCTCCACCCGCTTCCGGAGCCGCGCCATGGTGGTGGTGCTGGCCGGCTCGAAGAGGAATTGCGAAAGCCCTGCGCCGAAGTCAGGCCGCATGATCCGCTCGCCAGGATCGGTCTGGAGGATGATCAGGATGGCCTCCCGGACGTCGTCCTCGTAGGCGACCTGCGCCAGCATGCCGTCGGGCGAGAGCCGGGGCGGGAAGGACCAGCCCACCCCGAGGAACGCCTTGGCCGGATCGAGCGTGGGCATGTCACCCTCCGATGATCACCGTCGGAAAACCCATGAGGATCTTGTTGGGGGGGCCGGCCTCGGCGATGGTCTCACCCTGCCGGGCGGCGCCGAGCTTGTTGATGCGGACGGTGAGGCTGCCGGGCGCCACCACACCGCCGACGTGCGGGACGACACCGCTCACCAGCGGGCAGACGTGGACGTCGGCCGTGGCCCTCCAGGCGGGCTGCTTTCCGATGAAGACGTTGGGGCTGCCCGAGGCCCCGGGAGCGGGCGGGGTGAGCGGGTTGCCGTGGAGCGTCGGATCTCCGAGGCGTGCGCCGGGAGCTGGAGCAGGCATGTGGAACTCCTAGTTGATGAAGACCATCCCACCCTGGATGGTGACCTTGGCGGTGAGGGCGTCGCCGATGTTGATGTTCTTGCCCGAGAGCGTCAGGTTGCCCTGCGACTTCACCTCTACGTTGGCGACCGCTTCGATGGAGACGCTGGGCGGGGTCAGGTTGAGGGTGATCTTGGCGGTCCCCAGGCCGGCGCTGATCTCGATCTTCTTGGGCTCCAGCGTGATCTTCTGCTGGGTGGCGGTGGTGATGGTGATCGATTGCCCGGGGCCGTCGTCGAATTCCACCTCGTGCCCGACCCCGGCGACGAGACCGGTCTTGAGCTTGCGCTTGGTGGTGGCGGTCAGGGGGTCCGAGACGGGCGGCCCATTCTGCGTGTTCCAGAGGTTTCCGATGATGTACGCGTCGGTCGGCTCGTTGTCGTTGAGCGCCAGGAGCACCTCGTCGTTCATGTCGGGGCACATGTACAGTCCCTTGCCCTTCCCCGCTCCCGCTGCCGCCAGTCGAGCCCAGACCTCCTGGTCGACGGTCGGAACGCGCACCAGCACCTTGCCGTGCATGATGAGGTCGCAATTGTTGGTCACGAACCCGGTCACGATGCTGTAGCTCTTCTTCTTCTTCTCCTCTTTCCCACCGCCTGCTTCGAGCAACGTCACCGCCATGGCGAACCTCCGTCAGCGAACCGCTTGTCCCTGCACGCGCAGGAGCCCGCCGGCGCCCTTGGGCGCCGCCAGCCCTCCGAACCAGACTTCCTTCCGAAGATCGAACTGCGTGCGATAACCGCCCGAATCGAGCGTGTGGGTGGCCGTGGTGACCCGGTAGAGCCCGCCGAAGGGATCGCCGATGCCGGCCACGTCGACCACCTTGCCGGCCTTGATACGAGGATCACCCATGGTGGACCCGGTGGCGGTGATCCGGCTGTTGAGCCGCGGGAGGAGTTCGCTCAGGATCTGCTTGGGGGCACTGGCCGGGCCCACCGCGTCGACCCGCAGCACGCCCTGGGCCTTCTTTCCCCCCAGTACGGCGTCGAGGCTCCCCAGGCCGGGATAGACCTCGAACGAGAATCCACCCTTGTCGAAGTCCCAGGACAGGACGATCACGAACTCCATCTTGATGGCGGACACCCAGATGCGCGTGGAGATGCCGAAGACCTGACCCACCGTGGAAACGCGCGGGTTGAACTCGATGAGGGAAGCGCCCCAGACCAGGCGCACGCTGGGCTTGTAGTCCTGGACGCCCATCAGGAACTGGAAGCGGAGCCGATAGCCCTGCGGCTCGGCCTGGTGATCGATGTACATCTCCCAGCCGTTCTCGCGAGCCACCTTGGAAAGGAAGTCGAAGTCGCTTTCCCCTTGCTGGATGCGCACGGCCTTCTTGGCGTCCAGGGGGTCGATGGCGTAGGCGAGGAGGAGCGTGAGGAAGGAGAGCGCCGCCCCTACCGGATCGAGCTTGGGGATGAGCAGATCGACCCCGGCGACCAGCGCGACCACGGCAGGATCGGGCAGGGGGAAGCTGCCGATGCACGGGACCGGGATCTGGAAGGCGCGGTCGCGCGAGCCGGCGGTGAGGCGCTGCAGGAAGTCGTGCGCCACCACCGTCACGGTGGGCATCCCCGAGTTCGGGAAGCTCGCACCCACGCCGGTGATCTCGCCCACGAACACCCGCTCCGGTGAATCGGGGGCATAGCCGATCGAGAGGGTCAGCTTGTTGTCCACCTGCAGGAGCGGGTCCTCCAGCCGGCGAAGACCGTCGTTGGCGATGGTGATCTCGACGCGGTCGGCTCCCTCCAGCCCGTCCTGGTAGCTCACCTTGATGATGGCGGCGCGCAGCGCCGCGGGAAGCGGCTTGCCCGAGATGGCGATCTCGAATTGCGGCGCGAATCGTGGGATGACCGGTGCCATCTCAGCGGACCGTTTCCCGGGTGTCCGGGTCCTGGAAAGGAAGAGCGGGAATGCGGAGCGAGAGGCCCGGCGCGATCGCGCGCGGATCCGCGAGGTCGTTGGCGATGGCGATGGGTCGCCAGGCTGCGGGATCGCCGTAGAAGCGGGAGGCGAGCGCGCTGAGGGTCTCCTTGGCCTCGACCACGTGGAGCTTGGTGAAATTCGCGGTCTGCCGGTTGACGGTCTTCGATTCCTGGTCGGGGTCGATCACCTCGTTGAAGGTGACGTTGAGCCGGGCGCGGACGGGCGTCCCGTCGTCGCTGAACATGAGGAACTTCTGGTTGACGCGCGCCAGGACGCACCGGAGCTGGAGCGAGGACCAGGAGACCTCGAGAATGGGCGGTGCGTGCTGTTCGGAGTCGATGTCCATGAAGTGAACGAAAGGGTCCACCAGCTGGCGAACGTCGCGCTTGGGAAGATCCGGCGAATCCCAGGTATCGAAGAAGAGCTCCATCTCCAGCGTGCGGAGGTTCCCGTTCACGAACTGGACGAGCGGGGCCGACAGCCCGGGGATGCCCTGCACGGCCAGGTTGTTGTCCTTGCTGACCGTGTACTCCTCCGGGTTGAAGAGGACGTCCATCTCGGGGCCATCGGGGAGTGCCTTGACGTGGAGTTTTTGCATCGCGGTGGCTCCCTAGAAGACGCGTCCCAGGCGCTCGCGGTGCGCGAGGAGGCGGGAGTCGATCTGGCGGATCACCTGGTCCGTGAGGCGATCCACGTCGATGGGCGGCGGCCCCGCCGGCCGTCCTCGCGTCGCGGAGGGAGATGCGGGATCCCGGGTGGTGACCAGGGACTCGCGGTCGGCACGGGTCGAGGTGGGCTCGGGGCTCGGCCGCGGGAGCGCCCGGGACAGGGCGGGGAGCTCAGCGGCCGGCCGTGCTTCCACGCGGCGCCGTTCGCTGGTCGCTCGCTGCGCGAGGGCCTGGGCGTTCTGGAGCGCGATCTTGCCGGCCCGCAGGGCCGCCTGAAGGGGTGCGGCCTCGGCGCGAACCCAGGCGCGCACGAGGGGCGTGCGTTCGGGCGAGAACGCGCGTTCGCGATGCGACGGCGACGACGAGGGCGCCTCAGGGCCGGCCGCCAGGATGCGCTCCCGGACGACGACGGCTGCCGCGCGCGAGAGGGCAGGCCTGACGGAAGGGGCCGGGGCGAGTGCCGCGAACCAGTGCTGGGTCGGGGTGGCTCGCAGGAGAGGAGCGATGGAGAGGGCGATGACGGGGGAGATGGACCAGTGGGCGGTCTGGCGATGGACATGAACGGTCGGGGACGCCCGCGGCGGAACGAACAGGCTCATGCCGGGCCCGCCCGGCTTCCATGCCTCGCGGCGCCCCCGCCCCAGGAGTCCCGCTGCGAAGGCACGCCACCGTTGGCCGGGGAGCGGCGCGGGATGCGGGGTTCGGGTGAGACGGACGTCGGTCATGGTCTTCTTGGCTCCAGTCACTCGGCGAGCTCGCTCCGGCTCCGGTTCAGCGCGGAGATCTCCTCGACCCATCGGCGGCGCTCGCCGTGCTCCAGGTCCAGGATGGCCTCGGGGGACCAGTGGAAGTGGTAGGCGACGAAGGCTACCTCCTCGTAGAGCGCCTTCAGGGGGTAGCCGAGGATCCCCCCGGGCTGTGGAGCTCCACCTCGAACTCGGCCGCGCAGTGCGGACACTCCGCGTGAACCTGCGCCTTGCCGTTGCGGTTGATGCGGTTGTAGAGTTCCTGCAAGTAGGCCAAATCGGCCGCGTAGAGGTCCTCGATCACCTTGGGGTTGATGTGCTGGAGGCGACCCAGCGACGTCACCACGCGGGACAGGAGGATGACGACCAGATAGGCCTGGTTGCTCTGGACGCGCGGATCCTTGAGCGGAAGGATCTCGTCGGCGGCGGTGGCCAGCCGCATGGTGCCGTCGCGGTGCAGCGTGCCGTCGTCGCTGGCGTAGCCGATGGGCAGCGTGAAGGGATACTCGGTCTGGATCACGACACCCTCTCGATGCCCTCATGGGCGATCTCCAGCGTTTCGATGGCGACGTCGTTGCCCTTCGCGGTGAGCGTCGGCCCCTCCCACTTGGTCGGCCAGGCTTGCACGAAGTTCCAGCGCACCTTCTCGGTGCCGTCGACGTCGCGCACGATGATGGAGCCGTTCTTGCGCGCGATCTTCCCGGACTGCACGTCGCGGTACCACTCGTAGAGCTCGCGCGAATCGGTCATCCCCCACTTCAGCGTGAGGTTGTTGTGCTTGGTCAGGCCGGCCAGCTTGCGAACGGTGTGGTTCTCGCCGCCCTCCCGGTACTCGATCGGGTCGGTGGACGATCCGAATCCCGAGCAGTCCGAGAATCCGGCCTGGGTGATGCCGTCGATCTCCACCAGGAAGCTGAAGTTGCGATAGGGGTCGACTCTATCTCCGGTTGCCATGTGGCCTCCTCGTTCACTTTTCCTTCAGGGTTGCGCCGGTGGGGTCCTGCATGATCTGGAACACCACGAACTCGGCGGGAACCGTCGGCACCACCACCACCTCGACCACCAGCTGGCCCAGGGCGCGGACGTCGGGCGGATTGAGCTCCTCGTCGGCGCGAACCCGGAACGCCTCGGGCGCGGTGGCCCCGAACAGCGCCCCGGCTCGCCAGACGCGGTTCAGGAACTCGGTCACCATCCGTTTCACCTTCTGCCAGAGGGCCAGATCGTTGGGCTCGAACACCGCGAACTGCGTGCCAAGCTGGATCGACTTCTCGAGATAGAGCAGCAGGCGCCGCACGTTGAGGTAGCGCCACTGGGTCCGGCTCTGCGGCGCGATGGTCCGCGCTCCCCAGACCAGGATCCCCGTCCCCGGGAACGCCCGGATCACGTTGATGCCCTGGTCGTTGAGCGGCCCCTGGTCGGCATCGGAGAGCTCTCGCTCGAGCGCCAGCGCGCCCCGCAGCGTCTCGTTGGCCGGCGCCTTGTGCACGCCGCGGGCGTCGTCGACCCGCGCGTACACGCCGGCCAGGTGGCCGGAGGGCGGCACCAGGAGGGTCCCGTTGCCGGAGGGATCAGAGATGGCGATGCGTGGGTAGTAGAAGGCCGCGTACCCGCCCAGCGAAGCCACGGCGTTGCGCTGGGCCACGATGTCCGTGAATGGGTCGGCATTGCGCTGCGGGTCGAGGATGGCGAAGCGGTCGCTCATCTTCTCGCAGTGGGCGACCATGTACGACTGCACGTCCTGGTCGGTCCGGTCCGGCACGCAGAGGATGTTCACGTCGCTCTTCTTCTCGAGCGCGTCGATCCCGGCGTGATAGTGGCTGGCCTGCAGCGCCGTGACGTCGTCGTCCTTGCCCCCGGCGAGCACCGTGGCCGCCAGCACCGCCGGAACGTTGCTCGGGGGTAGATCCGGATTGGGCGGATCCGAAGGGCGAATGTCCACCGTGGGAGAATCGACGGCCGAGCCGAAGTAGCGGCTGTGCCTCGGGTCCATGGCCAGGTTGGAATGGGTCTCCACCGCGCCGGGGGGCGCAGGCGTGACCTGCAAGGTGAACTCGGAAGAGGTGAGCTTCACCGGTTGTGACCCGGCGTCGAGCTTGTATGCGTTGGCGAGGCCCGACGTGAGGAGGATGGCCGAGAGCGCAGGTTGTACGCTCGCCACCACGCCCGATTCGTTCGGCCCTCCGGACTGCGCGATGGCGAGGTAGGTCCCGGGCTCGAGGCCGGCGACGCTGGCCACCCGGATCCGCTTCTGGCCTGCCGCGAGGTCGCCGATGCGGATGGTGCCGGCCCCGGTGTACGCCTTCGCGAGCGGGGCGGCGAGGGTGAGGGTCTTCGACGGCGGCTGGACGCTGGCTACCGTGGCGTCCTCCTCGTTGGCGCCGTCGGCCAGGTGAACGGTGTCGCCAGGGAGGAAGAGCGCCACGTCGGCTGCGCTCGTCAGCGTGACGGTGGTCGACGCGGCGGCTGCCGAGGCGAGCGACGCGGAGGCCCGCTTGACCTCGACCCCGGCCACGATGCTGGCCGCCTGCACGGCGACCTTGATGCCGTTTCCGGCCACGCCCTCCTGCTTGGCGGCCACGCGGACGGACGGTTTGGGCGCCGCGGCCTGATCGGCGAGATCGAGCCAGGCCCGGGCGCCGGTGCCGACCCGCACGAAGTAGGCGTGCTGCCCGCCGTTGTCGAAGAACCCCTTGACGGCGTGGGGCGCGTACACCAGCGGTGCCGGGAAGTAGCCGCCGAACGCGGATACGAACTGCGTCCAGTTGGTGATGAACACCGGCGTGTTCACGGGGCCCGCCAGCGCGGGTCCCACGAAGGCGGCCGTGCTGGTGCCGACCCCGGCGATGGGCCCCGCGACGGCGATTTCCTGAAGGTAAACGCCCGGGGCCTTGCCGACGGCGTTGAAGAGTGCTTGAGCCATGGGGTCCTTTCCACTGCCGGCGCTACAGGGGCGCCAGCGTCAGGTCGTAGTCCTCGGGCACGGAGGGAACGGTCACGGTTCGGGAGAGCGGCTGGAACCCGAGCGCGACGGCGCGGAGCGTGCGCGCGCCGGGAGGTACGATGGGGAAGGTGTAGCTGCCGTCCTGGTTGCTGGTGGTGCGGAGGCCGGCGTCGACCACGTCCACCACCGCGCCGCCCAGCGGGACGCCGGCGCTCGAGAGCACGCGCCCGCCGATCTGGACGCGACCCTCTGCGTCTCCGGAGGCGGCCGTGGTCCGCGTGGTCCGGGTGGTGACGAGCGCGCCGCCCTCCACCAGCCCCAGCTCCATGGCCACGGTGACGGTGAGATAGAAGGCGGGCCGCGGCGGGATCGCCAGTGCATCCCAGAACTCGCCGGCGTTCTTGTTGGGATCGAGCTGCGCCACCAGGATCGGCGGGATGTACCGCTGGCCGACGAGGCTCCCCTGCGCGTAGATCGCGGGGACGGTCGGGAAGCGGCTCAGCCAGACCAACGCCGCGCCCAAGAGCCGGTGCTCCTCGTCGACGCGGGCCGGCCCACTGCGGTTGGACCAGGTGGTCACGATGTACGAACAGTCGATCCGGATGGGCGGCGCCTTGCGGACGTAGGTCGTGCCCACCCGCTCGAGGATGGGCGTGTTGTCCCGGAGGTCCCGGTTCTCCTTCACGTCGTACAGGAACAGGTTGACGGTGGGTGAGGCCGGGGCGAAGGTCTTGTCCGGGGTCAGGAAGCTCACCTCGGCGGCCGCGGTAGGGGCGGCGGGATCGGTGAGTACCCTGGCCAGCGTGGCGTCGAGGTCCTGGAACATGGTCCTTCAACCCCTCCGCCGCCGGAGGAAGAATCCGATGAGCGCCGCCGCGCCCGCGCCCACGAGTGCACCCACGCCCGCGCCCAGGGGGCCGAAGAGGCCTCCCGCCAGCGCCGCCAGGCCGCCGATGCCGGCTGAGGCTGCGAACGCCGAGACCCGGACCCGCTCCGGCCTTCCCACAACCGTCCCCTCGTGGACGATGCCGGCGTGCGACGACCTCGCGGCACCGGCCAGCAGGCGATCGGCGCTGGCCGCGAAGCGATCGAGCTGCGTCTCCTCCGCCGAGGAGATCGGCGACGTGGACATGGGCTGACCGGAGGGCGACGCGCGATCGAGGAGGTGCTTCACGGGGAGCGGCAGATCCGTGGCGGTCTGGTCGCGGAGGTCGAGGATCAGCGTCACGCCGTCGGCGAGCGGGATCTCCTTCACCTGGGACCCGTGGGCCGAGGAGGGCGTGACGAAGGTGAGCGCGTCGCCCACGATGAGGGCGTCCAGTCCGAGGCCCTGTTGGCGCAGCACCAGCTTCCGCATCGACCCGCGCAGGGCCCGACCGATCGGCGTGGCGAGCGTGGAGCGGAGCGCGGAGGCGAGCGCGTCCAGATCTTCCCGCATGCGCGGCTCTTTGGCGACGGGCATGGGGGCCCGGGCCTCGGTGGGTGCAGGTGCCGTCCGCTCCCTCTCCTCCGACGCGGGTGCGAGCGAACCGTCGCTGGCGCCGGCGACCGCGAGCGGGGACTGCTCCGCCGCCGGCCCCGGGGTTTCCTTGGCGAGCGCCGGCTCTTCCACCGAGGCGAGCGCTTCGGTGGGCCGGACCGCGATCGCCTGCGTCGGGACGGCCTCCGCCGCCATCCGGCTCAGCGCCTCGTCGCGCACGGGCTCGGTGCGGTCCACCTCGACCTGCTGCCGGGCCGTGATCAAGCGATACAGGGCGGCATTCCCGGCGCTGCGCAGGTCACCGCCCATGACCGGACGCATGGCAGGGACGGGCCGCTCGCCGTTGCGGGGGCGGCCCTGGAGCCTGCGCTCCTCGGCGGTCCGCCGGAGCCGGGGGAGGTGGCGGAAGCCGTTCATGCGGACACCTGCGTGCGCACGGGCGCCCGGGTCTCGAACTCGCCAAGCTCTCCCGACCAGGGCAGGCCGAGCTTCTCGAACTCTCGGTGGGCGGCGTGGACGAGGTGCGCCATCCCGACGGGCTTCCCTTCCGCGGCCGCCAGGAACGCGGCCGAGAGCACCACGTTCTTCACGTTGCCGCCAGCCAGGCGGAGGCGAGCCAGGGCCCCGAAGTCGATGGCCTCGTCGCGCGGAGTCTCGGGAGGGAAGAGCACGCGCCAGAGGTCGCGCCGCAGGCGTTCGTCGGGGAAGGGGAACTCCACCACGAACTGCAGCCGCCGCGTGAACGCCTCGTCCATGTTGGCGCGGAGGTTGGTGGCCAGGATGGCGATGCCCTCGTACTGCTCCATCTTCTGGAGCAGGAAGGCGACCTCGATGTTGGCGTAGCGGTCGTGCGAGTCGCGAACCTCGGAGCGCTTGCCGAAGAGCGCATCGGCCTCGTCGAAGAAGAGCACCGCGTCGGTGCACTCGGCGGCCGCGAAGATCTTCTCGAGCGTCTTCTCCGTGTCCCCGACGTACTTCGAGACCACGGTGGAGAGATCGATCTTGAAGAGCTCGAGCTGCAGCTCGCGGGCCATCACCTCGGCGGCGAGCGTCTTCCCCACGCCGGTGGGCCCGACGAAGAGCGCGGTGAGGCCCTTGCCCAGCGCGAGTCGGCGATCGAAGCCCCAGTCGGCCAGGACGCGGGATCGGCTCGCCACCCACGCGCACATCTCCCGCAGCTGGATCTCGGTGCTCGCCGGCACCACGATGCTCTTCCAGGTCGCAGCCGGCTGGACCCGGCGGGCCAGCGCCGCCAGCTCCTGACCGGACTGGGCACGCGCGGCGGCGAACAACTCCTCGGGCGCCGGAACGGGTGCGTCGCCATCGGGGCTCCCGCGCACCCGGGCCTGTTCGAACGCGCTCGAGACGGCGTCGGCGATCTGATCGGGGAGGAGGCGGAAGCGCTCCGAGAGCACCTCTGCCGTATCCGCGTCGAGCCGAGCTCCCTGGTCGCCGACGGTGCGTTCCCAGACGGAGCGGCGTTCGCGATGGCCCGGCACGCGCAGGGGGACCGAGACGAGGCCCAGCGTCGCCAGCGAATTCGGGACTCCCTGGGATGCACTGCCCGTGATCATCGGCTGCCGAGCGCGAGCCACGCGCTCGAGCGCCGCGGAAGGGAGGCTGGCCTCGGCGAGCCCCTCGAAGAAGGGGACCGCGTCCTGGATCGTCGCTTCGCGCAAGACGCGAGCCATCTGACGTTCTGCGTCGTCGCGCCCGGAGAGGAGCCGTTCGAGGTTCACCTCGAGAAGCCCTCGGCCGGCGCGTCGGGCCAGGGCGCGGGCCGCCCTCGTCCGCGCCGCAGCGGTGGCGCCCTGGAGATGAAGGCGAAGGGGATGCGCGTCTCCGTCGGGGTGCGAGAGGAATCGCCGGATCCCATCGGAGAGGACGTGATCCAGGGTGAGATCGGCCCAGGGCTCGTCCGCGGTCGAGACCCGACAGAACCGTGCCAGCTCCACGTCCATTTCGCGCTGGCCGAGGAGGAGCCGGATGATCTGCTCGTCCGGTCGCAGATAGGTGGCGAGGAGCGGAGGCTGCAGCTGGTTGGGATCGGCCACCAGCTGAACGAGTCCGTGAAAGACGAGCGGAGCCCCGGCCGAGACGCGCGTCCGCCTGGCGATCTTCTCCTCGGGGGTGCGGCAGAGGAGGTTGAGGCAGAGATCGAGGCTCGGCCGGCGCCGGGTCACGTCGTCCTGGAGAAAGGCGTATAGCCGCTCGTATCGAAGGTCCAGGTCCACCGCCACGGCGAGGAGCAGGAGCGCCAGATCGAAGGGCTCGAGTTCGAACCGTGCGCCGAGGCGGGCCAGCGGGGCGCATGCCAACGCGGTCTCGAGCAGCCGGCCCTGGGACTCCACCGCCGCCGCGTGCGGATCGTGCGACAGGAGACGCTCGAACTCCTGCGGGGTGATGTACAGCCCGCGGAGCAGGTCCGAGGGGCCTCCCGCGTCGTGCGAAGCGGGCACAGCGGCCACCACGTCCGCGAGGAGTGCGTCGAGGGCCCTCAGCGCCTCGAAGAGCGCCTCGCCCTCGCGCCCGCGTCGTTCCGCACCGGCAGCGCTCTCGGAAACCTGCTCCAGGAAGCGGCGAATCTCGTCGACGTGGCCGGGCGAAAGCCCGTAGCGGGTCTCGTCTCGGCCCTGTCCGGACGTGGTGAGCCAGCCGCGGGCGACGAGCGCTTCGAGGGCGGCGGCGACCTCGGCCCCACGCCAGCGCGACGTCGCGCCGGACAGCCACCATTGCATGATCCCGTCGACGGTGTCGCGCGCCTCCCGGTGCGCGAGGAGATAGCCCAGGACCTGCAGCTCGATGGCCCGCAGGTGGTCGCCGCCATCCGAGGAGGAGTGGGGTTCGCCGGGCATTCGCGCTCCGGGAGCTGCAGCGCGCGTGCCGAACCGCCGTGAGCTCAGAAGCCGCGGAGAGCCGCCGTTGGCCCTACCGGGCCTGCGGGGCAGGTGCCGCACCGTGATCGAGGGAGGGCGACGCTCCGCGAGAACCCGGTTGCGGGAGTTCCGTGGGAAAGGTGGTGCGGATCACATCGCGGAGCGTCTGCGGCGGCGGCGTCGCACCCGGCGGGACTCACTCGTGTTCGAAGTCCGCCCGCTCGATGCCGTGCTTTCGCAGCAGACGCTGGAACGTGCGGCGGTCGTTTCCGGAGGCGCGTGCCGCCTGGCTCACGTTCCCCGCGTGTTCCCGGAGCAGCCGGGTCAGGTAGTGCCGCTCGAACTCGGCCATGGCCTCGCTCTTGGGCCCACCCGCGAACGGCGTGTTGGGCTCCGACCGCTCCTCGCTCCGGAGCGGAATGTCGGTGGCATCGAGCCAGTCTCCCGAGCTGAACACCACCGCCCGGTGGAGCACCGACTCGAGCTCCCGGACGTTCCCCGGCCAGGGGTAGCTGCCGAGCTTGCGCAGCGCGGCCGCGGTGAGCGACAGCGCGGGGCGCCCGTATTGGGACGAGAAACGTTCCAGGAAGTGTCGGGCCAGAAGCGGGATGTCGGCGGCCCGTTCTCGCAAGGCAGGGACCTCGAGCGAGAGGACGTCGAGGCGATGGTAGAGGTCGGGCCGAAACCGGCGCTCGGCCACCAGCTCGCGAAGATCCGAGTTGGTGGCAGCGACCACCCGTACGTCGGCCGTGAGCGTACGGCCCGACCCGAGCGGCCGGTACTCGTGATCCTGGAGGAAGCGGAGCAGCTTGGCCTGTGCTCCGGGGGAGAGCGTGTCCACCTCGTCCAGGAACAGCGTTCCGCCCTCCGCCTCGCTCACCAGCCCCCGCTCCACGCTTCCCGCGTCGGTGTAGGCCCCGCGCGCGTGGCCGAACAGCTCGTTCTCGAACAATTGATCGGGGAGTGCGCTGCAGTTCACCGGCACGAACGGTCGAGCGCGTCGGGGCCCGTTGTAGTGGATGGCGCGGGCAAACATTCCCTTGCCCACCCCGGTCTCACCGTGGATCAAGATCGTCGCGCTCGAGCCGGCGATCTTGACGACCAGGCTGGCCGCGGTCAGGAAGCGGAGGCTGTCGCCGACGAGGTTCTCGAGCCGTGCACCGCCGATGAGTGCATTGCGCCGCTCCGTCCCGGCGCGGTCCCCGGGGAGGAGCTTGTTCAGCCGAGCCGCGGCATCGATCGGGCGGAACGGGCAGACGAGGAAATCGTCCAGCCCGTGGCACAGCGAGTCCATCAGATCGGGAAGCGCGGCCGCGCCATCGCAGACGAGGCCCACGAGCGGAACGAACCGCCAGGCGGCGCGCACCGGCTCCAGCATGGCCGCGAAAGTCTGATCGCGCGGCGGGCGGAGGAGCACCATGGTGGGCGGCCCTTCCGCAAGGCCGCCCTCCACGCTGCGGACCGTGCGGAACTGGATGGGCGTGGAGCGGAACGCTTCGCGGGCCAGCCGGGGCAGCTCGGCGCAGTTGCCGGGGCAGGCGTGATCGGCATCGGGATCGAGCAGCATCAGCCGTTCGCCGGCTCCGATGTCTTCGCCTCCGCCCACAGATGGCATCTCCGCGTTTCCTAGCAGAACCCAGAACGGAGTTGATCCAGTTCAATGTCGTCGAACCATCGGGCGTACCCATGTGACATCCCACAGAGGTCAGCTCGGGTCGTTGGGGTGACGCAGGCCGCCATGAACGGACGCTGACCTCCGGACGGGAGCAGGCGCGACGAGTTCCCAGCGGCCGGTTCGACCTTCCACTCATGGCGCTGCTCGAATGAGATGATCCGCAACCGGCTGAGAAAGGGCATGGGTCGGGCTGATCGCGTTGCGGAATCCTCCGCGTTTCCCACGGAGGAGACCGACATGGGCCCAGCGAAGAAGGCACTCTGGACGAAGGTCCCCCATCGACATGCGGGCGGCCGCGTAGCCTTCCTGCGCGCTTAACAATCAGCGGAAGAAGCTCAACTCTTCACTCAAGTTCGCGGCCGGTGTTTCCGGATCGCGATCGGCCATTTAGCGGTCGCGAACGAGGCGGGGGACGTCGGAGCCGTGCTGCTCCTCGCTTGAGGCATACTTCGCGCGAACAGCGAAGGTATACCGGTCGCCTCGGTAGATCGACTTCTCCATCTCGAGGATGATTTCGCGCCCGCAGAAGGTCACGCCGTCCACGAGGAACCCGGGCACGGATCCGTGAAGGTCGAAGAAGGTGGCCGCCTCGGACTCGAGCATGTACGTGCTGAGCATCTGGTGAATCTCGGTGAGCTCGTGCCCGTACTTTTCCTTGTAGATGTCGTAGAGCGACCCCGTCAGGTTCATCTTCTCGATCCCGGGACAGAGGGCAAGCGAGATGTACCGGACCTCCAGCATCATCGGGATGCTGTCCGCGAAACGGAGCCGGTGGATCTTGAAGACCGGACCGTCCATCGAGTACCGCCGGCCGTTGATCATCGCCGAATAGCCCTTGCGGAGCACACCGTGGTGGAGAACCTTGGTAGAGGGCTTGAAGCCCGCCTCAGTCATGTTCCGGGTGAAGCTGAGGATGCGGTCGACCGAGCGGACCACATCCTTGACGTGCACGAAGGTACCCTTCCCCTTGATCTTCACCACCCAGCCGCCCGCGTTCAACTCCTGGAGGGCCTTGCGCGCGGTGGTGTTGCTGACGCTGTGCTCTTGGATGATCTCGTTCTCGGACGGGATACGCTCCCCCGGACCCAGCTTGCCGCTCCGGATCAGGTGGATGATGTCCTGGCTGATCGAGAAGTACTTGGGCAGCCTGCCGTTTGCGTCTTGACGCGTCGGGTTCTTCAAGGCAGTACCCCATCCCCAGACGGCACGACAACCGCTTCGTGGCATGCTCGCTCCGCCTAGCGGCGCCGCGGGACCGCTCGGCGAGTGAAGCCGCCGAAGCCGATCCCAACACAATATCGCGTCACACACCAGAGCAGGACAGGCGAATCAACGCAGGTAGTTCACCCTGCTCGCTTGTGTCACCCATTGTCGCACGGATACCTCACAGGACCGCAACAGGAGGGTTCTCGAGAATGGCCGAAGATCGGAGAGGAACGCCGCGCCGACGGCACCGTCTACCACCTTGTGGTCGCAGGAGAGCGTCATCTTCATGCGTTGGCCAATGGAAAGGGATCCATCACGCACCACCGGGGTGGTGCGGATCGCGCCCACCGCCAGGATGAGCGCCTGGGGCGGGTTGATGATGGCGGCGAACTCGTCGATCCCGAACATCCCCAGGTTGGAGATGGTGAACGTCCCGCCCATGCCGTCCCGCGGGCGCAGCTTCATGGCCCGGGCCCTCTTCACCAGCCCCGCCGCCTCCTCCGAGCCTCGACGGTCTTGCTGTCCGTGCCCATGGCGCGCTCCCCGGGGGGGGGGCGCGCACCTTCCCGCCTCCGCGCCTATCCTCCTTCCGTTCCTACTCGCGGGCCAAGGCCTTGACCCCGAGTTGCTCCTTGACCACCCTGACGATCTTTTCGACGCTGGGGATGTTCTCGACCTCCAGCGGATAGGCCATTGGCGGCGGCACGTCGTAGGCCGAGAGGATCTTGACCGGCGCCCTGAGCGAACTGAAGCTCGTGCGCGCAATCTCGTGGCTGATGTGGCTCGCGTAGCTGCCGGTGTAGACGGCCTGGACCACGACCATCGCCCGCCGAGTCTTCTGCACCGACTTGGAGATGAGCTCGATGTCGAGCGGGACGAGGGTGCGCGGGTCGACCACCTCGATGCTGATCCCGTCCTCGTCCTGCAGCCTCTGGGCGGCAGCCAGCGCGCGGGGCACCATGTTCGAGTAGCAGACCACGGTCATGTCGGAGCCCGGCCGCGCCACCCGGCCGACGCCGATGGGCACGGTGTACTCCTCCAGCGGCACAACCGCCTTCTCCAGGTACACCCACTGATGCTCGATGAAGAACACCGGGTTGTCCTCGCGGATGGCGCTCTTCAGCAGCCCCTTCATGTCGTAGGCGTTGGACGGGGCAATCACCTTGATGCCGGGGAAGTGCGCCGGGACGGCCTCGAGGCTCTGGCTGTGTTGCCCGGCGTAGCCCTTGCCTCCGCCGATGGTGGCGCGGATGACGAGGGGAATGGAGTACTGGCCGCCGAACATGTACCGGGCCTTGGCCGCCTGGTTGCCGATCTGATCCATCGCCTGGAGCACGAAGTCGATGTACATGAGCTCGACCACCGGTCGCAGGCCGGCCATCGCCGCGCCCACCCCCGTGCCGCAGATGGCCGACTCGGAAATGGGGGTGTTGAAGACCCGGTCGCGCCCGAAGATCTCCAGCAGCCCGGCGGTGGCCACGTAGGCCCCGCCCTGCTCGGCGACGTCCTCGCCCCACACGCACACGCGCCGGTCCCGGATCATCTCCTCGGTGAGCGCCTCGACCACCGCGTGCCGGCACATGATCCGGCCCTCGTTGTCGCGCGGGATGGCCCGGGCCTCCTTGAGCAAATTGGCCGTCTTGTACCGATCGCGGATGCCCTCGCTCGTGGTGGGCGACCACAGCCCGTCCAACATGTCCTTGGGGTCCGGGTCGCGCGACTTGATCGCCCGCGTGGTCGCGGTTTCGACCTGCGCCCGCGCCTGGTTCCAAATGTCGGTGGCGTTCGCCTCGGTGAGCACGCCGGTCTGCAGCAGCTGCCCCCGGAACCAGTCCACCGGATCGTACTTCATCCAGGCTTCCTTCTCCGCTTCCGTCCGGTAGGCGGTGCCCTTGTCCTTGAAGTTGTGGCCCCAGTGGCGGTAGGTCTCGGCCTCGATCAGCACCGGCCCCTCGCCCTTCCGGCACAACTCCTTGGCACGCCGGAGTGCGTCGCGCACGGCCAGGACGTTCATGCCGCAGATCGTCTCCGCGTGCATGCCCTCGGCGTTGTACCCCAGGCCACGCTGGGAGAGGAACTCGACGTCCGTGACCTCAACCTTTTGCTGGCCGGTGTAGCCGTACTGATTGTTCTCGACGAAGTAGATGATGGGGAGTCCGTGCTGGAACTGCCCGAGCGTCGAGAAGTTCATCGACTCGTGGGCGATGCCGTTGTTCATGGCGCCATCGCCGACGCAGCAGACCACGACCCGGTCCTCGCCGAGCTTGTCCACGGCCAGCGCCGCCCCGGTGGCGATCGCCATGCTCCCGCCCACGATGGCGTTGGCCCCCAGGTTTCCCACGCTGAAGTCGGCGATATGCATGCCGCCGCCGCGGCCCTTGCAGTAACCGCTCTGCTTCCCAAGCAGCTCGGCCATGGTGCGGTACACGTGGTAATCCATGGCCGCCGCCCGAACGTCCTTGTACTCACCGACCGGAAACTCGTTGGCATCGGCGTCCTTCAGGAAGTCCTTCAGCGCCGGCTCGTCCATCGTCAGCAGCGCGAAGAAGCCCTTGTTCAGGCAGTGCCCGTGGCCTCGGTGCGTGCTGGTAATGTAGTCCTCGCGCTTCAGCACCGACATCGCGCCGACCGCCGCCGCCTCCTGCCCGACGCTCAGGTGCGAGGTGCCGCGGTACTCGTAGCCGGGGTGGGGCACGAACCGCTTCACGTCGAGGTCACGCACCATGTACTCGAGATTCCGATGCAGCACCAACGCGCGGAAGAGCGTGACCGCCTCCTCCCGCGTGGTGATCCCCTTGTCCAGCTCGCCCTGGAGCTGGGGCGTGTGGCGGAACAGCCAGACCTCGGGGACCTTGAGCTTCCGCGGCGTACGGTCGGAGGGAGTCACGTTCACGTTCTTCATGGGCCCAGGGCTCCTCTTGCTGGCCGGTGGGGGACTCGCCGCTGGTTCGCCCCACGGGGCGGATGCGACGGCCGCCCGCCGAGGCGGCGGCGACTGAGTACGTTGACGCACTAAGTTTACCTGCCTGGAGGCTGCTGTCAACCGCGGCCTGGTCGCATCTCCAGGTGTGGACCTTTTCGCCGGGGAAGCGGGTACCGTGGCGCTTCGAACGGACCTCGTGGCGCTCGAGGGCAGGTCGATCGGCGATCGGCGCCGGTGGTGTGCGGTGAGCGTGCGCGGCTGAGATCGACTCGCGGCGGCCGAGCACCCCGCCCGCGCCGGTCACGGTCAGCGTCGTCGCTGGGTGGCTGCGCGGTGCTGGCCCCGGGGGCAGCGCGCCCTGCCTGGTGCCGCTCGCCCGAGCGCGCCAGTGGCCCTGCCGTGGCGTGCTCGCGCCGCGCTTGCGCTGGCGCACTAGCGTGAGAGCGACGGCGTGAGCCCGGAGGGGAGCGCGCAACCTGGCGCTGTGCGCAGTGACGCGGTGCGGCTCGAGGGTCGGCGGGGACCTCCCGGCCGAATCCAGCGCGGGCCAGCTCGCGCCCCCGTGCGCGCCACGTTCGTTTGCGTGGACGAGCGGATCCGGAGGACTCCGCCGGGGCTCCGCTCGCTCGCCGAAAGAGGTGGATTTCCGAGCGAGGCAGGCGCGCCCCCTATCCTGGGCGGGAGCGCCGCCTCGACCTCGTGCTCTAAGGTAACGAACAGTTCGAACGGCAGGGCTTGACAGCTTAGTGCGTTAGTGTTTGCCTTCCGTTTCGTACTCGTGCACAGGGTTCGACGGTAGCCACGTACTGAAACGCTGCACGACTGCGCGGGTGCCGAGGCGATCCGTGCGGAGGAGCCATCCAAGTGGAATGGTCCCCGGGCCAGCCAGCGTCGTGCTTCCGTCTCGATGGCGGGCGGTCCGGTGCTGCGGCGAAGGCGGGCTGGGCCACTGGCGCCCTCCGGCGCGCGCCGGCCTGGTTCGCCCGGCGCGCGGCGCCTCGACCAGATGATCGCACCCGCCCGCCTCGAAGGCTTGCAGCCCCGCGGGCCCAGCGTTGGACCGGGGGAAGGCGTCGCGTCCCGCACGCCGCCACGGGTCCGTGCTCCATCGTGACACGGCCGGGCGGGGGGCGGGGCCGCTCCCCCGACGGCCACGACGGGACGCTCCCCCGGCCATGGGGTACCGCCGGGCCAGGGTCCGGGGCGGGCGGGTCGATCCCAGCCGCAGCAGGGTACGCCGCGCCGGGGCGAGAGGAGCCAGTGACGGTTCTCACAGGAGGGAAGGACTCCGGGACCGAGTCGGGAGAGCTTCTGCTGCAGGGTGAAGGCAAGGGCGGTTCGGTAGGAGAAACGAAGTTGGCGCGCGAAGGTCCCGATCCGAGCTGGAGCTCTGCTTCGGGGTCCTTCTGCAAGGAGAATCCATGTTCATAGGACGGTCTTCCAGAAGGCAGTTCCTGCGCAATGCCGGGAGTGTTGCTGCCGGCACCACCCTGGCTTGCGTCGCCGGCGGCTTCCTCAGCAAGCCGAGCAGGACCTACGCGGCCGCGAAAGGCGCCGACTCCAAGTTGTGGCGGCAGTACGCGGGCACGAAGCTGGTCTTCCTCTCCGAGAACACCCCACCGTCCTCCGCCATCAAGGCGCGCGCCAAGGAGTTCTTCGAACTCACGGGCATGGAGATCGACATCCGTCAGGACGTGCTCTCCACCGTCCAGGAGAAGGTGGGGATCGACCTGCGCGGCGGCGGCAAGGATTACCAGCTGAACTACGCGCAGGACAAGCCCATGGGCTGCCAGTTCGGGGACTACTGGGCGGACATGACCCCGTTCATGTCTGACCAGACGCTGCCCCAGGATCCCGAGGGCTACGGCGACGACAAGTGGGGCTTCCGCTGGCTAGACGTCTGCGGCCGGTACTTCGACAAGAACAAGATCGTGGCCCTGCCGTACGACAACGCGGTGGCGGTCATGTTCTACCGCAAGGACCTCTTCGAGAAGCACTCGAAGGAGTTCGAGAAGCAGTTCGGGTACCCGCTCGAGTACACGGACAACACCACCTGGAAGAACGTCCTCGACTTCATGAAGTTCTTCAACACCCGGAAGTACGGGGTCGAGTACGGCTACGGATTCCAGGGGCTGGAGGGCTGGGCCGGCCAGCTCGACTTCCAGCGGCCGCTCTATGCCCTCGGCGAGTGGCAGGAGTGGGACATGCCCGATCAGTTCATCGGTACCCGGAACCCGGGTCCGTGCCGGTGGGGCGATGCCCAGTCCGTGAAGAGCCTCACCGTGATGCGGGACCTCTACAAGAACGCGCACCCCGAGAGCCTCAGCTGGGATTGGTCGGGCGTGAACAACGCGTTCCAGACCGGCAAGGTTGCGATGTGCTGCAACTATGGCGAGTTTGCCGCGTCCTGCGAAGACCCGAAGCAGTCGATCACAGCCGGCAAGGTCGGGTACGGGATGTGCCCCAAGGGCGAGCAGAGCTGGATCGTGAACGGCAAGAAGGCGGTCAATGGTACCAACTACGGCATTGGCGGGATCGCTATCAACGGCAATCTGTCGAAGGACATGCAGCGGGCGGCCTACATCTTCAGCATCTGGGCCACCTCCAAGACCATCCAGCTCTCCGTGCTGCAGGAGCTCGGCGGGACCCCAACCCGCATGAGCGTCCTCACCGACCCGGTCGTCGTAAAGGGCATGCAGCGCCCGACCACGATGCCCAACGCGCTGACCTACCCGGCCACCCTGAAGGCCGTGGTGGCCCCGCACGTCGTCCCCGGGCCCAAGATCCCGAAGTGGAACGAGTACGCGACCATCCAGTGCATCGAGATCGCCAAGTGCATGGCGGGCAAGCAGGGGCCCGAGGAGACCGCAAAGGCCCTCAAGAAGAAGCTGGACCAGATGCACGGCGTCTGAAGTCGCGCAGCAGGGCCGCGGGCCGCGAAGGGCGGCCCGCGGCTCCCCCATCTCGCAGCAGCTCGGCCGGCCGGGATGTGACGGCTCGTCCGGTGCGCTGCGGACGAGCTGAGGAACGGCTCGCAGCGAGTGGGACCGCTGCCTGGTCACGAACTGGAGGGACCAGTGGAACAGGAACAGAAACTGTCGGTCTTGCACCGAAAGAAGTACGGCTTGAGCTTCTATGGCTGGGTCCTCATGCCCGCCGTCATCCTCCTCGCGCTCATCACCATCTATCCGTTCTTCTGGATGATCGTGAAGAGCCTCTTCCACGTGGCGATCCGGCCCGGGCAGAAGGACGAGTTCGTCTGGTTCGCAAACTACATCGCCTTGTTCAAGGACAGCTTGTTCGTGCACGGATGGTTGATCCAGGCCCGGTTCGTGGTCATCTCCCTGGCGGTCGAGTTCGTGCTCGGCTTCGCCCTGGCGCTGATCCTGAACAACCTGAAGCGCTCGGCAAACATCGTCACCACCATCATCCTCATCCCCATGATGATTGCCCCGGTGGCGGTCGGCTTCCTCTACATGTACCTGTTCAACTCCTCCTTCGGCTGGTACCACTGGTTCCTCAAGTCCGCCGGGCTCCTGAGTGGGGGCAGCATCCTCGGCGATCCGACCTGGGCCATGGCGGCCATCATCATCGCCGACGTCTGGGAGTGGACGCCCTTCATGGCCCTGATCTTGCTGGCCGGCCTGAAGAAGGTACCGCTCGACCAGCTCGAGGCCGCGAAGTGCGACGGCGCCCCGCCCATCAAGCGGTTCTTCGACGTGGTGCTGCCCAACATGACCTCCGTGATCGTGATCGGCGTGCTGATCCGGTTCATGGACATCATGCGCTACATCGACACCATCCTCATCATGACCACCGGCGGGCCGGCCGGAGCGACCAAGACGGTGAGCTATTACCTGTTCGACGTGGCCTTCCGGTTCTTCGACATCGGCCGCGGCGCTGCGCATGGGTTCCTGCTGCTGCTGGTCACAATCATCATCGCGCAGCTCTTCGTGAACGTCATGAACAAGACCAGGAAAGGACTGGCCCGATGAGCGGCGACACCGTCACCGTGGCCCCGAAGCGGGCCACCCCTCCGGCAGCCCCGAAGAAGAAGAAGCAGCCGGTTCAGATGCAAGAGACCATTCTCCACAAGCGCACGCCGGTCGGGAAGATCGTCACCTGGGTCGTGCTGGCCATCTGGATCGTCTGGACCCTGGCGCCGCTGGTCATCACCGGCCTCGCCTCGATCAAGACCACGCGCGAGGCGTTCGCGACCCCGGAGTACGGGGACTGGGGCGGCGTCACCAAGATCTTCGAGTTCTCGCCGACGTCCGTCCACTTCAAGCGGCTCTTCACCCAGGAAGGCTTCGGCTCCTACATCTGGCACGGCCTGGTGGCCTCGGTCGGCTCGGCCCTCATCGCCGTGATCATGGGGACGCTGGGCGCCTACGGGCTCTCGCGCGGCAAGTTCAAGCGTGAGGGCGACATCTCGTTCTGGATCATCTCCACCCGCATGGCGCCCGCCGTGGTGGTGATCGTCCCCCTGTACTACATCTTCCGGTCCTTCGGGATGCTGTCCACCCTGCCCGGGCTGATCGTCGCCTATACGACCTTCAACCTGTCCTTCTCGCTCTGGCTCATCAAGGGCTTCTTCGACGACCTGCCGATCGAGATCGAGGAGGCCGCCCATGTGGACGGCGACAGTCACTGGGCCGTCTTCCGCAAGGTGGCGGTGCCGCTGGCGGCGCCGGGCATCGTGGCCGCCTTCGTGCTCTGCGTCCTGTTCTCCTGGAACGACTTCCTCTTCGCGGCGGTGATCGGCGGTCACCGGGCCAAGACGGTCCCGGTGGGCATCACCGAGCTGCGCACCACGGTGGAGGTGCTGTGGGGGCCCATCAACTCGGCCACCATCATCCTCATCATCCCCATGATCGCGCTCGGCATACTCATCCGGAAGTACCTCATCCAGGGGCTCACCATGGGTGCAGTGCGGGAGTGACCGCACCCGCGCCAACTCACTTCGCGAGATCCCACCTACAACACCGACGGAGCTCTGTTCCCCATGGCTCAAGTGAAGCTGGAGAAGGTCTGGAAGAAGTACGGTGACGTCGAGGCGGTCAAGAACCTGAACATCGATTGCCGCGACCGGGAGTTCCTCTGCCTGCTCGGTCCATCCGGCTGCGGCAAGTCCTCGACGCTCCGCATGATCGCCGGGCTGGAAGCGATCACCTCAGGGAAAGTCTACATCAACGACGCCGTGGTGAACGGGATCGACCCGTACCGGCGCGACATCGCGATGGTCTTCGAGAACTACGCGCTCTACCCGCACCGCAAGGTCTACGAGAACCTGGCGTACCCGCTGCGCGTGCAGAAGAAGCCCCAGGCGGAGATCGACGCGCGGGTGAAGCGCGCCGCCGACATCCTGGAGATCACCCCGCTCCTCGACCGGTGGCCGCGGCAGCTCTCGGGCGGCCAGAAGCAGCGCGTGGCCATCGGCCGGGCCATCGTCCGCGACCCCAAGGTCTTCCTGCTGGACGAGCCCATCTCGCACCTGGACGCGAAGCTGCGCACGCACATGCGCGGCGAGCTGAAGCGCCTGCACCGCGACCTGGACGCGACGATGATCTACGTCACCCACGATCAGCTCGAGGCCATGACCATGGCCGATCGGATCGCGGTGCTGAACTTCGGCGAGCTCCAGCAGCTCGGGACGCCCGACGACGTGTTCAACCACCCCCAGAACAAGTTCGTGGCCGGCTTCCTGGGTGACCCGCCCATCAACTTCCTGCCCTGCCGGCTCCACAAGAACGAGGCGGGGTGGCAGATGGTGCACGAGCGCTTCAAGCTGCAGCTCCCCGAGTCGGTGACCCGCAAGTTCATCCGCAAGGACCTGGCGGACGGCATGGCCGTGGATCTGGCCCTGCGCCCCGAGTCCTTCGAGGTGTTCCCCATGCAGGTCCCGGGCGCCGACATGACGGGCAACGTCTATGTCACCGAGCCGCTCGGCGAGGACATCATCATCGACATCTCGATCGGCAAGGAGAAGGTCAAGGCGCGGACAGTCATCGGTGGAAACTGGCAGATCGATGCGCCCATTTGGATGAAGGTGCGCTACGACCGCGTGCACCTGTTCGACTCCAGCACCGAGGAGACGCTGCTGGCGTGAGCCGATCGCCGCGGGCGAGGCACGGCTACTGAGATAGGCCGGCGGATTCGCCGGACCGGTTTCCCCGAGGGTGAATCAGGCCCCACGGGAGGAGGAGCGGATATGTCGAAGTGCTATGTCGGGTTCGACTGTGGAACCATGGGCACGAAGGTGGCGATCTACTCCGAGGACTCGCGATTGATCGCCGAGGCGTACCGGCCGCACGAGATCCTCTACCCCAAACCGGGCTGGGCGGAGATGGATCCCGACCAGTTCTACCGCGTCGTCTGCGAGGGGCTCCAGGAGTGCGTACAGAAGGGGAAGATCAACCCCGCCGACGTGCGCGGGATCAGCTGCAGCGGCATCGTCTGCGGATTCGTCCCCGTCGACGAGGACTGGCGCCCGGTGGGCCGCTACATCTGCTTCCTGGACGGGCGCGCCAAGGAGGAGGCGGCCGAGGTCACCGCCATGGGCGAGGGCCCCTGGGCGGAGGAGAGCGGCAACGCAGACATCGGAGCCTACATGCCGCCGATGTTCTGCAAGTGGCTGCTGAAGCACGACCCGGACGTCCGGAAGAAGACGCGCAAGTTGCTGCACGGGGCCCACTACGTCCTGGGCAAGCTGGGCGGCCTCCAGGCCAAGGACGCCTTCACCGACTGGGCCCACATGTCCGGCTGGGTGATCGGGTTCGACGCCCGCAAGCGGACCTGGTCCGAGAAGCAGATGAAGGCCCTCGGCATTCCCTTCGAGATCATGCCTGAGGTGAAGAAGCCCTGGGACGTCGTGGGCACGCTCTGCGCCTCCGAGGCGGCGAAGCTCGGGCTGCGGCCAGGGATCCCGCTGGTGGCCGGTGCCGGCGACCTCATGCAGTCGAACCTGGGATCGGGGATCGTGGACAACAACGTCTGCTCCGACGTAGCGGGCACCGCGTCCATCTTCACGTTCACGGTGAAGGACTTCCGCCGCGAAGTGACCGACAAGAAGGTGCTCATCAACGCCATGAGCACCTTGGACGACCAGTACCTGTACTGGGGGTTCATCCCGGCCGGCGGGCTCAGCCTGCGCTGGTTCCGCGACGAGATCAGCCGCCAGAAGGGGGACGAGGACTACTACAGGCTCCTGGACGAGGAGGCCATCCAGAGCCCGCTGGGCGCGGAGTTCACGCTCTTCTTCCCCTTCCTCCAGGGCCGCAGCACGCCCGCCTGGCCGAACTCCTCCGCCACCTGGCTGGGGATGCACGGCTCAGCCAACCGGGGCACGCTCTGGCGCTCCATGCTCGAGTCGATCGCCTTCGAGTACCGCTACTACATGGAGATCCTGCGGAGTGTGGACATCAACCTGAAGCGGATCATCGGTACCGGCGGCGGCAGCAAGGGGAAGCTCTGGAACCAGATCAAGGCCGACGCGCTCAACGCGCCCTACGTGACGCTGGAGCGGACGGAGGGCGCGGTGCTGGCCAATGCCCTGCTGGCCGCCTACGGCGTGGGGGACATCCCCGACCTGAAGAAGACCGTCAGCGATTGGGTCAAGGTGAAGAACACCTTCTCGCCGATCGCCCGCAACACCGCTGCGTACGACAAGGTCTATGCGGTCCGGCAGGAGGTGCTGAACGGACCGTTGCGCCAGATCTTCGATCGCCTCGCCGACCTTCACCGCATCGTGGACTAGGAGGACGGACATGGCCGCCAGAACGTTGCTCGCGGGCTTGGACATCGGAACCACCGGCGTCAAGGCGATGATCGCCGACTCCGAAGGGAACGTGGTGGGGCTCGCGTACCGTGAGTACCCCTGCGCCTACCCGTCCCCGGGATGGGTGGAGCAGGACGTCGAGCTGATGTGGGACCGCATCTGCGGTGCCCTTCGGGAGGCCCTCGCCAAGAGCGGCATCAGCGCCCGCGCCATCGAATCCCTGGGGATCTCCAGCCAGCGGGGCACCTTCATCCCCGTGGACAAGAACCTCCAGCCGCTCATGAACTCGATCGTCTGGTCGGACGGCCGGGCCGACCGCGAGCTGAAGTGGATCGAGAAAGAGGTCGGCGGGGAGGCCTACCACCGGATCACCGGGGTGCCCATCTCCGGGATGTGGTCGTACCCGAAGATGAAGTGGTTCATCGACAACCGCCCCCAGATCCTGGCGAAGACCTGGCGCATCCTGAACGGTCAGGAGTACTTCCTGTACCGTCTCGGGGCCGAGGAGCTGAGCACCGACCCGGCGTCCATCACCCTGAACGGCATGATGGACATCGGCAAGCTGGACTGGAGCGGCGAGCTCTGCAACAAGATCGGCCTCCCTGTGGAGCTGCTCCCGAAGATGGGCACGCCCGCCCGCGCGGTGGGCAAGGTCTCCAGGCAGGCGGCGGAGCAGACCGGGCTGGCCGAGGGGATGCCGATCGCCATCGGCGCCGGCGACCAGCAGTGCGCGGCCATCGGCGCCGGCATCGTGCGCGAGGGGATGGCGGAGATCACCATCGGCACCGCCATGGTGATGGTTGCCCACATTGACTCGCGCAAGCCGGACCCCAAGCGCCAGGTGCTCATCGGCGGCTCGGGGATCCCGCGCAAGTGGGACATGGAGGGGCTCACGTTCACGGCTGGTGCGGCCCTGCGCTGGTACCGTGACACCTTCGCCGGCGAGGAGATCAACGCGGCCCGGCAGCTCGGGCTCGACCCCTACGACCTCATCACCCTGGAGGCGTCCAAGAGCTCGCCCGGGAGCAAGGGACTCCTCTTCCACCCCTTCTTCCAGGGGCAGATCACCCCCAGCTACACCGACAACGCCCGCGGGGCGATCATGGGGCTCTCCTTCGTCCACGACCGCAAGGACATCGCGCGGGCGATCCTGGAGGGCGTGGCCTTCGAGACCAAGATGGTCATCGCCGCCATGGAGGAGGTGTTGGGCCGCCCCTTCGACGTCCTCCGCCTCTCCGGCGGTGGGTCGAAGTCCCCGCTCTGGAACCAGATCCAGGCGGACATCTATGGCCGGACGGTGGAGCGGCTGAGGGTCTCGGAGTGCACCACCCTGGGCGCGACCATCCTGGGCGCGGCGGGGTGCGGGGTGTTCTCCTCGGTCGAGGACGGCGTGGAGCACATGGTCCACCCGCTCGACACGGTTTCTCCCAACCCGGCCACGCAGGAGCTCTACGTGGAGCAGCTGGACGTCTACCGCGAGGCCTTCCGGGCCGTCCGGGATCAGGGCGGCTACGATCGCATTGCGGCCCACCAGAAGAAGTACTGGGGTTGACCATGCGAATCGCGGTCGCGCAGATCCGGTCCCTCGACACCGTCGAGGAGAACACGGGGAACATCCTGCGGTTCGTCGACGAGGCGCGCCGCCTCGGGGTACAGATCCTCGGGTTGCCCGAGACGGCGCTCAGCGGCTACCTCTTCGACGCGTTCCCACGCGTCGACGCGGCCAGGCTCGGCGCCGCCCTGGACCAGATCGCCGCGCGCCTGCGTGACGGGCGCCTCACGGTCGTGCTGGGCACGCCCACGAAGGACGGCGGCAAGCTGCGCAACAGCGCCGTCGTCCTTCTCCCCGACGGTAGCCGCCGCGTGTACCACAAGATGAACCTGGTGTCGTACGAGCGCGCGTGGTTCTCGCCCGGCGACACGCCGCTGACGTTCGAGGTCGAGCAGACCAGGTTCGGGGTGGCGGTGTGCCGGGACCAGAACTCCCCCGAGCTGACGGGGGGCTTGGCGCGCGCCGGCGCCCGCGGGCTGTTCCTCTGCAGTGCGCACTTCTACGAGCCCTTGGAAGCGCGCATGAAGCTGGAGAAGAACGTCGCGCTCCCGATCGCGCGCGCCTACGAGAACGAGATCTACGTGTTCAAGGCGAACGCGGTGGGGACCAACCATGGCACGGTGAGCTACGGGACGAGCATGATCGTCGATCCCCGCGGCATCGTCGTGCAGCGAGCGGGCGAGGCGCAGGAGGAACTGCTCGTCCACGACGTCGATTTCACGCGGGAGAACCCGCGCTGGGGCGCGTGATGGCCGAGCGAGAGTCGTCGGACATGCAGGTCGAGGAGATCGTTCACATCGGGGTCAGCGTCTTCGACCTGGAGAAGTCGGTGCAGTTCTACCAGGACGTGGTGGGGATGGAAATCGAGTACCGTGCCTCGCACGAGGGGGAGAAGATCAGCCGCGTGGTGGACGTCCCCGACGCCAAGCTCAAGGTCTGCGTCCTCAGGAAGGGTTCGGTGCGGCTGGAGCTGATCGACTACGGGAAGCCGGAAAAGAAACAGGTCGCGTACAAGGACCAGAGCACGCCGGGCCTGATCCACATCGCCATGAAGGTCTCCGACGTGGAGGAGGCCTACCGCCGGATGAGCGCCCGCGGCTTCGGCTTCAACTCGGAGCCCATGGTGACGCGTGAGGACGGGCCCAGGATCTGCTACTTCCGCGGCCCCGACAACGTCATCATGGAACTGTACCAGGTGCTGAAGGAGTAGCCCGCCACGCCGCCGCGCGGGGGCGCCCGGGCCCGGGGTCCCTGGCACAGGCGCGCACCACTGCTCGTCCAGAGGCTTCAGCGTGGCCATGCTGACGAGTCGCACGGAAATTCCACCGGAACGCAGGGCGGCGGTCGCGGCGTGGGCGCGGGGAAGGGCCGCGCCCGTGGCGATGATCGCCTCTTGAGCGCCTCGCCCTCGTACTCCACACGTCCGAGCCCTCGGTGAGCATCGTCCCCTTGCCCACGGCCAGGGTGACCGCTACGGCTTCTTCTCGCTCCTGCGCGGGGCAGGCAGTGCCGCGTCGGTCGTGTCGGGGAGGAGCGCCTGCGCGGACTCCACGTCGGTGACCAGCGCGTTCGCCAGATTGCTCCGGAGGATGGCCTTGAGCGCGTTGACCTTGTTCCGCCCACCAGCGACCAGAACCCTGTGCTCGACGTGCTTGAGCTCGACGAGCGGGAGCTTGACCATACGATCGGCAACCTCGGCGCGCACCGGCTTGCCTAGGTCGTCGAAGATCATGAAGTTGCAGGCGGCCACGCCTCCCGCCTCCTGCATGGCCTCGAGCTCGCTGGCGCTGAAGACGCTCGCTCGATACATGGAGCTGTCTTTGCCGAGCCCGCCGGCGCCGAGGACGACCACGTTCAAGCGCTTCCACATCTCGCGGATCTGCTGGAAGCTGCTGTCGGAAATCAGGGAATGGCGGATCGCGGCGCTCCCGACGATCGCGGGCGTGTTGATGAGGTACGGGGTTCCTCCGATCTTGTCCGCGAACGCCCGGGCCAGGCTGCTGGGGTAGATCCCCGTGTCGATCATCCCCAGCGCCCCGGTGATCGGAACCACGTCCACGCCCCGGACCGGCACCGGGGGCATCTTCTCGCCCATGGCCTTGAGGGTCTCGCCCCAGCTCAGGCCAAGGGTATCGCCCCTCCGGAGGACGCGGCTCAGGATCTCGGCCAGGGACCGGGCCATCGCGGCATAGACGTGCTCGATCTGCTCGAAGCTGGGGACAAGGAGGCACTCGCGCAGACCGAACGCCTGCTCCAGCGCGACCTCCAGCTGCGAGAAGTCGTCGGGGTCGGAGTGAATCGTGATCCGGACGATCCCCAGCTTCCGTGCCTTGTCGAGGGCGCGCGACACGCTCGCGACCGAGACGTTCATCCGCCTCGCGATCTGGTGCTGGCTGATCTCCTCGATGTAGTACAGCTGCGCGGCCTTGGACAGCTGGCTCCTCGAGGAGATGAGCGACAGCGGTCTCGGCCCCGAGCCGCCCCGTGGCTCGTTCGGTGTCTTCCGGGGTCTTCGATCGCTGGAGGTCATTGCGACGGGGAAAGCCGGATCACCGAGGCGGGGCCCCGGTCGCCGAGCATCCCCTGGATGGGCGAAGTCCATACGATCGCGGTCGATGCCTGTCAAGGCGCCACGGATCTACCTCTACAAGAAGAATGCCGACAGCTACGAGGATGCCGGCACGATCGATGGAGACGTTACGATCCTCCATCCCCGACTCGCAGGGGAGATCGGGGAGGATGGTGTCCAGGGCCAGATCGGCCATCTCCCGGGCAGTCGTGCTCTTCATCACGCCAGCCGACTGCGCGGCGCTTCTCGCGTTCGCTCCTGGGTGCCCTGGCTCATGGGATCCCCGTCTTGCCGATCTCTCCGCGGCCGCGTCGAGCCTGGCCCTACGCGGCAGGCGTGCACTTCGCACCGCTGATGATGGAAACGCTTGCACTCGCGCCGATGCGCGTCGCACCGGCCTCGATCATGGCCAACGCCACCTCGTAACTCCGAATGCCCCCTGCGGCCTTCACTCCCATCTCGGCACCGACGGTTCGTCGCATCAGCCGCACGTCCGGCGCGGTGGCGCCGCCACCTCCGTAACCAGTGGAGGTCTTCACGAAGTCGGCCCCCGCGTCCTGGGCCGCCCGGCAGGCGTTCACCTTCTCGTCGTCGGTGAGGAAGGAGGTCTCGATGATCACCTTCAACAGCGCTCGTCCGCACGCGCGCTTCACCGCGGCGATGTCGTCGCGCACGATGGCATGGCGGCCCTCCTTGAGAGCGCCGATCGCCATGACCATGTCGATCTCGTTGGCTCCCCCTTCCACCGCGCCCGCGGCCTCGGCCGCCTTGCTGCGGGATGGGGTGGCGCCGAACGGGAAGGCCACCACGGAACAGACTGCCACACGGGATCCCTCGAGCTGCCTCGCAACGAGGCCGACGAAGATGGGGTTGACGCACACCGCGCGAAACCCGTATGTCCGGGCCTCGGCACAGAGCTGCGCCACCTGCGCTTCGGTCGCCTGGGGTGCGAGAATCGTGTGATCGATCCACGGCGCCAAGTCCTTGGGTTCGCGGATGACGATGTGCTCGGCCATGTTCGATTTCCTCCTCCTGTCGGGTTGCGCCAGGGCCACCACTTGCGATGGGCACGCGTCATGGTCGGAACAGGACCTTGGAGTAGAAGAGGCTGCGGTCCTTGAAGGCCTGGAACATGCGGGGAAGCTCTGCCAGGTCGAGGTCGTGGCTGACGATGAACTTCCAGCGCAGGGCGCCAGAGCCGAGCTTGTCCAGCGTCACGGTCCACTGCGCTCCGGGGAAGGGCGCGCCAAAGGAGTTCCAGGAGCCACACATCACCACCTCCTGGCGCAGGAGGTGCTGGTAGGCGGGCCCGTCGAGCGCGATCCCTCCCACCGGGATGCCGATGAAGACGACCCGACCCCCCGGTCCGGCCGACAGGATGGCGCGATTGATCGAGGAGGGGTGGCCGACGACCTCGAGCACGAGGTCGCAATCGAGCGCCTTGTCGATGGGGTCCGTGGCCAACGAGGTGTGGGTGGCGCCGGCCTCCCGGGCCAGCGCAAGCTTCCGCTCCTCCGTGTCCACGGCAAAAACGTCACCCGCGCCACTCAGCTTCATCCACTGGATGGCGAAGAGGCCGATGGGGCCGCAGCCGACCACGCCGCACCTTCGGCCCATGACCACCCCCCCCGCCTTCCAGATCGCGTGCAGCGCGATGGAGGCGGGGTCGACCATCGCCACCGCGGCCGGATCCAGCCCGGCGGGCGTCTTGAGCAGGTTGCCGGCGGGGACCGCGACCAGCTCCGCGTAGGCACCGTCGCGACGGCTCCCGAAATAGTCGTAGTCGCGGCACCGGGAGAATTGCCCGCGCTGGCACTGGTCGCAGACTTGGCAGGCGATCAAGGGCGGGATCGCTACCAGCTCGCCCTTTTCGAACCCCTTCACGTCCCGGCCGACCTCGACGATGTGGCCTGAGAACTCGTGCCCCGGGATGAGCGGCATTCGGTGGGCGCCCTTGATGAGCATGCGGGGCAGGTCCGATCCGCACACGCCGACCGCCGCTACCCGTACCAGAACCTCCCCTGGGCGGGGCACGGGCGCGGAAACGTCGGCGAGCCGGATATCACCGGGGGAGTGGAGCATGACCGCACGCATCTTGCCTCCTTCTCATTGGTACCCCAAGTGCAGGCCACGCCTACTCTGGCTTGAGCACCACCTTCACCGCCTTCTTCGACCGCGTGAGCTCAAAGCCCTCCTGCCACCTGCTCAGCGGGAGCGTGTGGGTGATGAGGGGATCGATCTGCAGCGTTCCCTTGGCCAGTAGGCGGATGCAGTTCTTCCAGGAGACCCAATCGTAGCCGAAATGCCCTCTGACCTGAATGCCCTTGTCCAGAAGTGGATTGAGTGAGAACCCCAGCGGCTTTGGGTCGTAGCCGATCTTCACGAACCTTCCGGTATTGCGGAGGATGGAGAAGGACTGCTGGAGCACCGCGGACGGGCCCGCCGCGTCGATGACCAGTCCCAGCCCCTCGCCGCCAGTGAGCTCCTTGACGATGGCGGTCGCATCCTCCCGGTCCGCGGGGATGCACCGGGTCGCGCCGAGGGTGCGGGCCGCCTCGAACCGCTTGGTGTCGGCCGAAAGCCCGATGGCGATGATCTCGGCCGCCCCGGCGATACGGGCCACCTGGATGGAGAACTGGCCGAGCGCCCCCACCCCGAAGACCGCGACCATCTCGCCCGGCAGGAGCCCCCCCTCCTGCACCACGGCACGGTAAGCATTGGCCGCGGGGTCGAGAAGCGCGGCGTGCTCGAACGCGACGCTTCCGGGGATGTGGAACAGCGTGTTGGGGACCCGGGCCAGGAGCCCACCGTCGACGCGGACGTACTTGGTGAAGCCGCCGTTCAAGCCGTAGCCCAGCCCCAGTCGCTCCGGGCACAGGAGGTAGTCCCCGACGGAGCAGGCGTAGCAGGTCCCGCAGACATATCCCGTGTTGTCGGAAACCACGCGGTCGCCCGGCTTCCAGGCCTTCACCTTCGAGCCGACCTTGGCCACCACCCCTGCGAACTCGTGGCCCAGCACCACCGGGGGCCGGAGGATGGACATCCTCTCCTCGTCGGCAAAGCCGATGTCCGACCCGCAAATCCCTGCGGCCTTGACCTCGATGAGGACGTCGGCCTCCCCTACCTCGGGAACCGGGACGTCTCGGAGCTCGAGATTGCCTTTGCCCTCAGCGTACTTGACCAGAGCCAACATGGCTTCCTCCCGACTGCTACGTGGGCTGTGCGGCGTCGCGGGCGTCCCGGAGCCATCTCAGGGCCTTGGCGGCCGCCGCGATCGGGTCCTTCGCACCATCGTTCCACATCTCCACCACCATCGGACCTCGATATTCGATCTCGTGCAGCGTCCGGAAGACGGCATCGAACCTCACGATCCCGTCGCCGAACGGGACGCGGCGGATCTCCCTCATCCTGCCGTCCTTCATGTGGAGAGCGACGAGGTGGCGCCCGCCCTCTCGCAGCTGGGACGGCACGTCGTGCCCCATCGCCGCCAGGTTGGCGACGTCGGGATACAGCTGGAACCACGGCGTCTGCGCTTCGCGCACGAAGCCGAGCGCCTTGGAGATGGACTCGGCCACCGGGCAATCCACGTTCTCCAGGCCGAGCATGACGCCGGCCTCTCGGGCCCACTCCGCCGACCGGCAGAGGTTCTCGCGGTAGAGCCCTCGGGTCCTCTCCGTCGACTCCTCGTAGAACACGTCGTAGCCCGCGACCTGCACGATGCGGAGCCCGAACTCCATCGCGAAGTCGATGGCGCGCCTCATGATCGTCAGCCCGCGCTCCCGCACGTCCGGGGAGAGGCTGCCAAGCGAGTGCTTCCGGTGGGCGCTCAGGCACATCGTTCCGATCGGAACGGGGGCCGATGCAAGCGCAGCGTGGAGCGCCTGTCGCTTCCCGGCCGGCCAGTCCAGCCGGGAGAGTCGCTCGTCGCTCTCGTCGATGGAGACCTCGAGGAACTGGTAGCCCGCCGTGGCGGCGGCGTGCAGGAGCTCCGGCCATGACAGTCCGTCAGGGAGCGCCTTCTCGTAGATCCCCCAACGCTCCCGTTCCCACAGCTGCCCGGGCGCGCCGGGCGGTCGCCCCGCCGTGCGGCATGCGTCCGGGGAACGGGTCATCTCTTCTCCTGGCCGTAGTGACGGAACACCTCCACCGCGTCCGCCACCTGCTGGTCCGTCAGGACGGCGGGCGTCCCCAGGGAACGAGCGGCCAGGTAGGTCTCGGCGGCGTCCTCCAGATACACAGCGGCGTAGAGCGCATCCTTGAGCGTGGGGCCGACGGTGACGACGCCGTGGCTGCGCAGGATGACGGCGCGCGAGGAGCCGATGTTCTCCACCGTCTTCACGCCCATGTCCAGGCTGGCCGCGGAGCTGTATGGCGCGACCCTCACGGGCCCGTGCGTCGCGTTGACCATGGTGGTGCAGAACGCCGGCAGCTCGTCCATGACCAGGCCGATGGCGGTGGCGTAGCGTTGGTGCGTGTGGATGATGGCGTTGACCGTCGGCATGTGATTGAAGATGTGCAAGAGGGCGACGGTATCGACGGATGGGCGCCGCGCGCCCTCCACGATCTTTCCCTCCAGATCCATGACGACGACGTCGGCCGGTACCAGCGTCTCATAGGCCATGCCGCTGGGCGTGACCAGGACGTGCTTCCCGATGCGCATGCTGGCGTTGCCGCCGGAGAGACTGATGAGGCGGTAGCGGTCCAGGGCCAGACCGGCCTTGATGATCTCCTCGCGTTCCCTCTCGTACATACCGCGGACTCCTTTCTCGGCCTCTCGTGCGCACTCCGCCAGCCTGACCCCAGCCCGTCCCGGAGGCGCAGCTCATGCCTTGGGCTTGTCCCAGACAGTCCTGAGCGCGGCGATGTAGGACTGGTAGCGCTGGTACTTGTCCTCGTAGACGCTCTTGAGCTTCCGGTCCGGCTCCACCGTACTGCTGACCTTCACCATCCGGGAGACGCCCTCGGGAAACGAGCCGAACATCCCGGCAGCCACGCCCGCGCAAAGGGCGGCGCCCATGGCACCCAGCTCCTGTGTCGCGGTGACCTCGATGGGGAGCTGCAGGACGTCGGCGAACATCTGCAGCCAGAGCGCAGACTTGGCGGCGCCTCCCGCGAACCGCACCGTGGTTGCCGGCGCTCGATAGGCCATGAGCTGGTCGACGTGGGTCTTGTGCGAGAAGGCGACCCCCTCGAATACCGCGCGAAGCAGGTGCGCCTTCGTGTGCCAGCCGTGCATGCCGATGAAGCAGGACGAGGCGTTGGGCCCGGCATTGCTGCCGTACAGAAAGGGCAGGAACGCGACCTCGCTCTCATGGGCGGTGACGCTGGTGACGAGCCTGCTGCACTCATCGAAGAGCGCAGCGCCCTCCGTGGAGTCGTTCTTCTGGCCACCCTGCATGAGCTCCGAGACGAACCACTCGAGGTTGCTCGCGGAGGTCGGGCTGGCCTCGAGGATCAGCCAGAGATCCGGCATGCAGTATGCGGAGGACATGAACAGGGTCGGGGACTTCACCGGGGCCCTGCTCAGGTACTCGTTGATGCTCCAGGTGCCGGCGATCACACAGAGCTTCTCGGGGTCCACGAGCCCGCTGGCGATGGCGCAGGCGCTGACGTCGAAGAGCCCACCTGCCACGGGAGTCCCCTCCCGCAGCCCCGTCTGCGCCGCCGCCGCACGCGTCACGCGTCCGCAGATCTCGTTGGACCGGTGGATCTTGGGGAACTTGTCACGGAGCCCGGAGAGCCCGAACGCCTCCAGCAACTCGGGGTCGTGAACCAGCGTGTGAATGTTGACCAGGCTCGTCCCGGAGCTGTCGGTGACCTCGCACAGGGGCTCCCCGGTGAGCTTGAAACGGATGTAGTCCTTGCACGAGAGGATCCAGCGGGTCTTCTCGAGCACATCGGGCCGGTGGTCGCGGAACCAGGGCAGGAGCGCGGCGGGCTGGGCCGCCCAGATCGACTGGCAGATCCTCGGGAGCACCCGCTCGAAGGTCCCGTCGCCGTAGTACCGTTGCACGTAGCTGCTCGCCCGGGAGTCGGTGGAGATGATGCCGTTCCAGGCGGGGCTGCCGTCTTCCGCGATGAGGTGCAGGCCGCTCCCGTAGCCCGCGGTCGCCACCGCGGCGATGTCCACGGCGTCCACTCCGGTCCGACGGATCACCTCCGCGATGACCTGTGCGTTGGCCGCCCAGAAGCCGTCCAGGTCCCGCTCGATGTGACCGGGGTGCGGGTAGAGCGTCTTCGTCCTGGCCTTGGCTACGGCGAGCTCCGCTCCCTCCGCCGTGTAGAGGGCGGCCTTGGTGACGGTGCCCCCGTTGTCGATTCCGAGCAGGTACTTGGCCATCGCCTTGCCCTCCGGGCTAATGGATGGATGCCTCTCAGCGATGGAGCGAGGTGCGCGCCTCGAGCAAGGACTGCAGGTCGGAGAGGAAGGCGGCACCAACCGCTCCATCCACGGCTCTGTGATCGCAGGCGAGGGTCGTCTTCATCCGATTGCCGATGCGCACGATCTTGCCATCGACGTGGCCTACCCGCCCGGCCGGCGGGTGCCGCCGTTGGTTCCGAGTTCCTCCTTGATGACCCTCACGATCTTCTCGACGCTGGGAATGTTCTCCACCTCGAGCGGGTAGGCCATGGGAGGCGGAACGTCATAGGCGGACAGAATCTTCACCGGCGCCGCCAGCGAGCCGAAGCTGGTGCGGGCGATCTCGTGGCTGATGTGGCTGGCGTACCCTCCGGTGTACACCGCCTGGACCACGATCATGGCGCGCCCCGTCTTCTTCACCGAGCGGGAGATCAGATCGATGTCCAGAGGCACCAGGGTTCGCGGGTCGACCACCTCGATGTCGATGCCATCCTCCGCCTGAAGCCTCTGGGCGGCGGCGAGGACGCGCGGGACCATGTTCGAGTAACAGACCACGGTCATGTCGGTCCCTTCTCGCACCACCTTCGCCACTCCGATGGGAACCGTGTACTCCTCCAGGGGAACGACCGCCTTTTCGAGATAGACCCACTGGTGCTCGATGAAGAACACCGGGTTGTCCTCGCGGATCGCGCTCTTGAGCAGTCCCTTCATGTCGTAGGCGTTCGAAGGGGCGATCACCTTGATCCCGGGGAAATGCGCCGGCACCGACTCGAGGCTTTGGCTGTGTTGCCCCGCATAGCCCTTGCCGCCGCCAATCGTCGCGCGGATGACCATGGGGATGGAGTATTGCCCGCCGAACATGTAACGGGCCTTGGCCGCCTGGTTGCCGATCTGATCCATCGCCTGCAGCACGAAGTCGATGTACATCAGCTCGACCACGGGCCGTAGCCCGACCATTGCGGCACCAACCGCGCTGCCGCAGATCGCGGACTCGGAGATCGGTGTGTTGAAGACCCGCTCCCGCCCGAAGATCTCCAGCAGGCCGGAGGTCGCGACGTAGGCGCCCCCCTGCTCCGCCACGTCCTCGCCCCAGACGCAGACTCGCCGGTCCCGGATCATCTCCTCCGTGAGCGCCTCGACGACGGCGTGGCGGCACATGATCCGGCCCTCGCTGTCGCGGGGTATGCTCCGGGCTTCCTTGAGGAGGTTGGTGGTTGCGTAGCGGTCACCGATGCCTTCGGTGGTGGTGGGGGACCACAGTCCGTCGAGAATTTCCTTGGGATCCGGGTCCCGACCCTTGACGGCGCGCAGCGTCGCGGTCTCGACCTGGGCTCGGGCCTGGTCCCACTCCGCCGTCGCGTCGGCCTCGGTCAGGAGCCCGGTCTCCAGGAGCTGGATCCTGAACCAGTCCACCGGGTCGTACTTCAACCAGGCGTCCTTCTCGCCCTCGGTCCGGTAAGCCGTCCCCTTGTCCTTGAAGTTGTGGCCCCAGTGACGGTAGGTCTCTGCCTCGATCAGCACCGGCCCCTCGCCTTTCAGGCACAGCGCCTTCGCCCGCCGGAGCGCGTCGCGCACGCTCAGCACGTTCATCCCGCAAATCGTCTCTGCGTGCATGCCCTCGGCGTTGTAGCCCAGGCCGCGCTGCGAGAGGAACTCGATGTCCGTCACCTCGACCTTCTGCTGGCCGGTGTACCCGTACTGATTGTTCTCCACGAAGAAGATGATCGGCAACCCGTGCTTGAACTGCCCGAGCGTCGAGAAGTTCATGGACTCGTGGGCGATGCCATTGTTCATGGCGCCGTCCCCGACGCAGCAGACGACCACCCGGTTCTCACCCAGGCGGTCAACGGCCAGGGCCGCTCCCGTCCCGATGGCCATGCTCCCGCCGACGATGGCGTTCGCCCCCAGGTTCCCGACGCTGAAGTCGGCGATGTGCATCCCGCCGCCCCGCCCCTTGCAGTACCCCGCCTGCTTTCCCAGCAGCTCGGCCACGGTCCGGTAGACGTGGTAGTCGAGCGCGGCCGCCCGGAGATCCTTGTACTCGTCGACCGGGAACTCGTTGGCTTCGGCGTCCTTCAGGAAGCCCTCGAGACCGGTCTCGTCCATCTGCAGCAGTGCGAAGAACCCCTTGTTGAGACAGTGCCCGTGGCCGCGGTGGGTGCTGGTGATGTAGTCCTCGCGCGTGAGCACCGACATGGCGCCGACGGCCGACCCCTCCTGACCGACGCTGAGGTGCGAGGTGCCCCGGTACTCGTAGCCCGGGTACGGCACGAATCGCTTCACGTCGAGGTCCCGGACCATGTATTCGAGGTTCCGGTGCAGGACCAGCGCCCGGAAGAGCGTGAGCGCCTCCTCCCGCGTGATGAGCCCCTTCTCCAGCTCGTCCTGGAGCCTGGGCGTGTAGCGGAACAACCAGACCTCCGGGAGCTGCAGCCTTCGCGGCGTCCGGTCGGAAGGCATCACGTCGACGCTCTTCATCGTCCCCGGGCTCCTCTCCCTCGCGAGTGGCGAATTTCTAGACGATCCACGCAATCCGTTCCCGCACGGCGATGTCCAGCCTGCACGCGGCCCGGTGTCTCTTCGAACGTTGACGCACTAAGTTTATCCGGCCGGGAAAGCGCCTGTCAACCCCGGAATCCCGTGCGATCCGCCCGCCGGCGGGGTGACTCTCCTGAAGGGTCGGGAGCGACGGCTCAGGCCGGTGGCGCGGTGCGCAAGGAGCGAGGCGACGACGCTCCGCTTCGCGCTGCGGCCGTCATCCCCGCCGGCGAGCTCCGGCGGCGCGCCGAGGCGCGTCCTCCACGGAGCCGGGAGATCTTGACAAGGTTAGTGCGTTAGTGCTTGGATTTCGCCCGCTTCATCCAGATTGCTTCTTGCTGCCGCTCACTACGAGGAGGACGGGATGAGAGCACGGTCATTCGCGATCGCGATTGCTGTCGTGTCTGCGCTTGCCTGGCAAGAGGTTCGCGCGGCACCGAAGTTCACGTCTCCGCTGCCCAAGGCGTCGGACTATCTCACGAGTGAGGTCGTATCGCCTGTCATCTTGAACGCTGGAACGATGCCCAAGGATTACCTGTTCCCCAATGATTGGGTGAAGAAGCAGGACTGGGCGGCAATCAAGAAGCAATACGGCGGCACCACCCTCGACATCGTCTTCGAGGGCACGGACATCGGCGCGCCCCTGCGCACCAAGGAGCAGTTCGAGGCACTGACGGGAATCAAGCTGATCTTCACGGGTGTGCCCATCGCGGTGCAGATGCAGAAGCTCCTCGTCTCCTTCGCCTCGGGCAGCGCAGCCTTCGACATCACCGTGGTCACCACCCCGCAGCTCCCGGTGTTCATCCGGTTCCTCGAGCCGCTCGATGGCCTGATCAAGAAGTGGAAGTACGACTGGGACGACTACTTCCCGCACTACCAGAGCCTCATGACCGACACCCCCGGCGTGCCGGGCGGGCACGTCTATGCGATCCCCAACGACTACGATCAGCACTTCTTCCACGCACGGCCGAAGTACATGGACCAGATCGGCGTGAAGGGCGTGCCGAAGACCTGGGACGAGGTCGTCCAAGTGTGCGAGAAGCTGAAGCCCATCCTCCCGCCGGGTGTCTTCCCCATGGGCTTCATGATGAGCCGCGATTTCTTCACCTGGGAGACGTTCTGGGACGTGGCCGCCCCGTTCGGCGCCAACTACTTCAAGCCGGGGACCTGGGAGCCGGACATGGCGAGCCCCGAGGCCATCAAGGCCGCCAACTTCCTGCGCATGCTCATCGAGAAGGGCTGCCTGGCGCCGGGCTCCACCTCCTGGGACTACGCCCGCCAGCTCGAGGCATGGAACGCCGGGTCCCTCGCCATGTGCATCCAGTACCCCATCCAGGAGGCGCACGACCCCCAGACCTCCAAGATCGCCAACGAGGGCTGGTACAGCGGCGTCATGCCGAAGGGTCCCGGGGAGAAGGGCCGGATCGCCACCCACGGCACCTACACCAACGTCGGCCTGGGCATGAACAAGCAGAGCAAGCACAAGGACGCCGCCTTCATCTACATGGCGTTCCTGAACAGCGCCGAGGTCCAGTACATCTCCACCGTGACGGGCACGGGCATCGACTACGGCCGGAAGAGCGTCTTTGCCAGCAAGGTCGCGAACTCCTTCTACCCCAACGCCGAGGCCTCCTTCGAGACCATCCCCTACATCTTCAACGACATCCAGATTGCCCCCGGCCCCGAGATCCTGGAGGTCATGGTCCCGGCGCTGCACGACGTCTTCACGGGCAAGGGGAAGGCGGAGGACCTGCTCCCCAAGGCCAACGCCGCGGTGAAGGCCATCATGCAGAAGTACGGCTACCTGGGTCCGAAGCCGCCGGTGCCGGCGCCCAAGTCCTTCTGGAACTGGGACCTGTATCCGGAGACCCGGAACTACAAGTGGGCCGACGGCGTGGGGTCCGGCTGGAAGTAGGAACCAGCCGCTCGCGCCCCATCACCCTGCGCCCCTATGACGGGCGCGGGGTGATCACGGCGGGGGAAGGGCGGCACCCGCTGCCCTTCCCCGCGCCCGGAGCTCGTGGCAGGCAGGAACCAGAGAAGTGAATGCGAGGGAGCCGATGATGTTGCCAGCCGGAAACGCGGCCGTGGTCGGACTGGGCGGCGTCGATGAGGGCCTGCCCGTGGCCAAGAAGAGGTCGTGGGGGTTCCTCCTCATCTGGCCGTCCTTCCTCTACCTGCTGGCCTTTCTCATCGTCTATCCCTTCTTCTACAACGTCTACCAGAGCCTCTTCTCGTACTCGATGCTGACGGGGACCTCCACGTTCGTCGGGTTCCAGAACTACGTGGATCTCTTTGCCCAGCCCGACTACGCCAACAGCCTGCTCACCAGCCTGATCATCCTCGTCGCTGCGCTGTCCATCGAGACGCTGCTGGGCATCACCATCGCTCTGATGCTCAACCAGGACTTCCGCGGGAAGGTGCTCGCCCGCATGCTCCTGATCCTCCCCCTGGGGACGATCCCGGTGGTGAACGGTTACATCTTCTCGCTGCTGTTCTTCCCCAGCGCCAGCCCCGTCGACCACGTCCTGAACATGCTGGGGCTTGCCCACGGGGTGATCCCCTGGCTGCAGGACCCGTGGAAGGCGCGTGCGGTGGTGATCCTCGTGGACGTGTGGCAGTGGACGTCCTTCATGATCATCATGATCCTCGCCGGCCTGTCCTCGGTTCCCAAGGCCTTCTACGAGCTGGCGCGGCTGGACAACATGTCGGCGTGGCAGACCTTCTGGCGCATCACCCTGCCCAAGATCAAGCTGACGCTGGCCCTGGCCATGCTGATCCGGGCCATGGACCTCATCAAGTACTTCGATCCCATCTTCGCGATCACCAAGGGAGGCCCGCAGAGCGCGACCGAGACCGTCAGTCACCTGATCTACCGGTTCGGCTTCAAGGCCTTCGCCATCGGCTACGCCTCCGCGGGCTCGATATTCGTGTGGGCGATCATCTGGGTGATGTCGTTCCTGGTCATTTCCCGGGTGTTCACGCGCAAGGATTCCTTGATCTAAGGGAAGGGGCAGAGCGTGAGGCGCATCCAGAGCGAGTCCGTGGCGTACCGGGTCTTCCGGGCAGTGTACCTCCTGTTCTTCACCGTCATCTTCCTCTTCCCCATCTACTGGATGGTGAGGACCTCCCTCGGCTCCCGGACGGAGACCCTCCTCTACCCGCCGCGCTACTTCCCGCAGCATTTCGAGCTGGGCGCCTACGCCCGGATCTTCCACGACATGAACGGGTCCATCGTCATCTGGAACACCATCCGGGTGAACATCACCGCCGCCATCCTGGCGCTGGCCCTGGGGATCCCCGCCGCCTATGCCGTGAGCCGCTTCGACTTCAAGGGCAAGGAAGGCGGCTTCATGTTCACCGTGCTCAGCACGCGCTTTCTTCCCCCGGCGACTGCGCTGGTTCCCATCTACTTCCTGTACGTGAAGTTGGGACTGGTCAACAACCTGACCGGCCTGGTCATCGCCTACGCGGGCCTGAACTTGCCCATTGTCATCTGGGTGATGCGCTCCTTCATCGACGAGATCCCGCGCGCCATGGAGGAGAGCTACATGCTCGACGGGCACAGCCGGCTGGGAGCGTTCTTCAAGATCATCCTCCCCCTCAGCCTCCCCGGCATCGCGGCGATGTTCATGATCTGCAACTTCCTGACGTGGGGCGAGTTCCTGCTCTCCGCGGTCCTCACGACCACGTACACGGCCCAGACCATCCCCATCGCCGTGGCGCAGCTGGAAGGGGACATCGGCATCCTCTGGCAGCAGATCTGCGCGTACGGCGTCATCGCCACCGTCCCCATCGCGCTCATCATCGTCTTCTTCCAGCGGTACCTGGTCCGCGGCTTCTCCTTCGGGATCCTGAAGTAGGCCCCGGAACGCGGCCAACTAGGGAGGGCCTCGGATGCAAGGGATCAAGCTGGAGAAGGTCACCAAGATCTACGGCAAGAACAAGAAGAGGGCGCTCGACAACGTCAGCCTCGAGGTCGAGGAGGGCTCCTTCGTGTGCCTGCTGGGGCCGACCGGCAGCGGCAAGACCACGCTGCTCAAGATCCTGGCCGGTGTGGAGACGCCGAGCAGCGGGGCCGTGTACTTCGGCTCCACCAACGTCACACTGGTTCCGCCCAACAAGCGGCCGGTGAGCATGGTCTTCGAGAACTTCGCCCTGTATCCGAACATGTCGGTGTTCAGGAACATCGCCAGCCCGCTCCTGGCGAGAAATCTCCCCAAGAAGGACATCGAGCAGAAGGTCGGGGAGACCGCCAAGTTCCTGCGGATCGATCGCTTGCTGAAGAGGCGTATCAGCCAGCTCAGCGGCGGTGAGATGCAGCGCGTGGCGATCGCCCGGGCACTGTGCAAGGACGCAAAGGTGGTCCTCTTCGACGAGATCTTCGTCAACCTGGACTACAAGCTCCGCGAGCAGATGCGCATCGAGTTCAAGGAGCTGATGGAACGGGTGAAGATCACCTCGGTGTTCTCGACCCCCGACCCCGAAGATGCCTTCATGCTGGCGGACAAGGTTGCCGTCATCCGTGAGGGGCAGATCCGGCAGTTCGCCCCCAAGGAGATCGCCTACAACTATCCAGTCGATGCGTTCACGGGGGCGTACTTCGGCTACCCGGAGATGAACCTGCTGGACTGCATCGTCGCCCAGCGGGACGGTGGCCTCACCCTGGAGTCGAGCGTCCTGCAGATGCCTATCCTCGCGGACGGCCTGCGGACCAAGCTGAAGGCCCGCAGCTACTCGCTCGGTGTCCGGCCGGAGCACCTCAAGCTCCACGCCGAGGGCGCCCCGAGCGGAGCCGTGGACGGCCGCGAACAGCAGTGCATCCTGGAGGGCAGTATCCTGCTGACCGAGGTGGTCGGGTCGGACACGATCGTGCACGTGAGCATCGGGTCCGATGCGATCGAGGTGTTCACGCCCGGCATATACCGCGAGGACGTGGGCAAGCACGTTTACTTGAGCTTCGACCCCCGCAAGATCTACCTGTTCGACAAGGATAGCGGCCAGTTCGTCGGGAGGGGTGCATAGATGGCGGCCCTGGTGCTCGAGAACCTGAGGAAGGTCTACAACCGGAGTGTCGTCGCCGTCGATGATCTGTCCCTGCAGATCCCCGACGGCCTCATCGTCTCGCTGCTGGGGCCCTCTGGCTGCGGGAAGACCACCACCATGCGGATGATTGCGGGGTTCGAGGCGCCCGACAAAGGCCGCATCACGGTCAACGGCCACGACATCACCCTCGAGCCACCGAACAAGCGGAACATGTCGATGGTGTTCCAGTTTCCCGTCGTCTACACGAACTTCAGCATCTACGACAACATGGCCACGCCCCTGCGCAACGCGGGCATGGCCGAGGAGAAGATCCGGGAGATCGTCCGGGCGACCTCACCGGAGTTCGGCATCGACGAGCGGTCCTGGGGCGAGAAGGCGTCAAATCTCTCCATCAGCGAGCGGCAGCGCCTGAGCCTCGCTCACGCCTTCGCGGTCGAGCGGAACGTCTACATCCTGGACGAGCCGTTCTCGAACGTCGATCCCAAGGCACGAGTGCGGCTGGCGCGCTACGTCCGGCAGATCCAGCAGGTCAAGCGCCACACCATCGTCTTCGTCACCCACAGCCAGAGCGAGGCGCTCACCCTCTCGGACCGGATCGCCGTCATGAAGGAAGGCAGGATCCTGCAGTTCGACACCCCGGAGAACATCTACACCAGGCCGGTCAGCACGTTCGTGGGCTGGTTCCTGGGCAACCCTGGGATGAACTACGTCAGGTGCGCGGCCCGCTCGCGGAGCGGAGTCATGGCCCTCGACGGAGGCGGCTTCATGGCCACCGAGAAGGTCCCGGCCGCGTACCAGAACAGGCTCCCTGCGGACGGGAACGTCATCCTGGGGATCCGGCCGGAGCACATTTCCGTCTCTCGGACTGGAACCAATGGCGACATCCCAGCGCGATGCCTGTTCAGCGAGCCGGTGGGGAGCAGGCTCCTTCTCAACATCGAGCTGGCGCCGGAGGTGCTCATCAACGTGAAGGCACCGACCGACGTGAGCGTCTCCAAGGGGGACGCGGTATTCGTCCGCTTTCCCGATGAGCACGTGATTCTCTTTGATGCGAAGACAGAGCAGGCGATCTGAGCACGGCGCGGACATTGCCCCCCGATACCGCCCAGCCGCCTGGATGCCAGGACGGGCCGGGACTCCCCGACCACGAGATCGGGGCGCTGGAGGTGAGGTCGCGGAGGGTGCGGGGGGAGGTTACACGGATCCCGGCACCAGCAGAGATGGAGATGGTCGCGGCGGAACCCATCACGAGCCTCCTGCAGGGCTCACCAGGGAGGTAGCAAATGGCGGACAAGAAGATCCCGGACGAGATGCTGTGCGTCGTCGCGTACGGACCCAAGGACTACCGGCTGGAGCACAAGAAGACTCCACGGCCGGGAAAGCATGAGCTGATGGTCAAGATCAGCGCCTGCGGGGTGTGCGGGAGCGACATTCACGCGTACCACGGCGCGCCCTCCTACTGGGGCAACGAGAAGATGACGGCCTGGATGAAGGCACCGGTCACGCCCGGGCACGAGTTCTTCGGCGAGGTGGCCGAGCTGGGCGAGGGGGCGGCGGAGCGGTTCGGCGTGAAGCTCGGTGACCGGGTCATCGCCGAGCAGATCATCCCCTGCAACAAGTGCAAGTACTGCCTGGAGGGCGACTACCACCTGTGCATGGTTCACAACATGTACGGGTTCCAGAAGGAGATCGCCGAAGGTGGAATGGCGGAGTACATGAGGTTCGGCAGCGCCTCGAAGGTGCACCGCATCCCGCCCAACGTCTCGGTCGAGGAGGCGGCAGTGATCGAGCCACTGTCCTGCTCGATCCACGCGGTGGAGCGGGCGAGCATCGGTTTCGGTGACTTCGTCGTCGTCGCAGGGGCTGGGCCCATCGGGCTGTTCATCGTCCAGCTCGTCCACCTCAAGACGCCCAAGAAGCTGCTGGTCCTGGACGTGAACGAGAAGCGGCTCGAGACCGCCCTGTCCCTGGGGGCGGATCTGGCCATGAACCCGGCCAAGGAGAACGTCGTCCAGAAGGTCCGGGACCTGACCGGTGGCTACGGCTGCGACGTGTACATCGAGGCATCCGGCGCTCCTGCGGGCGTCACGCAGGGCCTGGACATGATGAGGAAGAAGGGCAGGTTCGTGGAGTTCAGCGTCTTCAGCAACGAGACCTCCGTCGACTGGAGCATCATCGGCGAGAAGAAGGAGCTCGACGTCCTCGGCGCGCATATCAGCCCGAACACGTACCCCATCGCCATCGACCTCCTGAGCAGGAAGCTCATCAAGGCGCAAGGGGTCGTCACGCACCGGTTCCCCTTGGGAGAGTTCAAGGCGGCCTTCCAGCAGGCCGAGAAGCTCGACGAGTCGGTGAAGGTATTGCTGCTGCCCTGAGGACGGGGGCGCTGCATCGGCCGCGCGTCCGCTCGCCCGGCGCGCGGCCGAGAAAGGGTGTCGCGGGCAGGAGCCGCTCCGCTCGAGGGTGCTCCTGCCCTGCCGGGAGCGCGCGGATTGTCGCGCCGGACATGGAGACCGTCGTCGGTCAGGTACTCACGCCGACACACTCAGGAGAGCACGTGCGAGCCGAAGAGCTGAAGTACTCGAAAGACCACGTCTGGGTGGCCGTGGAGGGGGACCTCGCGCGGATGGGCATCACCGACCATGCTCAGCGAGAGCTGGGAGAGGTGGTATTCCTGGACCTCCCCGAGGTGAAGCGGAGCTGTGCCCGGGGCGAGGTCGTGGGCAGCATCGAGTCGGTCAAGACGACCAACGATCTCTTCATCCCTCTGTCCGGTGAGATCGTGGAGGTCAACGCCGTCGTCCGCGACACGCCGGCCACCGTGAACTCCGATCCGCTGGGCGTGGGTTGGCTCTTCCGGGTGCGCCTGCGCGATCCGGGAGAGCTGAAGGAGCTCATGGACTTCCAGGCCTACACGGCCTTCACCCAAGGCTGAGCTCCCCCCACCGGCTCCGGAGGCAATCCCATGAAGCGCTCGGGCTACATCATGGCGATCGACCAGGGGACCACCAGTACCCGGGTCATCCTCTTCAACCACAGCGGTGAAGTGCATTCGATGGCGAGCCAGGAGATCAAGCAGTTCTACCCGCAGCCCGGGTGGGTGGAGCACGATCCCGTGGACATCTGGCAATCGGTACTCAACAGCGCCGGGGAAGCCCTGCGCAAGGGTAACGCGAGCATCGAGGAGGTGAAGGGGATCGGGATCACCAACCAGCGGGAGAGCACCATCCTCTGGGACAGGAAGACCGGTGCGCCGGTCTACAACTCCATCTGCTGGGCGTGCCGACGCTCCGCCGCGATCTGCGACCAGCTGAAGGCCGCGGGCCACGACCCGGAGATCCGCAAGAGGACGGGCCTGCTGATCGACGCCTACTTCTCCGCGACCAAGGTGAAGTGGATCATCGACAACGTCCCGGGCGTCCGTCAGAGGGTCGAGCGTGGCGAGATCGCGATGGGCTGCATCGACTCGTGGATCATCTGGAACCTCTCCGGCGGGAAGGCGCACGTCACCGACGTCTCCAACGCGTCACGGACGCTCCTCCTGAACATCCACAGCCTCACCTGGGACAAGGACATCCTGAACTGGCTGGAGATCCCGGAGAAGGTCCTTCCCACCGTCCTCCCCTCGAGCGGGCCGCTGGCCACGACCGACCCGGCCGCCTTCCTGGGTGGGACCATCCCGATCGCCGGGGATGCGGGAGATCAGCAGGCGGCCACCTTCGGACAGGCGTGCTTCAGGCGCGGGATGGCCAAGAACTCCTACGGGACCGCGCTCGCGGTGATGCTGAACATCGGCGAGAAGGCCGCCGAGCCGTCCAAGAACGGCCTCATGGTGGACGTCGGCTGGAAGATCGGAAAGCGCATCGAGTACTGCCTCGAGGGCGTGATCTTCAATGGTGGCGCGTCGGTTGGCTGGGTGAAGAACGGCCTCCGGGCCATCCAGAGCGCCGCGGAGTGCAGCGTCCTCGCGGCCAAGGTTCCCGATACCCAGGGCGTCTACCTCGTGCCCGCCTTCACCGGGCTCGGGAGCCCGTACTGGGACATGTATGCGCGGGGGCTCATCATTGGCATCACCCGGGGGACCACCATCGAGCACATCGCGCGCAGCGCCCTCGAGGCCATCGCCTACCAGAGCCGGGACGTCCTGATGGCGATGGAGAGCGACTCCGGGACGAAGGCGCAGTCCCTGCGGGTCGACGGCGGCGGCACGCAGAGTGACCTGCTCATGCAGTTCCAGTCGGACATTCTGGGCATCCCGGTGGAGCGCCCGGTCGTCACCGAGATGGCCGCCCTGGGCGCCTGCTATCTGGCCGGCCTGGGTGTCGGCTTCTGGGAGAACCAGCAGGAGCTGGAACAGCAATGGAAGCTGGAGAAGGCCTTCACGCCGCAGATGAGCGCGGATCAGCGCGAGGAGCTGTACCGCAATTGGAAGCGCGCAGTCCAGCGCTCCTTCGACTGGCAGGCGCACTGATGACTCGCGCTGCAGCCGCGATCAGCTCGTGAAAGGAAGACCGATGCTCCCCCTCTCCCTGGCCCACAAAGTCGCCATCGTCACCGGGGCAGCCCAGGGGATCGGACGGGCGATCGTGCTGAAGCTCGCCCAGGCGGGATGCCGGGGGGTGGCCGTCTTCGACCTGCGGATCGACGATTCCGTGACGGCGCTCGGTCGGCAGCTGGAGAGCCTGGGTGCAGAGGTCCTCCTTCGGCAAGGAGACGTCTCCCATAGAGAGAACGTGAAGGCGCTGGTGGACGACACCATCGCGCGATGGGGACGGCTGGACATCCTGGTCAACAACGCCGGGATCGTGGTCAACCATGACATGTTCACCACCACCGAAGATGAATGGGACCGGAGCATGGGGATCAACCTGAGCCCGGTGTTCTATGGGATGCGGTACGCGGTGGCGCACATGAAGGAGAAGGGGGGAGGCTGCATCATCAACATGTCCTCGATCTCCGGAGTGACAGGCGGGAGCATGGGCCCGGATTACGGAGCGGCCAAGGCTGCCATCATCGGGTTGACCAAGTACGCTGCCAGGCAGCTGGCGCGGCACTCGATCCGGGTGAACGCCGTGGCTCCAGGCACGATCGAGACGCCCATGATCGCGAAGGAATACGACAAGATGGATCCCGAGGCGCGGAGGCTCCGGCTGAGCACCATCCCGATGGGAAGGATGGGCTCACCCGAGGAAGTGGCGACAGTGGTCGCGTTCCTGGCCTCCGAGCTCGCAAGCTACGTCACCGGACAGACCATCATGGTCACGGGGGGACGGACCACATGACCGGGCCGAGGAGCTCCCCCCGGCTGCACGCCCGCTCCTCGCCGTCGGCCGACGGCGTTCAACGAGCCGAACCACGGAAAGGAGAGGTCTCATGTCACGCGCTGTGACCCTGTTCACCGGCCAGTGGGCCGACATGCCCTTCGCCACCCTCTGCGAGAAGCTCGGCGCCTGGGGTTACGACGGGCCGGAGATCGCCTGCTGGGGCGACCACATGGAGGCGAGGCGGGCTGCGAACGAGCCAAAATACGTGGAGGAGAAGAAGGCGGTGCTGAGCCGGAACAAGCTCCGCGCCTTCGCCCTGGGGGCGCACCTGCCCGGGCAATGCGTGGGGGACCTCTGGGATCCCCGCCTGGACGCCTTCGCGCCCAAGGAGGCCCGGGGCAGCCCGGAGAAGACCCGCGCCTGGGCCATCCAGGAGATGAAGTACATCGCCCAGGCGGCCAAGAACATGGGGTGCAAGGTGGTGAGCGGGTTCCTGGGCTCGGCGGTGTGGAAGTACTTCTACTCGTTCCCACCCACGACCGAGAAGATGATCGACGAAGCCTTCAAGCAGGTCGTCGAGCTCTGGTCGCCCATCCTGGACGAGTTCGACCGCTGCGGCGTCAAGTTCGCCTTCGAGGTTCACCCGGCCGAGATCGCCTTCGACTTCTACACCGCGCGGCGCCTGCTGGAGGAGTTCAAGAATCGGCCCACGCTGGGCTTCAACTTCGATCCCAGCCACCTCCAGTGGCAGGGGATGAAGCCCTATCTGTTCATCCGGGACTTCCCCGAGCGCATCCTCCACGTACACATGAAGGACTGCTCGGTCAACCTCGACGGCCGGGCCGGGCTGCTCGGATCGCATCTCTCCTTCGGGGACAATCGCCGCGGCTGGAACTTCCGCTCCCTCGGACACGGCGATGTCGACTTCGAGAACATCATCCGCGAGCTGAATGCGGCCAACTACCAGGGCCCGCTCTCGGTGGAGTGGGAGGACTCGGGGATGGAGCGCGAGTACGGTGCCCGCGAGGCGCTGGCCTTCTCTCGCAAGGTGGACTTCGAGCCCTCGCGGGTAGCATTCGACGACGCCTACGTTTCCCGGTGATCCGCCCTCGGTGCCGGTCCTCCTGCGGACACGCTGGAGGACCGCACCGGGCCCTTCGTCCACCCGCGTCACGAGCCCCATCGGCGCTTTCTTCCTGCAGCTCGCGCGGACCTACGGTGCACGGAAGCTCATGATCGTCGATCGGCGCCCCTCGCGTCTCACCGCCTGTCCGGTGAGGGACTGAAGACACTCATCCCCAACGAATAGGCGAACGAAGTCGGGCCCGGAGTTCGATCCTGCCGCATTCACGGACCAAGAAGAGGATTCGATGATCGCAGCGTTGTTCGACCTCAACGGCACCGTCGTGGACGACATGCGGATCCACGGCGAGGTCTGGCGCGAGCTCGCGCGCGGGCTGGGCCACGATGTGCCAGCTGCGAGGATCTATCGCGACTGGGCGGGCTGGACGGCCGAGGACATCATCGCCCAGATCGCAGGCAACGCCGTTTCCGCCGAGACCGTGCGCGAGATCGTCGAGGAGAAGGAGGCCCGGTACCGAGAGCGCTTCCGGACCCAGGTGGCCGAGGTGCGGGGGTGCGCAGCCTTCCTGCGCCGTCTGCGAGCGACCGGAGTGAAACTGGCTCTTGCCACGTCAGCCCCCGCCCTGAACCGCGCCCTGGCGCTCGACACTCTGGGCATCGCCGCCGAATTCGACCGGGTGGTGGGGCCGGAGGGCATCTCTCGTGGCAAGCCAGCCCCCGACATCTTTCTCGCCGCCGCCGCGGCGCTGGGGGTTCCACCTCAGTGCTGCGTGGTCTTCGAGGACGCCGTGAACGGCGTACTGGCCGCGCGTGCCGCGGGGATGCGCGCCGTCGGGATCGCTACGGCGTTCACCCAGGACGAGCTCCGCCAGGCTGGCGCGCACTGGACCGCAGAGGACTTCCTGTCGCTACCGGCCGGGTTGCTGTCCGCGCTCGGACTCAAGTGACGTCAGCACGCGGTCCTGAGACGCGGCCATCCTGGTTGAACATTCTGCCGGAACGTGATATGCATGTAGTGCAATATGTTGCGAGTCCTGAAAAATATTGCATGGCGAAACGGGGCACGCCCGTGTTCAAGTCCATCCTTGATTACGTCGACCCGAAGGCCATCCGCCTTCAAGTCACCGCAACGGACTGGGTAGACGTCATCGCGCTTCTCGGCTGTCGCCTGGTCGCGAGTGGCAGCGTGCGGCCGGAATTCATCCAGTCGGTGGTCGCGCTGGAGCAGGCCCGACCCACGGGGGTGCGGTTCAGCAAGGGGGTCAACATCGCGGTTCCGCGCACGGATCCCGAGTTCGTCATCCGTCCCTGCCTGGCACTGGCCACCCTCGCGCAACCCGTGCTGTTCGGTGGAATGGATCGCCCCGACGAGCTCGTGCCAGTCCGGCTCGTGCTCCTCATGGTGTCGAGCGAGCCTGCCGGGCAGCTGCGAGCGCTGAGCCGCGTCGCCGGTATGTTCCAGGGCAACCGCACCATCGGGGATCTCGTCGGCGCTCAGAGCATCGCCTACGTCACAGCCTTGATCTGCAACTCGCGTGATGCGCTCATCACGACCCCGACGACGGGCCAGCTGGCCGACGACCTGCGGTTTGTCCAGTGAGGTCCATCCTGAAAGCTCCGCCTGTGCGGCGCGGACGCCGAAATGGGCGGGACGGGGACGGGCCTGGAGAGCCGCAGGCACGTCGATCTCGCGATTCGCTTGAGTCCGCTGGATCCGCTGTACTCTCGCTCCCAGGCCTGTTGGGGGTCCTGATGGAGTTTTCGGGACGGACAGGGCCGACTGCTTGCTGACGGTGGCGGACCTGGCGCGGAGGCCTCGGCTCTCGAATGCCAGCGTGTACGAGCTCGTGGCCTCAGGGAAGCGGCCGCACGTGAGGTTCGGGAACCAGATTCGGTTCATCCGCGAACCGACCGCCAGGGGCCGACGTTAGTCGGTCACCTTGAGGGTCACCGCGACGGCGCTGGTCTACCGCTCCTCGGAAACGCTGTGATCTCATTCGCTTCGGTATTCTCGGGACGCACAACATCCCGCTGCATTCCGTCTACTATGCAACACCAGAACCTCCATGAGGTCTCCATGAAGCGAGCCGCACACGCCGCCGACCGACCTACCGGCGCTCACGAGGGTCTCGTGATACGAAACGCAGGAGCCATCGTGCGAGCCGCGACTCCTCATGGCCCTGCTTGTGGTATCCGTCGCCCACGCGGCCGAGACGCTCGACTGCCACGTCGGCATCTACCATCTGAACGACGGAACCCTCGTCGACATTGCACCAGCCGACGAGGGTGCTCTGCGCTGGCGCCGCTTCGGTGGCACTACGGGCGCGCTGCGCAAGACGGCGCGTGGAGATTGGAGCAGCACTCAGGGCTGGACGGATCGTCTCGATGGCAAGAGGGTCTCGCTCCCGGATTGCACGACCGGTGACATCACCTTCGATGGCACGCGTGGCCATCGTGTGGCCCTACACGCGACGAACACCACGTTCCGCAGTCACGACACTACGCTCGCCGGCCGTCTCGTCATGCCGATGGGCACGAACAGGGTTCCGGTCGTCGTTCTGTTACATGGTGCAGAACGCGACTCCGCCCTGACCTACTATTTCCTCCAACGCATGCTACCGACGCAGGGCGTCGGCGTGTTCGTCTACGACAAGCGTGGCACAGGAACGTCCGGGGGGAGCTATACCCAGGAGTTCCATCTCTTGGCCGATGATGCCGTGGCGGCAATGCGCGAAGCCCGACGGCTGGCAGGAGCGAGGTTGAGCCGCATCGGGTATCAGGCTGGCAGTCAAGGGGGCTGGGTGGCCCCCATCGCAGCGAATCTTGCGCCCGTTGACTTCGTCATCGTCTGCTTTGGCCTGGCGGTCAGCGTGATCGAGGAGGACCAGCAGGAAGTCGAGATGGAGATGCACGACAAGGGCCATTCGCCCGAGGACATCGCCAAGGCGCTGGAGGTCGCCCGGGCTGCCGAGACGGTGATCGCGAGCGGCTTCACGCGTGGTTTCGAGGAGTTCGATGCTGTACGCGCGAAGTACCGTGATGCGCCCTGGTATCGAGACCTGCACGGGAACTTCACGTACATGCTGCTACCGTATTCGGAGGCGCAACTCCGCGACATGCGTGACAAGTTCAATTGGGGAACACCATTTCACTATGACCCGATGCCGGCCCTTCGCGCCAGCGCCGTACCGCAGTTGTGGATCCTGGGCGGCAGAGACTACGAAGCCCCGAGTGCGGAGACGATTCGACGCATCCGATCACTGATGGCGGACGGCCGATCGTTCACCCTCGCGTACTATCCCACCGCGGAACATGGCATGACCCTGTTCGAGACCACGGCGGACGGGACGCGGCTCTCGACGCGCTACGCCCCTGGCTACTTCGCGATGATCCGCGACTTCGCTCGGGACGGGCGGCTCCGCGGACACTATGGCGATGCCGAGTTGGCGGCGCCGCGGGACGACGCAGACCCGCGGTGAACGCGGAGGCGCGCTGCCCAAGCAAGTGGAAGCACGGCCGCCACCGCGGCGGCAGGCAGCGAGCACCCGATCGCCCAGTGGACCGCCCACCAGATCTCCGAGGTGTTCCCCTGGGAGCCAGCGGACCCGGCAATGCCATGAGTACGGCGGTGCGATCCGTCGCCACTACCGGCGGGCGCGGCGCCTCCACCTGGTTGGAGAGAAGCAATGCCGAGGCCGCATCACCAAGGCAGGTTGCGGCCGCGTTATCCGCTTGACCACGAACGCTGCTTCACAGAAATCTACTTAGGTGAGCGCCAACTGGCAGGGTCACCGGATCGCCGCGCGCGATGGATCGCTCTCCGAGCGCGCGGCGTCTACCTCCGCGACCACGACAGGGCGGACCGGACCGGGCTGCCAGCGCCCGGCGCGGTTCGAATGGCGCTCGAGAAGATAGCCGACGATCATGACCACCAGGAGAAGCGCTCCGCGGATGACGTTCTGGGTGAACGGGCTGAACGCCATGATGTTGAAGCCGCTGCTCAGGAATTGTAGGACCACGATCCCCATCACCAGACCGGTCGTGGTTCCGAATCCTCCCGCCGGGTTCACCCCGCCCAGGACGGCGATCAAGATGCTCAGGAGCAGATAGGAGGAGCCGTAGCCCGACTTGGCAGAGTTGGAGCGGGACATCATGATCAGAGAGGAGATCCCGGAGAGCAGGCCGGTGCACACGTAGACCCTGGTCAGCGTTCCGCCGATGTTGAGCCCGCTGAAGCGGGCGGCGATCGGGTTGGCGCCGATCATCTTGACCTTCAGGCCGAAGGTCGTCCTGTTGACCAGCAGGGCGAAACAAAGCACCGCCACTGCGAAGATCACGAACGGCATGGGAAAGATCCAGACGAACCCGTTGCCGAGGAACACGAAGCGATCGGGGAACCCGACGACGCCGCGACTCGAGGTGACGATGATCCCGATCCCCTCGTACAGGGCTGCGCCGCCCAGCGTGGCGATGATCGGGGAGACACCGACACGCGAGATGAGCAAGCCGTTGACGAGGCCGCACAGGAGGGACACCGCGATGGCCACGGCGACGGCGACGAACAGGATCGCGAGGCTCTCCGGCGGCCACATCCCGGACGCGATCAGCCGCTTCATGCAGAGCGCCGCCAGGATCCCGGACAGGTTTGCAATGGCAACGATGGACAGATCGATCCCGCCGGTCAGCATCGCCAGCATCATGGCCAGCGAGAGCAGGCCGAACTCGGGGATCTGGCTACCCATCGACTGGAAGTTCCGCAGCGACAGGAACTTGTCCGGGAGAAGCAAGGACAGGGTTACGAACGTCCCGACCAGGAACAGCAGCAGGATGCTGTTGTTCGGGTTCCTCGCCAGGATTGCCCTCAGGGCTCGTGTCATGGCCGCTCCGCCCGCTCATTCCAGCCGGAAGATGAGGCTACGAGCGTTCCGCAGTTTCGTCTGGTACGCCGTGACGCTCATGCCGACGATGATGATCAAGCCGACGAAGGCCCGTTGCCAGAACGACGACAGTCCGAGGAGGACCAAGCTGGTCTGCAGGACCTGGAAGATCGCCACCCCGAGCACGGTACCGATGATGGTCCCCTTGCCACCCGTGATGCGCGCCCCGCCCAGCACGACCGCGGCGATCACGTCCAGCTCGCTGCCGACCAGGGTCGTGGGCGTGACATAGCGGATCAGGGCCACATTGATGATTCCCATGATCCCGGCCAGGAATCCGACGTAGCTGTAGACCGAGATCTGGATGAGCGGCACGTGGAACCCGATCCGGCGCGCCGACTCGACGTTGCCTCCGATGGCGAGCGTTCCCCGGCCGATCTTGGTGAACTTCAAGAACAGCCAGGTGAGCACGTAGACGCCGACGGCGATGGGGACGAAGGCGGACAGACCGTAAGGGGTGCCGTCGGGCTTCGCCAGCGTGAATACGTGTGCCTTGCTGAAATCCAGGAAGCACCGCGGGAGGTCCGAGGAGTTGATGGCCCTGCTCCCGAGAAGCGTGAGGAGGAGGCCATGGAACACGGTCTGCGTTCCCAGCGTGGTGATGAGGGTCGGAAGGCGGAAGGCGGAGATGAGAACGCCGTTGATGGCGCCGAGCAGGATGCCGATCCCGCACGACACCGCGAACGCCATGGGCAGGCTACTCACGCCGAGCGCGATGAGCAGCTTGACCGCGCCGTACTGGGCGGAGATCGCGATGGCGAGAAAGGAGACGTCGATGCCCCCGGAGAGCAGGACCACCAGAACCCCCACCGCGAGGATCGCGAACCCGGCGCTGGTCTTGGTGACGTCGAACAGGTTCTCCAGCGTCAGGAACGAGCTGGCGAAGCCCTGGACCAACGCGCAGAAGCAGACGAAGAAGAGGAGCAGGTAGAACTCGTTCCTCCGCAGGATTCGCCTGAAGAGGTCCGCGCTAGCTGGCGTTGCCGCTGACCAGTCCATACAGCTCCTCTTCGGTAGTCTCGGCGGGCCTGACCTCGCAGATGATCCTGCCTTCCTTCATGACCAGAACCCGGTTGCAGGTTGCGAGGACCTCGGGGATCTCGTCGGAGATGAGGATCACGCCCATGTCTGCCCGGGCCAGGTCGCGGACGATCCCGTGGATGTAGGCCTTGGAGGCAACGTCGATCCCCACCGTGGGGTTGTCGAGGATGAACAGCTGAGGTTGGATGGCGAGCCACTTGCCAATGACGACCTTTTGCTGGTTGCCGCCCGAAAGGCTCGTCACCGGAAGCGCGCTGGAGGCCGTCTTGATCTTCAGCTCACTCACCCAGCGCGTGATCGCCTGGCGCGCCTTGCGCGCACTGACCAGTCTCAGCCCACCGAGCAGCCGCTCCAGGATGGTCACGACGATGTTCTCACCGATCGATTTGCTCTCGAAGAGCCCCTGGACCACCCGGTCCTCCGGCAGGTACCCGATCCCGTTGCGGACCGCGTCCTCGGTGGACCGGATGGTCACCCGCTCGCCATTCAGGAGCAGCTCCCCCGCGTCAGCGGGGTTCATGCCGAAGATGGAAAGGGCGACCTCGGTCCTGCCCGCGCCGAGCAGGCCAGTGATCCCCAGGATCTCGCCCTTCCACAGCTTCAGGCTCACCTCGGAGAAGTGCCCCTTGCGGCTGAGATTGCGGAGTTCGAGGAGAGGAACGCCGGTCGTGTCCGTGGAGGACTCGAACCGCTCCCGCGTGACGGGCTTGCCCGTCATGTGGGCCTCGAGCTCGCTCGTCGTCAGGTCGCTGGCCGGAAAGACGCCGACCGGCTTGCCGTCCCGGATCACCGTGACCCTGTCGGAGATCTCCAGGACCTCGTCGAGCTTGTGGCTGACGAAGAGGGTGGAGATGTCTCGGGAGCGGAGCTCGTCGATGACCGCGACCAGCGCCTCCACCTCGGGCTTGGTCAAGGCGGTGGTCGGCTCGTCCATGATGATGAGCTTCGCGCCCTGCGTGAGGGCCCGCGCGATGGCGACCAGCTGCCGGCTCGAGACCGGGAGGTCCTCGACCACGGCGTCGAGATCGAGCTGGGCGTGGATGCTGCGGAGCTCACTCTCCGCCACCCTTCGCATGCTTGCCCAGTTGATGAACCGGCGGCCCTTCTCGACGACCTGGCTGAGCGCGATGTTCTCGGCGACGGTGAGGTTCGGTAGGAGCGAGAGATCCTGGTAAATGACCTGGATCCCGGCCCGGATGGCGCCGAGCGCCGTGATCCCCTCGGTGCGATGTTTGCCGTCGAACACGATCTCGCCGCGATCCGGCTGCGTGACCCCAGCGATGATCTTGATGAGGGTGGACTTGCCGGAGCCGTTCTCTCCCACCAGCGAGTGGATCTCGCCGCGGTGGATCGTGATGCTGACGTCGCTGAGCGCCTGGACACCCTTGTACGCCTTGGAAACGCCCTGGACGTCGAGCAGCACCCGCGATGCCGGATTCGTCGTCACGTCTTCGAATCCTTTCCCGGCCCCGGCGCTCGCGGCGCCGCGGGGCGGAGATCCTGCCCGTGGCGGCTACCGCGAGCGACGACCCGGCAAGCTGCCACGGGTGCGAAACGGGGCGGCCACCTCGCGAGCAGCCACCCCGGTGATCTCACACGACGCGGCTAGAACTTGTACTGGTCCACGTTCTGCGCCGTGCAGGTGATGGGAGCGTTCCCGAACACGACCTTCCCGACGACCTTCACGTTCTCGTACCCTGGGCGGCCGAGGTTCGTCCCGGACGCGATCTTGTGTCCCCTGAGGGTCTCGAGCGCGACCTTCATCGAGACGTAGCCCGCGTCGGCCGGGCTCCAGAAGTGGATGGACTGGATCGTCCCGCGCTTCAGGTAGTCCCTGGCCATGGAGGGGAGGGACAGCCCGGAGATGTAGAACTTCCCGGCGAGGCCCTTCTCCTCGACGGCGAGCGCGAACGCCGGCGCCGACCCAGCGGTGTTGCCCTGGAACCCCTTCAGGTTCGGATACTTCTTCAGGAGCTCCAGCGCCTTCTCGTGCGCGAGTTGCTGGTCGTTGCTGTCCTCGACCGGCGGATCCGTCACGAGCTTCATGGCCGGGAACTTCTCACGCTGGTACTTGCTGGCCGCGCCCGCCCAGTCCATGTGCGTCTCCATCGTGAGCAGGCCGACGATCTGGGCGTACTCGCCCTGGCCCTTCATGTTCTTGGCCAGGTTCTTCATCATCTCCTCGCCGAACGCGGCGTTGTTGAACGCCTCGATGTCGAAGGTGACGTTCTGCAGGGACGCCGCCTCGTGGGAGAAGGTGAGGATCCCCGCGTTGTTCGCCTTCTTGAGCACGGGCTCCATGGCCTTCACGTCATTGGGGATCACGACGATCGCATCCACCTTCTTGGCAATCAGGTCCTCCACCAGCCGGATCTGCGCGGCGGGGTCGCCGGTGTTGTGCCCGATCTGATAGGCGTTGACGTCCGGGTTGTCCTTGGCGAAGCGCTCGATCCCTCGGCGCATGTCGTCGAACCAGGAGACGCCCTCCAGCTTGACCACCATGACGATCTCGAACTTCTTGTTCGCCTCGGCGGCACGTGCGACCTGTCCGACCAGCAGGCAGGCGGCCAGGGCCCAAAGGAACGTACGGATCAGCGCTCTCATGACGTCCTCCTCGTGTCGGACCGATGGGGTGGTCGACACGGTGGATGCTCGGCTCGGACCAGCACCAGACATCGAATGACCATCGGTTCCGCGGACGCTTCCACTGACTTCGGTCGACCCGATCACGCCTCGGCGAGCCGCCGGTAGGCGTCCCGCAGGGCGGGGTACAGCGACCGGAACACCTCGAAGAGCTTGCCGTACTCCGCCGACTTCGCCGCATTGCAGGGAACGGCGCTGCCGGTGGCCACCGTCGCGGCGCAGGCCTGCTCGACGCTCCCGAAGACTCTGGCGGCGACCCCGCCCAGCAGCGCGGCGCCGAAGGAGGCACCTCCGGAGTCCGCCTGCATGGTGAGGATGTCGTGTGCGGTGGCGTTGGCCATGATGTCCAGCCACAGCGGCGAGCGGGCGCCGCCCCCCGTAGCGCGGATCTCGCGCATGGGAATGCCGTTGCTCTTCATGGCCTCGAGGCAATCGCGGAAGCAGAACGCCACTCCCTCGAGCACCGATCGGATGAGGTGCTCCCGGCCGTGGCCCGCGTGCAGGCCGAACCAGACGCCGCGCGCTTCGGTGTCGGTATGCGGGTGCCGCTCCCCCGCCAGGTATGGGAGGAAGAGCAGCTTGCCGGAGCCGATCGGAGCCTGGGCAGCGAGGTCGTCCAGCACGGCGAAGATCGTCGTCCCGCGCCGCTCTGCCTCGGCGCGCTCCCAGGCCGCGAGCTTGTCCTGGTACCACTGGTGAGATCCGGCCGCCGAGTTGATGCAGGCCAGGACGGACCACATCCCCGGGACGGCATGGCAGAAGGTGTCGAACCGACCTTCCGCATCGACCTTCGGCACAGCGGTCGCCGCGTAGATGACCCCCGACGTCCCGATCGAGAACGAGGCGGCGCCCTCGGTGACGATGCCCATCCCGACCGCCGCACACGCCTGATCGCCGCCTCCACCCGCCACGGGGGTCCCGGGCAGCAGCCCGGTCTCGGCCCGTCCCACCTCGCTCACCACGCCGGAGATGGCCGTCGACTCGACCACCTGGGGGAGGATGTCGCGCGTGACGCCGAGCAGCCCGGGCATCTCGCTCGACCAGTTCCGCTTCGCGACGTCCAGGAACAGGGTCCCGGAGGCATCGGTCACGTCCGTGCAGCACTCGCCCGTGAGCCGGTAGCGGACGTAATCCTTGGGGAGCATGATCCGGGAGACCCGGTCGTAGATCTCCGGCTCGTTGTCTCGCACCCACTGCAGCTTGCAGGCGGTGAAGTACGGCGCCCCACCGGTGGCGCAGATCCGCCGCAGCCGCTCCCGACCCACCTTCTCGACGATGAAGGCTGACTGGCGGGCGGTCCGCTGGTCGTTCCAGAGGATGCTCCTGCGAAGCACGCCACCTTCCCTGTCGAGCATCACGAGGCCGTGGTACTGGCCCGAGAGCCCGATGCCGCGCACGTCCCGGCCGGTGGCACCGGATTCCGTGAGGACCTGCCGGATCGCCTGCACCGTGCCGGTCCACCAGTCCTCGGGATCCTGCTCGAACCATCCCGGAGCCGGGGAGTGCAGGGGGTAAGCGCGCGTCGCCTCGCCGCGCACGGTACCGTCCTCGGCGATCAGGAGGGTCTTGACCCCCGTCGTCCCGACGTCGATCCCGAGCAGAGCCATGGCCCATCCTCGCCGCTAGAGCGTGAACTGCCGGTCCGGCTTGCGGATGTTCCCGTTGTTCCCCACCTCGAGGTAGAAGCCGAGCAGCGGCACCGTGTCGAGGTAGTAGAACTCGTCGTCCCCGAGACGCCCGCTCTGCACGACCCCGATGCCCATGGCCCGGTAGCGCTCGACTTCCTTCCGGCAGTCCTGGACCCACTCCTTGATGTGGTGGAGCCCCTCGCCCTTCTTCTCGAGGTGGTCGTAGTACACGTTCGGCCCCTTCAGCGGCTGGATGATCTCGACGTGCCGATCGCCCACCCAGGCGAGGGCGATCCGTGCGGACCACTCCGACGGCTTCCCCATGTACGTCGTGTCGGTCATTTCGGGCGGGGCGAAGTCGTAGATGTCCCAGGGACCCTTGTGGAAGTGCTTCGCGTAGTTGGGGAGGTACTTCTCGATGTCCCGCACCACGATTCCGACTTGGATGATCTTCCTCTCCGCCATGACGTCCTCCGATCAGGGAGCTCGGACGAGCTGCGGGCCGGGACACTCTCCCCGGTCGCTCGGGATTGCGCCTTCGCCACTGCGACGGGTGGTGCGCGCGACCTCGCGCCAGCGAGGTCCGGCCACCGGAATACGCAAGTCATTTCAAGTAAAGCAAGATGTTTCTGGGCGGCACACTAGCGCTCGTCGATCGGGCGTGTCAAGGCGCTGCACCGGGCCAGGTCGGAGCGCTGGGCGGGTTCGTTGCTCCATCCCCGGGACGAACCGCGGACGTCGCGCCCAGGGTGGCCGGTTCGCCTGAAGGGCTCCTCGGAGGCGCTGGATCCAGTGGGAGGCGCCGCGGTCGCTACGTGCTCTTCTCGGCCTCGCGTGCGGCGGGCGCGGGAGCTTCGCTCCCCTCGCGGAGCAGCGCCCGTCCGCACTCCACGTCCGTTATGATCGCAGTGGCGATCTGGCTCCGAAGAACGGCCGCGAGCGCGTGGGCCTTGTTTCGCCCACCTGCGATCAGGATCCTGTGCTCGACGTGCTTGAGCTCGTTGAGCGGGAGCTTCACGACCCGATCGGCGACCTCCGCGCGGACCGCGTTCCCCAACTCGTCGAAGAGGATGAAGTTGCACGCCGCCACGCCGCCGGCCTGCTGCATCGCCTCGAGCTCGCTGGCGCTGAAGATGCTGGCCCGGAACATCGAGCTCTCCTTCCCGAGCCCTCCCGCGCCGAGGACGACGACGTTGAGGCGTTTCCACATGTCCAGGATCTGCTGGAAGCTGCTGTCCGACATGAGGGAACGCCGGATCGCGTCGCTGCCCACGATCGCGGGCGTGTTGATGAGGTACGGTGTGCCCCCGATCTTCTCGGCGAACACCCGCGCCAGGCTGCCGGGGTAGATCCCCGTGTCGATCGTCCCCAGTGCACCGGTGATAGGGACCACGTCCACGCCCTTGACTGGCACGGGCGGCATGTTGTCGCCCATGGCCTTGAGGGTCTCTCCCCAGCTCAGACCCAGGGTGTCACCCCTCCGGAGGATCCGACCCAGGATCTCGGCCAGGGATCGTGCCATCGCCGCGTAGACGTGGTCGATCTGCTCGAAGCTGGGGACGAGGAGACACTCGCGCAGCCCGAACGCCTGCTCCAGCGCGATCTCCAGCTGCGAGAAGTCGTCGGCGTCGGCGTGGATCGTGATGCGGACGATGCCGAGCCTGCGCGCCTTGTCGAGAGCGCGCGACACGCTAGCGACCGAGACGTTCATCCGCTTCGCGATCTGATGCTGGCTGATCTCCTCGACGTAGTAGAGCTGCGCCGCTTTCGAGAGCTGGGTCTTCGAGGAGATGAGCGAGAGCGGCCTCGGCCCCGGTCCGCCCCGCGGCCCCCTGGGCGTCTTCGAGGACTTTCGGCGTCTGGAGTTCATCGCTTACCGGGGCACCTGAGTTGCGAGCGCCGGACCTTCAGGAGCTGATCCACCCAAACCCGGGGAGGGGTCGAGAGATCCTCGTGTCGCGATGTACGCACATGGTCCCTTGGTTGAGCGGAGTCCATACGATCCGGGTCTGGACGTGTCAAGGCGCCCCACGCTCGAAGTGTGCCCGTGGCGGGTTCGACGCGGTCTCGCGAGGCGCTCTCTCCATGGCGATCCCCGGGCGCACCCACGGTCATCCAGCCCCTCGGCGATGGCACGCCCGCTCGCTGGCGGGCTTGACGGGCCCCGATCACGCGAGTACCATCCGCCGCGAAACATCTTACAAGCACGGGAATACATTTCACAATTGCGTCCAGCGCTCCCGAGTCCGTCGGAGCGCTCAGCCGCGAGCAGCTCGGACGGATGTACCTCCGGATGGTTCAGACCGGCGCCTTCGAGGAGAAGGTCGCGTCGTACTTCTCCTCGCGCGGCATGATCCACGGAACCACGCACCTCTACATCGGCGAGGAGGCGACGGCCATCGGCGCCATCGCTGCGCTGGGCCCGGACCACCTCATCCCCAGCACGCACCGCGGCCACGGCCACACCATCGCGTAGGGGATCGACCTGAACGCGATGATGGCGGAGCTCTTCGGGCGCCGGACGGGGAGCTGCAAGGGCAAGGGCGGCTCGATGCTACTCAGAGGCCGCCATCGTGGGTGTGGCCGCCGGCTCGCCCACGTCGCATCCAAGGAGGCCGAGATCGCCGTCGAGCACATGGCCGGTCGGCCCACGCCGCGGCGGGTCGATCCCGGCGCCGTCCCGGCGGCGGTCTATTGCGGACCGCAGGTCGCCCGCTTCGGCCTCACCGAGAAGCGCGCTCGGAGCGAGGGGATGCCTTCGAGAAGGCGGTGTTCCCGCTCCGGGCCGTGGGGAAGGCGGTGGCGATCGGGAAGCCGGAGGGCATGGTCAAGGTGCTCGTCGACCCGCGCACGCGCGAGATCCTCGACGCTCACGTCGTCGGCGAGAGCGCGCCGGAGCTGCTCCACGAGCTGCTGCTGGCCCGCACCGCCGAGCTGCTCCCCGATGACGTGGCGCGGATGATCCATACGCACCCGACCCTGTCGGAGGCGGTCATGGAGGCGATGCGGGCAACAGAAGGAAAGGCGCTCCACGTCTGAACGAGAGGGCTCACGGGAAAGCGGAACCGCGCGACCGATCATGCCCCTTGCTTCACTGCTGGTCCCTCATGCCGCCGGCCGGACGCCCGCCGGCGGGGGCCCTTGACGGGGCCGACCGGCGCGCGTATTGTCGCACCGCATCGAAACAATTTGCGTAAGGTGCAATCATTTGCATTACCCGGACGGGGCGAGGTGGTCGAAGCGAGACGATGTGGCTCGAAACGATGCGAAGGAGGACGCTGTGAAAAGACTTCTGGGCATCTTGGTTGCGCTGTCCTTCATGGTCGCGACCCCGCTGCAGGTGCGGGCGCAGGCGAAGGCCGGGCCGGTGCAGGTCAAGAAGGAATACAGGTTCGTGATGATCCCGATCCTGGTCCAGGCGTGGTTCGACATCGTCCACAACGCCTCCGTGGACGCGGCCGACAGGCTCGGCAAGGCGCTGGGGACGAAGATCGTGATCGACTACCAGGCGCCGGCACAGGCGGACCTTCAGGAGCAGAACAAGCTGCTCGAGAGGGCCATTGCGACCAAGCCGGACGGGATCGCCATCGACTGCAACGACGTCAATGCCAGCCTGCCCATCCTGCGCGAGGCCCAGAAGCGCGGCATCCCGCTGGTGCTGTTCGTGTCGACGTCCCCCGAGGGCTCGCAGATCCCTTACATCTCCAACGACTTCTATGACCAGGGGACCATCGAGGGGAAGGAGCTGCTCAAGCGGCTCGGCAACAAGGGCAAGGTCGCCATCATCCACGGCGTCCCGACCAACTCGGCGCACGCCGACCGCTTCAAGGCGCTGAACGACCTCTTCAAGAAGAACCCGGGCATCAAGGTGGTGGCGACCGGCTTCGACTACGACGACGTCGAGAAGGCGCAGACCGAGGCTTCCCGGATCCTCTCCGCCAACCCCGACCTCGACGGCTTCGCCGTCGTCGACGCCGCAGGACCGGTCGGCGTGGGCCTCGCCATCAAGGAGGCCAAGAAGGTCGGCAAGGTCAAGTACGTCGGCATCGACGACGTTCCCCAGCTTCAGGAGCTGATGCGGCAGGGTGTTCTGGATCTCTCCATCGCCACCCGGCCACACCTCATCGGACGCCTGGTGACCGTCTCGCTCATGATGCAGAACCTCGGCATCGAATCCCCGCTCTGGTACAACACTGGCATCGGGTACATGGTCCCGGATATGGTCAAGAACGGGAACATCGAGGGGTTCTAGGCACACCGGGCGCGGGGGAGATGGCCCGGCGCCATCTCCCCCCGCCGCCGTCGTTCCGGCTTCCGACGGGGCTTCCTCTCATGATCGCGCTCCAGGCGAAAGGAATCACGAAGCGCTTCCCGGGGGTGGTCGCGCTCGACCGTGTCGATCTCAACGTCAACAGCGGCGAGGCTCACTGCGTGGTGGGCGAGAACGGTGCCGGCAAGAGCACGCTCGTCAAGATCCTGACCGGTCTGTATCGCGCCGACGAGGGGACGGTCACGATCCAGGGCGCCGAGATGCACCACCACGACCCGGGCTTCCGGGCCGTGGCGTACGTCCCGCAGGAGCTCAACCTGTTCGGCAACATGACCGTTGCCGAGAACCTGTTCGTCCCCTTCGACCGGCAGGGCATGCGGTCGCCGATCTACAGCCGTCGCAAGTGCGAGCTGATGGCGCAGGCGTACCTGGACAAGCTGCAGATGAAGGCGTCACCGCGGGACGTGGTCAACGAGATCCCCGTCGCCGAGCAGCAGTTGCTCCAGGTGGCCCGGGCGCTCGCCAATGACAAGTTCCAGGTGCTCATCCTGGACGAGCCCACCGCCTCGCTCACCAAGCCGGAGGTGGACCGGCTCTTCGCGGTGGTGGACCTGCTGCGGCGCGATGGGAAGGCCGTCGTCTTCATCACGCACAAGCTGGAAGAAGTGTTCCGCTTGAACGACGTGGTCACGGCCTTGCGGAACGGGGTCGTGGTGGGCAGCTCCAGGGTCGACCAGGTCTCGGTCGACTGGATCATCAAGAGGATGACCGGCAAGGAGGTGGACCTGGATCAGGTGTACCGTCCCACCCGTCCACCCGGTGCGCTGCTCCTCGAGGTCCGTGGCCTCAGCGGGACCCGCTTCCAGGACGTGGGGTTCTCGCTCCGGGAGGGGGAGATCCTGGGGTTCGCGGGCCTGGTGGGGGCGGGGCGGACGGAGATCATGCAGACGATCTTCGGCTACTTGCCCGAGAAGCGGGGTGAGGTCCGGTACCTGGGCAGCCCATGGAAGTTCAGGGACCCGAGCTACGCGATCCGGAAGGGTCTCCTCTACCTGTCCGAGGAGCGGAAGACCCAGGGCATCTTCGCCCACCTCAGCGTGCAGGAGAACATCTGCGCGCTGCTGTTCGACAAGGTCTCGCGCGCGGGCATCCTCGACAGCGCCAGCGAGAAGGCGATCACGAAGTCGGTCATCCAGGGCTACAACGTGAAGGCGCGCTCCGGCGAGCAGGAGATCGAGTACCTGAGCGGAGGGAACCAGCAGAAGGTCCTCATCGGCAGGACGATGGAGGCCTCTCCCCGCGTGCTCTTTCTGGACGAGCCCACGCGAGGCATCGACGTCAAGGCCAAGGACGAGATCTACGCGCTCATGAAGAGGATTGCCGAGGAGCAGCGCGTGGGGATCGTTCTCATCTCGTCCGAATTGGAGGAGTTGCTCAAATGCGCCAACCGGGTCATCACGATCTATCACGGCCGGGTGCACCAGGAACTGGCGGACAGGCAGCTGACGATGGAGCGCGTCCTGAGCTCGGTGATCGGGATCGGGGAGCAGCGTCCGGTGGCGCCACCGTCGGCCTGACGTCGGCAGCCGGAGCGCTCCGCAAGGTCGCGGCGGTGTTGCGCGGCGGGCGCATGGGCAAGCTCTCGGGCGTGATCGGTGCGTTTCTGCTGATCTTCGTCGCGTCCTGCTTCATCTCCGAGAACTTCCTCACCGGTTACAACCTGGCCATCATGGCGCGCGACCTCGCCTTCATCGGCATCGTCGCCATCGCCCAGGGTCTGCTCCTCCTCCTCGGTGACATCGACATCTCCATCGGCGCGATCGCCGGCCTGTCGGCGGTGGTCTGCGCGAAGCTTCTCGTCGACTACCACATGAACCCGGTGCTCGCGATGGCCATCGGCGTGGCCGCGGGCGCGCTGCTCGGCTCCATCAACGGGTTGCTCATCACCGGGTTCAACCTCAACTCGCTGGTGCTGACCATCGGGACCCAGACCGCCTTCACCGGGCTCAATCTGCTCGTCACCCGGGGCAGGACCATCGTCGGGCTGCCCGAGAACGTCACCTTCCTCGGCGCCGGCTCCTTGCTGGGGGTGCCGATTCCGGTGTTCTTCATGATCGCGGTCTTCATCGTCGCCCAGTTCGTCACCACCAAGACGGTCTTCGGCCGCAAGCTCTACGCGGTCGGCAACAGCCGGGAGGCGGCGAAGATCGTCGGCATCAAGGAGAACAACGTCCGCATCACCGCGTACGCGATCGCGGGGACGTTCGCCGGGTTGGCCGGGATCCTCATGGCCTTCCGGCTGATCTCCGCTCAGACCGCCATCGGGCAGACGTGGGTGCTGCCCTCCATCGCCGCCCCGGTGATCGGTGGCATCGCCACCACGGGCGGGATCGGGTCCATCTTCGGCGCACTCATCGGCGGCGCCATGATGGGCGTGATCGGGAACATCATCGTGCTGGGCGGGGTGAACGTGTACTGGCAGCAAGTGTTCAACGGGGTCATCGTGGTGCTGGCCATCACTATCGACTCCCTCTCCCGTCGCATCGGCAAGAAGACGTAGCCTGTGGGTCGCCAGAATCCGGTCCGCGTTGAAACCATTGACGATTCTGCCCACTGCATGGATCCTCGCCGGCTCGATGCTTCGCCTCCTCGTGGCCCTCCTGCCGACGCTCCGCACGGCCCTGCGCTCTCGCCGTGATCTCGTGATCGAGAACCTGGCCCTCCGCCAAACAGCTCGCCACCCTGGCCAGCCGAAGGCACCCCGTCATTCGGCCTGCCGATCGGCTTTTCTGGATTCTGCTGCGCCGACTCTGAAGCGGGGTCGGGAGTCTCGCATCGTCCAGCGGGACACGGTCGTGCGCTGGCACCGCGCCGGCTTCCGGAGTTAGCGGAGGTGCAGCGCCGTCTCCATGAATACCGGGAGCGAGCCAGACGCGAGCGTCAGGGCCTGGATTCAGTTGCCGGTGAGGCACTCCGGATGCCGCTCAACGAGCTCCTCGACTTCTGGGCACGCTGGGTCGACCACTCGGCCACCGATCAGTCCTCGATCCTCCGCTTCATCGAGGACAACTGGCAGACCGGCACGATCGGCAACTTCTCGTTCGACGAGAAGGCATCCTCGCTGTTCGGGATGTTTGCGTTCGAGCCCGGCGCAGCACGCGCGGAGAGGCTCCTGCAGGACCCGTCCACGGGTGAACGCCTCTAGCGTCTTCTCGATCCACCGCCCGCGGGAGGTGGCGCGCATGCCCTGGCGCTGCCTCCCCTCGGCTGCTCCGCGGCCCCAGACTCAGGAGATCGACTTGCAGAATCGCTCGTAGTCCCGCTCGGTCTGGTCGGCGTATGCCACGGCGAAGGAAGCGATGGCCGCATCGAGACGCTCACTTCTGCCGCAGTAACCGCTCAGCATCGCCCCATCGCCAGTTCGGGCGTGTGCCTTGGCGAGGACCTGTCCGCAGAGCCTGGCGTAGTCCTCCAGCACGGCGCGCTTCTTCAGCATCCTGACGTTGATCGTCGCCTGGTGATCGGACCACTGGCGCACGACGAAGTCCTTGCCGCCGATGCGCGTCCAGCCGAGGAAGGGATCGGCCAGCGTCTGCGTTCGAAGCTGACCCTCGGCAGTGCGTCTTCCCTGGTGCGGGTAGAGTTTCTGGTAGTCAGCGGCATTCGTGAGATACGGCCGCCAGCAGGAGGAGTCCTCCTCCTTGACCTGCAGAAACAGAGGATCCTCGACCCCGCTCCCGTAGAGCAGGACGAGGTAGTTGTCGACACCGATGCTGCCCGTGCCCGCGACCCGGAATGCGGCGTCGAAAGCGGCATAGGCATCGAGCATCTGCTGGCCGTCGGGTCCCAAGGTGGTCCGATACTCGGCAAGGGAACCGAGCACCTTCTCCACCTCGCTCCCCTTCATCCTGAACTGGTGCGGTGGGGCACTCTGGAATCGTGGGTAGCCTGCGGATCTCGGAACCGTCGCCTTCTTGGCGAGCTCCGCGGGGGGATCACGGGCAGCCCCGGTGAAGACCGGAGCAAGCCGCTTCCCGGTCGAGCGCGGCGTGATCTCCAGCCGGGCCATCTCCAGCACCGGCATTCTCGACAGGCGGTCCAGATCCTCTCGATAGGTCCGCACGAGCGACCGCACGCTGCTGATGCAATCGGCGTCGCTGTGACCTGCCACCCGGCCCGCGACAGCGAAGCTCGTCGCAAGCCGCTTGAGATCCCATTCGAAAGGGCCGCGGCAACTCTCGTCGAAGTCGTCGAGGTCGAAGACGAGACGGCCGTCAGGAGCGCCGTACGCTCCGAGGTTCAGGAGGTGAGCGTCGCCGCACAGCTGGACCTCCACGCCGGAGGTGGCGAGGGGCCCGAGGTCCGAAGCCATGACCGAAACAGCACCGCGATAGAAGTCGAACGGAGACGCCGCCATCCGCTTCCATCGGAGAGGCAAGAGCGCCAGCCGCCGCCCCTTCACTGCCGCCCTGAGGATGAAGACCAGGTTCTCCCGGAGCGTATCGGACGTCCATCGACCTTGTTCGGCGCGTGGCAGACGATCCCGTAGAGCCTTGCCCCTTGCCTTGCGGGTGGCAAGAGCGCGCTGCGTGATCGGTCGCCCGCGCCGAGTCGACGCGGTACGAGCTGGCTGCTTCCGGGCTATCAAGCTTGCTTCGCGTGTTCCTTCGAGAACCCTTCCACGTACGCACCGATACCCCTCCACCCGCCGTACCGCGTTCGCCTTGAGTCGTGGTCCACGGGTGAGAAGGGCGACAAGCCTATCAGCAGGTCGTGCAACGCGCGTGGCGGGACGAAGGGCACCCTCGTGCGGAGGACTACCCTCGACGGGGGCGGCGCCCTCGGAGAGGGGTGTCCGGCGGGAGCGGCAAGAGGTGGTGGTGGAGAGCCAGCACGGTCAATGCCCCCTCCGGTGCGGCCCCGAGCGCGGAATCGACCGCGCTCAGGTCCGCGCGAGTGAGCAATCCATGCGAGGACAGGCGGCGGCGGTTGTGCGGCCCGGTCGAGTCGATCTGGACCACGTGCAGCCCGGGTCGGCTCGAGACCGAGACCCGAGCATCCTTCATGAAGGCCCCCCCGGCACCGTCGGAGAGCCGATCGTGGTTGCCGGGCACCGCGACGACGCGCTCCCGCGCGAGGAGCCGGCCGAAGCTGGCCTCGTATCCCGCCAGCTCGACCTGCCGGCCCGAGTGCGTGACGTCGCCGGTGACGATCATTGCCGCAACGCCAGCGTCCTCGACGGCCTCGGCGACACGCCGAGCGGCGTGGTCGGCGGCGCGATCCCTGCCGATGTGAAGGTCCGACACGTGCGCGATGAGCATGTCCCTTCCCGGCGCCCTGGTTTGCCTGCCTGACGGATCGCATCCTCGCCTGCAAGGGGTGACGGCGCCGCGAACGTGCCGCAAACGTTGGGTGAATCGCGCCCCCCCGAGCACCTTCTTTCCCGCTCGTCACCCGGGCGCCACGGTCGAGCCACGGTCGCCGCCTAGCCTCCACCGGAACAGGAGGCCGCGAATGGCTGAGAAGACCGTGCGACCGATCCGCCCCGAGGATTTCGAGATCCTCATGCGCATGGAGGATGAGGTTTTCGGAGCCGAGGGCGAGGCGGTGCTCGGGCCGTACTATGTCCGGCTGTGCTGCGAGTTCTTCCAGGACTCCTGCTTCATCGCCTTCGACGGCGAGGTCCCTGCCGGCTACCTGCTGTGCTTCGTCCGTGGCCGGGAGGCGTACTGCACCACGCTGGCGGTCGCGCCCGCGTATCAGGGCAGCCGCGTCGCCTTCCTCCTCCTCCGGGCCTTGGTGGCGGCGACCCTCGACCGCTGCGATGCCTGCTGGTTCACGGTGAAGGAGGACAACCTGCAGGCTCGTTCTCTTCACGCGGCGCTTGGCGCCCGAGAGGTCGGCATGCGGGATGCGTTCTATGGCCCCGGCGACAGGCGGCTCGTGTCGCGCATCGAGAAGGAGGGCTTCGAGCGGCTCCGCGCGCGGTTCGAGCGGATGGGACCGGTCGCGCCGCGCGCCGTCGCTGCGCCACCAGCAGAACCGCGCCGGGTGGCGCTGGGGGCGGCGTGATGGAAGGCGGAAACGCACTCCGCGCCGCCAGCCGATTCGCGCGGATGGCGGGGCTGGCGGCGGTGACGCTCGCGCGCAGTGGGCGGCGCATCTCGGGGCAATCCGGGGAAGCGCAGAGCCGGATCGCGCTCCTGGAAGACGCTGCGCGGCGGGCCCTCGAGATCCATGGCCTCGACGTGCGCGCCTCCGGGCGTTCGCCGCTGGGACCAGCGCTGCTCGTCTCGAACCACCTCTCCTACCTCGACCCGCTCGTCGTCCTCTCCCAAACGGCCTGCGTGCCAATCTCCAAGTCCGAGCTCGCCTCCTGGCCCCTGCTCGGTGCACTGGCCCGGCGGGCCGGGGTGCTCTTCGTCGAGCGGAGCAGCGCCGGCTCGCGGATCGAGGTCATGCGCGCCGCCGAGCGGGTCCTTGGTGAGGGCGGCATCGTCCTCAACTTCCCGGAGGGTACCACCACCGACGGCTCGACCGTGCTCCGCTTCCGCAAGGGGCTCTTCGAGGTCGCCCGGATGCTCGGACGTGCCGGTGGTGCCCGCTGCGCTTCGCTACCGGCCGCGGCAGCTCGCCTGGGTCGGCGACGCGACCTTCGTGCCGCATTACCTCCGCTTCGCCGGCCTGGACCGATGCCTGGTCGACGTCGCGTTCGGTGACCCCATCCCTTCGCAGGCGTACCCGACCGCGGAGCGGCTCGCCGACGCCGCGCGCGCATGCACCTTGTCGCTGCTAGAGGACCGTGCCGAATGGCTCAGGAAAGCGCGCTGACCTATCTCGCCCACGGGCAGATCCCGTTCTTCAGGCTGCCGCTCGCCGCAGGCGAGATCCCACCTGGAACGCTAGCGGTCCTGGTGGGCGTCCCGACAGACCTGGGAACCACATACCAGCCCGGCGCACGGCTCGCGCCCTGGCACGTCCGGCGCGTCTCGGCGCTGGTCCAGGGTTACCACCCGGTGCATCGGCGCAACGTCTTCGCCGAGGTCCTGGCCGTGGACGGAGGAAACGTCGCGTTCCCGCCATTCAGTGCGGCCGCCATGCGCGATGCGGTCGAGGGACGCGTGGCCGCGATCGCAGCGGCGGGGGCCGCGCCCTTCGTCGTGGGAGGCGATCATTCGGTGACACTCCCTGCGCTGCGGGCGCTCGCCCGGCGGCATGGGCCGCTCGGGGTAGTCCACGTGGATGCGCACCTCGACACCAGTGGACCCGAGACATGGGGCGAACCCTTTCACCACGGAACGACCTTCCGCCACGCCATCGCCGAGGGATTGGTGGCGAGAGGGGCTCTATTCCAGGTCGGGATCCGGGGCCCGTGGGGCTCGCCGGAGGAGGACGCGCCATCCCGGTCGCACGGAGGTCGTGTCTTCAGTACGGACGAAGTTTCCGAGCGTGGCGCGGAGAGGGTCGGGTGTGAGATCCGGACCGCGCTGGGCAACCGGCTCACCTATGTCTCCTTCGACGTCGATGCGCTCGACCCGGCGTTCGCGCCGGGCACGGGCACGCCCGTGCCCGGCGGGCTCCAAAGCCGCGAGGCGTTCGCGCTGTTGCGCGCCCTGGCCGGGACGCCGCTGGTGGGGATGGACGTGGTCGAGGTGGCGCCGCCGCTCGACGTCGGCGATCGCACGTGCACGGTGGCCGCGTACCTCCTCTACGAGGGGCTCGCGCTGCTGCCGGTCAAGGCGTGACGGACGGGGTCATCGGCGGCTTCTCCGCGGACCCCGATCAATGCTCTGCGTCCGCATCACCGGGCGTGCGGCTCCTGGGGTGGCGAATGTCGGTCCCCCGGACCATGTACACCACCATCTCGGCGAGGTTGGTGGCGTGATCGCCGAAGCGCTCGAGATGCTTGGCGGCGAACATGAGCGAGGTGGCGCGTCGGATGTTCCGCGAATCCTCCATCATGATCGCGAGAAGGGCGTTGAAGATCTTGAGGTAGAGGGCGTCGAGGAGCTCGTCGCCGTGCAGCACCTGCTCGGCCTTGTCCACGTCGCGGGTGACGAAGGCGTCCAGGGCGCGCTTGAGCTGGGCCTCGGAGAGATCCGCGAGGTTGGCCAGATCGTGCATGGGACTGAGCGTCGCAGGCTGGGCCGGCGTGTGCGCCATCTCCGTCGCGCGCTCGGCCACGTTGACGGCCAGGTCGCCCATCCGCTCCAGGTCGGTGACGATCTTGAGCGCGGTGGTGATGAAGCGAAGGTCGGAGGCCGCCGGCTGGCGGAGCGCCAGGACGCGCCGGCAGGCACCGTCGATATCCACCTCCATCCGATTGATCTCGCGGTCCCCGATCTTGACTCTCTCCGCCAGCTCCGCGTCCCTTTCGATGACGGCGCGGACGCTGCTCGCGATGGCGGTCTCGACCAGGCCGCCCATTTCCAGGAGCCGATCGCGCAGCTCGGTCAGCTCCCGCTCGTACGCCTTGTCCGTGTGGGTCGTGGGCATCCGCTCCCCCTGTCAGCCGAACTTGCCGGTGACGTAGTCCTCGGTACGCTCTTCCTTGGGGTTGGTGAAGATCTGCTCGGTGGACCCGATCTCGATCAGGTCCCCCATGTAGAAGAAGGCGGTCTGGTCGGACACGCGCGCGGCCTGCTGCATGTTGTGGGTCACGATCACGATCGTGTACCGCAGCTTGAGCTCGTGGATCAGGTCCTCGATCTTGGCGGTGGCGATGGGGTCCAGGGCGCTGGCCGGCTCGTCCATGAGCACCACCTCCGGCTCGATCGCGAGCGCGCGCGCGATGCACAGGCGCTGCTGCTGGCCGCCGGAGAGGGCCAGCGCGCTCTCGTTCATCCGATCCTTCACCTCGTCCCAGAGCGCCGCGCCACGGAGCGACCCCTCCACGCGCTCCGAGACCGCCTTCCGATCCGTCATGCCGCCGACCTTCAGCCCGTAGGCCACGTTCTCGAAGATCGACTTGGGGAACGGGTTAGACTTCTGGAAGACCATGCCCACCCGGCGCCGCAACTCGACCGCGTCGAGATGGCTCTCGTAGATGCTGCGCCCGTCAAGCAGGATCTCGCCGTCCGAGCCGGCCCCCGGGATGAGCTCGTTCATGCGGTTGAGTGCGCGAAGGAAGGTGGACTTCCCGCAGCCCGACGGGCCGATGAGCGCCGTCACCTGCCGTTCGGGCAGGCTCATGCTCACCGACTTCACCGCCATCTTCTCGCCATAGCGGATGGTGAGTCCGCGCGTCTCCATCTTGGGGGTGGCGCCGCTGGCGTTCGGAGGGGTCATGTCAGTGGGCGCCCTCCGCCCTTCGGCGGGTGCGGGTCCGGATGACGATGGCCACCGCGTTCAGGGCGAAGGTCAGCACCAGGAGCACCAGCACGGTGGCGTAGAGCAAGGGGCGCGTCGCCTCCACGTCGGGCGACTGGGTGGCCAGGACGTAGACGTGGTAGCCGAGGTGCATGAACTGGGAGAACAGGGAGTTCGGGAGATCCGGCAAGAAGTAGGCGACGCCGGTGAAGAGGATGGGTGCCACCTCCCCCGCGCCGCGGGCCACCGCCAGGATGGCCCCGGTGAGGATCCCGGGGAGCGCGCCCGGGAGCACCACTCGCACCAGCGTCTGCGACTTGGTGGCCCCCAGGGCCAGGCTCGCGTCGCGGAGCTCGCGCGGGACGGTGCGGAGGGCCTCCTCGGTCGCAACGATGACAACCGGCAGCGTCAGGATCGCCAGCGTCAGCGAGGCCCAGATGAGCGCCGGCTGGCCGTAGCGCAGCACCCCCGGCTGCGAGAACAGCCGGTCCATGCCCCGCCCGACGAACTGGATGAAGAAGCCCAGACCGAAGAGGCCGAACACGATCGAGGGGACGCCGGCGAGGTTGGTCACGGCCACCCGCACCGCCTCGGCCATCCGCGACCGGGGAGGCGCGTATTCGTGCAGGTAGACGGCCGTGACCACGCCCACCGGCAGCACCGCCACGGTCATGAGCAGGGTCATGACCGCGGTGCCATAGATGGCGGGGAAGATCCCGCCGCCGGTCATCCCTTCCGTGGGCGCGGCGGTGAGGAACTTCCAGCTCGATCCGGCTGGCGCCGCCGGCCACCACGTCCCAGAGAATGACCACCAGCATGGCCACCACCAGGAAGGCAGCCGCCCCGGTGAGCCCGGTGAGGCCTCGGCCCACGAGCTTGCGGGCCGAGACGCTCATGCGGCCGTCCCGGACATGCGGCGCACCAGCCGGTGCACCACCAAGGTAGCGACGGAGTTGAGCACGAAGGTGAAGAGGAAGAGCTCCACCCCGATGAAGAACAGCACTGCGTAGTGCGCGCCGCCGAAGACCACCTCGCCCATCTCGGCCGCGATCGTGGCGGGAAGGGTCCGGACCGAGTCCCCCAGCGAGAAGCTGGTCATGGCCGCATTGCCGGAGGCCATGAGCACGATCATGGTCTCGCCGATGGAACGGCCGAAGCCGAGGACCACCGCGGCCAGCACGCCCGGTGCCGCCGCGGGCAGCACCACCCGGAAGGCGGTCTCCCAGCGCGTCGCGCCCAGGGCCAGCGACGCCTCGCGGTAGGAGCGCGGCACCGCTGCCAGGGCGTCCTCGCTCACCGTGAAGATGACCGGGACCACGGTGAGGGCGAGGCCCACGCCGGCCACCACCGAGTTCAGCCGGTAGGCGAAGCCGAAGGTGGCCTGCATCCAGGTGGCGAGCACCATCAGGGCGAAGAAGCCGAGCACCACCGATGGGATCCCTGCCAGGAGCTCGATGGTGGGCTTCAGCACCTCGCGCAGGCGGCGGGGCGCGAACTCCGACGTGAACAGCGCCGCCGCGACGCCCACCGGGCCCGCCACCAACATGGCCACGAAGGTGACCTTCAGGGTGCCGACGAAGAGCGGGATCATCGAGTACTTCGGGACGTTCCCGACGGGCTGCCAGACGAAGGTGGCGGCGCGGCCCGCCCGGTAGACCTGGGGGAGGAACATCTTCGCGAAGCTGGCCTCTTGCCGCACCTCGCCCGAGGTGAGGATCGGCAGTGCCTCACGCGCCACGAAGACCAGGATCAGGACCACGGCGGCGATCCCTGTTGCCGCCACCGCCGTGATCACTCCAGCGATCAGCGACTCGCGGAGCTGTCGCCGGCGGATGGGGAGGGAAGGCCCGGTGGACTTCCCTCCCGTCGTGTGGAGCGCGATGTCCATCGATCCGCAATTCTGCGCCGGGATTGCCTCGCGACCGTGTCGCCCAGGTGACCGTGGCGTGACGGTGTCACTTCACCGGGAAGTACCCGACCTTGGTGGCGATCTCCTGGCCCCCGGGCGAGAGGCAGAAGGCGATGAAGGCCGCCGCCTCGCCGCCGGGCTTCCCGCGCGTGTACATGAACAGTCCCCGCGAGAGCGGGTACTTGCCGGCCGCCACGTTCTCGGCGCTGGGCAGGTAGCCCTGGCCGTCCTTGCCCACGACCTTCACCTCGCGGACCCCCTTGGCATAGGCCGCGCCGCCGTAGCCGATGCCGTTCTTCTCCTTGGCCACCGCGTTCACCACCGCGGCCGTCCCGGGCAGCGTCTGGGCGTTGGAGGCGTAGTCATCCCCCTGGAGCACGTTCTCCTTGAAGAAGGCATAGGTGCCGGAGGAGTTCTCGCGGGAGTAGAGGACGATCTTCGCGTCCGGGCCGCCCACGTCCTTCCAGTTGGTGATGTCGCCGTTGAAGATGCCGCGCAGCTGCTGGATGGTGAGCTGCTCGACGGGGCTGGCGTCGTTCACGTAGATGGTCACGCCGTCCCTGGCCACCGTGGTCTCGGTCGGCAGCACGTTGAAGCGGTCGCGAACCTTCCCCTTCTCGTCGGCCTTCATCTCGCGCGAGGCGTTGGCGATCTCCGTGGTGCCGTTGATGAGCGCGGCGATGCCGACGCCCGAGCCGCCGCCCGTGACCTGGACCTTCTTGCCGGGGTTGGCCTTCATGTACTCCTCGGCCCAGCGCTGGGCGAGGATCACCATGGTGTCGGAGCCCTTCACCGTCACGGCCGCGCTGGCCAGGAACGGCATCGCACCGAGGGCGAGGGCGAGCAGGATACGCTTCATGTTCGGTTGCTCCTTGCGTTGGGGAAGCGGGTATCGGGCGCCGTGGCTCGGGACGGGTACTTCTTATTAGCTGGAGGGCGTGGCGTCCCGGCGGCGGCCTGGTGACGAAACCGTGACCGCGTCACATCTCGTGAACCAAGCCCGCCGGCGGGCCGCACCCCGCCCCTCCCCGCCACAGCCGGTGAGATTCTCGAGGTCCTAGAACTTGGCCTGCGCCTGGGCGACCCACTGGTCTGTCTTCTTCACGCTGCCGGAGGGTGTCGCAGAATCACCCAGCACCTTCCCGTTCATCGGGTGCCAGTACGCCAGCGACAGCTTGTAGTTGCCGCCCACGTAGTAGTGGACCGCGACATCGAGCTCGTCGATCTGCTTGACGGCGCCGCCGGTGGCGGGCGCCTTCAGGTTGTTGTCCTTCACGAACTGCTCGTAGCGGGCAGCCACCTGGAACGATTCGGTCACGTTCTGGACCACGGTCGCGTGCCAGGCGTGGCCCGCCAGCCCGAGGCCGGCGCCAGCGTCACTGGGGGTGCCGATGCCAGTCTTGCCCGCGATGAACTCGCCCTTCAGCGCCGTCCCGCCGATGGGAAGGAGGTCGAGGTACACCTGCACGTCGGCGCCAATGCGATTGCGATCGTAGGTCTTGGCCGGGTCCACCCGGTAGTCCCGGGTCTTTCCGTACCAGCCTGAGACGCCTCCGGTGACCATGCCAAAGTCGAACCCAAGCCGGCCGATCAGGTCCTTGATCTGGTCGTTGTCGCGGCCCGAGCCGCCATCGACCCCGTTTCCGTTGAAGACACCGCCGCGGAAGTTGATGGGACCGTGGGCACCGCGCAGGGTCACGCCCACGTCGTATTCGCCCTTCAGCCAGTATCCCGCGCCGCGGTACCGCTCCAGGAGGTCGAGATCCGCCGACGAGCGAGCGCCGACGTCATAGCCGAACGGCAGGAGCTGCAGGCCAGCGTCCACCGCGAAGCCCTTCGGGAGCTTGAGGCTCGCGTACCCCTCCTTGATGCTCACCCCACCCTGTGGGGTGGCATCGAGCTGGAGGACGAACTGGGCCAGGTCGGCGTCGTAGACCAGCTTGAGACGCCCGCGGCGAATGAAGAAGTTGTCGCGGTCGGGGTTGGCCTTCGGACTCGCGGTGGTTCCCTCGGACGTGCTGTAGGTCACCGCCTCCTGCCATGCATACCGACCTTGCACGTAGCCCGACCACTTGAAGCGGCTCAGGGCGGAGACGATGGACCGGGTCTCGGCAAGCTGCTCCTCGAGGGCGGTCACCTTGCCCTCGAGCGCTGCAGGGTCGACCGCGGGTGCCTCCGCGTCTTGTGCTCGGACCACCGAGGCAAGCGACAGTGCTGTGATGACGACGAGGATGCGATTCATGGTTCCCTCTGCCCCTTGGCTGAGGCGGCTTGAGCGCGCGGCTTGGAACGGGTGACGTTCTAGAGGGGGGGTATGGCGCCGCGACGGCGCTCGGGTGACGAGTGTGCGAATCGCCTTACTTAACGTGAAGGCACTGCGATGGAACGGAGCTCAAGCGACCGGCAGTCGCACCCAGAAGCGACTTCCGTCCGCCCCGCTCTGCACCCCGACCTCGCCGCCCATCGCCTGGACCAGGTGCTTCACGATCGCGAGGCCGAGCCCGGTCCCGCCCTGGTCGCGCGAGCGGCCCCCGTCGATGCGGTAGAAGCGCTCGAAGATGCGGGGGAGGTGGTGGCGCTCTATCCCCGGGCCCGTGTCCTGGACCGAGATCACCCACTCCGACTCGTCTCGCTGCGCGCCCAGGGTCACGCGCCCGGTGCTGGTGTACTTGACCGCGTTGTCCACCAGGTTCACGAGTACGTGCTCGAGGGCGTGGGGGTCAGCCCGCACAACCGCGGCGTCGGGGGTGGTCTGCACCAGCTCCAGCGACTTCTCCCGCGCACGGTCTGACAGCAGCTCCAGCACCTGCTGGCCGACCTGGCGCACGTCGACCGCAATGCGGTCGAGCTTCCACTGCCGTGACTCGATGCGCGAGAGGTCGAGCAGATCCTGGGTGAGCCGGGACAGGCGCTCGGCATTCCGGGCGATGATGTCGACGAAGTTGCGGGCCATGTCCGGGGGGATGGCCCCGCCCTTCTGCAGCGTCTCTGCGGCGACGCGGATGGCGGAGATGGGTGTGCGCAGCTCGTGGCTGGCGTTGGCCACGAAGTCGCGCCGGGTCGCCAGGGCACGCTTGGCCTCGGTCACGTCGCGCAGGAGCACGAGGACCTCGCCGCGCAAGAGGGGGGCAAGGTTGGCCAGATAGGTGCGGTGCTGCAGTCCGATCTCCAGCCGCGCTGCCGTTCCCTCGAGCGCGCGCCGAACGGCCTCGGCGAGCTCCGCGCTGCGGGTCACCTCCAGCGCCGTGTGGCCGGCCGCGCGGGCATCCGCAGCCAGGGTGTCGAAGGCGGCGTTCGCCACCCGGATCCGTCCATCGCTGTCGACCAGCGCCGCGCAATCGGGCAGCGCGGAGAGGAGCTCTTGCTCGACAGGGTCTCGCACCGTGGCGTACCGACGGTGCTCGCGCTCGGCGAGTAGCTCCTGTAGCTCCTGCACCTCACGGCCCAGATCCGCGTTCGGCCCCCCCGCGATCTCGGTGCGGAGTGCGTGAATCGCCGACGCCAGCCTGGTCCGGGAGAGCATGTGCCGGTCAAATCTTGCTCGCTCGGGTCCACGAGACGGTAGCCCAGGCCTCGGACCGTCTCCAGCAGATCGCGCCCCGAGCCGAGCTTTTCACGCAGCCGCTTCACGTGGGTGTCAACCGTGCGCGTCTCGACGTCGGCCGACATCTCCCACACGTCCTCCAGGAGCTGCTCCCGCGACTGCACCCGCCCCAACCTCGACATCATCGTGGTGAGGAGCTTGAACTCCAGTGGTGTGAGACTCACCTCGGCTCCATCCGCGTATGCACGGTGAGTATCGACGTCGACGCGGATGGGACCGACCGCGTCGGGCGGCCGCTCCAGGGAGCTCCCCGGACCCGCGCGCCGCAGCACCGCCTTGAGCCGCAGCGCCAGCTCCCGCACGCTGAAGGGCTTGGTGACGTAGTCGTCGGCCCCCACCTCGAACCCGACCACGCGATCGAGCTCCGCCCCCTTGGCGGTGAGCATCACCACGGGCACGTGGCGCGTACGAACGTCCGCCTTGATCTGGCGGCACACCTCGTTTCCCGAAATGTCCGGGAGCATGAGATCGAGAAGCACCATGTCGGGCGCGCGACGGCGCAACATCGACAGCGCCTGCTCCCCCGTGGTCGCCAGCAGGGTCTCGAACCCGGCTGCGCGCAGGTTGAAGTCGACCAGGGAGAGGAGATCGCGCTCGTCGTCGACGAGGAGTACGGAGGTCACGAACGCATGTCTACACCTCAGGGGGTGACAGCAACGTGGCGGTTGGGAGACGAAACGGCGAAGGCGCCAGGCGGCGTGGATCGCCCCACCTCTGCGGGCGCATGGCCGCAGGAGCCGTCGCGGCTCGATCTTGCCAACCTGTATGTTTCGACCGGGGCCGGACCCCAAGATCGCCCCCGGGGTCGAGGCGCTGAAAGGTCGCCGTGTCCGCGCGGCGGGCTACATGGCCAGCATGGTGGACGGGTCCAGCGGCGCGTTCTACCTCACGCGGATGCCCGCCGACGCGGAGGAGGGACTCGTCGTTTCACATTCCGGGGATGAGGTCGAGCCGAGCGCGGGAGCGGGCGATGAGCTCCATCTCCCGGCGCCGCTCGGCCTCCACCCGCGCCTGCTCTGGTGCGAGGAGCACCGCCGCGCGCCGCAGGGTCGGAACGTCGTGAGCACGCGCCAGCGCGTCCAGGATGGCCTTGAGCAGCGCGCGCTGCGGCACCTCCCCGAGCCCCATTCCCCACCCGCGCACCGCGCCTGTCTGCACCACGGCCTGCGTCACCAGCACCTCGCCCGGGTGGATCTCGGTGTCAAACGGATCCGTGACGGTCATCATCAGCAGAGCGGTACGTGGGCCGGCCACCACCTCGAAGCCGTCCACGCCCAGCACGGCAGCGATCCGCCCCGCGGTGGGCTCGTCGAGGGAGTCCACCACGTCGAGCTGAACTGCGGCCGGAGCCGACCCTTGGCGATCGATCATGTACCTGTCCTCCGGATGAAGGCGGTGGGGCGTTCCAGGAGCATCATCTTGCCGACCATGATCGCGAGCATGGCGAGTCTCTATGGCGCCCCGCGCCGGGCGGCGTGGCAGCTTGGTGACGATTGGTGACAGGAACTTGACTGCGCAGCAGGAAACGCTGGCACGGCCGAGATGGGCGCCTCGCGGAGATCCGGACGAGGCGCATTCCACCGGGCACCGGGGGCGCAGTGCCGCCGGTCAGCACCAGCACCTCGTGCCGCCGTAGGCCATGCGCATGCGCCCGCCGGCTTGCCCGTCGAGCGGGTGCGACAAAAAGCATCCATGCGGCGAGCTGGGAACGAACCGACGGGTTCCCGGCGGTTGCGGCGCTGTCACGCTCCGGTCACGCGAGTGCCACGGATTCGTACCGCGATGGCTGGTACCGTTCGCAAGTCGCCGAGGTCAGTTCACCCCAGCCCTCCGGAGCACGTCATGCAGGTCAAGAGGGAGTTGTTCTACCGCTGTATCTTCGTTTCGCCGCGCTCACGCCGCGTTGCCCATGTCAGCGCCTGGGACGCAGAAGAGGCCGTGCAGCTCTTCCGCGGCGAGCTGCGGACCGACGGGGTGGACGAGCAAGGCACCATCGAGGTGCTCCCGCTCGGCGAGTCCGACGAGAGGCAGCGCGCCGCGTACCAACCCTGAGGTCCGACCGGAGACAGCGTCGCGAGCTCCGAGTGGGAGCGGGATGTCGAGGCGATCCGACACGCCCGCCAGGTTCTCTTCCTGTGCGTGGCCAATTCGACCCGGAGCCAGATGGCGGAGGGCATCGCACGCTCCCTGGCTCCGGCTGACGTGAGGATCTCGTCGGGGGGGTACCAGCCGACGAGCCTGAATCCGCTCGCAGTGCGCGCATTGGCCGACATCGGGATCGATATCAGTCACCAGCGCTCGAAGAGTGTGCTCGACATCCCGACAGGTGAAGTGGACGAGGTGATCACACTCTGTGCGGACGAGGTCTGCCCGGTGTTTCTCGGCACCGCTACCCGCATCCACCGGCCCCTGCCCGACCCCGCTGCGGTCGGCGGTGGCCAGGAAGCTCAGCTCAGCGCGTTTCGCGACGTGCGGGATGAGCGCCGCCGACTGGTTGCCGTCGTCTGAGGACAGGCCACGAGGCCGCCATCAGCGCCGAACCGAGCACGCTCGCGCTCGAACGCTGCCGGCAGCGAGAACCGCCTTCTCGACGACCCGCAGGAAGGTGGCGACGTCATCCTCTCGCGAGCGGCTGTCCAGAACCAGCTGCTCCCGCAGCGTACCCGTCCCTGGCATGGAGTCGGCGGTTCCCCCTCCACGACCGAGCCCGCTACGCCAGGCGCCCCCGACGGCACCGCAGGACCAGCCTCCGATCGGATGGGTGATCGAGGCGGGCAAGCGCCTCCCGTGGCGAGAGCCACGCCACCTCGTCCACCTCGTCACTGTCCTCCACGGCCGCCACGCGCACCGCGTCCATGTGCCAGTAGAGAATGAGCTTCGGGATGGGCCTGGCCAGGAAGAGCTTCGCGCCCGCAAACCGGGACAGGCGCGCCTCGCAGCCCGTCTCCTCCGCGACCTCGCGCAGTGCCGCCTCGTGCCACGGTTCGCCTGGGTCGAGCTTCCCCTTCGGCAGGGTCCAGTCACCGTGAAGCGGCCGGTGAATCACGGCCAGCCTCGACACGCCAGATTCTTCGCGCCAGACCACCCCACCTGCCACGCGGCCGAATTCCATGTAGTCGATGTGAGCACCACAGCGCCCCGGCCGCCAGCCGGCGCAGCATTCGCCTCCGAATGGTCACGCTCTGGGAGCAGGCTCGTCACGACGCCGCGACGGAACGCTCGCGCCCACCCCCGACGCGAACACCGCGAGCCCGCTGGCAACGCAGTTCAGTACGGTCCGTGCAGGAGGCGAACGAATGCGTAGGTGAGCGCCGCGAAGAGCGCCGCCATGGGGATGGTGAAAATCCATGCCCAGACGAGGCGCCCGGCGACCCCCCAGCGCACCGCGCGCGTGCCGCTCGTCGAGCCCACGACGACGATGGCGCCGCTGATGGTGTGGGTGGTGCAGACAGGGATGCCGGCCTGGGCCAGCGCCAGGATGGTCACGCCGCCGCCGGTCTCGGCACAGAAGCCTCCGATGGGCTGCAGCTTGGTCAGGTTGTGGCCCATCGTCTTCAGGATGCGCCGCAGCGCGACCGAGGTGCCAGCGCGCCGAGCCTTACCATGGAGTAACCTGCGGCCGGTAGGCACACGAACGAGGTGAGTATGTCGGATCTAGGATGGAAGAAGATCCTCTGTCCTGTGGATTTCTCGGTGACCTCGGAGTCCGCCCTGCGCTTCGCCTCGACGCTCGCGCGGGAGCTCGGCGCCGAACTCACGCTGCTCCATGTGCGAACGATCCCCGGCTCGTCCATCCCCGAGGGGATGTTCGAGCCGGCCAGCGAGCTCACGCACGATTTCTCCGCACCGGCTGATCAACCGCTCGCTTCGTGGAAGACGGTGGCCGAGAAGCACGGCGCGCGACATGTCGAAGCCCTGACCTCCGTCGGTGACCCCGCCGACGAGATCACGGCGCTCGCGCGCCGCGGCGCATTCGACGCAATCGTGATCGCGACGCACGGGCGAACAGGCCTCAAGCACGCGATCTTGGGCTCTGTGGCCGAGAAGGTGGTTCGGCTCGCGCCGTGCGTTGTGGTCAGCATGACGGCGGAGGCCGCAAGTCGGGTCGGGAGCCCTTGAGCGGGGGCGACGAGCGGACCAGCGCGCGGATCCTCTCGGGCACGAACGGCAGCGGGGCCACCACCAACACGGGCCGACCGCTGGCGCACGCCGTGAACACAGGCTGGTCGCACCGCGGGTGCGGAACCGCCAGCCATGTCTTCCATCTCTGAGGGATGACCACCGACCTGGGGAGCACCGAGACGGATCCGTACGTCCTCTCGATGAGCTACGGCGCCGACTGGCGGGCGGCTGCAGTTCGGCAGGGGCGCGTTCGGCATCGCCGCGGCGAATGACGCCGGCGAGTGGGTGAACGCGGTCGATCTCGACGTCGGAGGTCAGAAACGGTTCGTGCTCGGGCCCTGGAAGCCCAGCTACGGCTTGGGCACCTACGGTGTCGACCTCCGCACCCGGATCGCGTGGGCGGTGGTGAACTTCGAGGGTCAGCTCCGGGTCGGGCACCTCGATGCGCGCGCCACCGCCTTCGAGTGCGCGCTGGAGCGCCGCCGGGAGGACGGCCCGCGCTGGTAGGCGGGCCTCGTTGGCTTCGTATTCGGTCGACCGGGAGAGCCCGCCTTGCGCGGGCTCACCCGCGGAGATCAACCCTTCACCTGGAGAGATCGACGTGAGCCTCACCACTGCCTTCTCCGACTTCACCCTGCCCATCCCGCCGCAGGTGACGAAGGCGGTGCATGCTCGCGAGGAGTGGCGGCGATAGAACCACTCGTCCCCGGCGAGGTGGGGGCGGGACGCGGTCCCGCCCCTTTCGTCACGATCGTCTCGGGCACCGTCGTGGCATCGTCGAACATAGAAGAGGGAAGCGATGCAGACCGGAAGCGTCCATGTCGTCTTCGGCGCCGGCCAGATCGGTCCGCTGCTGGCCCAGCGACTGATGATTCTGGGGAAGCCGGTTCGCGTGATCCGCAGGTCCTCGGGCCCGGTGCCCGTGGACGGGGTGGAGGTGGTGCGGGGCGACGCCCTGGACCCAACTTTCTGTGTGGAGGCGGCGCGTGGTGCAGCAGCCGTGTACCACTGCATGAATGCGGCCTACTCAACCCGGATCTGGCGACAGACGCTGCCGCGGCTCCAGGCGAACCTAATCGCCGCGGCGGCACGCGCCGGGGCGCGCCTGGTGGTGCTAGACAATGTGTATGCGCTTGGCAAGACCGGCGGGAAGCCCATGACCGAGGACACGCGGTCCGCGCCCTGCTCGGCCAAGGGAGAGGTCCGGGCCCGCCTCCACGATGACCTCGAGGCCGCGGCGCGCCGCGGCGACGTGCGGGTGGCGGTGGGGCGGGCCTCCGACTTCTACGGACCCGGCGCCGGCCAGTCCCACCTCGGGGAGCGGCCGCTGCGGCAGCTGCTTGCCGGCAAGGCGGCGCAGGTCGTGGTGAACCCGGATACGCCGCACACGTACCATTTCACCCGGGACGTGGCAGCCGGTCTCGCGGTGCTCGGCCTCGATGCGCAGTCGGACGGCACGTGGATGCTGCCCTGTGCGCCTGCGGTCACGACGCGCGTGATGATCGAGGGGCTGGCGAGCAAGCTGGACCGCCCCGCCAAGATCCAGCGCATCCCGCCGTTCCTCATCTCGATGCTCGCGCTTGCGATGCCGATGATGCGCGAGCTGAAGGAGATGGCATACCAGTGGGAGGAGCCGTTCGTGGTCGACGACCGGCGGTTCCGGTCGCGATTCGAGGTCGAGGCGACCCCGCTCGAGGCGGGCATCGTCGAGACGGCCGACTGGGCCCGCCGCACGTTCGGCGGTGCATCGGCGACGTGACATCGCTCTCGCATGTACTTCGCCACGGTCCGGCGCAGCGCGGCCGGGTGGGGTCGGGGACAGCGAGCTCACGCTGAAGGAACAGCTCGACGCACTCGAGCGCGGGCTCATCGCCCGCGCGCGGTCGGCCGCGGGAGAAAACCAGTCCGAGGCCGCGCCCCGGCTGGGCATGAGCCGCGGAACGCTGATCGATCGGCTCCACCGATACGGCATCGGTCCCGTTCCGAGGGCGACGACGCGAAGCGAGAGATGTAGCTCCATCGACGGATGCGCCGGCGGGCGGTGCCGGCGGAGCGCAGGTCGCGCGATCAGCTCCACGGCTCGATGATCCAGACCCTTGAGCCAGGGCGGTCGTCGTCGCGTTCGTACTCGCGATCGGGCGTCGGGACAGGCCGCTCCATGCGGGGACGGTCGCGCTCCTCCCGCTCATGCCGGCGTCGGCGCAGCTCTTCGATCATCCAGGGAGGAGTGATCGCGGTTGCGTGCATGCGGGCGTGACGCTGCACCTCGAGCGCCACGTCTTGCGCCACCGCGGGAACCCGAGCGGCCGTGTGGCCGCAGCCACATTCGGTCGAGGGCCGGCATGCCGCGCGCCGCGGACAGGTGTCCAGCGCGGCGACATGTGGTGTCGGGAGCTCGACGATCGCGCGCCCGCCTGGGGGTCTCGTGCCTCGAGCCCGCCAGAACTCGATCTCGAGCGAGGCATGCCCGATGCACGCATGCCGTTGCGGGCGTGGTGATTGGCGCCATCGAGGGACTTCGACGTACCGATGCTGCCCGGCAGGCGAGCGACGCCGAGCTACCTGTCGCCGCGGCTGGCCGTGTCGTGCGACTGCTGAACGAAAGGACCGAAGCGTCATGCGCGCGAAGCTGACCAAGAAGAGAGTCGTCATGATGAGCGCGGTGCTGGCGCGATCGTCGTCGTGCCCACTCCCGGATCCTGTAGCCGTGCTCACCATTCCACGGTCCCGGTAGCGCCTCTGTCGCGGCGCGCGTGGACGACGGCGAGGAAGGTGGTCGGCCTCCCCCTCAGCGTGGCACGCAGGCACCGCACGTACGTCGGCAGTCCAAAGAGCCGGATGATGGTGAAGGCCTGCAGGACGACGTGCTTGCCGGTGATCAGACCTCTCATCGCGGTATCCATGTGTTTTCGAGTTCACCTTCCCGAACGCCCGCTGGCCGTGATCGTTCCGCCGGCGGATTCCGGTACCACCACACGTCATGGAACGACTGGTGCTCTCGCAGCGATCGGGGAACCTTTCGGCGTCCGCCGCGTTGACCCGCGAAACGGAGGCCGAGCCGATGAAGACGATTGCGCGTCTCGAGAAGTGGCTGCTCAAGCCGTCCCACGACTGGCCCACCCCCGCTTGGGAGCCGCTCGCCTACAACGGCCGTCGATTCGGAACCCCATGACTCCGGCGCTTGGGCGCGATCAGATCTTGAGCAACTTGCCCGACCGCCTGCTCAGTCACCGCGCGTCGGCGACCCCACAACTGGCCCCCGGAGTTGGGCGACAACGCTCCGCCTGGACTGGCTCGGGAACTGCAACGGGGAAGGCGGACCGGACATCAACACTAGCTCACAGCCGCCACGATTCCAGTGCTGCGAGATCCATCGAGGACGGGAAGACGGGACGTCGACGGAAGGGAGTCGGTGACATGGACCTTGCGCTCACTGCGCGGTTGATCTCGGAGAATAGGGCGGTGCTTGCAGTCAGGGGTCGCCTGAACGCCGTCACCGCAGTTCCTTTCAGGGCGCGAATCAAGGAGCTAGTCCACGAAGGCCGGCGGGAGATCGTGTGCGACCTCACCGAGGTGGGCTCCCTCGACAGCTCCGGGCTTGCGGCGCTGCTCGCAGGCGTGAGGGCCGCGGGCGAGCGCGGCGGCTTCTTCAGGTTCGTCGTTCAAACGGAGCAGGTGGCTCGCATCTTCAAGCTGACGATGCTCGATCGCGTGTTCGAGATGTATGCCAGCGTCGAGGCTGCGCTCGGGCTAGGCGTGGATGAGGCTCAGATCTTGCGCGCGGCATGAAGCGACGCCGCCGCGACGCCCATTTTTCCTCTCCGTGACGCCCTCCTCTGTTGCGCGTTCTCAGGCGCGCACGAACGCGGCGAGCGGACGCGGCGGGCTCTCCCACGCGGGCAGGCGTTCCACGTACCCGAACCGCACCACGAACTGGACGTTCCCCGGGAGGCCCAGTTCGGACGCGAGGCGTCGCGCCAGGGCGCGTCCCTGAGGGCCTGCGACATCGGCTGGGCCCCTCGGCCCAGGCGCGGGTCCGAGGCCGGGGGCGGCGTGGCGGAGCCGGTCACGAGCCGCCGAATGCCAGCGGTCGAGAACCGCTTCGGCCGCCTTCCCCAGAACACGGGGGTTCCAGAAGGGCATAAGGCGGCGTACACGGCCAGGGGCTGCTCCCCACCTCTACCCCCGCCGCTCGCCCCCGAGCGTCCACCTGCATGGCCGTGGGCCGTCCTGTTACGCCCCAAGAGGGCCCGCCTTGTCGGCTTCCTCGCTGGCACATAGTCACGTCCCGGAACCCAGGACGCTCGAGAACCGGTCCTGAGGAGTCGCTCGAGAATGGTGGTCCGTTGGAGGCGTCCGGGCGTCGCGGTCGGGAACTCGCCGGGTTCGGTTGGGTTCCTGCCGCTCGGCCGCTCGAACGACCGCGTGAAGAGATTCCTCCGTCAGATCCTGCAGCGCTGGCTGCCGCGAGCTCGCGCGCGCCCGGGGCGACCGCAGGGACGGCCGGCGTCGGCCCTCGCGCTCGACCTCTCGGCGGCTCGCTGCGGGTGCGGGCCCGCGGAACCGGATGGGCCGGCGCGCTCGACCGACTTCACTCGCCTGATCACGGCTGCCGTCGAGGCGGCGGCGAACGGCATATTGATCACGGATCACCGGGGCGTCGTTCGGTGGGTGAACCCGGCCTTCACGGAGATCACCGGCTACACCTTGGAGGAGATGGTCGGGCAGACGCCCAGGATCCTCAAGTCCGGCAGGCAGCCGGGCTCGTACTACAAGCAGATGTGGGACACGATCTTGGCGGGACGGGTCTGGCACGGCGAGCTCTGCAACCGCCACAAGCTCGGCCATCTCTACGTCGAGGAGCAGACAATTGCTCCAGTGTCGAACGACGCCGGCGAGATCACGCACTTCATCGGCATCAAGCAGGACATCACCCGGCGCAAGGAACACGAGAGGACCCTGGAGAGGCGCAACGCGGAACTGGCGGTGATGGCGACCACCGTGGCCACCATCACCTCGTCACTGGAGGTCGACAGCGTCTTGGCCTCCATCGTCAACTCCATCCCCGACCTCCTCCCGCAGGCCATGGGGGCCACCGTCCAGCTGGAGGACGCAGCCGGGCGCCTGGTCACGCGCGCCGTCGCCTCCAGCCTCGGCCCTCCGCGGACGCCGATGGTGTTCGAGCCGGGCCGGGGAGTCGCGAGCCTCGCACATCAGGGCCACACGATCGTCAACGTCAGCGACGTCGGGGAGGATCCCCGGTTCGTCCCTGCGGACACGCCCCCGACATACCGCTCGCTCATCGCGGTGCCCATCCGCTCCGGGAGCCGGATGTTGGGGGTCCTGTGCGTCGAGAGCAGGGAGAAGGGCGCTTTCCGCGAGCACGAGGAGCGCCTCCTCAGCCTGTTCGCGGGCTCCGCCGCGATCGCGATCAACCACGCAGCCGAGTACGAGGGTCGAGTGCAGGCGGAGCGGGAGCTCGCGCGATACTCCGAACGGCTCGAGGCCATGGTCGACCAGCGCACGGCGGACCTCAAGGCGGCTCAGGGAAGGCTGCTGGAGCAGCAGCGGCTGGAGCAGGAGGTCGTGCTCGCAGCGCAGGTGCAGGCCAGCCTCCTGCCCGACCACACTCCTGACCTCCCTGGTTACGAGTTCGCCGGCGTGGCCCTCGCCGCCCGCTACGTGAGCGGCGACATGTACGACTGGAGCGGGCTGACCCACGAGCAATGCTTCATGGTCCTCGCCGACATCGCGGGGAAGGGCGTCCCGGCGGCGATGCTCACCTCGACCGCACGAGCCCTCCTGCGTGACTTCGCTGCGCGAAAGAGCCCGCCCGGCCCCGCGTTGTCGAGCCTGAATCGGTTCCTGTACGACGACCTCACGCGCGCGGGCATGTTCGTCACGGTCGCCGCCGCCAACCTGGACCAGCGCACCGCGGCCGTCGACTACGCCAGCGCCGGTCACACCGAGGTGCTCTGGTACAGGACGATGAAGGGTCTGTGCGAGAAGCTGCCAGCCACCGGCCCGCCGATCGGCGTGTTGCCGAGCTACGCCATCGAGGAGCACCGGATCTTCCTGCGCCCGGGCGACGTCCTGGTCCTCTACAGTGACGGGGTGACGGAGGCCGAGAGCGAGAAGGGTGAGTTCTTCGGGACCGATCGCCTGATCGAGCTCCTGCGGCGGAACACGTCGCTGTCCGCCGCCGCCCTCGCCCAGTCCATCGTCGATGCGGTCGACACGTTCGCCAGGGGTCCCCGGAGCGACGACCTCACCATCGTCGTGGTCAAGGCGCTGCCCCGCACAGTCTCCTTCCGTTCCGCTGCAGACCTGGGGCACCTGGAAGAGACGTTGACGCTCATTCGCGCCGTAGGGGGGGCCTACGAACCGGAGTTCGCGTACGATCTGGAACTGGCGGCTTGCGAGATCGTTACCAACATCATCCAGCACGCCTACCCTAGCACGAGGGGTGAGTTGCGGGGCGAGGTCCACCTCGAGCCGGATCGGGTGCAGGTCGATCTCTACGACGACGGGCTGCCCTTCGACCTTTCCACCTTGCCGGCCAAGGACCGCCCCCAGGCGAGCGAGAGAGGGCACGGCGTACCGATCGTCCGGCAGCTCATGGACGAGGTCGCGTATTCGCGCGGGACCAGTGCCGGCAATCATTGGCGGTTCGTGAAGACCGTGCGGCGGGAGGTCGCAGCCGATGGCCAATGACAACCACGGGCGGCACGTGGGCGTCTTCCGGGCCCTCGGCGCCCTCACCATCATCCTCGGAGTCGCCTATCTCACCTGGCGTTACTCCTCCAGCCTCAACCAGGGCGCCCTCTGGTTCGCCATCCCGCTGGTCGCGGCGGAGACCTACGCCTTCGTCAACACCGTCCTCTTCGTCATCATGATGTGGAAGCCGACCCGTCGCGTCTCCCCCCCGCCGCTCGTGGAGGGGACCGTCGACGTGTTCATCACCACCTACAACGAGCCGGTGGACCTGGTGCGCTTGACCGTCGAGGCGGCGCTCAAGATCGACTGGCCGCGGCTGAAGGTCTACGTGCTGGACGACGGCGCACGGCGCCAGATGCGGGCCCTCGCCGCCGAGCTCGGCAGCGGTTACATCACTCGCGGCGAGGAGTGGACGGGCAAGCCGCGCCACGCCAAGGCCGGCAACGTGAACAACGCCCTGATGGCGACCGACGGCGAGTTCATCCTGATCCTCGATGCCGATCAGATCCCCGATCCACGCATCATCCAGCGCACCATCGGCTACTTTCGTGACCCCGCGCTGGCGTTCGTGCAGACCCCGCAGCACTTCTACAACGTGCCCCCCGGGGACCCGTTCGGCGCGGACGCCCCGCTGTTCTATGGTCCCATCATGCAGGGCAAGGACGGATGGGACGCCGCCTTCTTCTGCGGCTCCAACGCCGTCCTGCGCAGGGAGGCGCTGCTTCAGCTGGGGGTGACCGAGTACGTCCGCGAGATGGAGCAACACTTCGAGCGCGCGCTGAAGAGGCTGCGCCACGACGTCTCGACGCTGGCTCGACGCTCGCCGGACCTCCCCGCCGCTCGAATCCTCCGCTCCGCCCTGAAGAAGGCCGACCAGGCCCTGCGGGTTGGCGCCCCGCTCGAGCGGGTGAGCGACATCGTTCGCCAGGGGATCTCTGCAGCCCAGGACGTCGCGACGCGTCAGGACGTCCTTTCGATGGCGCGGGTGCTCGAGAACCTGTGGGCCGAAGATGCGAAGGTGGGCGAGGTGCTGCGCCAGCTACTGGGCAACCCCGGGCACGGTCCGGCGAGGCAGGACCTGAGCTCGCTCGGCCTGGAGGAAGCCGCGGTTGACGAGCTGAACCTGACGCGGCCCACCGAGGCACAGCCCGTCCTGCCCCTGGCCACGATCAGCGTCACCGAGGACATGGCCACCGCCATGCGCCTGCACGCGCTCGGGTGGAAGAGCGTGTTTCACCCCGAGGTGCTCGCCCAGGGGCTCGCCCCGGAGGACCTCCGGTCGGCGCTCAACCAGCGCCTGCGCTGGGCGCAGGGCACCCTCCAGGTGCTGCTGCGGGAGAACCCGCTCTTCAAGCATGGCCTCAGCCTTCCTCAGCGCATCCAGTACTTCACGACCATGCTGTCCTACTTCGACGGGTTCGCCAGCCTGGTGTTCGTCCTGTCGCCGATCGTCAGCCTCGCGACGGGCCTGTCCCCCGTCAGCACGCCGTGGCTGGAGTTCCTGGCGTGGCTGGGACCGTACCTGGGCCTCAACCGCCTCATGTACCTCTACGTCACCCGCGGGATCAACGTGCGGCGGAGCGAGCAGTACAGCCTGGCGCTCTTCCCACTCTGGATCAAGGCGGTGCTCAGCACCTTGACGAACCGGGACCCGGAGTTCGTGGTCACGCCGAAGCGGCGCCAGAGCGGGCACTTCCTGCACCTGGTCCGGCCCCAGCTCGCGATCATCGCGCTGACCGCGCTGGCGATCTGTTACGGAGTCTATGCACTCGCCTTCGAATCGCAGGGGACGCAGATGGGCGTCGCGATGAACGTCTTCTGGGGTGGCTACAACGTCGCGATGCTCCTTCCGATCGTGCGCGCGGCGGTGTTCCGCCCACCCGAGGGCTGGAAGCCCCGACCGCCTGCCTTCTTCCTGGCGGGCTCGTGACGCCCGCGTCGCCCGAAAGGAGGCGATGACATGGACCCAGAGCTCAGCGTGCGGGTGGTCTCGGAGAGAAGGGCGGTGCTCGGAATCCAGGGACGCCTCAATGCCGTCACTGCACCGGCGACCAGGGCGCGGATCCAGGAGCTGGTCGGGAAGGGCCAAGTGGAGCTGGTCTGCGACCTGACCGAGGTCAGCTTCCTGGACAGCTCGGGGCTGTCGGCGCTGGTCTCCGGCCTCAAGGCCACCCGAGAGCGCGGCGGCTTCCTGAAGCTCGCAGGGCTGAACGAGCAGGTCGCAAAGATCTTCAGGCTCACCATGCTCGATCGCGTCTTCCAGCTGTATCCGAGCGTCGAGGCCGCGTTCGGGTGAAGGTGGATGCAGGCCCGACCCGCGAGACCAAGCCTGGAGCGACGCGGCCCGCCACCCGCGGCGCACGCGCGACGCGGGGCCAGCCCGTGGCTAACGGCCGTGGTCCTCGCCGCTGCGTCCCCCACCTTTGCCGCGGGCGCCAGCGCGCAGGAGGTCGCGCCCGCCGCGCACCCGTGGAAGCCCGGCGATCCCGTCCCGTCCCTCCGGAAGGCCTACCAGGGCCAGTTCCCGATCGGCGCGGCGGTCAGCGCCGGGATGGTCCTCGACGGCGTCTCGCGCGAGTTCCTGCAACGGCAGTTCAATGTGATCGTGCCCGAGAACGAGCTGAAGCCGCTCACCCTCAGCTTGCGCGAGGGGCAGTACGACTTCGCGGCGGCCGACGCGATCGTCGACTGGGCAAACAAGCACCGGATCAAGGTCCGCGGCAACTGCCTGATCTGGCACCAGCAGGAGATCCCCTGGATGTTCACGCAGGAGGGCCAGCCGGTCTCGCGCGACCTGCTCATCCGGCGCATGCGTGTCTACATCCACGACGTGGTCGGCCACTTCAAGGGGCGGATCTGGGCCTGGGACGTGGTGAACGAGGCGTTCGTCGCGGGCGAGCCCGGCGCGGAGAGCACCGGCGGCTGGCGGCGGAGCGGCTGGTACGACATCATCGGGCCGGACTACGTTCGCCTCGCCTTCCAGTTCGCCCACGAGGCCGATCCCGGCGCGCTCCTCTTCTACAACGACTACGAGACGCAGAACCCGGCGCGGCGGGCCATGATCCTGGAGCTCATCCGGTCGCTGCGCAAGCGGGGCGTCGCCATCAACGGCATCGGCCACCAGTCGCACTACAGCGTCAACAATTCAGTCGCGGCGGAGCTCGAAGCCACCATCCGGGAGGTCGCCGGGCTCGGGCTCCGGAACCACATCACGGAGCTGGACATCAGCCTCCGCGAGCACCCGGGCGCCCCGGTGCCGGCGGTGACCCCCGAGCTCCAGGCCCTGCAGGCGAGCCGCTGGACCGAGCTGTTCGAGATGTTCCGCCGGAACGCGCGCAGGATCGACGCCGTGGTGCTCTGGGGCGTCAACGACGAGACCTCCTGGCTTCAGCCGCCGGACGAGCCCCTGCTCTTCTCGACGTTTCGGCCCAAGCCAGCGTTCTGGGCGGTGCTGGACGAGGCGAAGGGAAAAATCGACTGAGGCCGTGGGCTGGAAGCCGAAGGCTGCACTCGGCCATCGAGCGTGCCTCGACCACATCGCCTCCTCGGGTCGTGCGCGGAAGGGTGCACTCGGCGGCACAGCTCGGCCGGTCGGCTTCACGTACGGGCAATCGCGAGGATGGATGAGACCTGGATGAATTCGAAAGCCTGACCGGCGCCCGCGGTGAGCGCGCGCGCCCCTCGACGTTGTCGATGACCGCCGCGTCGGCGGCGTGTCCGGATGGCAGCGGTCGACCTCAGCGGCTCGCGCTACAGCCTGACATCTACCAGCAGGGGAAAAGCACCGCCTACGGCTACACCATCTCGGGCACCCTCGGCCTCGATGCGGATGGAGCCGCCGCGCTTCACACCGAGCGTGAGGAGCGAAACCAGGGGTTTGGCCGTACCTGCGCAACAACCTGCGGCTCGAGCGTTTCCCGCAGACGAGGTTCTCGATAGGCACAATTTGAGAGCTCCCTATCCTGGTCAAGCTGAACGGAAGCCAGCAGTGACGGGACGCCACGCGCACGCAAGAGTTGGACACCAATTGCACCTGGTCCGCTCCTTCTCTACTATGGGCGACATGCAAGACTCGGCCATCGTCGTGGCGGGGGCCACCGGCAATCTCGGCGGACGCATCACGAGAGCTCTGCTCGAACGGGGAGCCAGCGTAAGAGCCCTTGTCCGTCACAACACTGCGCGAGACAGGCTTGAGCGACTGCAGAAGCTCGGCGTCACGATAGCCAGCGTCGATCTTGGCAGCGCTTCCGAAGTGACGGCGGCGTGCACGGGAGCATCCTGCGTGGTGTCCGCGCTGCAGGGATTGCGGGACGTGATCTTGGGCGCGCAGACTGTCCTGCTCGACGCTGCGGTCAAGGCTGGCGTGCCACGGTTCATCCCATCCGACTACTCGATCGACTTCACCAAGCTTCCGTCAGGAGAGAATCGCAATCTCGATCTGCGCCGAGAGTTCCACAAGCGCCTCGAGCGGACTTCGATCGCACCGACCACGATCTTCAACGGTGCGTTCGCCGACATGCTGACCGGGCAGATGCCGCTCATTCTCTTCAAGCTGCATCGGGTTCTCTACTGGGGGAACGCGGACCAGCGCATGGACTTCACGACCATGGATGACACGGCCGCGTTCACGGCGAGCGCTGCTCTGGATGCGTCAACGCCTCGTTTCCTGCGAATCGCTGGTGATCAACTCAGCGCACGTCAGTTGGCGAGGGTCACAAGCGAGGTGACCGGAGAGAAGTTTCGCCTGTTCCGCGCCGGAGGGCTGGGGACGCTCGGTATGCTCATCAAGATCGCGCACACATTCGCTCCCGGAGGGAATGAGGTCTTCCCGGCATGGCAGGGGATGCAGTACATGCGCAACATGTGCGACGGCCGGGCGAAACTGGAGCCTCTAGACAACGATCGCTATCCGGGTATCCGCTGGACGACTGCGCGCGACGTGCTCTCAGGGCGTCGGGTTGGTTAGCTAAGAACCGACCCGGCACGCAGAGGTGGCGCCGCGAAAGGTCGGGATGGACTGACGATGGGCGCTCCTCGCGCCACCGCGTGGCTCCCGACTGCCCCGATGGACCGTCCCTGTCAGTTCCCGGCGTGAGGCGCTTCTCGGCAAACGGAGTGGGCCCAGGACGAACGCTACGTTCGCCGCGGGCGGCTGACCGAGCGGTCGCCGCGGCGGCCGCTCGAAACTCTGGTGAGGACACCCAGAATCCTCGGATTCACGCCGTGCACGCGCCGGTCGACCTCTACCGCCTCGCCGTGGAGCAGGCCGGTGCGGGTGTCGATGGACGGCCGGGGCTGCGGGGTGAGCGCCCCGCCCTCGCCCCGCGCCCGGCGGGAAGGGCCCGTCTCCGCGCCGGCGATCCGGCCGACTGGCGCCGCGGCGCGGGGGCGAAAACGGGCCCGCTCACGCGGGCTTCGCCGGAGAGGCCCGGCCCAGGAACCCTACTGCGCCCCGGCGACGCAGGCGGAACCGGCCGCGGGCGCCTGGCAGAGGCCTGCACCGCACGTCTGGCAAGTGCCACAGTCGAGGTCCGCGCTGCACGCCCCACCCACGCACTCGTTGGTGGCGGTGGCGCAGGCCTCACCGGCCGCGCAGTCGGCGTCGGCCGCGCACCAGCGCGCCGGCGGCTGGTGCGGGACGTCGGAGGCGCCGGAGGTGGAGGGCGCGTTCTTCACGTAGACGTAGACGGCATGCAGGTCGCCGGGGAGGAGCTTCGCCAGGTTGGGCGCCACCAGGTTCATCGGGAACGCCAGCGGGCGAGCCGGGGTCTCGTCCACCAGAGTCCCGGTGGACATGATGGCGCTGAACCGGCCGAAGGTGTCGTCGGGTTCGCCGAAGAAGCCGTAGTTCACGCCCTTGAGGTTGGCGCTGGTGGCGCGCACCGTCCGCTGCAACGGGCGGAGCGGCGGCGGCGTGTTGAACACCGTGCCGCCAGTCAGGAAGTCGGCGGTGTTCACCTTGCGCTGTTCGGGGGAGCGGTCCGGGTGGGTATGGCAGTCGTTGCAGTGAGCAGTGGCGTTGGCGATGTACGAGCCGCGGCCATATTCGACCACCTGGTCGAGCCGGACGCGAGGCTGCGCGAGCGGGGAGATCTTCCAGCCCGCGCGCCACACCGAAGCTGGTGAACTCACCGGTGAGCCGCCGCGTGACATCACCGTCGGTGTACAGTCGCCTCGGGAACGGGACCGCGGCCGGAAGCGGCAGGTCGGACTTCACGTCGGGCGGCACGTGGTTCGACACCGCCGGGACCGCGCGCAGGTAGGCGTAGATTGCGGCGAGGTCCAGGTCGCTCGCCCAGCGCAGCGTGGTCCAGGGCATCACCACCAGCTGCGCGGTCTCGCCGGGATGGAAGTCGCGCCCGGTGCGGATCGCCTCCAGGAACTGCGGGAAGCTGAGCGGCAACCCCGTGGCCGGGTCCGGGGTGAGGTTGCGCGAGAACACCACGTGGCCTGCCCCGTCGAGCGGGAACGGGTTACCACCGGAGAGGAACCCGGCCTGCCCGCTGTGGCACCCCGCGCAGTCGCTGGCGGCGTTCACGATGTAGCTCCCCAGCCCCACCAGGAGGCGCAAGCCCTCCCCACGGGACGTGTCCACGGGGACGGGGCTGATGGCGAGCCCCCGCTCGGCTCGCTCGCGCAGCGTCGGCGCCGTGCCCTCGCGCAGGTCCGCCGCCGCGACCGCCGAGGCCTCGGCGCCGGCGGTCGCCGCCGGGCCGCCGCCACCCCCGCTCCCGCAGCCCACGAGCAGCACCACCGCCATGCCCAGCCCCAGCCCAAGACTTCCAGGGCTCTGCCTGACATCCATTTCGACCATGGGTCACCTCTCTCGATCAGGATCCGAAACCGAACCGGCGCGCCTCCACGGGCGCAGCCGACCGCACCCGGCGGCCGAGGTGGAGTAGTGGGCCGCTCCTCGGTAAGTGGACCGTTCTCCTGGGCCCCTCGGGGCGGAGCGGCCCCGACCCACCGCGGAGTCTAGCCCTGGCCGAGGGCGCCGATAGTCACGCAGAGTGCGGCACACGCCGAGATGGGAAGCGATCCCCGACGGACTGCAGCGCGCGCTGGCAGGCCGGCCTCGAGCAGGGTGCCCGCGCGCGCCCGCGCCCACCCCGGCCGGGGGTGGTGAGGGCCAGAGCCGCCCGCTAGTCGGCCTCCTGAGCCGGCTCCGCGGCACGGATGGCGCCCACTGTGCTGGGCGTGCCCTACGAGGCAGCAAACATCAACGCCACGCACCCGCCGTAGGCCAGGTGTCCGACCCACAAGGTGAAGGCGACCAGGAGTTGGGATACCGGCCGCATTTCCGTCGCCTTGGGGTGGACGACGAGCATGACCTTCATGACCGCGATGGAGAGCAGCCCCAACAGAGCCCCGAATCCAAGGCCCTCGAGCAGTCCCTGGGCTCCGGTCCCGAAGCGCCAGACGAGCCTGCCGAGGCAGGCGATCACCGACCCGTTGAAGAGAAGGATGCCCGTTCCGAGGAGGCCGGCGACCCGGGGGCGCGACGAAAGCAGGCTGCCGACGAAGAGCGGAATGTTGAGCGGCCGACTTCGCAAGACGAAAGGGAAGACGTACATCACGGCGATCATGGCGATCGTGCCAATGAAGCCCGACACGGCGGCGCTCAGAACGTCCACGGAGATCCCTCGACGAACGCAGGGAGCTAGCTAGCAGGATTCCTCCTTGATGATGATACCATCGCGCCCTATCGTGAGCCTGCCCCGAGTTCGTGGACACCGGAGATGTGATGGAAACTGGGTCTGACCTCCCCCCTTTTCGTGGACAGTTTCAGACTTGAGGAAACTTCACTAACGGTCTGAGCTCCTGTCCTGATCTGGTTGGCGAACTCGACCGGCTCAGGTCGCCGATCGAGCTGTGAGGCCTGTTCTGGTTGTAGCCCCGCCTCCACGCCTCGAGCTTCTGGCGGGCATCAAGTAACCCCATGAAGAGCTCACCATTCAAGAGCTCGTCCCTCAGCCTCCCGGTGAAGCTCTCGATGAATGCGTTCTCGACCGGCCTCCCCGGCCGGATGAACAGCAGCTGCACCCCGTGGCGGTACGCCTACCGGCCGAGGACTTCCCGGCCTTGCCGCGGTTCGACAAGGTCCCGTTCGCCGACGTCGCCACGAGTCCATCGCCTTCGAGTAGAACTCTGACCCGTTGTCGACGCTGATCGTCTTCGGGTAGCCGCGCTCGACGGCGATGCCGTCCAGGAGTTCGGAGACCTTCTGGCCGGTCGACGAGCTGTCGGGAGCGAGGAGCGGGCACTCGCGGGTGAAGATGTCGACCACGGTCAGGATCCGGAACGGCCGGCCCTCCGCCTCTTCGTAGGTACCTCCAGCCCTTCCAGCTTGTACAGGCGGTACGACGCGTTTGATGTTCACCTTTCCAGCCCTCCCGCCGGAGCAGCACGTGCAGCCGCGGGTAGCCGAACCGCGGTCGCGCAGCGGCGAGCTCGCGCAGGCGCGTCCGGAGCGGTGTCTGGTCCTTGGCCGTGCTCCGCTTGTAGTAGGTCGACCGGTCGAGCCGGACAGCCTGCACGCCCGCTGCGTGCTGATGCGGAACGTGCCGATGAGCCATCGGGCGCGTTCACGCAGCGCAGTGGGCTTCAGAATCTTTTTCGGAGGACCTCCTGGAGCACGTGCTTGTCCAGGGTCAGGTCGGCGACCAGCCCCTTCAGCCGCCGGTTCTCGTCCTCGAGCTGCTTCACCCGCCGCATCTCGACGATGCCCATGCCGGCGCACTTCTTCTTCCAGGAGTAGAACGTCTGCTCGCTGATCCCCAGCTTCCGACAGAGCTCCGCCACCGGCACGCCGGCGTCGACCTGCCGCAGCGCCAGGGCGATCTGCTCCTCCGTGAACCTCGACTTCCGCATCGGCGATCCCCTTTCCTGAGGGACTCAGCCAAGCGAGGTCCTGAAGTCACTTTCCGTCCACTTTTCGGGGGAGGGAGGTCAGCGGCGCTGACGGCACAAACTGACTGTCCACCGAATCGGGGCAAGCTCAATCGGGGTGGTGACGATCCAGTGGGTGGGCTCGAAGACCACGTAGAGCTGCGGGCTCGAGCCCTCCGAGACGGTGATGGGCGCGGGGAAGTAGGTGGTGACCTGGCCGAAGGTGGTGTTCTGGTCCGTCACCTGGATCGGCTTGGCGCCGCCGGCAGGGGGCGTGGTGGTCAGGCCTCCCGGTGCAGCCGGATCGGAGTAGATGCCGGCCTCGGTGTCATAGACGCGGGCTGAAAGGTGGTCCGCTCGAGCGGGTCGGCCCCATCCGGCACGCGGCGATCCACCTGGACACCGAGTGCATGTGGTGCTTCGCTTCGCACATCGCCATCAGGTTGTTCCCGTGCCGCGAAGGGAGGCCGCGATGCTCTCGAACCTCGTCCCCGTGGTTCTCTTGTTGGCCGGCCAGCCCACCGGCCCCGACCTCCGCCGGCCCCGGGAGCTCGTCGTCGACGACGATGGCGCGCAATGTCCGGGCGCGGCCTACGCGAGCCTCCAGGTCGCAGTGGACGCCGCCCGTCCCGGCGACCGCATCACCGTCTGCCCCGGCACCTACCGCGAGCAGGTCCGGATCGCGAAGCCACTCCAGCTCGTCGCGCGAAGCGGTGCGGTCCTCGCGCCGGCCGGCATGGCCGCCAACACCACCAACGCCTTCAGCGGCGCCGCCATCGCAGCCGCGCTGCTCGTGGAGGACGCCGCCCCGGTGGTGGTCGAGGGGCTGACGGTGGATGCCTCGGCGAACGGGCTCGCCGCCTGCAGCCCGGTGCTGGTGGGCGTGTTCTACCGGAACGCCTCGGGGCGGCTCTCCGAGCTGGCCGTCCGCGGCGCGCACCTCGGCGCGACGACGCTCTCGGGTTGCCAGAGCGGGCTGGGCATCCTGGTCCAGAGCGCGGCGGGCGCGTCCTCCGTCGTGGAGGTGCTCGACTCCAGCGTCCGCGGCTACCAGAAGAACGGCGTCACCGCGAACGAGGCCGGGACGGAGCTGGTGGCCCGCCGGAACGTGGTCGCCGGCGCGGGGCTGGCGGCCGGGGTGGCCCAGAACGGGATCCAGGTCGGCCAGGGCGCCCACGGCGTGGTCGAGCACAACGAGGTCGTGAGCCATGTCTATCCGGGCTGCACCTCCGTGGCCAATTGCCCCGCCGTGGCGACCGACGTACTCCTCATCGAGGTCACGGACGTCACCGTCCGCGCCAACACGCTCGGGACGAGCCAGACCGGCGTCTACCTGGCTTCCACGGGTCGGTCGCGCGTGATGGACAACCACGTCCTCGACACGGTGGTCTTCGACGGCATCCTGGTGGTGGGGGACCGGAACCAGATCGTCGGCAACGCCGTCACCCACGCCGACGACGCGGGCATCTTCCTCATCGGGAGCGACAACGTCGTCTTCGCGAACAGGATCCAGGACACCCCGGTGGGCGTGTGGAAGTTCGACGGGTCAACGGGCAACCTCATCGGCGGGAACAGGTTCCGCAACGTCGAGACTCCGGTGCTCGACCCGGCGGGCGCGGCGCCGCACGCCGCGGCCTTCCGCTAGCCGCGTTCACCTGCGGCGGGGCTCGCGCATCGAGCACGGCAACCCGGACGGCTACACCGTCCTGTCCGTCCCAGACCTCACGAACGCGATCACGATCCTCGATCGCGGGCTACAGGTTCTCGTTCACGGACCCGACGTGCTGAAGAAGGACGGGCTCGCGCGCGATGATGTCGTGAAGCTCCTCCGGGCTGCTTGAGTCCGGCATGAGTGCCGCCGGGGCCGGAGGTCTCGGGGCGAGCGGTCGGCTCGGATCCCGCGAGGGCAAGCGGACGCCCCGAGCCGGCGGTCACTCAAGGATCGATGAAGGTCGGCGGGTTGACCGCGTCGAAGAAGAGCACTCCATCCATCTGTTCCCTCGGGACGCCGTGGAGGTCGTTGATTCCAAAGTCGCGGAAGATGAACTCTTGGTCCATCCAGGCCCGCTCGGGCGCTCGGGGTGCTCCCGCGATATCCAGGAAGGCCACGGAAGCTCCGGCGGCGTGAAGGAGTCCCTCGATGCTCCAGTCCGCGGCGGGAACGACCGTCCACGGCGAGCGGTCGGAAAGGACGGTCGGCCCCTGGTACATGAGGAGCGAGACCATGTAGACGTCGGTGCCGTGCCGCTCGGCGATGATCTGCCCCGTGTCATTGGGCCCGAGGTTCGGGTTGCGAGGTCCGGTGATGCGCGCCCCGGCCTTGTAGAGATGGCCGTCGGCCGCCCAGATCATGTACTTCCTGCCGGGGTACAGCTCGTTGGCGATGAGCTCGAAGGTGTCGGCCATCGCCGCGTCGCGGTGACTGCCGAACTCCGGATTGTAGTACGAGTAGAGGGTGGTCAGCAGCGCGGCCTGGCGGACGACGCGGGGATAGAGCGGGTCGCTGGCGTAGGCGGCCTCGAGCTCGGTCATGTGGGCGCCGAGGAAGTCGGAAAGCCCCTGGTAGAACCGCCCCACCTCTTCGTGGTGGTCCCAGAGCCACGTGGCGTGCTCCTGGCTGACGAGGCCCGCCGTGCGCCACGCGCCCCACCTGGATTGCGCGAGCGCTTTGTCCATGGCCTCGACCTCGCTCGCGTAGGCCGGGTCGATCCGGGCCACGACCTCCCGGAGGATCGCCGGCCGCCGCGTGGCCTCGTCCTCGCCCGTGTAGGACATGTCCATGCCGGCGATGACCAGCGGCCGGGCGGTGCTGCGCGTCGACTGCACGTACGACATTAGGTCGACCAAATCGCTGGTGTGCCAGATCGTTGGGACGCCCTCCTCGACGAGCGTGCTGGCGGCGACCTGCGCCTGGTCCGCGTCCCGGTTCGCGAGGTAGGTGCTCAAGATCGAGGACTCGAAGACGAGGACGTCGAACCCGAGCTTCTCGTGCAGGTACTTCACGAGGCGGACCTTGGCCCGGGAGTAGTCGCCCACGCCGTGGCTGCTCTCGCCGAGCTCGACGATCTTCCGGCTGGCCAGGACCTCGTCCAGGAAGGCGAGGTCGGAGTCGTCCGTGGCGTCGATGGAGATGGAGGCGAGAGGGTGGGCCCGCGCCTGTGCGTCGGCGATCCAGGCTGGGTGGGGCTTCGGGGGTGGGCTTGACGCGCCTCCGCAGGCGGAGACAGCGAACGCGGCGAACAGCGCGGCGGAGAGCCTTCTCGACTTCATTGAGACCTCCTCGCGGCCGGCAGGTCGCCTCGTGATGGCCGCGGTCTCGAGCCAACACCGCTGGGGCGAAGATCCGGCCCCGCGGCCGGAGTTCCAGGTTCGGAATCCTAGGAGTTCAAGCCCTCTAGCATGCGGAGGCTTTCCCCAGAACGATCGAGTACCGCTGTTACGGATGGTTGGTAGCGGAGCACGGTAGCCGTCCCACCGGGTTGCTGCAAGGCGCGTTCCGCCGCGCCTCTTCGTGGCAAGAACGAGCTTCGAACTCGGTCCCAGTCCGTGGAAGGCCGGGCCGCGCCACGGCCCCCTCCTCGCGCACGGCTACAACTTCGACGCCGGCATCGCTCAGGTGAACAGCGCCAAATTCGAGCGGCTTGGGCTGACGGTGGAGACCGCGCTGGAGCCGTGCGCGAATCTCCGCGCTGCCGAGCGGCTACTGAAGGAGTGCCAGACTGGCGCTCTCGAGCGCTATGGCGCGGGAGAGCGCGCAGAAGCCAGCCGAACCCGGGCCGCTTCTCTTTCCCCGGGAGGACGGGTCCATGCAGCCGCGCAGCCTGCGGCTCGTCCGGATGCTGCAGGCTGCCATCGCCCGAGCAGCCGTGCTCGAGGGCTATGAGCACCGTTGTCGCGCGTGGCGGTGTGGATGGCGCGAGAAGGGAGCCACATCAGAAGCGCCTGACGTGTGCCCGCGCTGCGGGCGCCCAACCACCTACGCGATGCCGATCGCCCGCCGCGTGGACTTCCACGGCCTTCGTCACAGCTTCGGGACCGCCGTCGTGAGGAGCGCAGGGCTGGCGCTCGGCCAACGTCTGCTCAGGCACAGCGACCCGCGGCTCACGGCGAACGTCTACACTCACCTCGACGACCGGGACACTCAGGCGGCGCTTGCTGCCATCCAGGCCCAGGTCGAGTCGGGGCGGGCGCAGAGCCCGGAGACGAACACTGCGCCAGCACTGCAAGCTTCGCGGAGGGAAAGGAAGAAGGCCCCGGAGCTGCAAGCTTAAAAAGCAACTCCGGAGCCTTGGATGGTCGGGGCGACTGGATTTGAACCAGCGACCGGCGAGAAGGTGGCGGTCCCAGGTCAGCACGAAGGTCGCCTGGCCCGCGAGCGCCGCCGCCATGACCATGTCGTCGCCCGGATTGGCGCGAACGGCGCTCGGCTGTGAGCCGGCTTCGACCCGCTCGGCCGTCGCCACGATGGCATCGACGAACGCTTGCCGGTCCACTTTGGCGGCGTAGCGCGTGACCTGCGTGTACGCGACGGCGCGGCGGTATTCGGCCTCCAGCGCGTCGGTGATGACCAGTTCCACCGCACCGGCCGCCACCGCAGCAAGCACCACGCGGGGCGCCGACTCCAAGTTGGGCGTGGCCAGGGCGGCCACGCCCACCGACGAGTCGATGACGACCCTCACACGCCGGCCTTCCTCGCCGCCTGTGCTGCCTCCTCGCCTAGCCGCTCGGCCGCGGCTTCGCTGGCTGCGCGGCCGGGCGGCAGGCGGAGCAGCAGCTTGCGCGGCGTCTCTCCCGCTGCCTCGCGCAGGACGGCCCACGCTTTCTCCTCGGCGGCCTGCCGCAAGAACTCGGACGGCCGCTTGTCGATCACCTTGGCCACGCGGCGCACCAGCGCGCGCAGCGCCTTGGTGGCCCGGTAGGTCTCGACGGTCTTCGGCATGACAAGCTCCGTATTACGTTTGTCCACCTAGATTGGACCCCCACTTCCCGCGCCAGACCCTTGCCTGGGCGGGGATCAGCGCAGTTGCTGCCGCCACCTAGGCGAGTAGGAGCCGGGCCCCGCACGGGGCTCACGCCGGGCGCGCTGTGATCCCGCGCGAAGCGCGCATTACGGCAAGGGCTACGGGGGACGCGTGGCACCACCGACGAACCGGCCGAGCGAAGAGGGGCGCGGAGATGGCCCGCCGCCCGGCGCCCTCTCGGCGCTCCTCGAAGAGCTGGTGCGTGCGCCGCGCCACGACGCCGGCGCGGGCTGGGAGGCGGCGCTCTGTTCCGGCGCGGTGATCGGCCGCTTCGAGCTCGTCCGCGAGATCGCGCGAGGCGGGTTCGGCATTGTCTGGGAGGCGAGGGATCGGACCCTGCAGCGGACGGTCGCGTTCAAGGCGTTGAGGGTCGGCGACCGACCCGAGGTCGGTGAGGAGCGGCTACTGACGGAGGCGGAGGCGGCCGCCCGCCTCTCGCATCCGAACATCGTGACGCTCCACGACGTGGGGCGTACCTCCGATGGACCGTATCTCGTCCTGGAGTTCCTCCGCGGCCGCACGCTCGCAGTGCGCCTCGCAAACGGTCCGCTGCCGCTTGCGGAGGCCCTGCGGATTGCGGTGGCGGTCGCGAGCGGGCTCGCGCACGCTCACGCCCATGGCGTCGTACACCGCGACCTCACGCCCGGAAACGTCTTCCTGTGCGACGACGGCCAGGTGAAGGTCCTCGATCTCGGGATGGCGCACGCGTTCGGGCACCGCAAGCTCGACGGCGGGACGCCAGCGTACATGGCGCCCGAGCAGTGGCGCGGCGCGCCCGAGGACGAGCGGACCGACGTCTTCGCCTTGGGCGTGGTCCTGTACGAGATGCTTTCGGGCGAGTCGCCGTTCCCAGAGGCGGACCCGGGCAGATGGCGCGCCGCGCGCCGCCTCGAGATCCCCGGGGCCCCGCCCTCGCTCGCCGAGCTCGTGGCCGACATGCTGCGGAAGGACCCGGTGCGGCGGCCCCGGGACGGCGCCCGGGCCCTGGAGGCGCTAGCGGCCATCGCCCGGCACGTCGAGGGAGGGGGTCCCGCCGCCACACCCAGACAGCCGTCCGACCAGGTGGCCTCCTCACCCTGGCCTCGCGCGCTCGTCTCAGGCGGCTGGCGCACCGGCGCGCTCTTCGCCGCCGTCGCGGTGCTCGTCGGCGTCCTCGCTTTCGGCTTCTGGCAGAGACAGCGGGAGCGCGGCGCGCGAGCGGCCGAGTTGCCGCGGCTGCAGGCGCTGGTGGCCGCGGACGACTGCGTGCAGGCCTTCGACCTCGTGCTCCGCCTCGAGGCGCAGCTGCCTGGCGATCCCCAGGTGCGCGCGCTCTCCGAAGCCTGCTCCTCGGCGGTGCGCATCCAGACCGATTCCGCCGGGCGCCCTGGTCTCGTTCCGGCCTTACGACGCCGACGACTCCAACTTCCGCCCGCTGGGCCGGACCCCGCTACGCGATGTGCGCGTGCCACATGGCGCGGGCGCCTATCGCTTCGAGCTGGTGGGCCGCGCCACCGTGCTGCGGGTGCTGCGCAACCCGGGCCTCGGGCTGGGCAACGTGCGCGACCAATCCAAGCTGCAGCAGGTTGCCGGCACCGACTTCACCGTTCCGCTTCCCGCTCAGGGCGTGATCCCCCCGGCGATGGTCCTCGTGCCCGCAACCCGCTCGCCGATCTCGTTCGTGAGCCGCGCGCCGGTCGAGATCGCGCCGTACCTCCTCGGCCGCTTCGAGGTCACCAACCGCGAGTTCAAGGAGTTCGTCGACGCCGGCGGCTACCAGATGGAGCGGCTCTGGCGCGAGCTGCCCTTCGGCGCGGCGGTCTCCTGGCAAGAGGCGGTGGCACGCTTCGTCGACTCCACCGGCAGGCCGGGGCCATCGACCTGGGAGTCTGGCTTCTATCCGGACGGAGCGGGCGACCACCCGGTCGCGGGCGTGAGCTGGTTCGAGGCGACCGCGTACGCGCGCTTTCGCGGCCTGGAGTTGCCGACCGCGTTTCACTGGTATCGGGCCGCCCTTTCGCTCGACGAGATAACCGAGTCGATCTCGGCGGCGGTCGCCCGGCGGGGCAACTTCCAGGGGCGGGGGACCGAGCCGGTGGGGCAGCGAGCGGACCTCGGACCCTACGGCACCTCGGACATGGCGGGGAACGTGCGCGAGTGGCTCTCCACCCCGCGGGGTGCGATGCGGATGGTCGCCGGCGGCGCCTACAACCAGGCGGCCTACCTCTACTACACGCCGGACGCGGCCGATCCGTGGGATTGCTCGCCGGGCAATGGACTCCGGCTGATGCGCACGGTCGACGGCGCGCCGGTGGCGGAAACGTTGCGCAGCAAGGCCGACGATGAGGAAGAGGAGCTCGGCGAGATCCATCCGGTCGAGGACGCAGCATGGGCGGTGCTCCGGCAGCAGCTCGGCCGTTCGGACGCGCCGCTCGATGCACGGCAGGAGGGGGTGGCGCCCGCTGTGGGCGCGTGGCGCCGCGAGACCGTCTCGCTGGCCACCGGCTACGACGAGGGCCGCTTCCGGTTGCAGCTCTTCCTCCCCACGGGGCGGCCGCCGCCGTGGCAGGTGGTGTTCTTCCTGCCGCACGCGTGGTACTTCGGCGTCCCGGAGGAGAGCGCCGCGTTCGATCCGTCGGCGACGAGCCAGCGACTCGACTTCCTCATGAAGGCCGGCCGAGCGCTGGCGCTGGTGGTCTTCGACGGCACGTTCGAGCGGCGCTGGCCGGAAGCCCGCCGCGCTGCCATCTCGCAGGGCGACCGCTACCGGATCCTTCTGCGCCACCATCGCGAGGAGCTCGGCCGGGCGCTCGACTATCTGCAGGGCCGAAGGGATTTTGATGCCGCGCAAGCGGGTGTCCTGGGCATCAGCTACGGCGCGCAAACCATGGTGTCCCTGCTCGCCGTCGAGCCGCGGCTGGGGCCCGCCGTGCTGATCGGCGGCGGGGTCTTCTTCTTGCCCGGCCTGCCGGTTACGGAGCAGCCCTTCAACTACTATCCGCACGTCCGGCAGCCGGTCCTCATGCTGAGCGGACGGTGGGACATCGACGTCGGCGCAGGTGCGCAGGAGGCAATGCTGCGCTTGCTCGGTTCGCCCGAGGAGCAGAAGAGGCGCGTCGTCTTCGACGTCGGCCACGGCTGGGTGCCGCAGAACCAGTTCGTGCGCGAGGCGCTCGACTGGTACGACCGCTACCTCGGCCCGGTTCGCTGATTTTCCCACGTGGGAGAAAAGCGTGGGCGAGCCGGGTCACCGCGGGTGCGCCACGCTCGGCCGCCGCGACCACCTCCGCGCAGCCGTGCACCGCGTCTTCGCCTTCCTCACACGCCGCGGTGCCTGGAAGGGGGCGAACCCCGTCTTCGCGGTTCCCCGGTTCAAGGTCCCGAAGCGCCTCCCGCAGTGCCTCCGGCCCGACGAGGTCCGGCTCCTCCTCGCGGCGCTGGACGCGCACTGGCCTGGACTCTTCGCCACCGCCGTGTACCTGGGCCTCCGCCGCGGCGAGGTTATCGCGCTCCGAAAGTCCGACGTGGATCTCGACGCTCGCACGCTCCGCGTCGGGCGCGGGACCGGGGACACGACCAAGGGCGGCCACGAGGACCTGCTTCCCATCCCGGACGAGCTACTCCCCTGGGTCGGCCACGCGATGAACCAGTCGCCCTCCGCGATCCTGTTCCCGCAGGAGAGCGGCGAGCAGCACGCGCCCGACGTGCAACTGCAGCACGTTCTCCGCCGTGCGCTGGCGCGTGCAGGGATCGTCAACGGCTGGGAGCACCGCTGCCGCCGGAAGGGCTGCGGCTACTCCGAGCGGCACCCATACGCCGAGCCAGGGCGCTGCCCGAAGTGCGGCATGCGGCTCTGGCCGGTCGCGGACCAGAAGCGGCTCCGCTTCCACCACCTCCGGCACTCAACGGGGACGCTCCTCCTCAAGGCGGGCGTCCCGCTCGCGACCGTCCAGCGGATCCTCCGGCACACCGATCCGAAGATCACTTCCGAGGTCTACGGTCATCTCGACCTAGACGACATGCGGGGGGGGGCTGAACCGCCTCCACCTCGCACCGACGGTGACGGAGCGCGACCGGCTTGCTGCTAGTTTGCTGCTGGACCCCAGGAGCCCCGAAAGAGAAGGCCCCGAGGACCGCCGGAAACCGGAGGAACCTCGGGGCCTTCAGAGAGTCGGGGCGACTGGATTTGAACCAGCGACCACTTGCACCCCAAGCAAGTGCGCTACCAGGCTGCGCTACGCCCCGGAGACTGCGGGGGCAGGATAGGTATCACCGCGAAACTCTTGGGTCAACAGGGAATGGTGGCCCTGGGCGTCCCGAGGGTGGGGCCTCCGGATGCCTGGGCTCGCCGTTCGGCCGAACAACCGAGACCATGCGAGAACAGCTCCGGCGTTCGCTCCGAGGGTGGCGACGGAAGCGTTCGGTGGGTTCGCCGTCGCCCGCGGAACGTGCGGGCCGCACCGACGTCCGGAGCTGGTCTGCGCGGCCGCCGTGATCCGGAGCTGGCGGGGTCGACGTGCCGTCATCCCCGGACCGCGGCCTGGGCCGGGTGTCTGAGCGCGCCGGCGCGGAACCCCGGGAGGCTCGATGATCGGCCTGTGCCTCACCATCGCGTCGCTGCTTCGGCCGGGCCCGTGCTCCGCGAGGGCCGGGTGCCACCCTCGCTGGCCGTGGCGACGAGCGTGCCCGAGCTCTCGGGCGTCGTCTGGAGCGCGGGGGAAGACCCACCGCGCCCGCCGCCAGCTGCTCCAGCTCGAGCTGCGCGGCCGCAGCCTGGCGGTGGTCGGGCGCCTCGATCTGACGGCGATCCGCGGCGGGCGCTCGCTCCTCGAGCTCGCGGGCCTCGAGCCGGACGGCAGGCTCGACATCGAGGCCATCGCCCACCGCGATGGGGCGCTGCTCCTGGGGCTGAAGTCGCCCCTGACCGCCTCCAGCGCAGTGGTCGTCCTCCGCCTCGCAGATCCGGTCGAGGCGCTGCGCGCGGGGCGCGTCCCCGAGGGCGTTCTGTCGCGCTGGGCGACGCTTCCGCTGTGCCGGGACGGGGCCGGCGGGCGGGTGTGCAGGGTCTCTCGGACATGCTCTTCCTCGACGACGGCTCGCTCCTGATCGCGGCGAACGCGCCCAAGGACGGACCCGACGACGGTGGCGGCACCATCTGGTGGATCCCCGAGCCGGGCGGGCCGGGCGCTCCCCGCCTGCTGCACCGGTTCCCGGAGGTCAGGCCCGAGGGGCTCGCCTTCTCGCCGGGGCGAGCCGGCGTGGTGGTCGTGTTCGATCGCGGCCAGAGGGCGCCGCTCTGGGCCGAGATCGCGGTGCCCGGGTTTCCCGCCCCGGGCCGCGCGCCCTGATGGCGGGCGCGGGGTCACCGCCCGCCGCCCCGACCCGCGGGAGCGCTCACTTGACCAGCGCCGACGCCTTCTTGAACTGCGGCGTCCCGCACTGGCCGAGCAGGTCGAAGATGGCGGTCTCGGCGGTGGTCACGAAGGCACCCGCCTGACGGCACAGCTCGAGGCCGTAGTGGCGGTGCACGTCGAAGCGGCTCGTGACCGCGTCGGCGCAGACGTGAACGTCGTACCCCGAGACGACCAGATCCCGCGCGGTCTGGAAGACGCAGACGTGCGTCTCCATGCCGGCGATCACCACCTGGCGGCGGCGGGTCGCCTCGAGCGCGGCGGAGAAGCCGGGATCGGGGGCGCAGGAGAAGTGCATCTTCTGGAGCGGCGCCGATGGGAGGACCTCACGCAGGGCGGGGAGGGTGGGGCCGAGGCCCTTGGGGTACTGCTCGGTGGCGAGCACCGGGATCTCCAGCTCGCGGGCGGTGCCGATCAGGGCCTTCGCGTACTTCACCAGTCGCGCCAGGTCGTCCTGGGGCATGGCGGTGCAGAGGCGCTCCTGCACGTCCACGACGAGGATCACGGTACGGGTGGGGTCGAGCTTCACTGTACGTATCACGGCTTCCTCCGCTCCCTAGATGGCGTACCCCGCCGCCCCGGCCGACGCGGCGGCCTCGGGATCGATGGCCACGTCCACGCAGTAGACCGTCCCGGACTCGAAGGCGCGCTCCAGGGCGGGGACCAGGTCGGCGGGATTCTCGACGTGCTCGCCCTTGCCGCCCAGCGCCTCGACCACCCGGTCGTAGCGGGTGGGGGCGAGGCGCGTGGCGACGGCCTCGCCGTACATGGCCTTCTGAGGCACGGCGATCTGTCCCCACGATGCGTCGTTCCCCACCACCACCACCATCGGCAGCTTGAAGCGGACGGCGGTCTCGTAGTCCATCCCGTTCAGCCCGAAGGCGCCGTCGCCCTGGATGACGCACACCGGGCGGTCGGGGGCGAGCAGCTTGGCGGCGATGGCGAAGGGCGAGCCGACGCCCAGGCAGCCGAGGGGGCCGGGGTCGAGCCAGCGCCCGGGCCCGGGCAGCCGGATCACCTTGGCGGCGACCGCCACCACGTTGCCGCCGTCGGCCACCCAGGTGACGTCGCCGGCGCGGCCGGCGACCTGGTCCAGGGCCCGCGCCAGGCGGAAGTGGTGGATGGGCCGCTGGTCGCTCTCCTCGTGGGCGCGCTGCTTCTGGGCGCGCTCCTCCTCCCGGTCGCGCAGGAAGCGGCGCCAGGCGTCGGGCGTGAGCCCGGCGGGGGCGCCGGCCGAGAGCGCCGACAGCACGCTGCGTGAATCGCCGACGATGCCCACCTCGATGGGCCGGTTGCGGCCGATCTCGGCGGCGTCGCCGTCCACCTGGATGACGCGGGCGCCGGCGGCGAAGGTGGGCTCGGTCCCGTAGCCGACGCGGAAGTCGAGCGGGGTGCCGACCACCAGCACCACGTCGGCCTGCGCCAGCGCCTCCTTGCGCGAGCCGTGGAAGAACGACGGGTGATCGGGCGGGAGGCAGCCCCGCCCCATGCCGTTCAGGTAGACGGGGATGCCGGTGCGCTCGGCCAGGCGGCGGAGCGGCTCGACGGCGTCGTCCCACCAGATCGAGGAGCCCGCCCAGCAGCACCGGCCGCTCGGCGGAGGCGAGCAGGTCGAGCGCCCTCGCCACCTGCACCGGATCGCCGGGGGCGCGGGCCTCGACGCGGTAGCGGACCTGCGCCTCGGCCAGGGCCTCGTCGGCGCCGTTGGAGAGCACGTCCCAGGGGATCTCCAGGAACACGGGGCCGGGCCGGCCGGCGCGGGCCACCCGGAACGCCCTGGCCAGGAAGCTCGGGATGAGCTCGGGGGAGGGGACGCGGTCCGACCACTTGGTGATGCCGGCGAAGAGCTGGGTCTGCGGCATCTCCTGCAGCGAGCCGCGCCCCTGGTTGAAGGTGGGGGCGGCGCCGCCCAGCACCAGGAGTGGCATGCCGGCGGCCCAGGCGTTGGCCACGCCGGTGACGGTTCCGGTGACGCCGGGACCGGCCGTCACCACCGCCACGCCGATGCCGCGCGTGAGGCGGGCCCAGGCGTCGGCGGCGTGGGTCGGCGGCCTGCTCGTGCCGGGTGTCGACCAGCCGGATCCCCTCTTCCACGCAGCCGGCGTAGATGGGCGCGATGTGCAGGCCGGAGAGCGTGAAGACGGTCGAGACGCCCTCCTTCTTCAGCATCCTGGCCACCAGGCGGCCGCCGGTCATGCTCTCCATCGTTGCCTCCCGCGAACGAGCCCGAGCCCGCGCCCGAGGGCCCACCGTCCCAGCCGCCAGCGCGCGCCGCCTCCGGGCCTGGCGCAGCCCATATAAGGCGACGCCCCGCCTGCCTCATGGGCACGCGGGGCGTCCGGATCGGAAGCGGCGGGGCCGCCCGCCGGGGTCGTCACTTGCGATAGCGGGAGAGGTTCGCCGGCAGCTCGGCCAGCGCCGGGAACTGCTTGTCGGGGTGGAGCCGCGACAGCTTCCCGTAGTTCTGCTCCTCGGTCTCCGGGCGGTTCGGGTCGGGGATGCAGCAGTCCACCGGGCACACCGCGGCGCAGGCCTCCTCGTCGTGGAAGCCGACGCACTCGGTGCACTTGTCCGGATCGATCAGGTAGATGTCGTCACCCTGGCTGATGGCGCTGTTCGGACACTCCGGCTCGCACGCGCCGCAGTTGATGCACTCCTCGGTGATGACGGTCGCCATGTCTCGACTCTCCTTCGGCCCTCTCGTTCCGTGAACGAGGCCGCGACCGCGACCGCGCCCGAGCCCGAGGACGACACGCCGTCGACCTCGGTCCGGCCAGGGCGCACCGATGCTAGCTCTCCCCGGGCGCGGCGGATAGCCCGCCCCTGGAAGCACGACGAGGGCGGTGCCGTCGCCGGACCCACCCTCGTAACATCGTGGAATTTCGCCAAATTCCGGACCTGCTACTTCACGCAGCAGTCGACCGGGCAGACGCCGGCGCAGGCAGGGGAGTCGTTCTGTCCCTGGCACTCCGTGCACTTGGCGGTGTCGATGACGTAGATGTCGTCACCCTGGCTGATGGCGGTGTTCGGGCACTCCGGCTCGCACGCACCGCAGTTGATGCACTCCTCGGTGATCTTCAGGGCCATTGCTTCCGATTCCTCCTGCCCGACGGCGCGGGCGGTACGCGCGACTTATCCGATCGCAGGGTGCCGCGAGTCAAGCGCACCCACACGTCATTTCGACGCGGGCGCAGAAACGCATTTTCAGGGCCGGGTGGACCCGGGGGCGGGCGTGTCGGGATCCGGCGTGACGTCCGCGACGTGTCGGCGGTCCTCCTCCACCTCGGCGGCGATGCGCGCCATGACCAGCAGGCCGGCGGCCAGGAGGGCGGCGGCCACGATGGCCAGGACGCCGAGCAGCTGATCCCGCCGCGCCGCCGCCAGCGAGAGGGCGACCGCCCGGCGCTGGTCGTAGGTGAGGATCTGCCGCTCGACGTGCTCTCCCTGGAGCGTCTCCACGAACGACTCCCCCGCCTCGCGTCCGGCGGCCGCAAGCTCGGCCAGCCGGCGCTCGCCCTCGGCCACCCGCACCGAGGCGTACACCGCCACCCCCAGACCGACCAGGGCGATGGGCACGCAGAGGAGGGCGATCCGGGTCCGGGACATGTCCTTGACTGCACGGCGACAGCAGAGGATACCCGTCCCCGCCGGTCGGGGGCAACGCTCTCACTGGAAGGAAAATGGCGAAGCCCTACGATCCCCGGGACTTCTACTTCCGGCAGGCCAAGAAGCAGGGCCTGCGCGCCCGGTCCGCCTTCAAGATCGACGAGATCCTGCGGCGACACCGACTGCTCGGGCGTGGAGAGGCGGTGCTCGACCTGGGTGCGGCGCCGGGCGGCTTCCTGCAGGTGCTGGCCGAGCGCGTGGGGCCGAGCGGAACGGCGGTGGGTGTGGACCTCGAGCCCATCCGCAACCTCGGAAAGCCCTGGGTGAAGACGGCCGTGGTCGATCTCCTCGCCCCCGAGGCGCTGGAGCGCATCCGCGCGCTGCACCCCGGCCGCTTCCGCCTGGTCACCAGCGACATGGCCCCCAAGACCATCGGCGTGAAGGTCACCGACGAGGCGCGCTCGCTGGAGCTGGTCCGCATGGCCCTGCGCGTCGCGGAGGAGACGCTGGCGCGCGGGGGCGCGCTGGTGGCGAAGGCGTTCATGGGCGGCGACTTTCCCGCCCTGCGGAAGCAGTTCGCGGAGCGCTTCGGCGAGGTCCACGTCATCCGGCCCGAGGCCACCCGCGAGCACAGCTACGAGGTGTACGTGCTGGGGAAGGGGTACCGGGGCGCGCGGACCGAGCCGCCGCGGCCACCGGCCGCAGCCCCGGCGCCACCCGGGCCGCCGAGCAGGAGGCCGGCACGACGGCGGGGAGATCCACTAAAGTAGACGGTCCATGTCCACGCTTCTCGAAGAGCTCAAGGCCCGCGACTTCTTCCACGACGCCACCCCCGGCCTGGAGGAGCGCCTCCGCACCGGCCCCATCACCGCTTACGCGGGCTTCGATCCCACCGCCGACTCGCTCCACGTCGGGAACCTGGTGCCGGTGATGGCGCTCTCCTGGGTGCAGCGGCTGGGCGGGACGCCCATCGTGCTGGTGGGGGGTGGTACGGGCATGGTCGGCGATCCGGGCGGGAAGCGGGCCGAGCGGCCGCTCCTCCCGGTGGAGCAGATCGACCACAACGTGGCCTGCCAGCGCTCCCAGCTGGAGCGGTTCGTCCGCTTCGACGGCAGCAACGCCGCCCGCGTGCGGAACAACGCCGACTGGCTCCGCCCCCTGGGGCTGATGGACTTCCTGCGCGACATCGGCAAGCACTTCTCCATCAACTACATGCTGGCCAAGGACTCGGTGAAGTCGCGCCTGGAGAGCGGGATCTCCTTCACCGAGTTCACGTACATGCTGATCCAGGCGTACGACTTCTGGCACCTCTGGAAGACCGAGGGGTGCGAGCTGCAGGTCGGCGGCAGCGACCAGTGGGGCAACATCACCGCCGGCGCCGAGCTCATCGCGCGCAAGGAAAGCGCGTCGGCCCACGGGCTGGTGCTGCCGCTCGTCACCACCAGCAGCGGCGCCAAGTTCGGCAAGAGCGAGGAGGGGGCGATCTACCTCGACCCGCAGAAGACCTCGCCCTACAAGTTCTACCAGTTCTGGCTGAACAGCGAGGACCGCGACGTGGAGAAGTGGCTTCGCTACTTCACCTTCTTCGCCATGGACGAGGTGCGGGCCATCATGGCCGAGCACGAGCGCGATCCGGGCAAGCGCGGCGCCCAGCGCCGCCTGGCCGACGAGATGACCGAGCGCGTCCACGGCAGGAACGCCCTCCGCAACGTGCTCGAGGCCAGCCGGCTCCTCTTCGGCGGCGCCGACCTGCGCGCCGCCGCGCCGGAGGTGTTCGAGGTCCTGGCGCGCGAGATCCCCACCGTGCGCGCCGCCCGCGCCGAGCTGGTCGGGGTGCCGGTGCTGGACGCGCTGGTGCGCGCGGGGCTGGCCAGCTCCAAGGGAGACGCCCGCCGCGGCATCGCCGGCAAGGGCTTCCTGGTGAACGGCGAGGTGCCGGCGCTGGAGCGGACGCTCGCCGACGCCGACCTGCTCCACGGGCGCTTCGTGATGCTGCAGAAGGGGAAGAAGAACCACGCGCTGCTGGTGGCGGAGCGCTGACGGCTACAGATCCCCCAGCCGCTCCTGCACCCGCACGATCGATCGCGCCTTCCCCGTCGCCTCGTCGATGTCGAGGAGCGCGCCCTGCAGCCACACGTCGCGCTTGGCCGCCTCGAAGGGGGTCGGGCGCTGCGACAGGAAGCGTTCCAGCACCAGCTCCTTCTTCATCCCGATGATCGAGTCATTGGGCCCGCACATCCCCACGTCGGTGAGGAAGGCGGTGCCGCCGGGCAGGATCCGCTCGTCGGCGGTCTGCACGTGGGTGTGCGTGCCCAGCACCGCCGAGACCCGCCCGTCCAGGAACCAGGCCAGCGCCGCCTTCTCGCTGGTGGCCTCGCAGTGCACGTCCACCAGGACGACGGTCGCGCCCATCGCGCGCAGGGAGGCCAGCTCGGCCTCGGCCACCCGGAACGGATCGTCCAGGTTCTTCATGAAGACCCGGCCCTCGAGGTTGAGCACGCCCAGCTTCCGCCCGTCGGGGGTGGCGATGACGGCGCTGCCGCGGCCGGGGGTGCCGGGCGGATAGTTGGCGGGACGGAGCAGCTTCGCGTCCGGTCGCTCGAGGTAGGGCACGATCTCGCGCTTGGCCCAGATGTGATTGCCGCTGGTGAGCAGGTTCACCTCGGCGGCCAGGAGCTCCTCGACCATGTCGGGCGTGATCCCGACGCCGGCGGCGGCGTTCTCGGCGTTCACCACCACCAGATCCAGCGCCTCGCGGGCGATGTAGCGCGGCACGCTCCGGATCACCGCCTGGCGGCCGGGCTTGCCGAACACGTCTCCCAGGAAGAGGACCTTCACCCGGCCCCCGGTACCAGGATGGTGCGGGATTCCGTGACAATCGCGTCCAGCCGGATGTCGTGCGACTCCAGCGGCAGCTCGATCCAGGAGCTGCAGCTCGAAGGCCAGGCCCACCCGCCGGGCGCCGGGCATGTCACGCAGGGTGCTGTCGTAGTAGCCGCCGCCCCGGCCTAGCCGGTGCCCGTCCGCCGAGAAGCCGATCCCGGGCAGGACCACGCAGCCGACCGACTCGCGGGCGACCGCGGCGGCCGAGGCCGGGGGCTCGCGCGCGCCCAGCGGGCCGCGCACCAGATCGCGCGGCGCGCAGCGGGCGAACTCGAGGAGCCGCGAGCCGGGGACGGAGCGCGGGTAGACGGCGCGGACCGGGCCCAGCAGGCGCGCCAGCTCGAGCGCGTCGACCTCCGTCCCGAGCGGCGCGTAGAGCGCGACCAGCGCGGCCTGCTCCACCAGCGGAAGGCGGGCGGCGCGCGCCGCGATGCGGCGCGAACGCTCCCCGCGCTCGTCGGGCGAGAGCCTGCCGCGCTCGGCGATGAGCGTGGAGCGCAGCGCGCGCTTGCGCTCGGTGGCGCTCCCGGTGTCGTGGGTCAAACCGCCTCCATCACTCAGGGTGATGCCGTCGCCGGACGTGTCGAGCCCGCGGGCCACGTCGGTCCGGCGGAGCACAAAAAAAGCCCCCCGCGTGAGCCGTGTGGCCCGGTTGCTTGGACCTGTATTTCTACAGGTGGGGCACCCGGTAAACCACGTCCGTAGGCTTCTCCCTCGAAGCTGGGAGCTTGCTCATGGACGAGGTTGAGCGCTCCGCTTGGGATCAAAGTCGGCCCAAACGACGCGAGGCCCAATCACGAACCCGGCAGGGGGCAGCTGCACATCCGGCTAGCAAAGAGCTAACCCCGCGTAACCACGCGGAGAATTGATGATGTAGATCCTAGGGAACCGCGCTGGCCCTGTCAAGCCAGCACGTGCGGGCCAACGGGTAGAATGTCGCGATGCCACGGCGGCAACTCGCCTTTCTCTCGCTGGTCGCGGCGCTCGCCGCGCCCCCGGCACGCCCGCCCGCCGCCGCCGGCGTGGGGGGCGCGGGCGGCCGCGACCCCGGCGGGCCCGGGGTCGCGGGCAGGTACGACTCGCCGCTCGGGCGGATCGACGTCGCGGTGCAGGGGGCGGCCGTGACCGGCAAGCTGGTCGCCCCGGCCAAATCGTGCCCGTTCGCCGCCGGCGACGAGATCCTTCGCGCCACGGTGCTCGACGACTCCGTCGCCGGCCAGCTCCGCATCTGGCTGCGCGGCGACGGTTGCAGGGCGAGCGACGCGTGGGGCAACGCCGTGCTGCTGGTCGGGAAGGCGGGGCTCTCCGGGGCGGTCCACGTCCGGGAGGCGAACTGCGCCACGCCGCTCGGCCCGAAGGGCGGAATCACGCTCACGCGCTGGAGCCCGGGCGGGCGGACGGCCACCGCCGCCGCGGGCAGCCGTGAGACGGCTCGCGCCCGCCGCGAGCGCGCCCGCACCGTCATCCGCGACGGCGCCACCTGGCTGGGCGAGGGGAACTTCGAGGCGGCGAGGAAGCGCTTCCTCGAGGCGCTGGACATCGACCCGCACGTCCCCGAGGCGCTCAACGGCGTGGGCGTGACCTACCGGATGCGGAACGATCTTCCGGCCGCGCTCGAGTGGTACAAGAAGGCCCTCGCCCTCGACCCCGACTTCGGGGACGCCTACTACAACATGGCCTGCGTCTACGCCCTGCAGGGGCAGAAGGATCTGGCGCTTCGCTACCTGCAGATCGCCGCCCTCAACGGCTACGCCAGCGCCGAGGGGATCGACGCCGACCCGGATCTCTCCGGACTTCACGACGAGCCCGGCTACCGGGCCCTTCTCAAGGCGCGCCTGTGACCGAGGCCAGCCTCCCCGCCGTCCCGGGCTACGCGCTGGAAGGCCTCCTGGGCCGGGGGGGAATGGCCGAGGTGTTCCGGGCCCGGGCCCTGGCCGGCCCATGCGCCGGCCAGACGGTGGCGCTGAAGCGGCTCCTGCCCGCGCTGGCGCGCAACGCCGAGTACGTGGCGCTGCTCCGCCAGGAGGCCGAGCTGACGCGGCGCCTCCTCCACCCCGCCATCGTATCGGTGTTCGAGACGGGCGTGTCGGAGGGCATCCCCTGGATGGCCATGGAGTACGTCGACGGCCGCAACCTGAAGGAGATCCTGGCCCAGTGCGCCCGGCGCGGCATCCTCCTCCCGGTCGACTTCGGCGCCTACGTGGCCCACGTCATCGCGCAGGCGCTGGCGCACGCGCACGAGGGCTGGGACGAGCAGGGCCACCTCCTGGGCATCGTCCACAACGACGTGTCGCCCTCGAACGTGTTCATCTCCCGGCTGGGCGAGATCAAGCTGGGCGACTTCGGGGTGGCCCGGCTCCTGCCGGGGAGCCCGCAGGCGCTGGTCGACCCGGGGGTGGCCCGCGCCGTGGCGGGATCGGCCGCACCGGGCAACTTCGGCAAGATCCAGTACCTGGCGCCGGAGCTGATCCGCGGCGGCCGGCCCACCCCCGCCAGCGACCTGTTCGCGCTGGGCGCCGTGCTCTTCGAGCTGCTCACCAACCAGCGCGCCTTCCCCGGGAAGGACGTGAACGAGGTGGGCCAGAAGATCCTGGCCGCCGAGCGGCCCGCGCCCTCGACGTTCCGCCCCGAGGTCCCGGTGGCGCTGGACGCGCTGGTGCTCTCCTGCCTGCAGCGCGAGCCCGGCCGGCGCGTGGCCACCGCCTCCGCCTTCGCGGCGGACGTGGGCGCGAGCTACGATCCGGCGGTGGGGACGCCGCTGGCCATCGCGGCGGTGGTGAGAGGGCTCTTCGGTGCGCAGGGATGAACGACGCGCCCGAAGCCGGGTTCAGGTTCGGGTGCGGGTTCCGGTCAGCTCGAGATGGTCTCCCGCACCCGCCTCACGACCGGCGGGATCCTCCGCAGCGCCTCCTCAATCTCCTCGGCGGTCGTGTTCCACCCGAGCGAGAAGCGCAGCGTGGAGCGCGCCTCGGCCTCGGTGAGCCCGAGCGCCAGGAGCACGCCCGAGGGGCTGGTGGAGCCCGAGTGGCAGGCGGCCCCGGCGCTGGCGCAGACGCCCTCGAGATCCAGCGCCATGAGCAGCGCCTCGGCGTCGGCGCCGGCGAAGGTGATGGAGGAGGTGTTGGCGAGCCGCGGCACCCCGGCGCTGTTGACGCGCGTGCCGGGCACCGCCTCGACGAGACCGCGCTCGAGCCGGTCGCGCATCGCCGCCAGCCGTTCCTCGGCCGCGGGGCGATCGCGAACCGCGGCGGTGAGCGCGGCGGCCAGGCCGGCCAACCCGGGCAGGTTCTCGGTCCCGCCGCGGCGACCCCGCTCCTGCTCTCCGCCCAGGAGCGGCGCCAGCTTCAGGCCGGGCGCGATCCAGAGCACCCCGGCGCCCCGGGGTCCGCCGAACTTCTGGGCGGTGAGCGCCACCAGGTCCGCCCCCAGGTCGCGCACGTCCAGGGCCATCTTCCCCGCCGCCTGGACCGCGTCGCAGAAGAAGGCCGCCCCGAACTGGCGGGCGGCCAGCGCCAGCTCGCGCACCGGCAGGATGACGCCGGTCTCGTTGTTGGCGCGCATGGCGCAGGCCAGCGCCACGTCGGTCCCCAGCGCGGCCCGGAAGGCGTCCGCATCGACGAGCCCGCGCCGGTCCACCGGCACGACCGTGAGCGGCGTGCCCTGGCGCTCCAGCGCGCGGGCGAGGGAGAGCACGCACGGGTGCTCGATCGAGGTCACCACCAGCCGCCGCCGGCCCGCGGGCGCGGAGCCCAGCACGCCACGGATGGCGGTGGCCGCCGACTCGGTCGCCCCGGAGGTGAACACGACCTCGGACGGCTTCGCGCCGAGCGCCGTCGCCACGTCCGCCCGCGCCAGGTCCAGCACGTCCCGCGCGGCGCGGCCGGCGGCGTGGACCGAGCTGGGGTTGCCGAAGACGCGCAGCGCGCGCTCGACCGCGGAGATGGCCTCGGGGCGCAGCGGGGTGATGGCGTTGTGGTCGAGGTAGATCACGAACCGCGCCAGGTCGGGAAGCAGCCAGCGGTTCTACACCAGCTTCTTCCCCTTCCGCGCCTTCACCCCGAACGCCTCCAGGAAGTCCCGCACCACCTCTTCCTTGAGCCGCTTCTTGGCCGCAGGCCCCAGCCCCTTCACGGGCAGCCGCGCACCCGCCATGGTGCCGTGACCGCCGGCCGAGCCGCCCTTGCGTTCGATCACCTCGCGGATGAGCCGGCCGGCGTTGACGCGCCGGTCGCCGGTGCGGATGGAGTAGTAGAGCGCGTCCTCGTACTCGCCGAAGGCCAGCGACCAGCGCATGTCGCCGAGCGAGATGAACCGCTCGGCCACCTCGGCCACCATGTCGGGGGCGTAGATGTCGGCCAGGTCGCAGACCACCGCGTCCTCGTAGATGAGCGCCTTCTCGATGGCGAGGTGGTGGAGGCGGAAGTAGTCGGCCGGGAGCTTGGGGTGCTCGATCTCGGCCAGCGCATCCTTGTCGACCAGCGGGTAGAGCCACAGGTATGCGTCCACGTCCTGGGGCGTGGTCTGCCGGCCCAGGTCGCGCGTGTCGGCCTTGATCCCGTAGAACAGCGCGGTGGCGATGTCGGGCGGTACCTTGAGGCCGCTGGCGCGGAAGTAGCCGACCAGGAGCGTCGAGGTGGCGCCGATGGGGCCGCCCACGTCGCACACGGCCACGAGCTGGGAATCCGGGCGCTCGGGATGGTGGTCGATGACCACGTCCGGGAAGTGCCGGGCCGGCAGGGAGTGGTTCCCCTGCTCCGGCTGGGTGTCGACCATGCAGATGAGGTCGTAGTCGTCGAAGTCGACCCGGGCGATGGGGACGACCGGCAGCTTGAGCACCCTCACCAGCGCGCGGTTCTCCGACCGGCCGATGATGCCGCCGAAGGCCACCTCGGCCTGGACGCCGGCCAGCTTCCCGAGCAGGAAGGCCAGGCCGACGCCGGCGGCCAGCGAGTCCGGGTCCGGGTTGTCGTGGGTGAGGATGAGCGCCCGATCGTGACCCCGCGCGTACTCGATCAGCCGATCGAGCTTCACCCGGGTCTGGTCCACCGCGCGGGGATAGAGAGCCATGCGTGTGGCGCGGACCGCGGGGCGCACCCGGGTACCGGGAGGCTCTTCTTGGCGTTCAGGCATGGGAATGGAAGCCTTCATGAGCGCGAACGAGGCTGCGGAGCGCCTCGATGTTCTCCTTGAAGCGGGAGTCGGTCTCGACCACGCCGGGCGTTTCCGCGAACCGGGCGTCGTTCACGAGGAAGCGGAAGGGGGCGAGCCCCATCACGCCGCGACCGATGTGCTCGTGCCGGTCCACCCGGCAGCCGAGCGGCTTCTGCGAGTCGTTGAGGTGGAAGGCGTGGACGTTGCGGAGGCCGACGGTCTGGTCGAGCTCCTTCATCGTCCGGTCGTAGCCTTCCTCGGTGGTGATGTCGTAGCCGGCGGCGAAGACGTGGCAGGTGTCGACGCACACCCCGGTCCGGCGGCGGGCGGCCGCCGGCAGGGCGGCGCGGATCTCCGCCACCTGTTCGAACCGCCACCCCAGGCAGCTCCCCTGTCCGGCGGTGGTCTCGACCAGCAGTCGGGTCTTGCCCGGGACCTCGTCGAGGGCTCGCTCCATCGCCTCCGTCACGAGCTGCGCCCCCCGCGCCCCGTTCTCATGGCTCCCCGGATGGAAGATGAGGGCGGGGATGCCGAGCTGCTGGCACCGGCCCAGCTCGTCGGCGAGCGCCGCCCAGCTCTTCTTCCGGATGCCGCGGTCGGCGGCGGCGCAGTTGATGAGGTAGGACGAGTGGGCGGCCACGGGCTTGCGGGTCCGGCGTGCCTCACCCCGGAACCGGTGGATCTCCTCCTCGTCGAGCGGCCTGGCGGCCCAGCCGCGCGCGTTGCGCGTGAACACCTGCAGGCAATCCGCCCCGTCCGCCTCTGCGCGTGCGAATGCGGTCGAGACGCCGCCGGCGATGGGTTCGTGGGCTCCGAGGAGCATAGAAGGGGCGTACCTATACAATAGCCGGCAACGAGGCCGCCATGCTCGGCCCAGGGCGTGTCGTCGCTCGGAGGAATCCGCAGTTCAATCGGTTACTTGGCTGCCGTACGGGCGGGCCATGAAGGGGCGCCCAGGCGTGTGGCCGCGGCGTGTTCACCCGGCAGAGTGCGGCTCGCTGCCGCGCGATTCCCTCGTCAGCGGGCACCCTTACGACCGCTGGCCATCCGCCCGGCGGCGCGCTCGGAAAGCGTGCCACGGAGGGCCGCCGGCGCCCTAGCGCGCGGCCTTCCGCGCCCTCACCGGGGCCTGGGCGAAGAGCTTCTCGGCCTGGGTCAGCGCGTTGTCGAGCGCCTCCAGCGTCAGGTCGCGCAGCGTCGTCTCCGGCAGGCGCAGGGACTCGTAGTACCGCTGGCGGTCGGTGGCGTGGATGATGACCGGCAGCTGGAACCCCGCATGGAGCAGGACGAGGTTCATGAGCAGCCGCGCCACGCGCCCGGAGTTCTCCGTGTACGGGAACACCTGCATGAAGCCGTGGTGGAGCCGGGTGGCCTGCTGGATGGGGTGGCTGTTCCGGAAGTCGGCGGTCTCGCAGGACTCGAAGAGCTTCTGCAGGAGCGGCACGATCCGGGTGGGCTGGGCGATGTCGTGGAAGTAGGCGCGGTGGAGCGGCATGTCCTTGCGGTAGTCCGCGACGTTCCGACCCTCGATGCCCTGGCCCAGCGTCTCGTGGAGGCGCCGCGACAGCGCCGGCGTGAGCTTCAGCTTCTTGGCCCTGGCCTCCTCGCGGACCAGGTCGAAGGCGGTCTTGTGGTTCCGGATCTCGGTCAGCGCGCTGACAAAGGTCGCGTCGGTGAGCACCGGCTGCGCGAGGGCGGTGGCGAGCTCCTGGCTCGAGTAGACGACGCCCTCCAGCGCGTTCTCGTGATAGAGCCAGGACAGCTCGTATCGGCGCAGGAACTCCGCTGCCAGCTCGGGATCGCCGCGCATCCTCTCGGCTAGATCCTCCATGCGATCGTCGATGTCGACGTATCGGGTCCGCATCTTCCTGTCTCCTGGACGAGAGGCTCTGGTCGAAGGGCCGGCTTCTCGGTGCGGCGGGGCGCGTCTCCGCGCGATTTCCCCGCGCGCTGATGTTTGAAATACGCGAAAACTCGGGCGAATCTAGACCGCCGATGGTTGGCAGGTCAACTGATTTGACCTCTTCGCCATGAACGGGCAAGCGAGCCCCTTTGTTCCGGGGCCCAACTCCCCGGAACGGCGGCTCAAGCGATCGCCCTGTCGCAGCCCCTGCCTCGAGCCTTCGGAGGAGCGCGGGCGCGCCTTCGACGCTCGGGGCGAGACTATCTGGCTACCTCGTAAGGAGTAAGCCACTCGCGGTACTTCTGCTCCTCGCCGCGGACTGCGCGGAAGAAGACCTCCTGGATGCGCTTGGTCACCGACCCGGGCTCGCCCTTCCCGATGCGCCGGTTGTCGACCTCGCGGACCGGCGTCACCTCGGCGGCGGTGCCCGTCATGAACAGCTCGTCGGCGATGTACATGCTGTCCCGCGTGAACTTCTCCTCCTTCACCGCGACGCCCAGATCCTGGGCGATGCGCAACACCGAGTCGCGGGTGATGCCGGCCAGCACGGCGGAGGAGAGCGGCGGCGTTCGTAGGATCCCGTCCTTGACGATGAAGATGTTCTCGCCGGCGGCCTCGCAGACGTAGCCCTCGGTATCGAGCAGGATGGCCTCGTCGTACCCGGCCATCGACGCCTCGCGGGTGGCGAAGAACGAGTTCACGTACTGTCCGCTGATCTTGGCCCGCACCATGTTGACGTTCACGTGCATGCGGGTGAACGATGACACCTTGGCGCGGATGCCCTTCTTGAGCCCGTCCTCGGACAGGTAAGCGCCCCACGGCCAGGCGGCGATGATCACCTGGATCGGGTTCTGCGCGCCGACGCCGAGCGCGCCCGCGCCGGTGAAGGCGAGCGGGCGGATGTAGCCGGCGGGCAGCTTGTTGGAGCGCAGCACCTCGACGCAGGCCTGCTCCAGCCGCGCGGCCGGGAACGGGATCTCGAGCATCAGGATGCGGGCCGAGTCGTAGAGCCGCTGGATGTGCTCCCTCAGGCGGAACACGGCCGAGCGGCCGTCGGCCGTCTGGTAGCCGCGGATGCCCTCGAACACGCCGATGCCGTAGTGGAGCGCGTGGGTGAGGACGTGGACCTTGGCCTGGTCGAAGGGGACCAGCTTGCCGTCGAGCCAGATCGTGTCTGCCTTGATCATCTGAGTAGGATCCCCGACAGGGTGGGCCCGAAAGATGCCTCAGCGTCGCCACGCATTCAATAGCCGTCGTGAACTGGCGGCGCCCCTGGGTGCTCTGATCGGGATCAACTCGCCGGGACGATCAGCGTCGCGAAGCTCCTGGCCGGCAGGACGGCATCCCAGGCGCGCTCGCCGATCTTGACGCGCACCGGCAGCTCGTCGGTGTCCGGGTTCACGAGTTGCACCGCGATCGTGCCGTCCGGCCGGGCGAAGGCGAGGGCATCGCGCGAGCCCGAGCCCTCGAGCACGACCGACCCCGCGCCCGTGTAGCGGCTGAACTGCTCGAACGCGTGGAACATGGGCGTGTAGGTGACCTGCTTCGAGGTCCGGTTCACCACGATGGGCGAGTTCTGCGGCCAGGGCCGCTTGGCGTCGATGCTCTTGCCGGTCTCGTCGAGGACGATGTTCCAGAGCGAGTACACCTCGGCGCCGCCGTCCAGGTAGCGGCGCATCTTGCGCCAGGTGTCGAGCGCGTAGGCGAAGTCGTTCTGGGGCTTGTCCGGGTCGAAGCCGGGCTCCCAGTGGTGGTTGCCGCAGTCGGTCTCCGTGTGCCAGACGGGCAGGCCGGGGATGATCTTGCGGGCCGGCGCGGCGATGGGCAGCCCGTCCCACTGCAGCCCGAGGACGCCGACGAACGCCCGCGCGGCGGGATCCCGCAGGACGGCCATGGCGTGGGCCTGGTTGTCAGGCTGGTTGAACGTGCCCAGCATCACCTTGGCCCCCGTCTTCCGGCTGGCCAGCGTCGGCCCGAGGTGATCGCGCACGAAGGTACCGTACTGGGCCGGCTCCCAGCGGCAGGACGGGTAGGCGGTGAGGATGTAGGGCTCGTTCTGGACCGCGATCTCCTCCACCAGGATCCCCTCCGCTCGGTAGGCCTCCACGAACTTGGCCAGGTAGAGCGCGTAGGCGGCGTAGATCTTCGGGTCGTCCTTCATCGCGCCCGAGTCGAAGGCGCCGTTGTCCTTCATCCAGGGCGGCGGCGACCAGGCGGAGGCCCAGAAGCGGAGCTGGGGGTTCAGCGCCTGGGCAGCCTTGACGTACGGGATGAGCGCCTTGCGGTCGCGGTCGATGGAGAAGCTCTCCATGGCGTAGTCGCCGGGCGTCTCGTCCAGCGCGTAGCGCGAGAGGGCGTAGTCGCTGGAGCCGATGGGGATGCGGCACAGGTCGAGCGAGAGCCCCTGGCCGGGCGAGAAGATGCGCTTCAGCACCTGGCCGCGCTCCTCCGGCGAGAGCACCTGCAGGATCTCCCATCCCTTCTCGTTGAAGGCGCCCCCGAAGCCGGCGATGGCCTGGCGGCGGCGTGCGGGGAAGGCCTCGAAGTCGGGGCTCCTGGTCTCGGCGCGCTGGACCGGAACGATCAACGGCTCGGCCGCGCCCTGGCCGGCGACGAGGAGCTTCGCGGCGGGATCGGGCGGCGCGGTCGCGGCGGGCGGGGCGGGCGACTTGCCGGCGCACGAGACGGCGGAGAGGAGCAGCGCGACGGCGAGCGTGGCACGAGCAGTGCGCGTGGACATGAAACGATTCTCCAGGGCTCGAGAGGGCCGCCATGATACCGGCTCCCGGGCTTCGGGTGGGATTCAGATTCAGGCCCCCCCCCCGACATCGGCGTCGGCGTCCCATGTACCCGGTTCGGACCGTCGGCATCGCCGTCGGCATCGGTCATCCGGCATCGGCCATCGGCATCGGCACCGGCGTCGGCGGGGCTTCTCGCGTCGGCCATCGGCCATCGGCCATCGGCCATCGGCGACCCGAGTCGAAATCCTCGTGAGGCCCGGCTATCCCGGCGCCGCGAACGGCCGGACCATGTGCGCCAGGAAGGTCATGTCCGGGTGCAGCTCGGTCTTGCCGTCGTTCACCGCGCGCTGGAGCTCGTCCGCGTCCGGAACGATCTCGGCCGGCGAGAGCACGCGCTGGAACGAGCGGTGGAGGTGGATGAAGGGCCGGTTCCAGGCGACGCTGGTGGCCGCCAGCTGCTGCAGCCCGTACCAGAGCGGCTGGGTGAGCTTGGGCCCGAAGCCCTCCAGCGCCAGGACGAAGGCGTTGCGCTGGCCGACCAGCCCCCGCTGCACCGCGGACCAGGCGACCCGGGCGGGCAGGTTGTCCACCAGGCCGCCGTCCACCAGCCGGAACAGGTCCTCGCGCTGGAAGAGCCCATCCAGCATGGCGTGCATGCGCTCGTCCTCGCGCAGGACGTCGTAGTGCACCACGCCGGGCAGCGCCGAGGAGAACCCGACCGCGTCGATGGCGTCGAAGTCGCGCGTCTGCTCGTCGACCCCCAGGTAGATCCGGGCCAGCCGGTCGCGCTGCGCGAAGAGCTCGCCCACCGCCTGGAAGGCCTGGCTGGCCACGCGCGCCAGGCTGGGAGGCCGCTGCTCCTGGGCGGGTTCGTCGAGCAGGTGCTCGTAGTAGCTCGGGTCGCGCGGCAGCGCGCCGTTGCGCACGCCCGTCACCGCCACCAGGAGCGGGATGGCGAGCTGTCCCAGGGTGAGCGGGTGGCCGTCGGGGCCGCGCAGGAACTCGCCGATGGCCGCCCGCAGGTAGAGCCGCATGGCGGCGGGGAGGCCGTAGCGGGACTCGCCCTGCAGGAACCGGAACAGCGTCCGGAACGAGAGCTGGGCCAGCACCTGGTCCACGTCCTCGGCATGCCAGCGCACCCGGCGGGCACGGAACAGGGCCAGCGCCGAGCCCATGCTGGTGCCGGCCAGGAGCCGCGGCACCAGCCCGTAGCGCTCCAGCAGCTGGAACGCGCCCAGGTAGCTCCAGGCCACCCCGCCGCCGCCGCCGCATACCACCACCAGCGCCTTCTCGCAGACCTCGCGGTCCAGCGCCGCACGCGTCAACCTCCCGCCGGAGGCGGACACGGCGCGCTCGCGGAAGGCCAGCGCCCCCGGCAGCAGAGCGGCCGCGAAGCGGGCCACCGCCGGTCGGTCCAGCCCGTCCCCGTCCGGTGACGAGAAGGCGGGCAGCGCCACCCGGACCTCGTCGCGAAAGGGGAGGAGGACCGGCGCCAGGTCCAGGTCGGTGCCGTCGGCCGCGCGCACCAGGGTCACCCGCGCCAGGTTGAGCGCGTAGCGCAGGGCGCACTCGTCCGCCTCGGAGAGCCAGGGCTGGGAGCTCACCACCGACCGGACCAGCGCCGCCTCGGCCTCCTCGAACGGGCGCTGCGCCTCCTTGCGCGCGTCGACGTCGTCGTCCGGCCCATTCACACCACGACCTCCTCGAACGCGCGCCGCACCGCGGCCGTGATCCGGTCGTACTCGGCCAGGAAGCGGGCGGCGGCCTCGGGACCGCCGTAGCCGAGCCGGCGCGCCAGCTGGTCCAGCGGAGGACCGGGCGGGGGCAGGTGGTCGACGGCGTAGTCGTGGACGATGCGCAGCCGCAGCTCCACCCGCCGGATGAAGGCGTAGCCGCCGGAGAGCGCCTGGTACGCGTCCTCGCCCAGCAACCCGGCCGCGCGGAGGCGGGCGAGCGCCTCGGGTGTGGACCCGCTGCGGATCTCGGGGTGATCGCCGCCGTGCACCAGCTGCAGGAACTGGGCGGCGAACTCCACGTCCACCAGCCCGCCGTGGCCGGTCTTGGGGTTCAGGCCGCGGGAGGACTCCTGCGAGAGCTCCGTCTCCATCCGCTCCCGCATGCGCCGGATCTCCTCGGCCGTGGCGCGGCGGTCGCCCCCGGACGCGTACACGGCCGGCACGATGGCGCGCCGCCACACCTCGTCGAACAGGGGGGCGTCCCCGGCCACGTGGCGCGCCCGGAGCAGCGCCTGGCGCTCCCAGAGCTGGCTCCGGACCGCCCCCTCGGAACCGCCCCGCGCCTCCCCCCCCGGCAGCGCCTGGCCGGTGTGGTAGCGGATGAACCCCTCGATGCCGATCACCAGCGCGCCCTGGTTGCCGGAGGGGCGCAGGCGCGTGTCGATCTGGTAGAGCCGGCCCTCGCGCAGCGGCATCTGCAGGAACGACAGGAACCGCTGCGCCAGGCGCGCGTAGCGCTCGTGGACCGAGCCCGCCTGGCCCGGGTAGATGAAGATGAGATCCAGATCGGAGTGGTAGCCCAGCTCGCGGCCGCCCAGCTTGCCCATGCCGATGACGCACAGCCGCCCCTCGGGCAAGGTCCCCTTGGCGCGGGCCTCCTCCTCGGCCAGCCCCAGGCAGCACTCCAGGCACACCTCGGCCAGATCCGTGAGCTGGCGCGAGACGGCCGGCAGGTCGATGACGCCGGCGATGTCGTGCACCGCGATGCGCAGGATCTCCTGGTCCTTGTAGAGGCGGACCGCGCCCAGCCGGATCTCGAGCAGCTCGTCCGGGTGGAGGTCCGGGGCGGGCGCCCGCAGCCGCTCGCGCAGCTCGACCTCCATGGTCTGGCGCGGCTTGTCCACCACCACTTGCTCGCGCCCGAGCAGGAGATCGAACAGCTCGGGCGTGCGCACGAAGCGCTTGGAGAGGAAGTCGGAGGTCCCGAAGAGCGAGAGCAGCAGGCGCGTCACCCGCCGGTTCTCGCGCATGAGCTTGAAGTACGGCTCGGTGTTGCGCATGGCGGCGGCGAAGTCGCCCAGCTGGGAGATGGCCTGATCGGGGTCGGGGGTCCCGAGCGCGTCCGCCAGGAGCCCTGCCGCCTGCGCGGGATCGCCCAGGCGCGAGAAGGGCGTCCTCCTCCGGGCCATCACGTCGATGGCCGCGATGACGCGGTCCGGGTCGAGGAACCCGCGCCGGGTGGCGATCTCCGCGCGCCGGCCCCGCTCCACGTCCGGGTCGGCCAGGAGCGTGAGCTCGGGGTCGGGGGCGGCTCGTCGCTGGCCGTTCCGAGCAGGTCGCCGAAGATGCGCATGGTCCGGTCGCGGTGGGCGCCCAGCGCCGCCTCGAGCTCCGCCTCCGTGGCGTACCCCATGCTGCGCGCCAGGCCCAGGCGCTCGCCCGGAGGGGGGAGACGGTGGGTCTGGGCGCCGTCCACCATCTGGATGCGGTGCTCGGCGCGCCGCAGGAACAGGTACGCGTCGGCGAGCTCGTCCCGGTGGCGGGCGGGCACCACGCCCGCGAAGAGGAGCCGGTCCAGGGCGGGCAGCACGGCGCGCTCCCGCAGGGCGCGCCCTTCCTCGCGCCCCCCCTGGAGGAGCTGCAGGGCGGTCACGAAGAACTCGACCTCGCGGATGCCGCCCTTGCCCAGCTTGAGGTCGTCGCGCCCCTCCGCGCCGGCCCGTGCGTCGATGCGGGCCTTCATGGCGTGGATCTCCTCGAGCACCGACAGGTCCAGGCTGCGCCGCCACACGAAGGGCTCGAGCGCGCGCAGGAACTCGTCGCCCACCGACAGGTCGCCCGCCGCCGGGCGCGCCTTGACCAGCGCGGCCCGCTCCCAGGTGCGCCCGAAGGACTGGTAGTAGAGCTCGGCCGCGTGGACGCTGTTGACGATGGGGCCGTTCTGGCCGTCGGGCCGGAGGTTCAGGTCCACCCGGAAGACGAAGCCGTCCTCGGTGGGCCGGGCCATGGACTCGGTGACCAGCTCCGCCAACTTGGCGTAGTAGGCGAAGTGGTTGAGCGGGCGCTCGCCCTCGGTCTGCGCGTCGCGGTGGTAGATGAAGATGAGGTCGATGTCGGAGGAGAAGTTGAGCTCGCGCGCCCCCAGCTTCCCCATGGCCAGGGCGCAGAAGCCGGCGCCGAGCTCGCGCCCCGCCATCCCGGCGGGAGGGCCGTGCCGGGCCCGCAGCCGGCGGTCGTGGAAGCGGATGGCCGCGTCCAGGCAGGCGGTGGCCAGGCTGGAGAGCTCGTCGGTGATCTCGCGGACCCGGACCCGGCGCAGATCGCGCAGGGCGATGCGGAGCACCTCGCGGGCCCGTAGGCGGCGGAGCAGGCGGTGGAGCCCGGCCACGTCCTCCGGGCCGAGCCGCGCCGCGGCCCGCGTCAGGACGCGGCGCAGATTCGAATCGGGACGAGGCCGGGTCAGCCAGCGCGAGCGGGCCGCCCGCCGCAGGAGGTGCGGCTCGCGCGCCAGGATGGCCACCAGCATGCGCGAGGACCCGCACAGGAGGACCAGGGCGTCGAGGAGATCGGGCTCGGTCGGGAGCGTCCCCGCCCCGTCCAGGAACCGCTCCAGGCCGGCCAGGCACAGGTCCGGGTCGGGAGAGAGCTCCACTCGCCGGAGCAGATCCTCCAGGCTGGCCACGCGCCGCGAGAGGCGGGCCAGCCGGTCGGCGGAATCCGGCGCCCGCGGCGGCTCGGGGGCGAGGCCGGGGATGCCGTGGGAGGACGTCGGGAGGGGCAGCACGGAAGGCATCATAGGGCGGAACGGGGAGTGTTGCCCGGGATGCCGTGGCGTGCGCCACGCCCATCAGAACCCGAACCCGAACCTGCGGGTTCGGAGACAGCGTGGTACCTGTCTCCCCATGTCCGTCGCCCGACTGGCCGCGCTCGCGCTCACGCTCTCCTGCTGCTCCACCGCCCCCGCCGCCGACGCTCGCGCCCGCGCCGGGGAATCCCCGCGCTCCGCCGCCTGCCGCCCCACCGGCTGCTCGGGGCAGGTCTGCTCGGACGAGCCCGTCATCACCACCTGTGAATGGAGGCCGGAGTACGACTGCTATCGCGCGGCCACCTGCGCCCGCGGACCGGACGGTGCGTGTGGGTGGGTGCAGGACGACGCGCTCCGCGCCTGCCTGGAGCGCGCCCGCAAGGAGGGCGGCGGCGGGCGGCGCGCGCCGTAGGCCGGGCGCTGTGCCCGACCGCGGCCGATGGCCGCGCCGGGAGGGCGAGGCGGGGCGTGCCGTCCGCCGCGCCGTGTGACGGCCTTCACCGAGATCGCTCCATGCGTCCCGTCATCGTGGGACCTCGGACCGGGGGTGAGCGAACGCATACAGGTACTCGCCGTGAAAGGAGCTCGCGCGCGCCTCCGCCGCAGGAGGGAGCGCGTACCGCGGGCGCGGGGGAGCGCTGACAGCGGTGCGATCGCCCTGCTATCCTTGGGGAACCCGATGGCCTTCGAGTCCCAGGACGCTGCCCGCGACCGGCCCACGCACGACAAGAGTCAGGCCATGTCGGCGCTCCTGCTCGAGCTCGCCACCATGCCCCGGCGCACCGAGGACTGGGAGCGCGTGCTCCGCCCCGGCGAGACGGTAGGACGCTTCGAGCTGGTGAGCGAGATCGGGCGCGGCGGGTTCGGCATCGTCTACGAGGCGCGGGACCGGGAGCTGGGCCGGTCGGTAGCCTTCAAGGCGGTGCGCCCGGGGCGCGGCCTCGACGCCGGGGCCGGCGAGCTGCTGCTGCGCGAGGCCGAGGCCATCGCCCGGCTCTCCCATCCCAACCTGGTCACCCTCCACGACGTGGGCCGCTGCGAGCAGGGGCCTTATCTGGTATTGGAGCTGCTCCGGGGCGTGACGCTGGGCGAACGCCTCCAGAGCGGCCCGCTCCCCGCCTGCGAGGCGCTCCGCATCGGGGTGGAGGTGGCCCGCGGGGTGGCCCATGCCCACGCCGCCGGCGTGACCCATCGCGACCTCAAGCCCTCCAACGTGTTCCTGTGCGACGGCGGTCACGTCAAGGTGCTCGACTTCGGGATGGCGCACGCCTTCGGGCGGCAGCGCATCCTGGGCGGCACCCCGGCCTACATGGCGCCGGAGCAGTGGCAGGACGCGTCCGAGGACGAGCGCACCGACGTGTTCGCGCTGGGTGTCATGCTCTACCAGATGCTCAAGGGCGACGTCCCCATGCCCGAGGGCGGCAAGAGCCTGGAGGCGGGTCCCGCGCCGCGGCTGGAGGTCCCGGAATGTCCCGCGCTGGGCGAGCTGGTGGCGCGCATGCTGGAGCGCGACCCCGCCGACCGGCCCCGCAACGCCTCCGACGTGCTGGCCGTGCTGCTCGCGTTCCGCGAGGCCCTGCGCACGGGCGAAGACACCACCAGCCGGTTCACCATGCCGCCGCTGCGGCGTCGCCTGCCCGCGCCCCGCGTCTGGCTGGGGGCCGCGGCGGTGGGGGCGGCGGCGCTGGTGGCGCTGTGGGCGGTGCTGCCCGGATCGCCTCCGGCCACCGGCACGCCCACCGTGGCGGTGCTCCCGTTCGCGGCGCTCTCCAACGGGCCGGACGACGCCTCGATCGCCGCCGGCATCCACGCCGAGCTCATCACCCAGCTCACGCAGATCGACGGCGTGCGGGTCATCGGCCGCAGCTCGGTGCAGGCCTACGACCGGCCTGGGCGGCGCGACCTGCACACCATCGCCCGGCAGCTGGGCGTGAACGCCATCGTGGAGGGCACGGTCCAGCGCGACGGCGACCGGCTCCGCATCCAGGCGCAGCTGGTCGATCCGGCAACCGGCGAGCAGCGCTGGGCGGAGCGCTTCGACCGCCGCGTCGACGACCTCTTCGCGCTGCAGAGCCAGGTGGCCCTGGGGATCACCCGGGCGCTGGGGGCCCACCTCACCCTCGCCGAGCGGGATCGGGTGGAGCGGCCGCCCACCCGGGATGCGGTGGCCCACCAGATGTACCTGCGCGCGCTCTACTTCTGGGGCCGCTCCTCCGACGACCTGGACCGGGCGCGCGCCCAAGAGCTGCTCGCCGCCGCGGTGGCGCGCGACCCGAGCTTCGCGCTGGCCCACGCCTGGATGGCGGTGCTCGACACCGAGCTGGCCAACTCCGGGATCACCGGCTACCCCTTCGACCCCACCTGCGCCCGGGCCCGCAGCCACGCCGGCCGCGCCCTGGAGCTCGATCCCGATCTCCCCCAGGCGCACGGCGCCGTGGCCGAGGTGCGCTGGGCCTGCGACGGCGACAGCCCCGGCGCGCTGGCCGAGTACCAGATCCAGGCGCGGGAGGCGCCGGGCGACGGCGTGGCGCGCGTCAACGTCGGGTTCACCCGCATGGCGCTGGGGCAGTGGAAGGCCGCCGCGGAGGACCTGCGCGCCGCCATGGTGCTGGATCCGCGCTCCTACTTCGTGGCCATGCTGGTGGCCGACCGGATGATCCAGCTTCGCCGCTTCGACGAGGCCGAGCGCGCCTGCCAGCGCGCCCAGGAGCTCTCGCCCGGCGACGTCCGGGCGCCCACCACCTGTGCCATGATCCCCTTCTGGCGGAACGGCGACGTGGGGCCGGCCCGGGCCGCGCTGGACGCCATGATCCAGCAGTGGAACGCGTCCAACGTGGCGGTGGCGAGCGCGGTGGATCTGCTCTACCTCCTGCCGGAGCGGACCCTGACCCTGGCCGAGGCGGGCCGCCTGCCCGATCCCATCTCCGACCACGATCCTTACATCCCCCGGGCGCTGCTCACGGCGGTGGCGCGCGACGCGCTCGGCCGCCACCGGGAGGCACGTGCCGACTACGCCGCGGTGGTGGAGCCGCTCGAGGCCAACGTGGCCGCCATGCGCCACCAGAAGGACGAGGCGGGGCTGGCCATCCAGATGCTGTGGCTGGCCCGGGTCCACGCCGGCCTCGACCGCGGGGACGAGGCCATGGACGAGGCGCGCGAGGCGCTCGCGCACCTCAAGGATGTGGCGGCGCGGACCGCCGCGCTGGCCGACGTGGCCGAGGTGGCCCTGGCCGCCGGCCGGAAGGACGAGGCGGTGCGGCTGCTGGCCGAGGTGCTGGACTCGCCCGGCGGCACGGTCACCGCGGCCTCGCTGCGGAAGCACCCGGCGCTGGCCGGGCTGCGCGGCTACCCGCCCTTCGAGGCGCTGCTGACGGCCAGGCTGGCGGGGCGGTAGTGGAGGCGGATCACGGCCCACACACCGCGGGTGCGGGCCTGAAGCTCAGTCGGCGCCCTCGTCGGCAGGTTCCGCCTCCTCGTCCGCCGCAACGCCGCGCCCCGCCCGCGACAGCCCGTGCTGCTTGATCTTCTTGTGCAGGTTGGTGCGCTCGACGCCCAGCGCCTGGGCGGCCTGGGTGATGTTCCAGTCGTGCTCCTCGAGCTTCTTGAGGATGTAGTCGCGCTCCACCAGGTCCCGGAGCTCGCGGAGCGGCACCTCGCCGTAGCGGGACAGGTCGGCCGCCCCGCCCGGCGTCGGCGCCGGCGGGGCGCGGGTGAGGACCGAATCGGGCACGTCGGCGGCGGTGATCCGGTCGCCGCTCATGATCACCATCCGCTCGCACACGTTGCGGAGCTCGCGCACGTTGCCGGGCCAGCGGTATCCCCTGAGCCGCTGGTAGACCTCGGGCTCGACCGGCTTGGGGCGGATGCCGTTCTCGCGCACCGCCAGCAGGAAGAAGCGCTCCGCCAGCAGCGGCACGTCGTCGAGCCGCTCGCGCAGCGCCGGCGAGCGGATGGGGACCACGTTGAGCCGGAAGAAGAGGTCCTCGCGGAAGGTCCCCTCCCGCACCTCGGACTCCAGGTCCTTGTTGGTGGCCGCCACCACCCGGACGTCCACGGTCAGGAGGCGCTCGCTGCCCACGCGCGTGACCTCGCCGGTCTGCAGCGCCCGCAGCACCTTGGCCTGGGCGTTGAGGCTCATGTCGCCGATCTCGTCCAGGAACAGGGTGCCGCCGTCGGCCGCCTCGAACTGGCCGCGCCGCCGGGCGGCCGCGCCGGTGAAGCTGCCCTTCTCGTGGCCGAAGAGCTCGGACTCGATGAGCTCGGAGGGAATGGCGGCGCAGTTCACCTTGACGAAGGGGCCCTCGGCCCGCTTCGACTGCCGGTGGATCTCGGCCGCGATCAGCTCCTTGCCCGTCCCCGACTCGCCGGTGATGAGCACCCGCCCGCTGGTGGGCGCCACCTTGGCGATGTCCTCGAAGAGCTTCTTCATGGCCGGGCTCTCGCCCAGCATCTCGTCGGCGAAGCGGCGCTCGCGGGCCGAGAGGACCTGCACCTTCTCCTCCAGGCTGCGGCGCGAGAGCGCGTTCCGGACCGAGACCAGCACCCGGTCGCGGTCGACCGGCTTCCCGAAGAAGTCGTTGGCCCCCCGCTTCATGGCCTCGACCACGTCGCTGGTGTCGGCGTGGCCGGAGATGACGATCACCGGCAGGTCCTTCCAGAGCTCGCGCGCCTTGGAGAGCAGCCCCAGACCGTCCATGCCGGGCAGGCGGATGTCGAAGATGCCCAGATCCACCGGCTCCGACTCGAGCAGCTTGAGCGCCTCCTCGGCCGACTCGGCCTCCTGCACCTCGAACCCCTCCGCCTCGAGGACCATCCGGAGGGTGCGGCGGATGTTCTTCTCGTCGTCGACCACGAGGAGGGTGGGCTTTCGGGTGTCCATGGGGGAGGAGTATAGCGGGCCAACCCCCGCACCCGAACCTGAACCCGCTCCCCCTGATCCGTGCGCCCTGTCCCCCAGTCCCGAGTCCCGTGTGCCGGCAGGGTATCGGCGGGAGACGGGACCCGGGCCAGGGGACTCGGGACGCGGGCCCGGCGAGAAGCCGGGTTCAGGCACGGGTGCGGGTTCGGCCGCCGCTACCGCTCGGCACGTCTCGACAAGATCACCATCGACCGCGCCTCCACCGGAATGGCCCCCCTGGCCTCGACCAGGTCCCGCTTGAAATCGGTCGCGCCAGCGGTGTCGACCAGGATCTCCCAGGCTCGCCCCCAGTCCACGTCCGGCAGGTGGTACGTCACCGGCCCATGGTTGCGCGTTGAGCAGGACGAGCAGGGTGTCGCCCACGATCCGCTCGCCGTGCTCGTCGGGCGTGTCGATGGTGTCGCCGCCGAGCAGGAAGGCGACCGAGCGGGCGAAGGGCTTGTCGCCAGTCGGCGGCGGTCATCTCCGTGCCGTCGGGCCGGAACCAGGCCAGGTCCTTGAGCGACGAATCCCAGAGGTGATCTCCGCGAAAGAAGCGGAGCCGCTGCAGCACCGGCTGCGACGAGCCGCAGCCGGATCATCCGCCGGGTGAAGCCGAGCAGGGTCCGGCGGTGATCGTCCAGGTACCAGTCGAGCCAGGAGATCTCGTTGTCCTGGCAGTAGGCGTTGTTGTTGCCGCGCTGGGTCCGGCCCATCTCGTCGCCGGCAGTAGATCATGGGGACGCCCTGCGAGACGAGCAGCGTCGCCAGCAGGTTGCGCTGCTGCCGGTCGCGCAGCGCCAGCACGGCCGGATCGTCGGTCTGGCCCTCGGCTCCGCAGTTCCAGGAGGCGTTGTCGTCGGTCGCCGTCGCGGTTCTCCTCGCCGTTGGCCTCGTTGTGCTTCCGGTCGTACGAGACGAGGTCGTGGAGCGTGAAGCCGTCGTGGGCGGTGACGAAGTTCACGCTGGCGTAGATCTTCCGGCCGGCCGGCTCGTAGAGGTCGGCCGAGCCGGTGAGGCGATACCCCATCTCGCCGGCCTGGTTGGCGTCGCCCTTCCAGAAGCGGCGCACCACGTCCCGGTACTTCCCGTTCCACTCCGACCAGTTCACCGGGAACCCGCCCACCTGGTACCCGCCGGGCCCCACGTCCCAGGGCTCGGCGATGAGCTTGACCCGCTCCAGCACCGGATCCTGCTGCACGGCCACCAGGAGGCGCGACGCCTGGTCGAACTGATCGGGATCGCGCGCCAGGGTCACCGCCAGGTCGAAGCGGAACCCGTCCACGTGCATCTCGCTCACCCAGTAGCGGAGCGAGTCCATCACCAGCTTGAGCGTCTGCGGCTGGGTCAGGTCGAGCGAGTTCCCCGTGCCGGTGTAGTCCATGGTGTAGCGCGGGGCCTCGCTGGCGAGGCGGTAGTAGGTGCGATTGTCGAGCCCCTTGAAGCTGAGGGTGGGGCCGAGGTGATTGCCCTCGGCGGTGTGGTTGTAGACCACGTCGAGGAGGACCTCGATCCCGGCCCTGTGCAGCGCCTTCACCATCTCGCGGAACTCGTTCACCTGCTCGCCGCGCTTGCCGCCGGCGGCGTAGCGCTGCTCCGGGGCGAAGAAGCCCAGGGTGGAGTAGCCCCAGTAGTTGCGCAGCCCCCGCTCCTGCAGGAACGGGTCGTCCACGTACTCGTGCACCGGCAAGAGCTCGACGGCGGTGACGCCGAGGGTGGTGAGGTGGCGGATGGCGGGCGGGGTGGCCAGGCCGGCGTAGGTGCCGCGCAGCTCCGGCGGGACCTCCGGGTGACGCATGGTGAATCCGCGCAGGTGCATCTCGTAGATGACCGAGCGGTGCCAGGGGGTCCGCGGCGGCGCGTCCCCTTCCCAGTCGAAGTGGTCGCCCACCACCACGCTGCGGGGAACCGAGGCGGCGTCGTCCTGGTCGTCCGGGTTCAGATCCTCGTCGGCGCCGCCGACCCGGTAGCCGAACACCGGCCCCTTGAAGTCGACCTCGCCGGCGAGGGCGCGCGCGTACGGGTCCTGCAGCAGCTTGGCCGGGTTGTAGCGGTGCCCCAGCTCGGGCTCGTAGGGGCCGTGTGCGCGATAGCCGTAGAGGGTGCCGGGGCCCACCCCGGGAAGGAACCCGTGCCACACGTGCCCCGTCCGGTCCGGCAGCCGGACCCGGCGTACCTCGCGCCGGGGATCGCCGGCGTCGAAGAGGCACAGCTCCATGGCCTCGGCATGCCGCGCGTAGACGGCGAACTGCGTTCCCCGCTCGTCCGGGGTCGCGCCCAGGGGGAAGGGCCTGCCGGGCCAGACGGATTCGCTCATGCTGCTCCTGCGCGACCCGCGGTCGCGGTCGTCCCGTCAAGTTGCGTTCGGAACGTGCTGCCGGCCAGGCCGAGCGCCGAGCCGATCACCGGCCGCCCGGCGCGTCCTCCACACCCCCCGGCCGATCGCCTGGTAGCGGAGCCCGAGCTCCCGCATCTCCCCCGGATCGAGGACGTGCGGCCCTCCAGAGCTCGGGGGTCCCGTCCGTGCACGTGAGCGAGCCGAGCCCGGCCTCTCCCCGGGATCGGGCCCGTCCGCGGGGCGCCACCCCAGCAACGGCCATTGCCGGGGCGCCCACCTGTTCCCACGTTTGCTTGCGAAGGTCGTCTTCACGCCGGGAGAACAGGTCGGGGATCGAGCGCCGGAGCGATGCATGGGGAGAGGACGGGTCCTCATCACGGGCGGGGCGGGCTTCATCGGGGCCAACCTCTGTCACCGCCTGCTGTCGGCGGGCGTCCCGGTCCGGCTCCTCGACGACCTGTCGCGGCCCGGCACCGAGCGGAACCTGGCCTGGCTCGAGGCCACCCACCCGGGCGGACCGGAGGTGATCCGGGGCGACGTTCGCGATCCGGAGCTGGTGGCCCGGGCGGTGGAGGGCGTGAGCTCCGTCTTCCACCTTGCCGCCCAGGTGGCGGTGACCACCTCGCTGGTCGATCCGGTGCTCGACTTCGAGGTGAACGCGCGCGGCACGGTCGACGTCCTGGAGGCGGTGCGCCGGCAGCGGCCCGCGCCCTTCGTCCTCTACCCCTCCACCCACGAGGTATACGGCGCCCTCGAGGACGTGCTCCTCGCGGACACCGGCACGCGGTACGCACCGGTCGAGCCGGTGCAGCACCGCGGGATCTCCGAGGCGCATAGCCTCACCTTCCACTCGCCCCACGGTTGCTCCAAGGGAGCGGCCGAGCAGTACGTGCTCGACTGGGCCAGGACCTACGGCGTCCCGGCCACCGTCTTCCGCATGAGCTGCATCTACGGGACGCGCCAGCTGGGCGACGAGGACCAGGGCTGGGTGGCGCACTTCGTCTTCCAGGCGATGGCGGGCCGGCCGCTGTCCATCCACGGCGACGGCAAGCAGGTCCGACGTGCTCTGGATCGACGACCTGGTGGATGCGTTCCTGCTGGCCCGAGCGCGCCCGGCCGAGGTGGCGGGCCGGCCCTTCAACGTGGGCGGCGGGCCCCTCAACACCGTCAGCCCGGTGGAGATGTCGGACCTGGTCGAGGAGATCGCCGACTCGCGGCCGCGCGTCCGGCTCGAGCTCTGGCGGCGCGCCGACCAGCGCTGGTACGTCTCCGACACCTCGGCCCTGCGGGCCGCGGTGGGGTGGATGCCGCGCACCTCCGTGCGCGAGGGGGTGACCCGCCTCCAGCGCTGGGCGCAGGAGCAGACGCCCAAGGCGGTCGAGCCCGGTGCCGAGCTGCAGGAGGGGGCCGCCCCGTGAGCGCCGTGGTGAACCAGGTCACGAGGGGTGGGGGTCGGTCGCGGCGGTGGGGCGCGGGGTCCGGGCGGTGCGCGAGGGCGACCGCGCGGCCCTGCCCTCCACCGCCCCGGACTCGGCGTTCCGCGCCATGGAAGAGCGGCCGGAGGGGTTCCTGAAGGCGGTGGTGGTGCCATGATGGACGTCCTTCCGCAGCCCACGACGCGAGCCGCCCCTCGCCGCCCACGCCTCGGCTTCCTGGGCGCGGGCTGGATCGGCCAGCGACGGATGAGGTCGATCCTGGAGCGCGACATCGCCGACGCGGTGGCGGTGGCCGACCCGGCGGCCGCCACGGCCGGGGCGGCCGCGGGCGCGGTGGAGGGGTGCCGCGCGCTGCCCTCGCTGGACGCGCTGCTGGAGCAGGATCTGGACGGGGTGGTCATCGCCACCCCCTCGGCGCTCCACGCCGAGCAGGCCGTCCAGGCGCTGGAGCGGGGGGTGGCGGTCTTGTGCCAGAAACCGCTGGGCCGCAACGCGGCCGAGGCGCAGCGGGTGGTGGACGCGGCCCGCGCCGCGGACCGGCTGCTGGGGGTGGATCTCTCCTACCGGCACGTCGCCGGCGTGGACCGGATCCGCGGCCTGGTCCAGGGGGGCGCGCTCGGGCAGGTGTTCGCGGTGAACCTCGTCTTCCACAACGCCTACGGGCCGGGCAAGCCCTGGTTCCAGGACGCGCTCCTCTCCGGCGGCGGCTGCCTCATCGACCTGGGCATCCACCTCGTCGACCTGGCGCTGTGGACGCTCGGGTTCCCGGAGGTCGAGGCGGTCACCGCCTCGCTGCGCGGCGCGGGCGCGCCGGCGCCTTCGCCCGGGCGGCCGCGCGAGGTCGAGGACTACGCCGCCGCCCAGCTGGAGCTGGCGGGCGGCACCGCCGTCCAGCTGGCCTGCTCGTGGCGGCTGCCGGCCGGCCAGGACTGCCAGATCGAGGTCGCCTTCTACGGCACCAGGGGCGGCGCGGCGATGCGCAACGTGCACGGGTCGTTCTTCGACTTCCTGGTCGAGCGGTTCCGGGGCACGCGGCGCGAGCTGCTGGCCGGCCCGCCCGACGACTGGGGCGGGCGCGCGGCGGTCGCCTGGGTCGAGGCGCTCCAGCGGGGATCCCGGTACGATCCGGCCGTCGAGAGCATCGGGGCGGTCCAGGGGACGCTCGACCGCATCTACCGCGCCGCGGCGGACGCCGCGGCCCAGGTCGGGCGGTGAGGGTGCTGCTTCACGCCGAGGCCGTGGGCGGCGTCCTCACCCATGCCCTGGAGCTGGCGGGCGTGGACGGGCCCCTCCCGCCGCACGCCGGCCTGGGCGGGGTCGCGTGACCGGCAACGGCCTCGAGGCCTCGCCCGCCACCGGGCGAGCCCTGCTGGTGGTCGCCATCGCGACCGTGGTGGCGCTGTGCTGGGTGGCGCGCGAGGTGCTCATGCCCACCGCCCTCGGGCTGGTGCTGGCCGCGACCGCCTCGCCCCTGGTGGCCTGGCTGGAGCGGCGCCGGGTGCCGCGGTACGCCGCGGCGGCCCTGGGCACGCTGCTGGTGGTGGCGGTGGTGGCGGGCGTGGCGCTGGTCCTGTACGACCGGGTGTCGTCGTTCTCGGACGAGCTGCCCAGCTACCAGGACAAGCTCGATCAGCTCTGGACCCAGGTTCGCCACCACGTGGTCCGGCTGCAGAGGCAGTCCGAGAAGCTGGTCACGCCGCCGCGCCAGCCGGGACAGGTCCGGGTGCAGGAGACCGTCCGCTGGGGGAGCGTCCTGGTCGGAACCGCCAGCGGCATCACCGCCGTGCTGGCCGGGGCCACGGTCGCCTTGTTCGTGGTCTACTTCGCGCTCGACGAGGCGCCCCGCTTCCGCGACAAGCTCGTCGCCTGGGCCGGCCCGCGGCGGGCGCGGGTCGAGGAGGCGCTGGACGAGCTCCGCCGCGAGGTGGCGCAGTACATGCTGAACCGGGTGGTGCTGAACGCCATCCTGGGCGTGGTCACCGCGCTCATCTTCACCTTCTACGGGCTCGAGCACGCGGCGGTGTGGGGCCTGACCACGGCCCTGCTGCACTTCGTCCCCTACCTCGGCCCGGCAGTCGGGCTGGTGCTGCCCACCGGAATGGCCCTGCTGCAGTACGGCTCCCCGGGCCGGGTCATCGGGGTGGCGGCGATCTACCTGGGCCTGGTCGCGCTCCAGGGAAACGTCGTCGACCCGATCTTCCTCGGCAAGCAGCTCCGGCTCAGCGCCATGGCGGTGTTCCTGGGATTGCTGCTCTGGTTCCTGCTGTGGGGCCCCATCGGTCTCTTCCTGGCCGTGCCGCTCCTCTCCACGATCCGGGTCCTGTGCCGGCACACCACGCGGTTCCGGGCGGTGGCGGCGTTCCTGGCGGAGTGATGATGAGCAAGCCCTCCGGGCGAGGGGCGGATGGCCACCGGGGGCCCGCCCGGATGGTGGTGGGGCAGACCCGCGACTTCTTCTCGCTGGCGGCCTGATAGCGGCGCGAGCCGTCCACGGACGGGGGGTGCGCGCCCTCGGACGGGCCGCGCCTCCCCGCCGCCCCGGGGCGCACGCTCGGCAGGACGCGGAGTGTGCTCGGGCGCGGGCGCCCCTGTCGCGATTACCGTCTCCGCGGCTCCGGACCTTACTGCATCGAAGGCGCTCGGCCCTCGGCGCGCAATGATCACGCGCAGATAGCGCGCGGGGGCGCTTGGGCACGGACGTTGCTGAGCCGACGAGAGCCGGGACCTGTCACCCCCAACCCATCAGGAGGAGTGATGAATCGAGCCCCCACCGCGAGCAGCACCCTTGACCAGTACCTGCGAGAGATCAACCGGGTGCCCCTGCTCACCGTGGACGAGGAGCGCCGCCTGGCCCGCCTCTTCCGCGACCAGAACGACAAGCGGGCGGGCCACCGGCTGGTCGAGGCCAACCTGCGCTTCGTCGTCAAGGTCGCCTTCGAGTACCGCTCGTACGGGCTGCGCATGGCCGATCTGATCCAGGAAGGGAACATCGGCCTCATGAAGGCGGTGCAGAAGTTCGATCCCGACAAGGAGATCCGTCTCATCTCCTACGCGGTCTGGTGGATCCGCGCCTACATCCAGAACCACATCCTCAAGTCCTGGTCGCTGGTGAAGATCGGCACCACCCAGGCGCAGCGGAAGCTGTTCTTCTCCCTGGCCCGCACCCGGCACGAGATCGAGCGCCTCACCCCCGGCGCCGGCCAGGGCGACGAGAGCGTGGACGTGGCCCTGGTGGCCAAGCGCCTGAAGGTCCGCCCCAGCGACGTGGTCGAGATGACCCAGCGCATGGAGGGACGCGACCTCTCCCTCGACGCCCCGGTGGCCGACGGCACCAGCACGCACCTCGAGTTCACGCCCGCCGACGGGGAGGGCCAGGACGAGGAGCTGGCGCGGGCCGAGGAGGATGCCCTGGTCAACCGGCGGGTCAACGAGGCCATGAACCGGCTCGACCCCCGCGAGCGACACATCGTCGAGGCGCGCGTCATGGGCGAGGGCAAGGAGACGCTCCGCGATCTCGGCCACCACTTCGGGTTCTCGCGGGAGCGCGCCCGCCAGCTCGAGATCCGGGCGCTGGAGAAGCTGCGGCGCGATCTGGAGCCGCTGGCCGGCGAGATCGGTTGGCCGCTGGGCGCCCCGGAGGGGGCGGAGTAGCGCAGCCCCTCGCCGTCCACCGTCACCGCTTCCGTCAGCCACCGCCCCGAGCCGCCGCTCGGGCACGGCGTCGGGTGAGCGCGGGCGCGTGGGGCGCAGGAGCGCCGGGTCACCCCGCGCTCGCCGGCGACGAGGTGCCGGCGGCCTTCAGGGGGAACGCGAGCGCGAACGAGGCCCCGCCGCCGGGCCGGTCGCCGACCTGGATCTCGCCCCCGTGCTGCAGCACGATCTTCTTCACGATGGCGAGCCCCAGGCCGGTGCCGGTGCCGGCCTTGGTGGTGAAGTAGGGATCGAAGATGCGATCCCGGAGCGCCGGGTCGACCCCCGGTCCCTCGTCGCCCACGGTGACGATGCCGCGGTCGCGGGTTCGCGAGATCCCCAGGTGCAGCCGGGGACGCGCCGGGCGCGAGGCCTCCACCGCGTTGGAGCACAGGTTGGCCAGCACGCGCCGCATCAGGGTGCGATCCAGCGCCACCGGCGTCTGGCCGGATGCTCGCACCACCTCGACGTCGGCGGCGGCGGTGAGCTGCGGGTTCTGGCGGACGAACTCCTCCACGAACTCGCCCAGCTCGGCCGGCTCGGTGCGCACGTCCGGGAGCTTGGCGAAGCCGGAGAACTCGTCCACCAGGCGCTGCAGCGTCCCGATCTCGTCCTTCATGATCTCCCCCACCTCGGCGAGGAGCTTGCCGAAGGCGGGCTCGCGCTCGGGGAGCTGATCCCAGCGCACCTGCAGCTGCTGGAAGGCGAGCTTCATGGGGGTGAGCGGGTTCTTGATCTCGTGGGCCAGCCGGCGCGCCACCTCCTGCCACCCGGAGATCTTCTCCAGGTACACGATGCGGTCCCGGCTCTCGCGCACCTCGCGCACCATCTGGTTGAAGGCGCGAGTCAGCCCGGCCACCTCGTCGGCGAACCCGCCCGGATCGACCTGCACCTGGAGGTCGCCGGCGGCCAGCCGCTGCACGGCCGCCACCAGGCGCGAGACGCGCCGGGTGGTGCGCCGCGCCAGCCAGATGCCCAGCACCGCCGCGGCCGCCGCCCAGACCACCAGCAGGGCCCCGAAGGCGCGCACGTAGGAGCGGCGGATCTCGGATCGCAGCGCCGCCAGCCCCTGCACGGTCTCCGCCAGGTCGCGCGCCTCCGCCAGATCCGCGAAGTACTGGGCCTCGATGGCGAAGACGCAGTCGAGGCGCCCGCCGTCCGGCAGCTCCACCCGGGCGGGCGCCTCGCGCCACTCGCCCTCGGGGTTGGGCTGGGTGGCCTCCCGCTCCGCCAGGACCGCACCGTCGGGCGAGGTCCAGGTGATGTGCCGCAGCCGGGGGGTGCGCAGGATGGCGGATTCCAGATACGCCTCCGCGCCGGCGCCGCGCAGCGGGAGCCCCCGGGCCACCTCGCGCGCCTGGACCGCGTAGAGCTGCTTGCGCGCCTGGAACAGGTCGCCGTAGAGCGCGGGGATGCTCTGCAGCCGCTGCACCACCCGTGGATCGAGCCCCAGCGCCAGGTTCTCGGCCGCCACCCGGTCGGCCAGCACCAGCGCCCCCACCAGCGGCAGCGTGGCCGCCACCACCAGCGCGGCGGCGATGCGGATCTCGAAGCGGGAGATGCGCAGCGCCGCCCGCAGCTGCCCCGCCCAGCCCGGACGCCCGGCGCCGACCGGTGTCGCGCTCATCGGGGGAGCACCCCGCTGCGGGTGAACGGGGGCGAGCGGTAGACGTGCACGTCGCTGCCCGCGTCCGGCTCTCGAAGCAGGAAGCTCGCCACCGCCCCCAGGACGCTGCGCGACCCGCTGGGCCGGCTCCCGGCCGCGGCCGCGATGTACTCGCGCGTGCGCTGCAGCTGGTCCTTGGAGATGGGGTTCACCTCGACGCGCGCCTCCACCAGGAAGTCCTCCGGCAGCGCGGGCAGCGGGCCCAGGTCGATGTCGCGCTGATCGGAGAGGAACGAGCGCAGGGAGGCCGAGCTGGGCAGGACCAGGCGCCGCCCCGACGGGTGCTCCGGATCCTTGACGGTGACCGCGTAGGTCTCCTCCCACACGTCGAAGAGGATCTCGATGATGCGGCCGTGGATGAAGAGGGGCGAGCCGCCTCCGGCGGGCAGCACCGAGGTGTAGATCTCCACCACGTTGGTGAGCCCGTTGCCGAACTCCTGATGGCGGCTCGGGCCGAAGACGGCGGCGAGGTCCAGCGCCGCCACCGCCCGGCCCTTCACGGGCGTGAGCCGGATGGCGAGGATCCCCTCCGGCGGCGCGCCCGCGGCCGCCGGCCGGGCGTCCAGGGCGATCCCCAGGACCAGGCCCAGCAGCAGGCGCGTGGCGCGCGGGAGCATCACAGGGCGTTGTCCAGCAGGTAGCCGACCGACACGTTGAACGTGCCGATGAGGGTGTCGAGCCGGAGAGCCACGTCGGCGGAGACCGGCAGCTTCGAGAAGTCGGTGCGCGCGCCGCCCAGCTTGGCCGACGAGAACACCGCCCGCGCCCCCACCGCCAGGAAGGCGCGGTGGAAGGGCGAGTCGGCCCGGCTCCAGAGCGGGAACCCGTACTCGAGGCCGCCCATGGCCAGGAAGGCGTCGTAGCGCGAGTCGGTGGAGAAGTTCAGCTCCATGGCCCGGCCCAGGGCCGGCCCGACCGCGAAGTAGGAGTAGTCGGCAGCGTAGAAGCGGTCGAAGAAGGGCGCATCGCCCTGGACCGCGCCCACCGCGCCCTGGAAGCGGAGGGGAAAGCGGAAGAGCGAGTAGGCGGTGTCGGCCTGGACGAGGTAGCGGCTGAACTCGTAGTCCCCGCCCACCAGCCGCGAGGCGAGCGTCACCTGCCCGAGGGCATGGAATCCCTCGGTGGGATAGAAGAAGTCGTCGCGCGTGTCGATCTCGTAGGCGCCGGTGAGCGCGCCCAGGTTCGACCAGCCCTCGTGGATGGAGGGGCCGATCCCCGGCGCCAGGTCGACGCGGACGGCGTGGATCCGCTCGTAGCGGTAGCTGGCGGAGAGCCGCTCGAACGGGCCGGGACGCACGCCCAGCAGGACCTCGCCCCCGGCGCGCTGGTAGCGCGTCCGCGGTGCCCTGCCGAAGTTGCCGGAGAACTGGTCGCACTTCACGTCCGGGCAGGTGAGCTCCTCGCCGCGCAGGAAGATGCCCGAGATCCCGGCCACCAGCCGCAGGTGGGGCACCCACAGGTCGGGCGCGAAGAACCCGGCGCGCAGGGAGTAGCGGAAGGGATCGCCGCCCCGGCCCTCGGCGGGCCCGCCGTAGACGGCGCCGCCCGAGAGCCCGAGCCCCTGGCCCAGGAAGTTCTGCTGGGAGAGCCCCAGGCCGCCGTAGAGCGGCTGCGGTCGCGTCGACCCGATGACCAGATCGGTGACCAGCAGCGTGTTCCGCTCCACCACGTCGAACACCACCAGCACCTTCCCGCGCTCGGTGCCGCGCTCGACGTGGGACTCGACCCGCGAGAACCAGCCCAGCTGCAGCAGCGCCAGCCGGGAGAGCAGCACTCGCTCCGGGTCGAGGATCTCGCCCTCCTCGAAGAGCAGGTGCCGCCGCACCGCCTCGGGCCGGGCGCGCTTCAGGCCGCGCAGGTCGATGCGCTCGATGACGTAGCGCCGGGTGGGGACGTGGCTCGCGTCCTCGCGGGCGGCGCCCGCCTCCTCGTTCGCCGCCGGACCCTCGGCCGCCGGGGCGGCGCCGGGTGCGGGGGGCTCCGGGGTGGTGGGCTGAGCCTGTCCCAGGACCAGCGCGATCAGGACGGATACGGTCGTGAGCATCGGCCGCCGAGTGTACGACGGCAACGGCGGGAGCGATATTCAGCAGCCGGGGGGGGCCTCATCCCCCTCTGCCCTCCTCGAACTTCACGAACGCCTCGTGCGCGGCCAGGTCGAGCGGGTCGGCGCGGAGCGCGGCCTCGAAGGCGGCCGCGGCCGCGTCCGCGTTCTTGAGCTTGGCGGCCACCCGGGCGCGCGCGAGCTGTCGCTCGGCCTCCACCCTGCGCGCGGGCTCGGCGGCGAGCAGCGACTCCCGCCGAGCCTGGACCAGCGCCTCGGGGACGCCCGCCTTGAGGCAGCGCCGGACGCCGCGCCAGTTCCCGATGCGGGCATCGTGCGCCAGGCGCGGCGCGGCGCTGCCGACGGCGGCCAGGCCGGCCTCGATCCGGGCCAGCAGGGCGACGGCCCGGCCCGGGTGCGCGGGCGCCAGCGGGCGCGTCCGCAAGAGCTCCAGCTCGTCCCGGAGGCCGCCGGCCGCGCGCCGGATGGCCGAGAACTCCACGTCCGGCGCCACCCCCAGCAGCGCGTAGGGATCGGTGCGGGCCCGCGCCTCCAGCGCATCCAGGCGCGCGTCCACCTCGGCGGCGCTGGGACTGCGGGCCGCGGCCGCCGGCGGCCGGACCAGGTCGGCCAGCTCGGCCAGCGCGGCGCGCACCTCGGGGGTGAGCTCGACCACCTGCAGCGCGAAGCCCGGCACCATCTGCACGGCGGCCGCCTCGGCGGGCGACACGTGGCGGACCACCTCGGCCGCCAGCGTCACCGGGGAGCGCAGGGACCTGTGCGCCAGCGTCACCTTGACCCGGGAGAGCAGCGGCGGGAGGCCCGCGTCCGAGCGCAGGAAGAGCCCGCCGCGGGTGAGCTCGACCACGGGGAACCGCTGGGCCTTGCCGCCCTCGCCGCGCAGGGTGGCCTCGATCTCGGCCTGCGCGTGCGGCGGGGGCGTGGCCGCGACGGCGGGGGAGGGGGGCGCGACCACCGCGGCGGCGGGCGCGGCCGGAGGCGCGGGCGCGGGGGCCGGAGCGGGGGCCGGCGCGGCCGGGCGAGGGGCGGCCGCGGCCAGCCGCTGCTGCACCGGTCGGAGCGCGTCCGCGAACTCGGCCATGTCCTGGAAGCGGCGGGCCGGCTCCTTCTCCAGCGCCTTGAGGATGGTGCGCTCCAGCTCCGGGTCGATGGGGACGAGCGAGGAGGGGCGGGGAGGGGGCTTGGAGAGGTGCGCCAGCAGGAGCTGGGTCGTGGCGCGGGCGGTGAACGGAAGCTGCCCGGTGAAGAGCTCGAAGGCCATCACGCCCAGCGCGTACACGTCGGTGCGGGCGTCGATGGCGCCGTCGTCGCACTGCTCCGGGGCCATGTACTCGGGCGTGCCCACCAGCACCCCGGCCTGGGTGCGCCCCTGCCCGGCCCCCCGGAGCTTGGCGATGCCGAAGTCGACCAGCTTGACGAAATGGGCGTGCCCGCGCCGCGCCACCAGGAAGACGTTCTCCGGCTTGAGGTCCCGGTGCACCACGCCCTGCTCGTGCGCCGCCGCCAGGGCGTCGCACAGCTGGAGCAGGATGGCCAGGCCGGCGGCGACGTCGACCAGGCCGCGCCTCTCCAGGGCCGCCAGCGTCTCGCCCTCCAGGTACTCCATCACGTAGTAGAAGCGGTCGGGCGGCAGCAGCGACAGGTCGTACACGCCCACGATGTTCTCGTGGCCGATCAGGTTCACCGCCCGCGCCTCGTCGTAGAAGCGGGCCACCACCTCGGGCTCGTGCGCCATCGAGGAGTGCAGGAACTTGATGGCCACCTTGCTGCCGATGACCGGGTGCTCGGCCAGGTAGACCGTGCCCATCCCGCCCCGGCCCACCATGCGGACGATCTGGAAGCTTCCGACGCGGGCGCCGATGAGCGGATCGGCGTGGGGGGCGAACGCATCCTCCTCGCCCTCACCGTAGGCGAGGGTTCTCGCCGGGCCCGTGTCCACCGGGCACGGTCGTCCGTCCCCGTGCGCCGGTCCTCCGCACCGCGGGCAATTCGGCCCGGGCGGCGCGGAACTCGTCGGATCCGCCACTTTCACCCCGCCGTGCAGCTTCCGGAAGCGTAGCAGAGACCGGCCCGATCTCGTGCCCCGCGCAGGGGGTACGCTGGGTCTCTCCGGCGGCTCCCGACAAATCCCTTGACGCTACCCAAGGGAAGCCGAATGTAGCGCAAAGGCGACCGCCCGAGCGACCATGCCCAGCTCCCGGAAGACGCCCCGCCGCACGCGCACCACCCCGAGGAAGGCGGGGAGGGGCGCTCGCAGGGCTGGTTCCGGCGCCGGTGGCAAGAGCCGGGCGCCCGCCGCCAGGCCCCGGGTGCCGGGGCCGGGGGACACGCCCGCCGGCGGGACCGGCGCTCCCGCGCGCCGCCGGGCGAGCGTGGGACGGGCGCAATCCTCCCGGCCTGCCCTGATTGCGCCCGCCACCCCGGACCGGACCGAGGGGGCGACCGATCCGGCCGGTTTCTTCGTGGCCAGGGTCCGGGGCGAGGAGGCGGTCCGCGAGGCCCCCCACCCCATGGCCGAGGCCGCCTCCGACACCGGCGCCTGGGTGCCGGAGGGCGTCCCGCTCGGCCCGTCCTACGACGAGGATCTGGGCGAGCTGCCGTGGGGGTACGGCGATGACGCGGTGGTCGCGCTGCCGCGCGATCCGCGCTCGCTGTTCCTGTACTGGGATCACGCGGGCGAGACGCTGCGCCGGGGCTACGACGGGCTCGATCATCCCCGCGCGCAGCTCTGGCTCTTCGCGGGGGTCGGCGCCGGCTGGGAGCGGATCCGGACGCTCGACGTCGCCCTCGAGTCGCGCGGTTACTACCTCCACGACCTCGAGCCGGGCCGGACCTATCGGGCCGAGATCCGCGCGGTGGATCGCGCCGGCCGGGAGCGACTCCTCGGACCCTCCTCCAACGAGATCGCGCTCCCGCCGTTCGGTCCCTCGGCGGTGGCGGACGACCGGTTCGTCCGCCTCCCCTGGGATCGCCGGCTGGGCGGTCCGCTCGGGCCGGGAATCCCCTGTCCGGGCTTTCCCGACGACGCGCGCGAGTCGCTGGCGCGCCTCTCCGGCTGGACGCGCGCCGGCACGCCTCGCGGCGGCAGCGCCGGCCTGGGGGGGGCCGCCGCCGGCGGCATGGGCGGCCGCCCCTCGTCCCCCGGCTCCCGCGGAGAGGGGGAGCGCTGAACATGCGGGACGTGCTCGGGTTCGTCTCGCTCCACCTCCACGCGCACCTGCCGTACGTCCGGCACCCGGAGTACGAGGACTTCCTCGAGGAGGACTGGCTCTACGAGGCCATCGGCGAGACCTACCTGCCGCTCTTGAAGATCTTCGACCGGCTCACCGACGAGGGCATCCCCTTCCGGATCTCGATCACCATGACGCCGCCGCTGGTGGCCATGCTCTCGGACGAGCTGCTCATGACGCGGTACGCGCGCCGGCTCGACATGCTCTGCGAGCTGGCAGACAAGGAGGTGCATCGCACCCGCGGCGACGCGATCTTCCACGGCCTCGCCCTTCACTACCAGCATGAGTTCCGGGAGCTGCGCCAGCTCTTCAACGAGCGGTACCGGCGCGACCTGGTGGCCGCCTTCCGCCGGCTGGAGGAGGCCGGGCGGCTGGAGATCGTGACCTGCGCCGCCACCCATGGGTTCCTGCCGCTCATGCAGTCGTACCCCGAGGCGGTGCGGGCGCAGATCCAGGTGGCGGTGGCGCACCACCGGCGCCACTTCGGCCGCGATCCGGTGGGGATCTGGCTGCCGGAGTGCGGCTACTACCCCGGCCTGGACGCGTTCCTGGCCGAGGCCGGCATCCGCTACTTCTTCGTGGACACGCACGGCATCCTCGACGCCACCCCGCGCCCGCGCTACGGCGTGTACGCGCCCATCTTGACGCCCACCGGGCCGGCCGCCTTCGGGCGAGACCCCGAGTCGTCCATGCAGGTGTGGAGCTCGGAGTCGGGATACCCGGGCGATCCCGATTACCGCGAGTTCTACCGGGACGTGGGCTGGGACCTCGACTACGAGTACGTGAAGCCCTACATCCAGCCCACCGGCCAGCGCAAGAACGTGGGGATCAAGTACCACCGGATCACCGGCAAGACCGCCCACAAGGAGCCCTACCATCCCGGTCGCGCCCGGGAGCGCGCCGCCACCCACGCCGGCAACTTCCTCTTCAACCGCGAGCGCCAGGTGGAGCACGTGGCCGCGCGCATGGGCGGGGTTCGGCCCATCGTGGTCTCGCCCTACGACGCCGAGCTGTACGGGCACTGGTGGTACGAGGGGCCGCTCTTCATCGACTTCCTGGTCCGCAAGGCGGCCTTCGACCAGCGGGTCTTCCGGCTGGCGACGCCGGGCGAATATCTGAAGGAGAACCCGGAGCAGCAGCTGGCCACCCCGCCCCTCTGTTCCTGGGGCGCGGGCGGCTACGCCGGGGTCTGGCTGGACGGCTCCAACGACTGGGTCTACCGCCACCTCCACAAGGCGGCCGAGCGGATGATCGCGCTGGCCCGCGATACCCCCGACCCCGACGATCTCACCCGCCGCGCCCTGAACCAGGCCGCTCGCGAGCTGCTCCTGGCGCAGTCGTCGGACTGGGCCTTCATCATGAAGACCGGGACCATGGTGGACTACGCCGTCCGGCGCACGCGCGAGCACGTGCTCCGCTTCACCCGCCTCCACGACCAGATCCGGGCGGGCCAGCTCGACCCCGAGTGGCTGGGGAACGTCGAGGGCAAGGACAACATCTTCCCGGAGATCGACTACCGGGTGTACGCGCCGCGGTGAAACCCCCGGCGCCAACGTGGTCGTAGACCTAGACGTGGGCGTAGACGTAGACGAGGCCCCGCCGTGGTCGCCCGCAGACGCGTCTACGTCTAGGTCTACGTCCACGTCTACGACTACGTTCTGACGCCCCCTGCGACCCCCCCGGGAAGCGCCTGGCCGTCTCTCGCGTTCTCGCGTTGACGGCCCCGGCGCGCCCGACTAGCCTCGCCGCACCTTTCTCCTGGAGATCCCGCAGGATCCGACACCGATGGCCGACGACCTGGGCACCACAGAACGCGAGATCATCGCACAGCGCCTCAAGAAGGCCGAGGCGCTCCGCGCCCTCGGCGTGAATCCGTACGGCAACGGGCATGCGCCCCGCCACCTGAACGCCGAGATCCTGGCGCGCTACGGTCAGCAGCCGGCCGAGGAGATCGCGCGGGATCCGGGAAGCTGGTCCGTCGGCGGGCGGGTCCTGGCGGTCCGATCGTTCGGCAAGGCGGCCTTCCTGCGCCTGCGCGACCGCTCCGGCGAGATCCAGGTCTGGGTGAAGAAGGACCGGGTGGGCGAGCGCGGGTTCGAGATCTTCAAGCTCCTGGACGTGGGCGACATCGCCGCCGCCGAGGGTCCGGCCACGCGCACCAAGACCGGGGAGCTGACCGTGGAGGCGTCCTCCTTCACCATCCTCACCAAGGCCGTCCGCCCCCTGCCCGAGAAGTGGCACGGCCTCAGCGACGTGGAGCAGCGCTACCGGCAGCGCCACGTGGACCTGATCGTCACCCCCGGCGTCCGGGAGGTGTTCCGGAAGCGGGCCCGCGTCGTCACCACCATCCGCCGCTTCCTGGACGAGCGCGGGTTCCTGGAGGTGGAGACCCCCACCCTGCACAAGCCCGAGGAGGCCGGCGGGGCGGCGGCACGGCCCTTCGAGACCCACCACAACGCGCTCGACCTGAACCTCAAGCTGCGCATCGCCACCGAGCTCCACCTCAAGCGGCTGGTGGTGGGCGGCCTGGACCGCGTCTACGAGATCGGCCGCATCTTCCGCAACGAGGGGATCGACCGGCGCCACAACCCGGAGTTCACCTCGATCGAGTTCTACCAGGCGTACGCCACCGATCAGGACCTGATGCGGCTCACCGAGGAGCTGGTGCACACGCTGGCGCGGGAGGTGGCGGGCGGTCCCGCCGTGACCTTCCAGGGGCAGGCCATCGACCTGACCCCGCCGTACCCGCGCGTCTCCATGCTGGAGGTGGGCGCGCGCGCGCTGGGGCTCTCGCCGGAGGACGCGCTGGCGGGACGCGGCCTGGCCGAGGCGCTGGGCGCGGCGGCGGCGCGGGAGAACGACTACGAGGACGCCTGGAAGCTGGAGCAGGCCGCCTCCCGCTCGCCGGGGGAGGCCATCGCCCTGGCCTTCGAGGTGTTCGGCGAGCCGCAGCTGCCCAAGGATTGGCCGGCCTTCGTGGTCGACTTCCCGCTCGAGACCAGCCCGCTCTCCCGGCGCCGGGACGCCGACCCGCGCCTGGTGGACCGGTTCGAGCTGTTCGTGGCCGGCATGGAGGTGGCCAACGCCTTCTCCGAGCTGAACGACCCGTCCGACCAGCGCGCTCGCTTCGAGGCCCAGGTGAAGGCCCGCGCCGCCGGCGACCAGGAAGCCATGCCCTACGACGAGGACTTCGTGCGCGCCCTCGAGCACGGCATGCCGCCCACCGCCGGCGAGGGCATCGGCATCGACCGCCTCACCATGATCCTCACCGACTCGCCCTCCATCCGCGACGTGATCCTCTTCCCGCTCCTCAAGACCCGAGACACGTGAGCGAGCCCACCTCCATCCCAAATCAGCCCGCGCCCCCGTCCCTGCCCGAGCCCGGGAGCGCGCCGGCCGGCCACGCCGCGCCCCCGGTGTTCCGCCTGGGCGCTTTCGTCCTCACCACCTGCGGGCTGCTGGGGGCGGTGTTGCTGGTCCCGGTGGCCCACGCCTTCTTCGGCGATCGCCTGGCGCTGGCCACCCCGCTGGCCACCGGGATGACGGCGCTCAGCGCCGCGGTCTTCGCCATCCTGGTCGGCATGGTGACCGCCTGGCGCTACCGCCGCCTGGCCTTCTACGAGCTGTTCGCCTCGAGCCTGCTCTGGGCGGCCATCGTGGTGGGCCTGGTCATCCGCTCGCGCGCCGTCGCCCCCCCGCTGCTGGCCGGCCTGGCCTCGCAGGGGACCCTGGTGCTGGTGCTGTCGCTGCTCGGGCTGGGGGGGCTGGCCAACACCGCCGTGTGCGTGGGCACGTCGCTGGGCTACCTGCTGGCCGGGTCGGGGCGGATCGACGCCTCCTTCTCCTACGAGCTGTACGTGGCGCGGAGCCATCTCCGGCTCCACCCGCGCACCCTGGCGCTGCTCTTCGCGTTCGTGGTGACCGGGCTCCTGCCGGGCACGCTGGTGGCGGTGGTCCTGTCGCTCATCCGCGACGCCTCCGAGCGGCGGGCCTATGTCCGCGGCGAGCTGGTGAGCCGGCCCCGCATGCCGGCCACCATGCTCATGACGCTCATCTCCATCGCCGGGGTGGCGGTGGGGGTGTGGGCGCTCATCGTGGTGCTCTCGGTGATGAGCGGGTTCAGCGCCGATCTCAAGCAAAAGATCCTGGGCCACAACGCGCACGGGATGGTGCTGACCTACGGCCAGGACGAGTTCGGCGACTGGCCCGAGATCCGCAAGAAGACGCTGGCCGTCCCGGGCATCACCGGGGCCACCCCCTTCCTCTACAACGAGGTGATGCTGGCCACCGGCGAGAACGTCACCGCCGCCATCCTCAAGGGCATCGACATCTCCACGGTGGGCACGGTCACCGATCTGCCGCAGAGCGTGCAGAGCGGGAACCTGGACTGGGTGGCCCACCCCGACCGCATCCCGGCGCCGGACCGGACCGGCCAGGCCGGCGAGGCCGCCGAGGCGCGCCGGCCGGCGCCGGGGAAGGCGCTGCCCGGGATCGTGCTGGGCCGCGAGCTGGCCCACTCGCTGCGCCTCTTCGTGGGCGATCAGGTGAACGTGGTCTCGCCGCTGGGCGACCTGGGCCCGGCCGGCCCCCAGCCCAAGAGCCGCGCCTTCCGGGTGGCCGGCATCTTCTTCAGCGGGATGTACGAGTACGACTCGAAGCTGGCCTACATCGATCTCGGCGAGGCGCAGCGCTTCATGGGCACCGAGACCGTGACCGGCCTGGAGGTCAAGGTCCAGAACATCGACGCCGCCCGCTCCGTCCTGGACCGGGTGGTGTTCGCGCTGGGCGGCTGGCCCTACCGCGCCCGGGACTGGGGCGAGCTGAACCGCAGCCTCTTCGCCGCGCTCCAGCAGGAGAAGGTGGTCATGGCGGTGATCCTCGGGTTCATCGTGCTGGTGGCCACCTTCACCATCGTCGCCACCCTCATCATGACGGTGCTGGAGAAGCGCCGCGAGATCGCGGTGCTCAAGTCGATGGGGGCGGGGATGCCCAGCATCATGAAGATCTTCGTGACCGAGGGGGTGGTCATCGGGGGGGTGGGGGCCATCTTCGGCCTGATCCTCGGCCTGGGGACCTGCCTGCTCATCGACAAGGTCGGGATCCCGCTCAACCCGGAGATCTACTACATCAACAACCTGCCGGTGGTGGTCGACCCCTCCCAGCTGACGCTGGTGACGCTGGCCGCGCTGGTGCTCTCGTACCTGGCCACCTTGATCCCCGCCACCAAGGCGGCGCGCCTTCACCCCGTCGACGGCCTCCGGAGCGAGTGATGGCCACGCCGCTCATCCAGATCCGGGGTCTGGAGAAGACCTACCTCATGGGCGACCGGAGGCTGGAGGTGCTGCGCGGCATCGACCTCGACATCCAGGCCGGCGAGCTGGTGGCCCTGACCGGCCCCTCGGGCGCGGGCAAGAGCACCTTCCTGCACCTGCTCGGCACCCTGGACGTGCCCACCCGCGGCCTGATCCGCTTCGCGGGCGTGGACGTCTTCGAGCGCGACGAGGAGGAGCGGGCCATCTTCCGGAACGACACCATTGGCTTCGTCTTCCAGAGCCACCACCTGCTTCCAGAGTTCACCGCGCTCGAGAACGCCATGATGCCGGCGCTGATCCGGCGGGTGAGCCGGGACGAGGCGCGGCGCCGGGCGGTCGAGGTGCTGGGGCTGGTGGGGCTGGCGGATCGGATGGATCACCGGCCCGGCGAGCTGTCCGGGGGCGAGCAGCAGCGGGTGGCCATCGCGCGGGCGCTGTGCCTCTCGCCGCGCCTGCTCCTGGCCGACGAGCCGACCGGCAACCTCGACCCGCAGACGGCCGAGGGGATCCATCAGCTGCTCATCGAGCTGAACGTCCGGACCGGCGTCACCGCCGTGGTGGTCACCCACAACGAGCGGCTGGCGGGCGCGCTCCCCCGGCGCCTCCGGCTCCTGGGGGGAAGGCTCGCGTGACCCTGGCCCCGGGTCCTTCGACCGCGCAGCCGGCGGCGGCGGCCGCTCCGCTCAGGACGAACGGGGGAGAGGGTCCCGACGCGGCCGGGACGGCGCGCCCAGGGGCACGATCCCGTTTGAGCTTTTTGGGACGCCGGTTTAGATTCCGCGGCTCCGTGGCGATCGTCCGACAGACGCTCCTGGGGGTACTCGCGACGTTCCTCCTCGCCGCCCCGGCCGTGCGCGCGGCCGACGTGGTGGTGAAGGAGGTGCGCATCGAGGGCAATCGCCGCACCGATCCGGCCGCCATCCGCGCCGCCATGGGCGTCAAGGCCGGCCAGCCCCTCGACCTCGACCAGGTGGACGCGGACATCCGGGCCATCATGAGGATCGGGTCCTTCGCGGACGTGGCGGTCGAGCAGGAGGGGCCGCCCGACAACCCGACCCTCATCTACCGGGTGGTGGAGCGCCCCACGGTCCACGAGGTCAAGACGCTCGGGAGCAAGGAGCTCAAGAAGGACGACCTGAAGGACACGGTCGCGCTCAAGCCCAACACCTTCTACGACCCGACCCAGGCCGACAAGGACGTCCAGAAGATCCAGAAGAAGTACGTCGAGAAGGGCTACTTCCTGACCGAGGTGACGGTGAAGGTCACCGAGGTGCCGGACAACCAGGTCGACGTCACCTACCAGATCAACGAGCACGCCAAGGTGCAGGTCCGCGAGATCCGCTTCGTGGGCAACGACCACGTCCCCAAGGACGACATCACCCCGTACCTGCAGACCAAGGAGGGTGGCCTGCTGCCGTTCCTGTCCACCGGCACCTTCCGCGAGGACGCCTTCGAGGCGGACATGCAGGCGGTGCAGGCCGTCTATCTGGAGCACGGCTACGTCGAGGTGAAGGTGGAGCGCGCCTCGGTGCAGCTCTCCCCCGACCGCCAGTACCTGTTCCTGACCATCCCGGTGGTGGAGGGGCAGCAGTACGACCTGGGCGAGATCGGCTTCTCGGGCGAGCTGCTCGGCCAGGATCGCAAGCTGCGCCGGATGTCCAGGATCCACAGCGGCGAACGCTTCGCCCGGTCCCGCGTCTACGGCGACCTGACGGCCATCCAGGACCTGTACAAGGACATGGGCTACGCCTACGTCAACGTCGAGCCCAGGACGCGCACCCACCCCGAGACGCGGCGGGTGGACATCGACTTCGACGTCCAGCCCGGCGACAAGGTGCACATCGGGCGGATCCAGATCGTGGGCAACGACAAGACCCGCGACAAGGTCATCCGGCGCGAGCTCCGCCTCTACGAGGGCCAGCTCTACAGCGGGACCGGGTACCGGGACTCCAAGAACCGCGTCATGGCGCTGGGCTACTTCGAGACGGTGGACATCGCCCAGACCAAGCGCTCGCCGGACACGATGGACATCCTGGTGACCGTCAAGGAGCGGGCCACCGGAACGTTCCAGCTCGGGGCGGGGTTCTCTTCCTACGAGAACTTCGTGCTCACCGGCCAGATCGCGCAGCAGAACTTCCTGGGCTGGGGCCAGAGCCTCTCGCTGCAGGTGCAGTGGTCCTCCATCCGGCAGCTGGGGGAGATCAGCTTCGTCGAGCCCTACTTCCTGGACACGCGCTGGACCTTCTCCTTCGATCTGTACGCCAGCGAGATCTCCTACTCCTCCTTCACCCGGCGGGCGCTGGGCGGCTCGCTGACCTGGGGATACGAGCTGGTCGGCCTGGCCCCGGTGCTCAACCTCGCCTCCCATCTCGAGGACGTCCGGCTCTTCGCCACCTACACCCACGAGCTGGTGAGCGTCGGCACCAGCAACACGGTGCAGATCGCTCGCGCCACCGGGTCGGGCAGCACCAGCTCGCTGCGCCTGGCGCTCCAGGCCGACAAGCGCGACAACCGCATCACCCCCACCAACGGTTGGTACGGCTCGTTCAGCTTCGAGACCGCGCCGCGCTTCCTCTCGCCCAAGGCGCTGTTCGGCTCCAAGGTCAACCTCTTCAACCGCTACACCCTGGACCTGCGCGGCTACAGGCCGCTCTACAAGGGGATCGTGGGCCGCGTCCGGCTCAACATGGGCTGGCTCCAGGCGCTCACGCCCGAGGGCGTGCCCCTCTCCGAGCTCTACTACGTGGGCGGCATCAACACCATCCGCGGCTACCGCTTCCAGAGCATCGCCCCCCGGGCCCTGCAGGCGTGTACCAACTCGCCCTTCACCGAGGTGTGTCGCATGAACGGCGAGGGCTACCAGGACGTGATCCTGAACCTGGAGGCGGAGTTCCCGCTCTTCGAGAAGGCCGGGATCCGCGGGGTGGTGTTCTTCGACGCCGGCAACTCGTTCCCGGCGGGCACCTACCACGATCCCGACGTGCCCTTCTCCCTGTTCAAGTCGACCGGGGTGGGGCTGCGCTGGTTCAGCCCGCTCGGCCCGCTGCGCTTCGAGTGGGGCATCCCGCTCGACCGGCGCAAGGACAGCCTGGGCAACTTCATCGACGAGCCATTCGATTTCCAGTTCACGATCGGCAACTTCTTCTAGTCGCAGTCCGTTCGAGGTCTCTCATGCGCACCATCCTGTCTTCCTTCCTGGTGGGTCTGTTCCTGGCGCTCGCGCCCGCCGCGCGCGCCGATACCCGCATCGGGGTCGTCGACTTCCAGCGCGCCGGCACCGAGTGCGAAGAGGGCAAGGCCGCCATGGCCGCGCTCCAGAAGCAGCGGGACGACAAGCTGAAGCCGTTCAAGGCCAAGCAGGCGGAGTTCGAGAGCCTGCGGTCCGACTTCGAGAAGCAGGCGTCGGTGCTCTCGGATACGGTCAAGCAGCAGAAGCAGGCCGATCTTCAGAAGCGCGGCGAGGAGCTGCAGCAGATGCTGATGCAGGCGCAGCAGGACCTGGCTGCCCAGGAGGACGAGGTCACGAAGGGCGTGGCCGATCGCCTCAACGCCGTGGTGCGGGAGATCGCCGAGAAGGAGGGCATCCAGGTGGTCATCAACAAGGGCGCGGTCGTGTACGCGCCCGAGAGCCTGGACCTGACCAACGAGGTGATCCGCAAGTACAACGTCCGGTTCCCCGCCCGGGCCGGCGGCGCGGCCCCGGCCGGCGCCGCCGCCGATCCCAAGGCCAAGCCGCCCAAGGCACCGAAGCCGGGCGGCAAGTAGGGAGGCGTCCGTGACCTTCCGGCTCGCGGAGCTCGCCGCCCGCGTGGGCGGCGAGGTGGTGGGTGACGGGGAGCTGCGGGTGGAGGGCGTGGCCGGGCTGGAGGACGCCACCCCGGCCCAGGTCTCCTTCTTCTCCAACCGCAAGTACCGGCGCGCCTTCGAGGCGACCCGCGCCGGCGCGGTGGTGGTCGAGCCCGAGGAGGACGCTCCCCCCGGCCGCACCATGCTGCGGGTCCGCAACGCCTACCTGGCCTTCGCCAAGATCACCACCCTGTTCCACCCTCCCCGCGAGGCGATGCCGGAGGTGGCGCCGGGGGCCGTGGTTCACCCCTCGGCCCGCGTCCACCCCGCCGCGCAGGTGATGCCGCTGGCCTCGGTCGGCCCAGGCGCCGAGATCGGCGCGCGCACCATCCTTCACCCCGGCGTCCAGATCGGGGAGGGGGTGCGCATCGGCGAGGACTGCCTCCTCCATCCCAACGTGGTGGTGCGCGAGCGATGCCTGCTCGGGGATCGGGTCATCGTCCAGCCGGGCGCGGTCATCGGCTCCGACGGGTTCGGCTTCGCCTTCGATCCCGAGGGCGAGGGCCAGGGCCCGCGCCATTACAAGCTCCCGCAGGTGGGGATCGTGGTGGTGGAGGACGACGTCGAGATCGGCGCCTGTACCTGCGTCGATCGCGCCGCCCTGGGCGGTGACCCGCATCGGCCGCGGCACCAAGATCGACAACCTGGTGCAGATCGCCCACAACGTGGAGATCGGGCCGCTCTCCCTGCTGGTCGCGCAGGTGGGCATCTCCGGCTCCACCAAGCTGGGCATGGGGGTGGTGGCGGCCGGTCAGGTCGGCATCGTCGGTCATCTCTCCATCGGCGACGGCGTGCGCATCGCCGCGCAGTCGGGCGTCGTCCACGACGTGGAGGCCGGCGGCGCGGTGGGAGGATCGCCGGCGCGTCCCATCGCGCTCTGGCGCAAGAGCGTGGTCTCGCTCGATCACCTGGCCGAGATGCGCAAGGAGCTGGTGCGGCTCCGCAGGGAACTGGAGAAGCTCCAGGGTCCGGCAGGGAAGGGCACATGAACGATCCCATCACACAGCGGACCGAGGGCGTCGGCCGGCGGATCCTGCTCGACGTCGAGGCCATCCAGCGGCTCCTGCCGCACCGTCCGCCCTTCCTGCTGGTCGACCGTGTGGTCGAGCACGAGCAAGGGAAGCGGCTGGTGGCCTGGAAGTCGGTGACCATGGGCGAGCCCTTCTTCACCGGGCACTTCCCGGGCCACCCGGTCATGCCCGGCGTGCTGGTCCTGGAGGCCATGGCCCAGGCGGCGGCGCTGCTGGCCATCCTCGACCTCCCGCCCGAGGAGGTGAAGCGGAAGGTCACCTACCTCCTGGGCATCGACAACGCTCGCTTTCGGCGCACGGTGGTGCCCGGGCGATCGGCTCGAGCTCCTTGTCGAGGTGGTGAGGCACAAGGGCGCCGTCTGGAAGATCAAGGGGACTGCGCAGGTGGACGGGCAGGTGGCAGCCGAGGCAGAGTACCTGGCCATGCTCGCCGATCCGCAGCAGAAGCCATAGGCTTGGGCGGGTCGCGGAGGAACGCCATGGCCATCCACCCGACCGCGGTGATCGAGTCCGGGGCGCAGATCGATCCGAGCTGCGAGATCGGTCCCTATGTCGTGATCGGGCCGCAGGTTCGCATGGGGCCGGGAAACAGCGTCGGCCCGCACGCGGTGGTCACCGGCCAGACCACCCTGGGCGGCGGCAACCGCGTCTTCCCGCACGCGGTGGTGGGCGGCATCCCCCAGGACCTCAAGTACCGGGGCGAGGCGACCGCGCTGGTCATCGGCGACAAGAACACCTTCCGCGAGTTCGCCACCGTCAACATCGGGACGGCGGGCGGGGGGGGCGTGACCCGCATCGGCAGCGGTGGGCTCTTCATGATCAACAGCCACGTGGGCCACGACTGCCAGATCGGCGACGGCGCCATCATCGCCAACTCGGTGGCGCTGGCCGGGCACGTGGTCATCGAGGATCACGTGCACATCGGCGGCGTCTCCGCCGTCCACCAGTTCTGCCGCATCGGCCGGTTCGCCTTCGTGGGCGGCATGACCGGGGTGGGCATGGACGTGGCCCCCTACTGCACCGTCTCCGGGGCACGGGCCGAGCTGGCGGGCGTGAACGTCATCGGCATGCAGCGGGCGGGCATGGCCGAGGAGGCCATCGGCCGCATCAAGCAAGCCTACAAGGTGGTGTTCCGCTCCAACCTCGGGCTGCAGGAGGCCATCACCGAGCTCTCCGAGGAGCTGGCCGGCTACCCCGAGATCGACCACTTCATCGAGTTCCTCAAGGGATCGCAGCGAGGCATCACCCGCTAGCCGGCGCCATGTCCACCATCGGGCTCATCGCGGGGGGCGGGCGCTTCCCGCTCCTCTTCGCCGAGAGCGCGCGCCGCGCCGGGCATCGCGTGGTGGCGGTGGCCCACCGGTCCGAGACCGACGCCGCCCTGGCCGGCGCGGTGGACGCCATCGCCTGGGTGAAGCTCGGCCAGGTCGGGCACGTGCTGGCGGCGCTCCGGGAGGGCGGGGCCACCCAGAGCGTCATGCTGGGCGCCATCACCAAGAAGCGGTTCTTCGCCGATGCCATGCTGGACGCGACCGGCCTCAAGCTGCTGGCGCGCATCGCCGTCCGCTCCGACGACAACCTGCTCCGCGCCCTGGCCCGCTTCCTGGAAGAGGAGGGGATCCCGGTCACCGACCCGACGCCCTTCCTGGCCGACCGGCTGGCGCCGGAGGGAGTCATGGGCAAGCACCAGCCCACCGAGGAGGAGCTGGCCGACGCGCGCTACGGCCTGGAGCTGGCGCGCGGCATCGGCCGGCTGGACCTGGGCCAGACGGTGGTGGTCAAGGACCGGGTGGCGCTGGCGGTCGAGGCGCTGGAGGGCACCGACGCCTGCATCCGGCGCGGCGGCGAGCTGGCCCGGTCGGGCGGGTTCGTGGTCGTGAAGGCGGTCAAGCCGAACCAGGACCGTCGGTTCGACCTGCCGGCCGTGGGCACCGAGACGGTCGACGCGCTCGTCTCCGCGCGGGGGCGGGTGCTGGCCGTCGAGGCCGGCGCCACCCTGGTCATGGACCTGGAGCGGATGGTCGAGAAGTCCGACCGCGCCAAGGCGGTCCTGCTCGGGGTGCGGTGAATGCCGTGGGTGCGCGACGAGGCCGGCGGGGCGGTGCTGGAGGTGCTGGTCCAGCCGCGCGCCTCGCGGACGCGGGTGGTGGGGGAGCACGACGGCCGCCTCAAGGTGCAGCTGGCCGCGCCGCCCGTCGAGGGCGAGGCCAACCAGGCGCTGGTCGAGATGCTGGCCAGAGCCCTGGGGGTGCGCAAGGCCGACGTGGTCATCCAGCGCGGCGATAGCGGCCGCAGGAAGACCGTCCGGGTCGCCGGGGTGACGGCGGCGCAGGTGCGGGCGGCGCTGTAGAATCCCAGCCCCGATGCCCATGCCCCACCGCTTCCTCCAAGCCTGCCGCCGCGAGCCCGTCGACCGGGTGCCGGTCTGGATGATGCGCCAGGCCGGGCGCTACCAGCCGTCCTACCGGGCGATGCGCCAGAAGGTGGGCTTCCTGGAGCTGTGCCGGTCGCCGGAGCTGGTGGCCCAGGTGACGGCCGCCCCCGTCGACGAGCTCGGGTTCGACGCCGCCATCCTCTTCTCCGACATCCTCATCCACCTGCCGGCCATGGGGCTCGACCTCTCGTTCGAGAGCGGCGAGAAGGGGAAGGGGGACGGGGGCCCGCGCATCCGCAACCCGGTGCGCAGGCGCGCCGACGTGGACGCGCTGCGCGTTCCCGACCCGGACCGCGATCTCCGCTTCGTGCCGGATGCGATCCGGGCCGCGCGCCGGGCGCTGGGCGGGCGGGTGCCGCTCATCGGCTTCGTGGGCGGGCCGTTCACGGTGGCGAGCTACGCGGTCGAGGGCGGCAGCCAGGGGTTCGCGCGGCTCAAGACGCTGCTCTGGAGCGATCCGGCGGCGGCGCACGCGCTCTTCGAGAAGCTCACCCAGGCGGCGGTGGTCCAGCTGGAGGCGCAGATCGCGGCCGGCGCCGAGGCGGCGCAGGTGTTCGAGAGCTGGCTGGGGGAGCTGGCGCGCGAGGATCTCGAGACCTTCAGCTTCCCGTACCTGGCCCGGATCGCCGCCGCCATCCGGCGCGCCGGGGTGCCGGCGATCCTCTTCTCCACCGGCACCAGCGCGCATCTGGAGTCGCTCGCCACCCTCGGCTACGACGTCCTCTCGGTCGACTGGCGCATCCCCATCGCCGAGGCGCGGGCGCGGGCGCGCGGGGTCGCCATCCAGGGGAACCTCGACTCGACCCTGCTGCTCGGGCCGGTCGACAACGCGGTGGCGCGCACCCGGGCGATGCTGCGAGCGGCGGGCCGGGAGCCCGGTTACATCTTCAATCTCGGCCACGGCGTGCAGGTGGGCACGCCGCCGGAGACGGTGAAGGCGGTGGTGGACGCCGTGCACGCGTTCACCTGGAGCGAGCAAGGAACGTGATGCAGATCCCACCTGCCGACCTGATCCGCAAGTACGACCGGCCCGGCCCGCGGTACACCAGCTACCCGACCGCGCCGGAGTGGAGCCCGGAGTTCCGGCGCCGACAGCTACCTGGAGCACCTGGCCCGCGCCGAGCGGCAGGGCGGTCCGCTATCCCTGTACGTGCACCTGCCGTTCTGCCGCGAGATGTGCCGCTTCTGCGGGTGCAACGTCATCGCCACCCACGACCGGACCCGCGCCGACCACTACCTGGACGTGCTGGAGAAGGAGGTGGCGCTGGTGGCGGCCCACCTGCCCACACGCCGCACCGTCTCCCAGCTCCACTGGGGCGGCGGCACCCCCACCTTCCTGGACGAGAAGCAGCTCACCCGCTGCCACCAGATCCTGGCGCGCCACTTCGCCTTCGCCCCCGACGCCGAGAAGGCCATCGAGATCGATCCGGCCATCACCACCCGCTCCCAGATCGAGACCCTGGCCGGGCTCGGGTTCAACCGCATCTCCATGGGCGTGCAGGACTTCGACGACCGCGTGCAGCAGACGGTGGGTCGAATCCAGGGCGAGAAGGAGACCGCCGACCTGGTGGCGGCGGCGCGCCAGAACGGCTTCGGCGGCGTGAACCTGGACCTCATCTACGGCCTCCCCTACCAGACCCCGGACGCCTGGGACCGCACGCTGGAACGGATCCTGGCCATCCACCCCGACCGCATGGCCGTGTTCGGGTTCGCCTACGTGCCCTGGGCCAAGCCACACCAGCGGCTCCTCCCGCAGGAGGCCCTGCCCAGGACCCAGCAGCGGGTGGAGCTGTTCCTGGCGGCAGTGGAGGCCTTCACCAAGGGCGGCTACCGGCTCATCGGCCTGGACCACTTCGCGGTGGAGAGCGACGATCTGGCGCGCGCCCAGGCCGCCGGCACCCTCTTCCGCAACTTCCAGGGCTACACGGTCCGGCCCGCCGACGACACCGTCGCCTTCGGGATGACCTCCATCTCCGACGTGGGCGGCGCCTATGCCCAGAACGTGCACAAGCTCCAGCGACTGGGCGGCAGCGGTGGAGCGCGGCGAGCTGCCGGTGGAGCGCGGCGCCGCCCTCACGCCCGGACGACGTGCTGCGCCGCCTCGCCATCAACCAGGTCATGTGCCAGCTCCGGCTCGACCTGCGCGACATCCAGGCGCGCTACGGCGGCCAGGCCCGGGGCGCGCTGGAGGCCGATCTGGCCGGCGCCCGGGGCGAGCTGGAGGCGGACGGGCTCGTCACCTTCGACGGCGACGTCCTGCGGGTGACGCCGCTCGGCCAGCTGCTGGTGCGGAACGTGGCCATGCTGTTCGACGCGTACCTGAAGAAGGCGCGGCGGCAAGAAGCAGTTCTCCAGCACCGTGTGACGTCCCCGGCGCGCCCTTCGACGAGCTCAGGGCGAACGGATACCGTGGACGAAGCCGAGAGGCATGCGATGCCCCACACCGCCGTCTTCCTCATGAACCTGGGCGGTCCGCGCAACCTGGCCGAGGTCGAGCCCTACCTCTACGAGCTCTTCTCCGACCCGCTGGTGATCACCGCCCCCTTCGGCCCCTTCCGGCCGCTGCTTCGCGCGGCTCATCAGCCGCCTGCGCGCCCCCTCCTCGGCGGAGAAGTACGCGCTCATCGGCGGCAAGTCGCCGCTGGTCGAGGGGACCGAGGCGCAGGCCCGGGCGCTGGAGGCGGCGCTCGGGCCCGGCTTCATCGCTGCCACCTGGCCATGCGCTGCGGCCACCCCAGCACCGAGGAGGGCGTGCGCGAGGCGCTGGCCGCCGGCGCCGAGCGCGGCGGTGGCGCTGCCGCTCTACCCGCAGTGGGCCAACGCCACCACCCGGAGCTCGCTGCTCGAGCTGCGCCGGCTCTGGCCCGGGGACCGCGGCCGCTGGCCGAGGTCTGCACCTGGCACGACCACCACGGCTACCTGGACGCCTCGGCCGCCGCGCTGCGCGAGACGCTGGCCCGAGGTCCCGGCCGGCGCTGCGCGACCGGGTGCTGGTGGTCTTCAGCGCCCACGGCCTGCCCATGAGCCAGGTGCAGCAAGGGCGATCCCGTACCCGGGCTACGTCGAGCATCTCCGCCCGCGAGACGGCCCGGCGGGCCGGGGTGGCCAGCTGGCAGGTCACCTACCAGTCGCGGTCGGCCCGGCCAAGTGGCTCGGTCCCGACACCGTACGAGTTCCTCGCCAGGACCACGCCGGGGGGAGGGCGGTGGTGACCGTCCCCATCGCCTTCGTCTCCGAGCACCTCGAGACGCTCTACGACATGGACATCCTGGCCAGGGAGGCGGCGCCGAAGGCCGGCGCCGCGCTCTACCTGCGCGTGCCCGCGCTGGGCACGCGCCCCGACTTCATCGCCGCGCTGGCCGACGTGGTCCGGCGGGGCGGCCGGGCAGGGGCAGGCGGCCCTGGGCGCGCGCACGGGTGGGGCCTGATCGGCCGTCGCCGCCGAGACCGGGCGCGCTGACCTGGCGCGCTGGCCCGCGCCGGCGGGGCCGCCGCCGTCAGGGCTTGGGCGACACCTGCAGCTGCGTGCGCAGCGTCCAGGCGTTGGTGATCACCGCGATGGCGCCGTCCTTGGGCGGAGGGAACCTCCAGCCGCCCACGCGCGACGCAATGCACTCGATGGCCTTCCGGTTCGGCAGCGTGGTGCCGGCCTCGTCCACCTTCACGTCCGCGACCGAGCCGTCCGCCTGGACGGTCCACTTCAGCTTCACCTTGCCCTCCAGGCTCTTGTCCTGCGCCAGCTCGCGCTGGTAGCAGGCGGTGATCTCGCCCGAGTGCTCGTCGAGCACCTTGCGGATGGCCTCCTTGCCGATGGAGCCCACCAGCGGCGTGCCCTGGGCCGGCCGGGGACCGTTCCCCGCGCTGAACGTAAGGGCCACCTCGACCGAAGCGCTGCCCGCGCCGGGCTTGCGGAACGTCCACCCCGCCGCGCGCTCCTTGAGGCAGCCCAGGAACGCGAAGGCCGCGTCATCGAGGCGCGGGTCCGGGAACTCGGCCCTGGGCGCCGAGATCGAGCCATTGGCCCGGAGCCTCCAGGAAAGCGTCACCCGGGTGGTGGGCTCGGGGTCCTCGGCCAGCTCCTGGTCGTAGCAGGCCACCAGCTCCCGCTGGCGCTCGCGGAGGGTGGCGCGCGTGGCCGCGACGGCCGCATCGGACGAGCTCTTCACCGCCGAGATGCTCACGGTCGCGCCACGCGGGCTCGCCGCCGCGTCCGCGCCAGCCGCACGCGCACCCGGCGCCTGGAGGACCATCCCGGTCACCACCAGTCCGACGAACGACGTTCTCATGCTCGCTGCCCCCGGTCGAGAGAGCCCACCGTAGTGCCGCGCCGCGACGGCAGGCATTGTACCGCGCAAGCGACGACGACAGACCGACTCGACGCCGATGGCCGACGCCGACGCCGATGGCCGATGGCCGACACCGATCGGTCGCTCCTCACCCTTGCGCGACTCCTTTCGGGTGGGTTCCTTTCTTGCGGCGCACGTTTCGCGCCAGGCCGGCTGGTGCTTCGCGATCTGGCGGATCGGCCTGTCACAAAACCTGCGCCGGGGATGGGCGGAACCCCACCCGAAAGGAGTCGCACATGCCGTTTGAAGTCTTCGAAGTCGCCGTCGAGCTCGTCGCCGCGCTCCGCGCGCCCGTCGCTGCCATCGCCGCGAGGGATGCGGATCTCGCCAGGCAGCTACGGCGTGCCGCGGCGAGCGTTCCGCTCAACATCGGCGAGGGGAACCAGCGTTGCGGCGGAGACCGCATTCACCACTTCCGGATCGCCGCGGGCAGCGCGGCGGAGACCGTTGCTGCGTTGCGCGTCGCGCACGCCTGGGGCTATGCCGAGGCTGAGACGCTCGATGCAGCCCTGGTGCTCTGCGATCGCGTACGGGCCATGCTGTGGCGTCTCACGCATTGAGTGGACCGGCCGCTGCCGCGAACGTTCTCGCGGCAGCGGCATCCGCTGGGCTCAACGCGTGAGCGTGTACGTGATGGCGAGGACGCGATCGCAGCGCTCGAGCACCGGCGCGACCGCGGTCCCCGTCACGAGCTGGGAGCTCTCCGCGACGCGCAGCGCGGTCACGACCTCGTCGGCGCTCCCGGCGGCGACGCGCCAGAGGTGGAGCCGGTCGCGACCTACCCGACGCCGCCCCTCGCTGAGGTTCAGCGCCATGGACGCGGCGGCCCTTCGGATCTGCTGCGCGAGATCCGGATCGCGCCGCGCGATGTCCGCAAGCGGCGCCACGAGGTGGCGAATGGCATCGAGGGCGAGTTCGAGAGCTTGGAAGGCCACGGGGCAACTCCTTTCGGGTGGGGCTACGCCCATCCCGGCGCAGATCCCGTGACAGCCCCACATGCACCACGAGTGTCACCGTGGGCTGGCGCGGGATGTGCGCCGAAAAGGAGGAGCCCCACCCGAAAGAAGTTGCCGCCGGAACAGCGGCGCGGCAGCCCCCGCCGCTGCCGCTGCCGCTGCCGCTGCCGCTGCCGCTGCCGCTGCCGCTGCCGCTGCCGCTGCCGCGCCGCTGCCGACGCCGAGCTACCCTCTCGCCCGGTTCAACCGGAAAAGCACCCTCTTCAGCACGTCGTGCTGCGGGTGCCCGTTGAGCGCGGCCAGCGTCACCTTCCGCGCCTCGGCCACGTTCCCGAGCGCCTCCTCGGCGAGGGCCAGCGCCGCGCTGGCCCGCGGGTAATCGGGGATCAATCCCAGCGCCTTCCGCGCCAGCCGGCGCGCCTCCTGGGCGCCGTCGGCGGCCGACTGGGCCGGGTCGAAGAGCAGGGCGAAGGCCAGCATGGCAAGGTACTCGGGCTCCTTGGCGTTGCGCTGCACCGCCTCGCGCAGCGCGGCCACGGCCTCGGCATGGCGGCGGCGGTGGAGCGCGCGCTGGCCACGCTTCAGGGCCCGCTCGGCCTGCAGGTCGACGCCCGGCCGGCGGGCACCGGTCTGCTCCAGGCGGGCCAGGAGGTACTGCAGGTACGCATCGCGCCGCTCGCCGTCGGCCAGCACCCGGTAGGCGGCGGCCAGCTTGTCCTGGATGGCCGAGAGCAGGTCGGACAAATCGGCGACGTCGTACTCCGCGAGGCCGTCGGGGTGGAAGCGGCTGGCCACGGTCCGGTACGCCTGCTCCACGGCGGCGGGGTCGGCGTCCAGGTCCACCCCCAGCGCGTGCAGGTAGGTCCCGGGCAGGATGCGCAGCGCGGCCTGCCGGATGGCCTCGCCTCGCTCCGGCGGCAGCGGCCGCCTCTTGCGCGGGACGGACGTGCCGTAGGCGTCGGCCGCCTCGGGCGCGTCCCGGAACACGACCGCCCCCACCATCGACAGGAACCAGAGCAGCGAGAGCGCGTCCTTCATCTCCGCGGAGCGCGCCTCCAGCCATTCGCGGGTGGTGAGCCGCCCGTCCAGCGAGAGCGCCACCCGCAGGTCGGCGCTGCCCAGCCCGGCGGCAGGCAGCACCTGCTGGAAGTCGCCGCTGCGGGCCGGGTAGGCCTCGGTCACGGCCTTGAGCGCGTCGGCGAAGTGCTTGGCGGGCATGCCCAGCCGCGCCCCCTCCAGGACCACCTGCAAGGGCAGGAGCTCGATGGCCGGCCCGTCGGAGAGGAACTCGGTGCCGGGGTGGAAGCGCCAGCGCCCCTCGCGCGCGCCCACCGTCCGCACCACCAGCGCCCGCAGGTGCTCCGCGAGCAGCGCCTGGAGCGGGTCCCCGGGCTCGACCACGCCCGCGGCGATCAGGGCGGCCCCCGGCGAGAGCCCCCCCGCCATGGCCTCCAGCGCGATGTCCTGCGCCGCGGCCTCCAGGCGGTCGGCCTGGCGCAGCCACCGGAACAGCGACTCCTCCGGGTCATCGGAGTGCGCCATCACCGGCACGCCGTGAGCGAAGCACACCCGGCGCGCCCCGCCGGCGCCCTCCACCACCAGGATCCCGGCGGAGACCGAGCGCCACACCTGGTGAAAGAGCTTGGGGACCACCCCCGGCTTGATCTCCCCGCGCGAGGTCGGCTCCCGCGCCAGCACCCGGGCGATGCCCCGGGGTCGCGCCGGCGCCAGGTTCGCCACCAGCTGCTGCACCTTGTCCACCAGGTCCCGCCGGGTGGGGTCGGCCACGTAGGCGTTGGCCTTCAAGGGGAGCAGGGCCGGCAGCCCGAGCGGCTTGCCCAGGTGCTCACGGTCGGTCACCACCAGGAGCACGCGCGGGTTGGCGTCCCGCAGCCGCCGGGCCAGGACGGCCGACCCCCCGCCCACGTCCGCCCCCAGCACCACGGCGTCGGGGCGCTCGGCAGCATAGATCTCGTAGGCGCGCTGGACGTCACCGGCCGCAACCACGTCGAACCCCGCCTGCGACAGCGAGGCCGCGACGTACTCGCGGGTGGGGGCGTGGGCCTCGGCGAGCAGGATGCGCGGCACGCGGCGGCATTGTAGACGACGCTCACGCGGGGAGTGACGTGCGCGACGGTGCGACCCGCAAGGAGATGCGGCGCGCACGCACGCCGCCGAGAGGGAATCGGCTTCGGGTGGAGTCCATCGCAGGTGTACACTTCCTTGCCACCTGGGTTCACATGAAGGACCTCCTCCTCCCACGCGATGTCCCCGTGCTCGCCCGCCTGCTGGACGGCGGTGGGTACCCTCCGCTGCTCGCCTTCGACTACGACGGCGTGCTCGCCCCCATCATCTCCGACCCGGGCGGCGCCCCCATGTCGCGTCGCACGCGCGCGCTGCTGGAGGAGCTGGCGGCCCGCTTTCCGGTGGCGGTGGTCTCCGGCCGCTCCTTCGCCAAGCTCCACCGGGTGGCGGGCACGGTGGCCCCGTTCCTGATCGGCAGCCACGGCTTCGAGTACCTGCACCGGACCCCGGTGCCCGCGGCGGTGCTGGCCCGGGTGCGGCGATGGGAGAGCTCGATACAGGCAACGCTGGAGGGTCTGGCCGGCATTCACCTGGAGCACAAGCACGTCACCTTCGCGGTTCACTACTCGCATGCCCCCGACCGGCTCGTCGCCGGCGGCGCGGTGCTGCGCGCGGCCCGCCGCCTGCGCGGGGCGCGGCTGGTGCTGGGCAAGAACCTGGTCAACGTCCTGCCGGCAGCGTTCCCGACCAAGGGGGATGCGATCCGGAAGCTGCTCCGCCACCTGGGGTGCCGGCGCGCGCTCTTCGTGGGGGACGACGTGACCGACGAGGACGTGTTCGCGCTCCCGCGCCGGCTGGTGTTGGGCGTGCACGTCGGGCCGGGGCCCTCGCGCGCAGCCTGGCGGGTGGCCGGGCGGAGGGACGTGGACGCGCTGCTGGAGACGCTCCTCTCCCTGGCGCGCCGCACCCTTCGTCTACGCGGCCGTGGCGAGGGGCCGTCAAGACCCGAGCGGAGCGCCGGCCGGTCACGGCCGCTCCGCTCAGGGCGCACGGCCGGCGGGCGAGCCGCGAAGTCGAGGGAGGACCCGAGCGCCGTCCTCCGCGCCCCGCAGCGGAAGGCGACGGTCGTTCCCATCCGCAGCGCCGCCGGCGGAGGCCGCCGTTGAGCGCCCGCCGGTCGCAGGCCCCGGGCGAGACGGGCGACCTCTTCGAGCGGCCCCAGCGTCCTGCCCCGGAGCCCCGCAACGACGAGCTGGCGCCGCCGCCCGCGGAGGCACGGGCGCAGCCCGCGCTGGCGCTCCCCAGGCCGTACTCGGTCGGCGAGCTGACGCGGGCGCTGCGCAACGCGCTCGAGCCCAAGTTCCGGGACGTGTGGGTGGCGGGAGAGGTCGCCAACTTCCGGCGCCAGGCCAGCGGCCACGTCTACTTCTCGCTCAAGGACGACGAGGCGGTGATCTCAGCGGTCCTGTGGGCGTCCCAGGCGCGCCGGCTCAAGTTCGACCTGGCCGAGGGCCAGGAGGTGCTGGTCCGCGGGTTCGTGGAGATCTATCCGCCGCACGGCAAGTACCAGCTGGTCGCGCAGGAGGTCGAGCCGCGCGGTGCGGGTGCGCTGGCGGTGCTGCTGCAGCAGGTCAAGGAGCGGCTCGCGGCGGACGGCCTCCTCGACCCGGCCCGGAAGCGGCGGCTCCCGTTCCTGCCCCGGCGCATCGGCGTCGCCACCAGCCCCACCGGCGCAGCGCTGCGCGATTTCCTCCGGGTGCTGCACGGGCGCTTTCCGTCGATGCCGGTGCTGGTGGCGCCCTGCCGGGTCCAGGGCGAGGGCGCCGCTGCGACCGTCGCCTCGGCGGTGAGGGCCCTGTGCAGGTCGAGGGTGGACGTGGTGGTGGTGACGCGCGGGGGTGGGTCGCAGGAGGAGCTGGCCGCCTTCAACGACGAGCGGCTGGCGCGGGTCATCGCGGCCTGCCCCGTCCCGGTGGTGTCGGCGGTGGGACACGAGGTGGATGTGTCCATCGCCGATCTGGTGGCCGACGTCCGGGCGGCCACCCCCACGCATGCGGCACAGCTGATGGCGCCGGTGCGCGACGAGCTGCGCGCCGCCGTGGCGGCCCAGCAGGCCCGCCTGGAGCGGGCGATGGCGGGATCGGTCGCCCGGCGGCGCCACGAGCTGCGGGCCCTCCGCGCGGAGATCCTCGACCCGGCCCACCTGCTCTCGAGGGGGCGGCACCGAGTCGACGATCTCCTGCACCGGGCGGGCGAGGCGGTGCGCAACCCGGCCCGGCGGCGGCGCGGGGCGCTCGAGACCCTCCGCGCGCGGCTCATGCGCCGCGAGCCGCGCGCCCACCTGCGGGCGCTGCGGGCACGGATGGAAGTCGCCACCCGGCGGCTTGGGGCCTGGCAGGCAGCCACGTTCCGGCGGGAGGGGCTGCGCCTGGAGCGCCTGGCCGCGCGGCTCGAGCCCGCCAACGTGGCCAAGCTCCTCTCGCGCGGGTTCGCGCTGGTGCTGCGGGGCGGGCACCTCGTGACCCGGAGCACCGGGGTGGAGCCCGGGGACGACGTCCGTATCGCGCTCGGGAAGGGATGGCTCGACGCCCGCGTGCGGGCGCGCGATGCGGGGGCCGATCCGCTGCCAGGTCGCGGCGACCCGGGCGGCAGCTCCCAGGGGCCGGCCTCGCCGGGGTCGGACGTTGACCCCCCTTCCCGGCGTGGCTAGAACAGTGCTTCCGGAGGTGGCGTGAGCCAGGTGAGCGATCGGCAACCGGAGGCGGTGGGCGAGGAGACCTACGACGGTCTCGTGTCGAGGCTCGAGCACGTCGTCGGAGAGCTGGAGACCGGCCAGCTCACCCTGGAGCAGTCCATCGAGCGGTTCGCAGAGGGGGTGCGCCTGGCCCGGGAGGCCTCTCGCAAGCTCGACGAGGCGGAGCGCAAGGTCGAGCTGCTGGTGCGCAACGCAGACGGTGAGGACGAGGCGGTGCCCTTCGATCCCGAATCCGGCCGGACTGGCTAGCCGAGCACTCCATGCCCACCGAACCCCGTCCGCGCAAGCCGAAGGTCATCATCGTCGACGACGACCGCGACACGCGCGAGATGCTGACGCTGGCGCTGGAGCTGGAGGGCTTCGATGTGGGGCAGGCCGCCAACGGCCTGCGCCTCATCTCCGCCATGCACGTCGATCGCCCGGACGTGATCCTGCTCGACGTGATGATGAGCTGGATCGACGGGTTCGAGCTGTGCCGCGCCATCAAGAAGAACCCCACCTTCGGCGACATCCCCGTGATCTTCATCTCGGCGCGCAAGAGCGCCGAGGACGAGCGCGCCGGGCTGGAGGCGGGCGCGGTCGAGTACTTCCCGAAGCCGCTCGACATGGACCGGCTGGTGGGCCGGATGCGGGAGATCCTCGACCAGCGCGCCGCCGCGGTCGGGCGGCCGGCCTGACGGGCCCTCCGGTCGGCGCCTCCGCCCCGCGCGGGTGTGTCCCGAAGGAGCAAGTGAGCGCGGCAGATGGGACACACGCGCGCGCGCCAACGTCGACGTAGACGTGGGTGTGGTCGTGGACGTAGACGACGGCGAGCCGTCCAGGTGCAGGACCACGTCGATGCCCCGCTGACGGAGCCTCGTGTACAGAGAGCTGACCTTGTCCGACCCGTTTCCCGTCGACGACTACCTGCGCGCGGTGGCGGCGCGCGTGCATGGCTGGCTGGAGTCGCTGCTCGTCGCCCGCTCGCCGCTCGGTCCGTCCGAGCTCTGGGACGCCGTCCTCTACGCGCTCCTGGGCGGCGGGAAGCGGCTGCGGCCCGCCCTGGTCCTGGCCAGCGCCGAGGCGCGGGGCGGCGACGTCTCGGACGGCTCCCTGGCGACCCGCTTCGCCCTGGCCCTGGAGCTCCTCCACACCTACTCGCTGGTGCACGATGATCTGCCCAGCATGGACGACGACGACCTGCGCCGGGGGCGTCCCACCGTGCACAAGGTGTACGGGGAGGCGACGGCGATCCTGGTCGGGGACGCCCTCCAGGCGCTGGCCTTCTCGCACCTGCTCTCCACCGACGACCCGCGTGCGGCGCGGCTGGCGCGGCTCCTGGCCGAGGACGCGCTCCGGATGGTCGAGGGCCAGGCGCGCGATCTCGCCGGCGAGCACGCCGCGCTCTCCGAGCCCCAGGTCATGGCGATGATGCGGGACAAGACCGGCGCGCTGGTGGCGGCGGCGGTCGCGGGCGGCTCGCTGTGCGCCGGCGCGGACCCGGGCGAGGCCTACCCGGTGGGCGTGAAGCTCGGGCTTGTGTTCCAGATCGCCGACGACCTCCTGGACGTCACCGGCGACACGGCCGCGCTCGGGAAGCGGACCGGAAAGGACGCTGCGGCGGGGAAGTCCACCCTGCCCGCGGTGCTGGGGGCGGCGGAGGCGCGCTGTCGCGCCGAGGCGCTGCTGGCCGAGGCCCTGGCGGCGCTGGAGCCGCTGGGGGGCCCGGCCGAGCCGCTCCGCGCCCTGGCCCGCTTCGTGCTTTCGAGAGGGAAGTAGGAGGAGCCTGCCAATGTCCACCTTGCTCGAGGGGATCGAAGGTCCCGCCGATCTGAAGAAGCTTCCCCCCGACCAGCTGCCGGCGGTGTGCGAGGAGATCCGGCGCGAGATCATCGAGACCTGCGCGCGCAACGGAGGCCACCTGGGTGCGTCGCTGGGCGCGGTCGAGCTGGGCGTGGCGCTGCACTACGTCTTCGAGACGCCGCGCGACAAGCTGGTGTGGGACGTCGGGCACCAGGCCTACGCGCACAAGCTGCTCACCGGCCGGCGCCAGGCGTTCCGGGGGATCCGCACGCCGGGCGGGCTGGCCGGGTTCCCGGAGCGCGCCGAGTCGCCGCACGACGCCTTCGGCGTGGGCCACGCCTCCACCTCCATCAGCGCCGCGCTGGGCATGCTCGAGTCCCAGCGCCTCACCGGCGAGCAGGGCAAGGTGGTGGCGGTGCTGGGCGACGGCGCCATGACCGGCGGGATTGCCTTCGAGGGCCTCAACCAGGCCGGCTACCTGGGGCGCGACCTGCTGGTGGTGCTGAACGACAACGAGATGTCGATCTCGCGAAACGTGGGCGCGCTCTCGGAGTGGTTCTCGAAGAAGTTCGCCTCGCGGACCTACAACCGCTGGCGCCACTCGGTGAAGGAGTTCCTGGCCAGCGTGCCCAAGGGACCCCAGGCCATCGAGATGATCCGCCACGGCATCAACGCCACCAAGGCGCTGGTGACCCCGGGCATCCTCTTCGAGGGGCTCGGCTTCCACTACGTGGGGCCGGTGGACGGCCACGACGTGGTGGAGCTGGTGGAGACGTTCCAGAAGCTGGCCAGCTTCGATGGCCCGGTGCTGCTGCACGCCATCACCACCAAGGGCAAGGGCTACCATCCGGCCGAGTCCGACAAGGCCACCCGGGGGCACGGCCTCTCCTTCTTCGACGTCGACACCGGCAAGCCGGTCAAGAAGGCCGGCCACAGGACCTACACCGACCACTTCGCCCAGGCGCTGTGCGACGAGATGGAGCGCGATCCGCACGTGGTGGCCATCACCGCGGCCATGCTGGAGGGCACCGGGCTCATCCAGGCCAAGCAGCGCTTCCCGGGCCGGACCTACGACGTCGGCATCGCCGAGCAGCACGCGGTCACCTTCGCGGCGGGCCTGGCCTGCCAGGGCGTGCGCCCGGTGGTGGCGGTCTACTCGACCTTCCTGCAGCGGGCCTACGACCAGATCATCCACGACGTGGCGCTGCAGGGCTTGCCGGTCACCCTGGTCCTCGATCGCGGGGGCCTGGTGGGCGCCGACGGAAAGACGCACCAGGGCGCCTTCGACCTCGCCTACCTGCGCTGCGTTCCCAACCTGACGCTGCTGGCACCCTCCGACGAGAACGAGCTCCGGCACGTCCTCCACACCGCCCTCCAGCTCCCCGGCCCGGCCGCGATCCGGTTCCCGCGCGGCGCGGCGGAGGGGATCGCGCTCGAGCCGGTGCGCGTCCTGGAGGTGGGGCGCGGCCGGCTGGTCCGCAACGTGCCGGGCAAGCCCGACGTGTGCGTGGTGGCGGTGGGGACGACGGTGCGCGGGGCGGTGGCGGCGGCCGATCGGCTGGCCGCCGACGGGATGGCCGTGACCGTGGTCGACCCGCGCTTCGTGAAGCCGCTCGACGCGGAGCTGATCTGCGGCGAGGCGGTGCGGGCCGGGCGGCTGGTGACGGTCGAGGAGGGCTCCCTGGCGGGAGGGGTGGGGAGCGCCGTCCTCGAGCTCCTCGCCGATCGCGGGCTCCTGGCCGGCGTGGCCGTCCGGCGCCTCGGGCTCCCGGACCGGTTCGTGCCCCACGGCGACCCGGCCCGGCAGCGGGCCGAGCTCTCCCTGGACGCGGACGGCGTGGCCGCGGCCTGCCGCGCCCTGCTGGGCGCGCGCGCGGCCCGCGGCGCGGCATGACCCAGCGCCCACGCCGGCAGCGCCTCGACCTCCTGCTGGTGGAGCGCGGGCTGGCCGAGTCGCGCGACCCGGGCCCAGGCGCTGGTCATGGCCGGCGCGGTGGTGGTGGGCGAGGCCCGGGTGGACAAGGCCGGGCACGCTGGTCGACCCCGAGGCCGCCATCCGCGATCAAGGAGGCGCCGCTCCCCGCCGCTGGGTCTCGCGCGGGGCCGAGAAGCTCCTGCGCGCGCTCGAGGTCTTCTCGCCGTCGACCCGCGGGGCAAGACCTGCGCCGACCTGGGCGCCTCGACCGGCGGGTTCACCGACGTGCTGCTCCAGCACGGGGCGCGCCCGCGTGCACGCGGTGGACGTGGGCGTACGGGCAGCTCCATCCTCGCCTGCGGGCGGACCCGCGGGTGGTGGTGCGGGAGCGCGAGAACGCCCGCGCGCTCGACCGCCGAGGCGCTGGGGGAGGCGGTGGATCTGGTGGTGGGCGACCTCTCCTTCATCTCGCTGCGCCTGATCCTGCCGCGCGGTGAAGCGGCTCCTGCGGCCGGGTGGGCAGGCGGTGCTGCTGGTGAAGCCGCAGTTCGAGGTGGGCAAGGGCCAGGTGGGCAGGGGCGGCGTGGTTCGCGACGAGGACAAGCGGCGCGCCGCGCTCGAGGGCGTGGCCGAGGCCGCGCGCGCGCTCGGGTTCGAGGTGCTGGGGCACGCCGAGTCGCCCATCGAGGGGCCGGCCGGGAACCGCGAGTGGCTGCTCGCGCTCCGCCTCCCTCCCGCCTGACCGCCCAGGCCGCGCCCTCGCTGGCGGGCCCGCTCCGCGAGTTGCTTCACATACAGTGACATGTAGGCCCCATGGTGGCCTGTGTGCCGACCTTTCTCACCTTGCGTGAAGAATCGATATCGGTATCCTATGAACGCGGTACACAAACCCGCGATCGAGTGAGGTGAGTTCATGCGTGCGACGCGCACCTTGGCCGTCGTGTGTGCGGTGGTGTCTTTTCTTGGGAGTGCATGTGGTTCCGGCGCGCCGCGCGAGGCGGCGGCCGGGCCCCAGCCTCGCGCCCGGGCGGTGGCGCCCGGCGCGATCGGCGTCTGGGACGATGCGCTGCTGTCCGGCTGGGCGGACTGGTCGTGGGGGAGCACCCGCGCGACGGCGACCTCGCCGGTGGCGTCGGGCACCTCCGCGCTCGGGGTAACGTTCCAGGCGTGGGGCGGCCTCTACTTCCGGCGCAGCGCCGGATCGGTCTCGGGGATGGACGCGCTGGAGCTGTCCGCCAACGGCGGGTCCAGCGCCGGGAACCAGATCCAGGTCTGGGCGGTGCAGGGGAGCACCGAGCTCCCCGGCGTGAGCCTCTCCTCCTACTGCACCGGGTCCACCATCCCCGCCAACGCGTGGACGCGCTGCCACGTGCCGCTCACCGCGCTGGCCCCGGCCGGCGCGGCCATCGATGGAATCGTTTTCCAGGAGGTCGACGGCGCCGCCCGGCCGGTCATGTACTTCGACGCGGTGATGCTGGTGCCGGCCGCGCCGGTCCAGCCCACCGGCGTGACCGCGACCGCCTCGAGCGCCTCGATCTCCGTCTCCTGGACCGCGGTGGCGGGCGCGACCGGCTATGACGTCCTGCGCGCCGGCGGCAGCTCCGGGCCGTTCACCAGGCTGACCGCCTCCCCGCAGGCGAGCACGAGCTACGCGGATTCGGCGGTGACCGCCGGTTCCATCTACTGGTACCAGGTGGTGGCCTCCAACGCGGCCGGCGCCGGCAGCCCCAGCGCGCCGCCCGTGAGCGCCACGGTCCCCAGCGCCACGGCCCCGAGCGCGGCCGTCCCCGTCTACGCCGACGCGCTGGCCTCGGGCTGGGGCGACTGGTCGTGGGGGAGCACGCGCGACCTGGCCAACCCCTCGCCGGTGGCGTCCGGCGCGCGCTCGCTGGCGGTCACCTTCCAGACCTGGGGCGGCCTCTACTTCCGCCGCACCGCCGGGCCGGTTTCGGGGACGACCTCGTTCGTCCTGTCGGCCAACGGCGGCACGGCGGCCGGCAACCAGATCGAGGTCCGCGCCGTCCAGGGGAGCACCGAGTCCACCGGCGTCAAGCTCGGGGCGTACTGCACCGGCGGCGCCATCCCCGCCAACGCCTGGACCCGCTGCACCGTGCCGCTCACCGCGCTGGTGGCGGCCGGCTCCTCCATCGACGGCATCATCCTCCAGGAGGTCGATGGGGCCGCCCGGCCCACCATGTACTTCGACGACGTCCAGCTGAGCGGCTCCGGGAGCGCGCCGCCGCCCCCGCCGCCGGCGCTCCCGGGCGCCCCCTCCAACCTGGCCGCCACCGTCTCGTCGGGCATCGTCTCGCTCTCCTGGAGCGCGGTCTCGGGCGCCACCGGATACCTGGTGTCTCGCGCCACCGCCAGCGCCGGCCCGTTCACGACGCTCACGGCCTCGCCGCAGGCCGGGACCACCTACCGCGACACGGCGGTCGTGCTCGGGACCACCTACTGGTACCGGGCAGCGGCGGTGAACGCGGCGGGCACCGGGCCGGCCGGCGCCGCGGTGAGCGCCGCGGTGCCGCCTGGGGCCGCGACCGTGACCGTGACGATCTCGCCCGCCACCGCCGCGGTCGACGGGTGCACGGCGGCCCAGTTCTCCGCCGCCGTCACGGGGGTGGCGGACACGTCGGTGACGTGGTCCGTGCAGGAGGGCGCGGCCGGGGGCGCCGTCGACGCCACCGGCAAGTACACCGCCCCGAACGCCGCCGGCACCTATCACCTGGTGGCCACCAGCAAGGCCTCGACCTCGGCCTCGGCGGCGGTTCCGGTGGTGGTGAAGGACCACATCCTGTCGCTGGCGGTGAGCCCGGTCTCGCAGACGCTGTCGGCCGGCGGGAAGCAGCAGCTCACCGCCACCGTCACCACCACCTGCGGCACCTTCGCGGCGCAGTAGCGAGCGCCCGGCCGATCGGCCGAGCGCGTCCGAGCCCGCGCCCGAGGAGATCCGGGCCGGCGCTCGGGCGCGCTCGCGTCCGCGGGCTCCCATCACCCGTGGGCGGGCTCCGCCGGCGCAGGGACATCGCCCTGACGCGCCGCGTCCACCCTGCGCCAGCCCTGCATCCGCGGTTTGCGCTTCCGGGCGTTCGCAGAGACCGGTTAACATCCGACCCTCGCATCTGCTCACCGCCCGGGAGGGCCCATGCTCGGATTCGCCGATCTGGGCGTGACCGCCGCATTCCTGGTCACGCTCGCTAGCACGCTGCTCTGCGTGGTGTACGGCCTCTGGCACTGGAACGAGGACGACACCCCTCTTCCGCCCCCGGTGCATCCGCCGGATGAGCCCGCCGACCTCGATTCCGTCTAGGAGGACGACCCGTGAACCTTCCCGTCCTCGTGCTCGTGGTCCTCGCCTACTGCGCCATCGTCGCCTGGCTGGGCTGGATTGGCTACCGCAACACCCGGAGCGCCGCCGACTTCCTGGTGGGCGGCCGCCAGATCCACCCCATGCTCATGGCCCTGGCCTACGGCTCCACCTTCATCTCCACCTCCGCCATCGTGGGGTTCGGCGGCGTGGCGGCGCTCTACGGGATGGGCCTGCTCTGGCTCACCGCCGCCAACATCCTGGTCGGCATCTTCATCGCCTTCGTCGTCTTCGGCCGGCCCACCCGTCGGCTGGGCGCGGCGCTCGACGCCCACACCTTCCCCGAGCTGCTGGGCCGCCGGTTCAGGTCGAGGTTCGTCCAGGGCTTCGCCGGCGGGACCATCGCTGTGCTCATGCCGCTCTATGCGGCGGCGGTGCTCATCGGCGGCGCGCGCTTCCTCGAGGTCCAGCTCAAGCTCGACTACTCCCTGGCCCTGCTGGTCTTCGCCGCCATCACCATGGCCTACGTGTTCTTCGGCGGCCTGAAGGGCGTGGTCTACACCGACGCCTTCCAGGCGGGGGTCATGTTCGTGGGGATGTCGATCCTGGTGGTCGTCATCTACGCCAAGACCGGCGGGCTGGGCGCCCATGAGGCGCTCACGCAGCTCGCCGACAAGGTGCCGGCCAGCCTGCAGAAGGGCGGCCACACCGGCTGGACGGCCATGCCGGTCCTCGGCTCGCCCATCTGGTGGCAGCTCGTCTCCACCATCGTGCTGGGCGTGGGCATCGGGGTGCTGGCGCAGCCGCAGCTCACCCTCCGCTTCATGACCGTGAAGAGCGGCCGCGAGCTGCACCGGGCGCTGGTGCCGGGCGGCATCTTCATCCTCTTCATGACCGGCGTGGCCTTCGTGACCGGCGCGCTCTCCAACGTCTACTTCATGAACACGCAGGGCAAGATCGCCCTGGCCATGGTGGTCGACCCGGCCACCGGCAAGCCCAACGTGGACAAGGTCATTCCCACCTTCATCCAGTCGGCCATGCCGCAGTGGTTCGGATACCTGTTCATGCTGGCGCTGCTGGCGGCGGCCATGTCCACGCTCTCGGCCCAGTTCCACGTCATCGGCACCGCCATCGGGCGCGACGTCTACCAGCAGGCGATCGCCCGGGGAGAGCACCAGGAGCGGACGGTGCCCATCGCCAAGGCGGGCATCCTGATCGGCTTCGCCGTCACCGTGCTCCTCTCCTTCTGGCTCGGGACCGGCATCGTGGCCATCGCCACCGCGCTCTTCTTCGGCATGTGCGCCTCGGCCTTCCTGCCGATCTTCGCGGCGGCGCTGTTCTGGAAGCGGGCCACCAAGGTGGGCGCCATCGCGGGCATGCTGGCGGGCACCATCGGGTGGCTGCTGTGGGTGCTGCTCGTCCACGAGAAGGAGTCGGCGGCGCTGGGCGTGTGCAAGCTCCTCTTCGGCGCGCCCAGCCTCCTGACCGGGACCACCTGGGCGGTGGTCGATCCGCTGGTGATCGCGTTGCCGCTCTCGACCCTGGTGACGGTGGTGGCGACGCTGGCCACCCACCCGGCCGCCGACCAGGCGGCGGCGCCCGCCGGGGTGGCGCCGAGCCCCTAGCCGCTTCCCCGGCCCGCGCCCGGCGGCTCCCGTCGGGCGCGGGCTGGCTTGCGGGAGAGGCCCGGGCGAGCAGTCCTCCCCCGGAGGCGGTGTCGTCGCTTGACGCACCGCCCGTCTTCTGCTACCTAACCGCCGACATTTTCGCGCCCGGAAGACGCCGGGGTACGAAAGTGGGCCGCCGTCGCCCACTTTTTCGTTTTTTGGGGCCCTCTTCGACAGGCTCAGGGCGGTCGGTCGAGGGGCGCTCGGGACAAGTGATGCCGGCCATAGGCCAGGAACCCATCGCGGAGCAGGTCCGCCTGTTGCTCGAGCCCGTGCTCGAGCGCGATGGGTACGAGCTCGTCGACGTGGAGTGGCTGCGCCAGGCGGGGCGGTGGACGCTGCGCGTCTTCATCGATCGGCCGGGTGGGGTGGGCATCGAGGAGTGCCAGGCGGTGAGCCGCACCGTGGAGCCGATCCTCGACGTCGAGGACCTGATCGAGCCGGCCTACGATCTGGAGGTCTCCTCGCCCGGGCTGGATCGCCCCCTCCGCAAGCCGCAGGACTTCCGGCGCTACGCCGGCCAGCGCGCGCGCGTGAAGGCCTTCGCCCCGGTCCCGGACACGGCCCCGGGGCAGCCGGCGCGCAAGCACTGGACCGGAAACCTTCGCGGGTTCCAGGACGGCGCCGTCGAGATCGACGTGGATGGCGTCCTCCACCGCATCCCCCTCGACCGGATCGCCAAGGCGCACATCGAGTTCGACGCGGCCGCCGACCTCCGGAGGAAGGACTGACCATGCAGCAGAACGTGAACCTGAACCTGATCCTGGACCAGGTCGCGAAGGACAAGGGGATCGACCGGCCCAAGCTGATCGAGATCCTGGAGGAGTCCATCGGGAACGCCGGGAAGCGCCACTTCGGGATGGAGCGGAACATCAAGGCCCGCTACGACGAGGAGAAGGGCCAGGTGGATCTGTTCCAGGTCCTCACCATCGTGGCCGATCCCACCGAGGAGACCCCCATCCCCGACCCGGTGAACATGGTCCCGGTGTCCCTGGCGCACGAGAAGGGGATCGAGGTGGAGCCGGGCGACGAGCTCGACTTCCCCATCTACTACCGCCCCGAGGACGAGGCCGAGGCGCGCGCCCAGGACGAGCAGTGGGGCGACCTGCTCAAGCTCAAGACCTACCGCCGCTCCTTCGGCCGCATCGCCGCCCAGACCGCCAAGCAGGTCATGATCCAGGGCACCCGCGACGCCGAGCGCGAGAACGTCTTCAACGAGTACAAGGACCGCAAGTCCGAGGTCATCACCGGCATCGTCCGGCGCTTCGAGCGCGGAAACGTCATCGTCGACCTGGGGCGGGCCGAGGCGGTGCTGCCGGTCCGCGAGCAGGTGCCGCGCGAGAGCTACCGGGCCGGCGACCGCATCCAGGCCTTCGTGATGGACGTGCTGCGCGAGTCGAAGGGGCCGCAGATCATCCTCTCCCGCGCCTCGGTCGACCTGCTCAAGCGCCTCTTCGAGATGGAGGTTCCGGAGATCGCCGAGGGGGTGGTGGTCATCGAGGCCGCCGCCCGCGAGCCGGGCGGGCGCGCCAAGATCGCGGTCAGCTCGCGCGACTCCGACGTCGATCCGGTGGGCGCCTGCGTGGGCATGAAGGGCAGCCGGGTGCAGGCCGTGGTGCAGGAGCTGCGCGGCGAGAAGATCGACATCGTTCCCTGGGACGAGGACCCGGCCCGCTTCGTCTGCAACGCGCTGGCGCCGGCCGAGGTCTCGCGCGTGCTGCTCGACGACCAGAACCGGGCCATGGAGATCATCGTCCCCGACGACCAGCTCTCGCTGGCCATCGGGCGCCGCGGACAGAACGTGCGGCTCGCCTCCCAGCTCACCGGCTGGAAGCTCGACATCAACTCCGAGACGCGGGTCAAGGAGATGCACGAGTTCGCCAAGGAGAGCTTCTCGGCCATCGGCATCCCCGAGCAGACCCAGGAGATGCTCTACGCCCACGGGTTCCGGAAGTCGCAGGACGTCGCCAACGCCGCGCCCGAGATGCTGACGCAGTTCCCCGGCTTCGCCATGGACATGCTCCCGGACCTGCAGAAGCGCGCCCGGGAGCAGTCGATCACCGACGCCGAGAAGGAGATCCAGCTCGAGCAGGAGCGCGAGGCGGCGCGCCTGGCCGAGGCCCGGCGTCACCCCGACGGGCTCTCCCAAGAGGAGCGCTTCGCGCGGGTCCGCGGCGTGGGCGAGAAGACCGTCGAGCAGTTGAAGCTGGCTGGCTACCCCAACGTCGAAGCTGTGAACACGGAGAGCGACGTGAACAAGCTGGCTGACTCGACCGGTCTGGGCATCAAGAAGGCGCGCCAGATCAAGCACGCCGTGGGCGTGTACCTCGAGGAGGAAGCGAAGCTGCGGGCGGAGCTCGACGCCGAGAAGGCGCGTGCTGGGACGGCCGCAGGAACGACGACGGAGGGTACGGGCGCTTGATGGACCCGGCTCGCCAGCCCATCCGCACCTGCGTCGGCTGCGGCCGCAAGGCCCCGCAGCCGGAGCTGGTGCGCCTGCGCGCCGACGCGGGGACCGTGGTGCTCGACCGCGCCCGTGCGGGCGGCCGAGGAGCCTGGCTCCACCCCGCCCTGGCGTGTCTCGACCGTGCGCTCCAGCGCCGGGCCTTCCCCCGGGCGCTCCGTGCGCAGGGCGTGGTCGCGGACGGCAGGTCGCTCAGGGTCGAGTTGACGGGAAACGCCCGAAAGCATTAGGAGTCTACGCAATGACGAAGAAGAGGGTCCACGAGCTCGGAAAGCAGCTGAAGGAGCACGGCATCGAGCTCTCCAATCAGGAGCTCGTCGAGAAGCTCCACGCCCTCGGGTACCTCGAGGTCAAGAGCCATTCGTCCTCGCTGGAGGACGACCAGGCCGCTGCTGCTTTCGACAAGATCACGGCTGAGCGGAAGCCCAAGCCGGTGGTGGCCCGCCCGGCCGGTCCGGGGTTCGTCGTCCGCCGCAAGGCCCACCATGACGGCGCCGCCGCGCCGCAGATGCAGGAGCAGGCCCACGAGGCCGCGCCGGCACCCGAGCCCGAGCTGGAGCCGCAGGCAGTCGAGGCCGAGCCCAGCGCTCCTCCGGCCGAGCCGGCCGAGGTCTTCGCCGCTGCGCCCGCCGGTCAGGAGGCGCCCGGCGAAACGGCCGCGCTGGCCGCCCAGGCGCCCGCCCGGCCGGCCGATCATACGGCGCCGAGCTCCGCCGCCGGCCTGGCGACGCCGCCCCCGGCGCACCCGCCGGCGCCCGCCCACGCTCCCGCCGCCCACGCTTCCGCCGCCCACGCGGTGTCGGCGACCGGCCCTACCGTCCGACCTGGAGGCGCTGGCGCACAGCCCGGCGCCATGGCCGCCCAGGGGGCGCACCCTGCCCCGGCCAAGCCGGCCACCGACCCGCGCACGCTGCGGCCGACCCCGACCCAGGCGGTCGTCATCTCCCGCCCGCTGGTCCCGGTTCGCCGCGTGACCCCGCCCACCACCTCCCGGCAGCAGTTCCCGCAGGCCCCCGGCCCGCGTGCACTCGGCCCGGTGCGCGAGCTCAAGGTGGTCCCGGGCTCCCTCGGCCGGGAGCGCGAGTTCATCGACGTCTCGCGGGACAAGCGCCGCGGCCGCGGCACCGGCCGCCCCCTCTCCGAGGAGGCCGCCAAGAGCGCCTCGGGGAAGGAGCTGCTCCAGGCCGCCATGAGCGACCGGGCCTACGTGCCCATCCGCGGCAAGAAGAAGAAGCCCACCAAGAAGGGAGCCAAGACGCAGATCACCGCGCGCGCCGAGCACAAGAAGGTGATCCGGATCGAGGAGTCCATCTCGGTCTCGGAGCTCTCGCAGGCCATGGGCGTCAAGGCCGCCGACCTGATCCGCAAGCTGATGCAGCAGGGCAAGATGGTCACCATCAACGCCCAGATCGACGCCGACACCGCGGCGGTGCTGGCCCTCGAGAACGGCTTCACGGTCGAGAAGAAGGGCTTCGAGGTCGAGGAGTACATCCCCGAGGTGCCCGAGGACGAGTCCAAGCTCGTCATCCGGCCGCCGGTGGTCACGGTCATGGGACACGTCGACCACGGCAAGACCTCGCTGCTCGACGCCATCCGCCAGGCCGACGTGGCCGCCGGCGAGGCGGGCGGCATCACGCAGCACATCGGCGCCTACTCGGTGACCACGCCCCACGGGCCCATCACCTTCCTCGACACCCCCGGCCACGAGGCCTTCACCGCCATGCGCCAGCGCGGCGCGCAGGTCACCGACCTGGTGGTGCTGGTGGTGGCCGCGGACGACGGCGTCATGCCGCAGACGGTGGAGTCGATCAAGGCCGCCAAGGCGGCCGGGGTGACGATCCTCGTCGCCATCAACAAGATCGACAAGCCCAACACCTCGGCGGAGCGGGTGATGCAGCAGCTCACCGAGTACGAGCTGGTGTCCGAGAAGTGGGGCGGCACCACCATCATGCTGCCCGTCTCGGCCCGCACCAAGCAGGGCATCCCCGAGCTGCTCGAGTACATCGCCCTGCAGGCCGAGGTGCTGGAGCTCAAGGCCAACCCCGAGAAGCTGGCCGCCGGCCACGTGGTCGAGGCCAAGCTGGAGAAGGGGCGCGGCCCGGTGGCCACCGTGCTGGTCGAGGAGGGCACGCTGCGGGTCGGCGACGCCCTCGTCACCGGCGCCCACTACGGCCGCGTGCGCGCGCTCATGAACGAGCGGGGCGATCAGGTGGACGACGTCGGGCCCGGCTACCCGGTCGAGGTGCTGGGCCTCTCCGGCGTCCCCACCGCCGGCGACGATTTCAACGTGGTCCAGGACGAGAAGGCCGCCAAGGAGGTGGCCGAGCACCGCGGCGAGCGGCAGCGGCGGCAGGAGCTGGCCGCCACCACCGGCAAGGCCACCCTCGAGGACCTGTTCGCCAAGTCCAAGGCCAGCGCCCAGAAGTTGCTCAACATCGTGGTCAAGGCCGACGTGCAGGGCTCGGCCGAGGCGGTCACCCAGGCGCTGGAGAAGGCCGCCACCAAGAAGGTCGGGATCAAGATCCTCGACTCCGCGGTGGGGGCCATCACCGAGTCCGACGTCCTCACCGCCGCGGCCGGAAACGGGATCATCGTCGGGTTCAACTCCAAGCCCGAGGCCAAGGTCGCGCAGATCGCCAGCCAGCAAGGCGTGAAGATCCTGGTCTTCGACATCATCTACGAGGCCATCGACAAGATCCGCGAGGAGATGGCCGGGCTGCTCGAGCCCATCATCAAGGAGAAGCCGCTGGGCAAGGTCGAGGTCCGGCAGATCTTCAACATCCCCAAGCTCGGGGCCATCGCCGGCTCGGCGGTCACCGAGGGCGTGGTCAAGCGCAACGGCACCGCCCGGGTGCTCCGCGACCGCAAGGTGATCCACACCGGCAAGATCGCCTCGCTGAAGCGGCTCAAGGAGGACGTCCGCGAGGTGCAGTCCGGCTTCGAGTGCGGCATCGCCATCGAGGGCTACACCGACGTGAAGCCGGGAGACCAGCTCGAGGTGTTCGAGCTGGAGGAGATCAGGCCGTCGCTGGACTAGCGGCGCCCCGTCAGAGGGCTGGCCCGAGCGCTCGCCCTTCGACTCCGCAGCCGCTTCGCGGCCGCTACGCTCAGGGCGAAGGGGGGCGGTTGACCAGAGATCACCCCGTTCGCCCTGCGCGTAGGCCCGGCGAAGCAGGGCCGGAGTCGAAGGGCGAAATCGAGTGTGACCCATGTTCGTCGGCGTCCTTCGCCTCACCCTCCACCTCCCCGAGCCCGGGTCGCTCAAGTCCAAGCGGCACCTCGTCCGCTCGGCCATCGATCGGGTGCAGGCCCGCTTCAACGTGTCCATCGCCGAGGTGGCCGAGAACGATCTCTGGCAGCGGAGCGTGCTGGGCGTGACCGCCGTCGGCAACGACCACGCCTTCGTCAACGAGGCGCTCGACAAGGTGGCCAACTTCGTGGCCGCCATGCACGGCGGGCAGATCCAGGTGATCGCGCGCGAGCTGGAGATCGTCCCCTACGGCGACGGGATGGGCGAGGGGCAGATGCGGACCCTGGCCGAGGCGGAAGGCGCGCCGGGGTGGGAGGAGCGGGGCGAAGAGCCGGATCCGGCGAGCTCCCCACCTCGGCCCAGACCGCGCCCTCGTGAGGAGCCGGCGGACGAGGAATGAGGCGACGAACCTGGACCAGGTTGATGTGACCCAAGGTGCCCCCATGTCCACGCACAACCGCCCCGCCCGCGTGGCCGAGGAGTTCCGGCAGGAGCTGTCAGCGCTCCTGGCGCGCGGCCTCAAGGACCCGCGCATCACCGGCTTCGTCACCGTCACCGGCGCCAAGATGTCCCCCGACCTGAAGGAGGCCACCGTCTACGTGTCGGTGCACGCCGGCGAGGCGGAGCGCGCCAAGACCATGGAAGGCCTGCGGGCCGCCGCCACCTTCCTGCAGCGCCAGGTGGCCCACGTCATCGGGCTCCGCTACACGCCTCACCTCCGCTTCGTGTACGACGAGTCGATCGAGCGGGGCGATCGCATCGACCGGCTCCTGCGCCAGGCGCACGCCGAGGACGCGCAGGCGGCCACGGCGCGCGCCCTTCGAGGCGAGCGGGACGGCCCCGACGGCGATGCCGCCGCCGGGACCGCCGCCGAGGACGAGAAGCCCTGACCTCCCCCGGCGCACCGTTCTCCGGCGTCCTGGTCGTCGACAAGCCGCCCGGGCCGACCTCGTTCGAGGCGGTGGCCCGCGTGCGCCGGGCGCTCCGCGCTCGCAAGGCCGGCCACGCCGGGACGCTGGACCCCGCCGCCACGGGCGTGCTGGTGGTCTGCCTCGAGGATGCCGTCCGACTGCAGCAGTACCTGGCCGACGGCGACAAGGCCTACCAGGCCACGGTGGCCTTCGGGGCCGCCACCGACACCCAGGACGCGGAGGGGAGGGTGGTGGCCGAGGCGGATGCGTCGGGCCTGTCGGAAAGCGCCCTCCGGGCCGCGCTGGGGGCCTTCGTGGGGGAGATCGTGCAGCTCCCCCCCATGTTCTCGGCGGTCCGGGTGGGCGGGCGGCGGCTCCACGAGGCGGCGCGCGCCGGCGAGGAGGTCTCGCGGTCGCCGCGAAGGGTGTGGGTGGAATCGCTCGATCTCGCGGAGCTCGGGGCGCCGGAGGCGGGGCGCCGGCTGGCGGTTCTCTCCGTGCGCTGCGGCAAGGGCACCTACGTCCGGGCGCTGGCGGCGGACCTGGGGGGCGCCCTGGGCGTGCCCGCCCACCTCGCCGCCCTGCGCAGGACGGCTTCCAGCGGCTTCACCCTGGACGAAGCGGTGCCGCTCGAGGCCGTCGAGCGCCTGGCCCGGGAGGGCGGGCCCGAGGCGCTCCGGGCCAGGGTCGTGCCACCCGCGCTGGCGCTGCGTGCCCTGCCCGAGGCCCGGGTCTCCCCGGGCGAGGCGATCGACCTCGCGCACGGGCGGTCGATTGCCGCAGGGGAGCTCCCGGATGGTCTGGCGCGGGCCGTCGACGGGCGGCTCCGGCTGGTGGCCGTCTGCAGGGTGAGCGAGGGGCGGCTGCACCCTGTGCGGGTGTTCGCCACCGCCGCCGAGCTGGCCGGCCCGTGATCACCTAAACCGTTGACTCTCCAGCCTTGATCGCTTAAGACCCCGGCTTCACCGCGCCCACTGCCACCCGCGGCGCGCGCCTTCGCCCCCGCGGCGGTGAGCACGTAACCCAAGAAAAAGGACAGGTATGGCGCTCGTTCAGGAGAAGAAGCAGGAGCTGGTTCAGAAGTACAAGCGGCACGAGAAGGACACCGGGTCGCCCGAGGTCCAGGTCGCGCTCCTCAGCGAGCGGATCGCCTACCTCACCGAGCACTTCAAGACGCACAAGAAGGACCACCACAGCCGCCGCGGCCTGCTCAAGCTGGTCGGGCAGCGGCGTCGCCTCCTCGACTACCTCAGGACGGCAGACCAGGGCCGATACAAGACCCTCATCGATCAGCTCGGCATCCGCAAGTAGCGGTGTCGGGAACGCGCCTCGGCCAGCCGGCCGGGGCGCTCGCGTTTCGGGGGTTTCCCGGGACGCAGCAGAGCTGAACCCGCGTCCGCGCGGGCTTGGACGAGGGACGCAGCTGGACGCTTCCGTTTCCGATTCGACCGCCCCTCCCGGAGGGGCAGCGGAATCAGGAACAGAAGCGCCTTCCCGCGTTTCCCCGGCCGAGCCGGCCGCCGCGAAACCAGGGGCCGGGGCCGCCCAGCGCGATCCCGCGCCCGCCAGGAAGGCACAATGAATCCCATCCAGAAGACCGCCAAGCTCGGGTCGAGCGAGATCATCCTCGAGACCGGCAAGATCGCCAAGCAGGCCCACGGCGCCGTGATGGTCCGCCAGGGCGATTCGATGGTCCTCGTCACGGTCGTCTCCGCGTCCGAGAAGCGCGAGGGCATCGACTTCTTCCCGCTCACGGTCGACTACCAGGAGAAGCTCTCGGCCGCCGGGCGCGTGCCGGGCAGCTACTTCCGCCGCGAGGGGCGCGCCACCGAGAAGGAGACGCTCACCTCGCGCATCGTCGACCGCTCCTGCCGGCCGCTCTTCGCCGACGGCTACGCCAACGAGACGCAGATCATCGCGACCGTCTACTCGTTCGATCAGGAGCACGACACCGACGTGCTGGCCCTGACCGGCGCCTCGGCGGCCCTGCACCTCTCGGACGTCCCCTTCAACGGGCCCATCGCCGGCGTGCGGGTCGGGCGCATCAACGGCGAGTTCGTGGCCAACCCCACCCTGGCCCAGCGCGTCCAGGCCGACCTGGACGTGGTCATGGCCGCCTCCCGCGACGCCATCGTGATGGTCGAGGGCGGCGCCCAGGAGGTCTCCGAGGCGGTGATGGTGGATGCGCTGCTCTTCGGGCAGGCCGCCGTGCAGTCGCTGCTCGACGCGCAGGACGCGCTCCGCGCGGCCGCCGGCGACAAGCCGCGCCGCGCCTTCGACGCGCCGCCCAGCGACGCCGCCCTGAAGGCCAAGGTCAAGGCCCTCACCTGGGAGAAGGTGAAGGAGGCCTACGGCCGCCACGAGAAGCACGACCGCTACGGCCGGCTCTCCGAGATCAAGAAGGAGCTCTTCCAGGCGCTCAAGGAGGAGGCCGGCGGCGATCCCGTCAAGCTCGCCAACGTGGTGGCCCGCGAGAAGGAGATCAAGGCCAGCTACGAGGACGTGAAGTACGAGTACATGCGGAAGATGATCACGGACGAAGGGCGCCGGATCGGAGGCCGCGGCACCACCGACATCCGCAAGATCACCTGCGAGGTGGGGGTCCTGCCCCGCGCACACGGCTCGGCCCTTTTCACCCGCGGCGAGACGCAGGCGCTGGTCACGACCACGCTCGGCACGTCCGAGGACGAGCAGCGGGTGGAGCAGCTCACCGGCATGACCTTCAAGAAGTTCATGCTGCACTACAACTTCCCGCCCTTCTCGGTCGGCGAGGTGAAGTTCCTGCGCAGCCCGGGCCGCCGCGAGATCGGCCACGGCGCGCTGGCCGAGCGCGCCCTCCGCTACGTCCTGCCGGCGGAGGACAAGTTCCCCTACACGGTCCGCATCGTCTCGGACATCACGGAGTCGAACGGCTCCTCCTCGATGGCCTCGGTGTGCGGCGGCTGCCTGTCGCTGCTCGACGCCGGCGTGCCCATCAAGGCGCCGGTGGCCGGCATCGCCATGGGCCTCATCAAGGAGGGCGAGAAGATCGCCATCCTCTCCGACATCCTCGGGGACGAGGACCACCTCGGCGACATGGACTTCAAGGTGTGCGGCACCGCCGAGGGCATCACCTCGATCCAGATGGACATCAAGATCGGCGGCGTGACCCGCGGGATCCTGGAGAAGGCGCTGGCCCAGGCGGCCGAAGGGCGCAAGCACATCCTGGGCGAGATGGCCAAGGCGCTCTCCGCGCCGCGCGCCTCGATCTCGGTCTACGCGCCGCGGATCACCACCATCAAGATCCGGCCGGAGCGCATCAAGGACATCATCGGCCCCGGCGGAAAGACCATCAAGGACATCACCGCCCGCACCGGCACCTCGATCAACATCGAGGACGACGGCTCGGTCTCCATCGCCAGCCCCAGCAACGAGAAGGTGGAGGAGGCCATCAAGATGATCCGCGGCCTCACCCAGGAGGCCGAGGTCGGCAAGACCTACATGGGCGACGGTCCGCAAGATCGCCGAGTTCGGCGCCTTCGTGGAGATCTTCCCGGGCACCGACGGCCTGATCCACATCTCCGAGCTCTCGGACAAACGGGTCAAGAGCGTCTCCGACGTCCTCTCCGAGGGCGAGGAGGTGATGGTGAAGGTCATCTCCGTCGACCGCGCTGGCAAGATCCGCCTCTCCCGCAAGGAGGCGCTGGCCGAGGCGGCCGGGAAGAAGGCGGCCGAGCCGGCCAAGTAGCAGACCCGCCGCGTAGACTTCCCGCTCGCCCCGGGCTGCGCGCCCCGGGCGAGCGGTTTCATTTCGGTCCTTCGACGCCCGTCCCGAGCGTAGGCCCTGCGGAGCAGGGCGCGGAGGCGAAGGACTCAGGACGAACGGGTATGGTGACGATTCGAGTTCGAAGGGTCGAGAGCCGCGGTCCGCCGCTGGAGCTGCCGCGCTACGAGACCGAGGGCTCGGCAGGCATGGACCTGCGCGCCGACGAGGCCTTCTCGCTGGCGCCCGGCGAGAGGCGGCTGGTCCCGACGGGCGTGGCGGTGGAGATCCCGCCCGGGCACGAGGGCTCGGTCCGGCCCCGCTCCGGCCTGGCCATCCGACACGGGGTGGGGATGGTCAACGCCCCGGGCACCGTCGACTCGGACTACCGCGGCGAGCTGGCCGTCATCCTGGTGAACCACGGCCAGGAGCCCGTGTCATTCGGCCGCGGCGAGCGGATCGCGCAGCTGGTGATCGCGCCGGTGGTGCGTGCCAAGCTGGAGCTGGTGGAGGCGCTTTCCGAGACCGACCGCGGGCACGGCGGGTTCGGGTCGACGGGCCAGTAGGAGGAGGAGCGATGATCCCACGCTACACGCGGCCGGAGATGGGGCGGCTCTGGTCGCCGGAGCACCGCTACGGCATCTGGCTCCGCATCGAGCTGCTGGCCTGCGAGGCGATGGTGCAGCACGGGGAGGTGCCGGCGGCGGATCTGGCCGCGCTCCGGCGCGCCTTCGACGGCTTCGCCTTCGGCCCGGCCGAGGTGGCTCGCATCGAGGAGATCGAGAAGACGGTCAAGCACGACGTCATCGCCTTCCTCACCTTCCTGGAGGAGAAGGGTGGCCCGGCGGCTCGCCACCTGCACCGCGGGATGACCTCCTCGGACGTGCTGGACACGGCCCTGGCCGTCCAGCTCCGCGACGCCTCGGCGCTGATATTGGCCGACGTCGATCGCGTCATGGCGGCCGTGAAGCGCCGGGCCATGGAGCACCGCCGAACCCCCATGATCGGCCGGAGCCACGGGATCCACGCCGAGCCCATCACCTTCGGGCTGAAGCTGGCCGGGTGGTACGCCGCCTGGGGCCGGCGCAAGGAGGCGCTGGCCCGGGCCGCCGCCGGCGCCGCGGTGGGCAAGATCTCGGGCGCGGTGGGCACGTTCGCGGCCCTCGACCCGCGGGTCGAGGCCTTCGTGATGGAGAAGCTGGGCCTGTCGGGGGCCGAGCCGGCCGCCACCCAGGTGGTGGCCCGCGACCGGCACGCCGAGCTCTTCGCCGCGCTGGCCGCGGCCGGGGCGGTGCTGGAGCAGCAGGCCACCGAGGTGCGGCACCTGCAGCGCACCGAGGTGCGCGAGGCGGAGGAGCCATTCACGCCCGGGCAGAAGGGCTCCTCGGCCATGCCCCACAAGCGGAACCCCATCCTCTCCGAGAACCTCACCGGCCTGGCCCGGCTGCTGCGCGGCTATGCGGTGGCGGCGCTGGAGGACGTGGCCCTCTGGCACGAGCGGGACATCAGCCACTCGTCGGTGGAGCGGGTCATCGGACCGGATGCCACCATCGCCCTGGACTTCGCACTGAGCCGGTTCGCCGGGATGATCGAGAGCCTGCGCGTCTACCCGGAGCGGATGCGCGAGAATCTGGAGATCACCGGCGGCCTCTACGACACCGGCCGCGTGCTCCTGGCGCTGGTGGGGAAGGGGGTGGCCCGGCAGGAGGGCTACGTGTTCGTGCAGCGCAACGCCATGAAGGTGTGGGAGGAGAAGGTCGACTTCCGGGACGCGCTCAAGCGCGATCCCGACGTCCGCAAGGTGCTCTCCGAGCAGGAGATCGACGCCTGCTTCGACCTCGAGCACCACCTGCGCCAGGTGGACTTCATCTTCCGGCGCGTGTTCGGAGAATGAGCGGAGGGCTCTCCTGGCCGAGTATGCCCTCCTGATCGCGCCGTCCGCCAACCGCGTCTACGCGGAGGCGGCCGCCGCGCTCGCCCTGGCCGAGCTCTCGGTCCTGGCGGAGCGGCTGCTGGGCGGGCCGCTCCAGGACCTGCGCCGGGAGCGGATGGGCTCGGTCGAGTACCTGGTCTTCCGCGCCGGGCCGCTCGGGGCGCGCGAGCTGCTGGCGCTCTCCAACCTGTCCTCGGCGTTCGCGCTGTTCGCCCTCTCGGAGGGGCGGCTCACCCCCCTGGAGCTGCACCGCCTGGACCGGTTCGACTCCGACCTCCTCACCATCCAGCGCTATGCCGGCAAGACCAACGAGAGCTTCACCAAGCTGCTCCTCAACGTGACGCTGGCCTCCTCGGAGTTTGCCGGCCGGCTCGGGGAGCGGACCTTCGCCGTGCTGGACCCGCTGTGCGGTCGCGGGACCACGCTCAACCAGGCGCTCATGTACGGCTTCGACGCCGCCGGGGTGGAGATCGATCGGCGGGACTTCGAGGCCTACTCGGCGTTCATCCAGCGCTGGGTCAAGGACAAGCGGCTCAAGCACCACGCCCACGTCGGGCACGTGAAGGGCCATCCTCGGCTGGCGCTCGACATCGGCCGGGACCGGGAGAGCTTCAAGGCGGGCGAGGCGCTGCACCTGGCCGTCGTGAACGCCAGCACGCTGGAGACCACGGCGGTGTTCCCGCCGCGGTCCTTCGACCTGATCGTCACGGACGCGCCCTACGGCGTGCAGCACGGGAGCACCGTCGCGAAGGGCGAGCTCTCGCGGAGCCCGCTCGAGCTCCTGGCCGAGGCGGCACCGGTGTGGCGCGAGGCGCTCCGGCCGGGGGGAGCGATGGGCATCTCCTGGAACGTCCACGTGGCCAAGCGCGAAGCGCTGGCGGAGGCGCTGGCGCGCGCCGGGCTGGAGGTGTGCGACGGCCCGGCCTACCGCGGCTTCGAGCACCGGGTGGACCAGGCCATCCTGCGAGACCTGGTGGTGGCGCGGAAGCCCGCCTGAGGTGCCTGACCGAAGCACGTGAGCGCATCCCGGCACACGCCCCCTTCCACTGGCAGCAACCGCCGGCCCCTCGATGGAGCTCACCAGAACAGCAGCAGCCCCACCCCGTAGCTGCACGTGTTCGCCACCGCCGAGGCCACCAGCGCCCGCCCGACCTGGCGGTCGGCGATCCAGTACGCCCCGGCCTCGCCCAGCGTCGCGAACGCCTCGCCGAACCACAACGGCGAGATGGCGCGCGGCAGGATGCGGGGGAAGCCGAACACGAGCAGGAGGTGCGTGACGGTGGTCGCGGCGGCGCAGACCACGGCCATGCGCCGGCGGCGCCCAGGGTAGAACGCCACCACCACAGGTACCTCCACCGCCAGGGTGACGCCGAGCGCGAGGAGGTAGCCGGTGGAAAGGTGCAGGCCGGCGAGCGTCACGCGCGCCGCCGACCCGGCCGCCACCTCCAGAGTCCCAGGCCGGCGAGCACGACGAGCAGGTTGGTCCCGAGCACGCCGCCGGTGCCGCAGCCGAAGGGGAAGTTCCAGGAGTTGTCCGGCCCGCGGTACGAGCTGCGGCACACCCACTTCTCGCTTCCCCACGGGACGCTGGTGGCGGGGGCGGGCGCCTCGATGGTTCGGGTGCACCCCTCCGCCGGGCCGTCGGTGACGGTGGCGGTCTCGTAGTACTCCGTCCCGCCCACCTGGCAGGCGAGCGGCGTCGCCAGGCCGTACTGGTACTCGCCAGCGAGCACGCACTGATCGACGAAAGTCAGGTCATCGCTGCAGGTGGTGATCTGGACGATCTCCCCGGTGGAGGTGTTCCGCCGGAGCAGGCCGTCGTCCGGGCAGCGGCGCCCGCTGGTGGTCATGACGTGGATCTCCACCGTTCCCCCGGGCTCCACCGCGGGGGTGTACCCCTCCGGCGCCGGCGCATTCGCCCGCGCCGGGGCTCCGAGGAAGGCCACTGCCATGGCCGCGAACGTCTCCCAGGCTCTCATGTCAACCCCCTTCCGACCCTTCTCGAGATTGCCACGGATGACAACGGGCGAGCGAGGAATCGCGTCCTCCAGGCTGCAGAGTGGCCCGGGAAGGGGATGGGGGGTGCCGACGATTCGTGACGGTGAAACCCGCTCCCGGCGCCGTTCCCGGAGACGTGGCTCGCGTGGAACCAGCACACACCGGCCCCGGCGGCCGGGAGCGGGAACGGGAGCAGGAGTGGGAACGGTAGGCGACGCCGGCTACTTCAGATACCCGCGTGCAGCGAGGTTCCTCTTGATCCGCTCCTCGACCGACCCGACCTCCGCCTGGAAGGTCTCGCCGGTGAGCCGCTCGTACAGGTTCACGTAGGTCCGCGCCAGCGAGATGCGGACCGCGTCGGTGAGCGGCGGCGGCTTGCCCTGGCCGGAGAAGCCGTGCTCCTGGATCAGCCACTGCCGGATGTTCTCCTTGTCCAGCATGTGCTGGTCCTGGCCGCGCTCGAAGCGCTCCTGGCTGTCCTGGGCGATCCAGTAGCGGGAGCTGTCGGGCGTGTGGATCTCGTCGATGACCACCAGGTTCCCGTCGGTGGTCCCCATCTCGTACTTGGTGTCGACCAGGATCAGGCCGCGCGAGCGGGCCCACTCCTGGCCCCGCTCGAACAGGCGCAGCGCGACCGACCGCGCCTGGCTCCAGATCTCCGGCTCCACCAGGCGCTGGCGCAGGATCTCCGCCTCGCTGATGGGCTCATCGTGGCGCCCGTACTCCGCCTTGGTGGAGGGGGTCAGCACCGGCTGGTCGAGGCGCTGGTCCTTGCGCAGGCCGGCCGGCCACGAGATCCCGTACGTGCCCGCCTTGCCGGCCTGGTAGTCGCGCCAGAGCGAGCCGGTGATGTACCCGCGCACGATGATCTCCACCGGGAACGGCTTCGCGCGCTTCACCACCATGACGCTCGGGTCGGGGGCGTCGAGCAGGTGGATGGGGCGATGTCCTGCACCTTCTCGAACCAGAAGGTGGTGAGCCGGGTCAGGATCTCGCCCTTGAACGGGATGGTGCCCAGCACGTGATCGAAGGCCGAGACGCGATCGGTCGTGATCATCACGATGCGGTCGCCGCGGGAGTAGTTGTCGCGGACCTTGCCCCGGTACAGGTCGCCCAGGGCGGGCAGGTCCAGCTGGCGAAGGGTGTGGGGGAGCTGGGCCCGGAGCTGGTCGTCGGTCATCATGGCGGGCGATGTTATACGGTCGGAACGGAGAGGGGTGCACCGGAGTGGCCCCTGCCCCGGTCAGGATGAGACCTCTGGAGAGGGGTGCGCGACGGACATGCTGAGCCGCATCCGCATCGTGCTGCACCGGCCGCAGAGCGCCGAGAACCTGGGGGCCGTGGCCCGGGTCATGAAGAACTTCGGCCTCTCGAGCCTGGCGGTGGTGGCGCCGGTGTCGTGGGCCGGTCCGCCCCGCGGAGGGGGGGCCGGCCTGGCGCGCGACGACGTCCTGGCGCGGGCGGCCCGGCTGGCGCGGCACGCCAGCGATCTGCTCGACCGGCTCTCGGTCCACGCCGACCTGCGGGCGGCGCTGGGCCCGGCCGCCTGGACCTGCGGCACCACCTCCCGGGTCGTCGAGGGGCGGCCGCGGCTCGACCCGAGGCAGCTCGCCCGGGAGCTGTGGCGCCGGAGCGGCTCGGGAGAGGTGGCGATCGTGTTCGGGGAGGAGCGGCGGGGCCTCTCCGACGCGGAGCTGACCCTGTGCCAGGCGGTGTGCACCATCCCCACGCACCCGGACTACGACTCGATGAACCTGGCCCAGGCGGCGGCGGTGGTCTGCTACGACATCGCGCTGGCCGCGCGCGAGGCGGCGCCGCCCGCCGCGGCGCCGGACGCGGAGCCGGCGCGGCACGCCACCGTGGAGGCGCTCTGGGGCCTGGCGCGGGCGGTGCTCGCGCGGGCGGGCTACCTCAACCCGCAGAACCCGGAGCACATCCTGGCCGACCTGCGGCGGCTGCTGGCGCGGGCGGATCCCACCCAGCGCGAGATTCGAGTTGCTGGCGGCCGCGCTGCGCGCGTTCGACCGGATGCTGAAGGTGGAGCGCGACCCGAGATCATGAACGCGCGCCGCTCGGGCGCGGGTTCGGGCTCGTCCACGAGGCCGCTACGCTGCGGCCGCCGCGCCCTGGTTCTTCTTGCGCGACTTCTTCCAGGCCGTGAAGTGCTCCTCGCACAGCCCGTGCTCCTTCACCTTCTTCTTGCAGTCGGGCCTGGAGCAGGTGTCGTAGCGGGTCGGCCTCGACTCGAGCTCGCCGCGCCGCCACTTCCGGTAGTGGAAGAAGCAGAGCCCCTTGGCGCGGTAGCCGCGCTTGCAGCCCTCGACCGTGCAGGCCTTCTTCCCGCCGCCCTTGGCGCGCGGGGCCGTCTTCTTCTTCTTGGTGGTGGTCTCGGCCATAGAGGGGCGGTCGATACCAGGAATCCGCCCGCAAATCAACCGGATCCGCAGCGATCACTCCCCCAGCGATCCCCGCGCCTCGATCCGCGCCTGCTCGGCGGCGGGCGCCTGCGCCAGCACCGCCCGGATCGTCCGGTCCGCCTCGCCCTTGCGGCGAAGTGCCATGGCCACCTCCTTGCCGACGCCGGCCATGGAGACGTACCAGCGCAGCCGCGCCGGGTTCTGGATGGCGTGGCCCTGGAGGGCGGTGATGATGTCCCCCGAGCGGACCCCGGCCCGCTGGGCCGGGCTCCCGCTGGCGACCTCGGTGACCTCGACGCCGGCGTCCGAGCTGTTCAGGTCGGCCGGCAGCTCCTTGACCGACACCCCCAGCCAGCTGCGGATCACCCGCCCGTTGGCGTGGAGCTGGTCGATGACCGACTTGGCCATGTCGATGGGGATGGCGAAGCCGATGCCGTGCCCGGTGGCGTTCACCGCCGCGGCGATCCCGACCACGTTTCCGTTGAGGTCGAGCAGCGGTCCGCCCGAGCTGCCCGGGTTGATCGAGGCGTCGGTCTGGATGAAGTCGTAGGTCCCGCGCCGGCCCACCGGCGAGATGTCGGTGCGCCCGGTGTGGCTCACGATCCCCAGGCTCACCGAGTGATCGAGGCCGAAGGGACAGCCGATGGCCACCACCCACTGCGCCGGCTGCAGCCGGTCGGAGTCGCCCAGCCGGAGGTAGGGCAGGGGGCGATCGATGTCGATCTTGACCAGCGCCAGATCGGTCTCCGCGTCGATCCCCACCACCCGCGCCGGGATGTGCGCGTTCCGCTCGCCGACCTCGGCCACCACCTTGTCGGCGCCCTCCACCACGTGTGCGTTGGTCACGATCCAGCCATCGGGGTGGATGAGGAATCCCGATCCCACGCCCTTGCGGACGCCTCCCTCGTGGAGCTTGTCGTAGAGGTCGCGCAGCGAGTCGTCTCCCGATCCGACGCCGCTGGGCTGCGAGGTGGTGATGAGCCCCACCACGGCCGGCAGGGCCGTCGCCGCGAGGTGCGTCAGATCGGGCAGGCCGGGGGCGGTGGGCGTGGCGGCGCTGCGGGCCTCCGTGTAGAGGCTGGGGGTGGGCTGCAGGGTCGCGGGCTGCGGCCCTGCCCCGAGCTGGAGCGCGAGAAGGAACACCGACCACGCGGCCATGGACCCCACCTCCGGCTCGCGGCGCGCGAGCCCCCCGGGATCCAAGGTGCGTAGACCTGCGCTCCGCGCCAACGGCTGGGCCTGTCCTGAGCCCGTCGAAGGACCGGGCAGCTCCCCGGTGGGTCAGTGCTCGTCCAGGTGCCTGGTCAGAATGCGATCGAGCTCCCGGCGGTCCGCCTCGGAGTGCGACTCGGACGGGCGGGTGCCGGGTGATCCGCCGCGGGCCTGGGCGCGGGGCGCGGGGCGGCCGTGCCACGCCCCGGCAGCGTCGCCGCGGAGCTCGGCCCAGGTGCGGTCCACGAACTCGGCGGGGCTGGCCGCGCGCCGCCAGCGCCAGGACAGGGTGTGCCCGCCGATGGGGACGAACGCCCAGATCGCCGCCAGGGCCGCGCCGGCCAGCAGGATCTTGAGCGCCACGCGCAGCATGCCTCTCGGTAGCACGGGGCGCGGGGGGGGTCGAGTTTTCGCTCGGGGGCCAGCGTGCAGGCCGATGGAGGACTGGCGCCCGGCCGCCCTCAGGCGAGCCAGGGCGCCAGATCCTCGACGCGGTCCACCAGGTTCACCGCGCCCGCGCCGGCCAGCGCCTCGCGCGATACGAGTCCCCATGTGACCCCGACGAAGGTCACCCCGGCATTCCGGGCCGTGGCGGCGTCCAGAGCGCTGTCCCCGATGAACACCGAGTCCTCGCGCGTCGCGCCCACGCGAGCGAGGATCGCAAGCACGCCTGCCGGATCGGGCTTGGCCGGCACGTCACCGCCGCCCACGACGATCGCGAAGCGCGAGAGCAGCCCCAGCCCCTCGAGGATCCGGTTGGTCATGGGGGCGGGCTTGTTGCTCTGGACCGCCAGGGTCCGCCGCGCCCCCGCCAGCACCTCGACCATGCCCGGATACGGCCGCGTCTGGTCCAGCAGGTGCGCGTCGTAGTGGGCGCGCCAGTCGGCCAGCACCTCCTCGACCCGGTCGAGGTGCGGGGCCACCGCGCGCTCGATCAGCGGTCTGGCGCCGTTGCCGATGAACCCCCGGACCTGGTCACGCTCGCGCTGGGGCAGGCCGGCCCGGGCCAGCGCGTAGTTCACGGAGGCGGCGAGGTCGTCGACGGAATCGACCAGGGTCCCGTCGAGGTCGAAGATGGCGAGGCGTGGAGCGGTCAAGGCTTCTCCTCCAGGATGGTGAACTCCACGCGGCGGTTCTTGGCGCGGCCCAGGGCGGTCCGATTGTCCGCCACCGGCCGGTCGAGGCCGTACCCCTCGAACACCAGCCGGTCGGCGGCGATCCCGCGCTGCACCATCGCCGCCACCACCGAGCGCGCCCTGCGCCGCGACAGATCCTTGTTGTAAGCGGCCGGCCCGACGTTGTCGGTGTGACCCTCCACCCGCACCCGGCGGAGCTCCCGGTGGTCGCGGAGCAGGGCGGCGATCGAGTCCAGCACCGGATTCGACTCTGGCTTGATGGTGGCCCTGTTGGTGTCGAAGTGGATCGAGTCCTTGAGCGACAGGCGTTCGGTCTGTAGCTCGACCACCGGGCCCTGCACCGGGCAGCCGTCGTTCTGCGCCGGCCCGGGCTCGTCGGGGCAGCGGTCCTCGGGGTCGGGGATGAAGTCGCCGTCGCGGTCCGGGCAACCGTCCATCTCCGGTGTGCCGGGCACGTCGGGGCACATGTCCTTCTCGTTGGGGATGCCGTCGCCGTCCCGATCCGGATTGAGGCCGCCGGTGACCGGCGCCGAGGGCGGCAGCCGGGCCGGCGGCTCTCCGCGCGGGCAGGTCCAGCGCACGCCCGCGAAGACGCGCCAGGACTCCCGGCCGTATCCGGCTTCCCCGATCCCCGTCCCCGCCCCGGCCTCCACCGACCAGCAGGCGGGCAGCCAGGCGCGGATGCCGCCGCGCGTCGAGAGGGGGGCCCGATAGCGGTCGGTCCCGGAGCGGTAGCCGCGCGGCCAGCCGCCCAGGAGCTCGCCCATGAACCGGGTCCGCTGGAAGGGACCGAACCCGGGGAGCGACACCGAGGCGCCCAGACCACCGGTGAATCCGTCGTGAACCACCAGCTGCGCGTACTGTCCCTGATCGCGGAACAGGTATCCGAGCTGCGCATCCAGCCGGAGCCGGCCCAGGGTGCGCGTGGCGACCAGGCCCGGGACCGCCGAGAGGCCGTCGCCGGTGAACGCCTTCCGGTTTCCGGTGGGCAGCCGGACGTCGAGCAACGCGGCCAGGCCCAGCGGCGCGCTCGCCTCGCGCAGCAGCGCCAGCTTCCCGAAGGCGCGCAGGTCGCCCAGGGCGGTGGTCGCGATGTCGTTCACCAAGGGCCCGGTCACTCCGCGGTCGCGCAGGAAGGACAGGTCCGAGCGCTGGACCAGCGCCAGCGGGAGGTGGACGCCGACCTCCACCCGCTCGAAGGCGTAACCCCCGAGGAGGTGCGCCGAGAAGCGCGACTCGAGCAGCTGATCCCGCTCCCCGCCCAGCCGGAGCGCCAGTAGCCCCCTCGTGTAGTCGAGGATCAGGCCAAGGGAACGGGTCCCGGCCCTCGCCAGCCCGGCGGTCTCCACGGCCAGGTTGCCGTCCAGGGACAGCGCCGGACGGCTGGGATCCGCATCGAATCCTCGCCTGGCGGGGTCGTCGGCCCGCGCGGCGGTGGCCGCAAGGCAGATGAGCAGGGCGGCAGCAGGGCCCAGGCCGGCTCGGCGGCGGTCCATTGGGCGCAGTCTCCCCCCGTCGGGGGCCCGCGCGCAAGACCGTGTCCATCCCGCACGGGACACGACACCCTTCACGGGTCGACCGGAGCGCTCAGGCGGCCGCCGGCCCGGGGGGCGGGCTGCGCGGAGTGGCGCCGGCGGATCACGGTCACCAGGGCGTCGTGCACCGAGGGGTCGAGCTGGGCTCCCCGCAGCCCGGCCATGATGGCCAGGGCCTCGTCGGCGGTGAACGCCTTCTGGTAGGGGCGGTTCGACGTGCAGGCATCCCACGTGTCGGCTGCGTTCACGATGCGCGCGACCAGCGGGATGGCCTCGCCGGCCAGGCCGTCCGGGTAGCCCTTCCCGTCCCAGCGCTCGTGGTGGCTGCGGATGGCGGGCGCGGCCGCGGCCAGGAAGGTCACCCCGGCGACGATCTCGGCGCCGACGCGCGGATGGATCCGCGCCATGTCGCGCTCGTCGGCGGTGAGCGGCGTCACCTTGACCAGGATCGCGTCGGGCATCCCGATCTTGCCGATGTCGTGCAGCACGCCGCCGTACTCCAGGGCCTGCAGCGCCTCGGGCGAGAGGTTCAGCTCGCGCCCGATCTCCACCGCCAGCGCCGCCACGCGCTGGGAGTGGCCGCGCGTGTACGGGTCCTTGGCGTCGATGGCGGAGGCCAGGCTGCGGATGGTGTCCAGGTAGCCCTGCTCGAGCGCCTCGATGAGCCGCTTGTTCTCGGCGTCGTACGAGGCCAGCTCGCGCGACATGTGGTTGAAGGTGTAGGCCAGATCGCCGATCTCGTTGCCGGCGCGGACGCTCACCAGCCGCCCGAACCGGCCGCGGGCGATCTCCAGCGCCCCGCGCACGCACTCGGCGATGGGGCGGGTGACGCTGCGGGCCAGGAGCTCGGCCGCCACCGCCGCCAGGGCCAGGCAGGCCAGCACCGCCGCGGCCGCGGCCCCGTCCACCCCGCCGCGGGAGCGGATCAGCATCCAGCCCAGGAGCACGATGGGGGCCGCGCTCGTCAAGAGGACGAGGATCAGCAGGGAACGGGAAAGCCTCATCGAGCCGCCATAGCCCGGGCCAGCGCCCGCTTCAGCGATCGGCGCGTCACCGGCTTCTCCAGCCGGATCTGGATCTGGTCGGCCCCCTCCATCTCGCGGAAGCTGGGGTCGCTGATGGCCGTGAGCAGGATGGCGGGGGCGGTGCAGCCGGCCTGGCGCATGGCCTTGAGCGCGTCCAGGCCGGAGAGGCGCGGCATGAGCAGGTCGAGGACCACCACCTCGGGCGCCTCCCGCTCGCACAGCGCCACCGCCTCGGCGCCGTTCTCGGCCGCGACCACCCGGTGCCCCAGCTCCCCGAGCATGTCGGTGAGCATGGTCCGGACCAGCCGGTCGTCGTCGGCGATGAGGACCTTCACGGCGCTCGCAAGATACCACGGGGGGCAACGAGGCTACAGGCTGCAGGGGACGTGCTACAGACCCGGGATCACGGCGCCGTTCCTGTCACCGGAGGACCAAGGCCGGAACCCGGACGGCGGCTCACGGCCCCATCCCCACCCACTCCGAGCCGTCCTCGAAGACCTCGCGCTTCCAGATGGGCACGTCGTGCTTGAGGCGCTCCAGGCACTCCTGGCAGGCGCGGAAGGCCGGCTCGCGGTGGGCGGCGGCCGCGGCGATCACCACCGCCGCCTCCCCGGGCTGGAGCACGCCCACCCGGTGCACCACCGCCAGCCGGGCACCGCGGGCGTTCCCCACCTCCTCGCCGATCCGCGCCAGCACGCGCTCGGCCATGGGCCGGTAGGCCTCGTACTCGAGCCGCACCACCCGGCGCCCGCAGCTCTCGGCCCGCACCGTCCCGGTGAAGGTGACAATCCCGCCCGAGGCGGTGCCGCGCACCGCCTCGATCACCTCGTCGAGGACCAGGGGTCGATCGACCACCGTGAAGAGCGGCGCGCCCCCCGCCACCGGTGGGACCACCGCCACCTCTGCCCCGTCGGGCACCGGCGCGCCATCGTCCACGAACTCCTCGTTCACCGCCACCCGGCAGCGCGGCAGCAGGCGAGCTAGGCCTGGATGGCGGGCCACCAGCGCCTGGCGCAGCGCGGCCACGCTGGCCGGCGCCTGGGCCAGCTCCTCGCGCGAGGCCCCCGCCGCCTCCCGCGCCGCCGCGAAGTAGAGCACGCGCACGGCCATGGCGGTCATCGGCCCCCGAGGTGCGAGAGCTTGCTGCCCAGCCCGAGGTCTCCGAACACCGTCACGCCCACCAGCAGCGCGACCAGCGCCACGAAGCCGACCAGGTGGACGACGTTCTCGACCCGCGCGTCCACCCGGCGGCGAGTGATCACCTCGTAGCCGAGGAAGACCAGCCTCCCCCCGTCCAGCGCCGGGATGGGGAACAGGTTCAGCACCGCCAGCACCACCGAGATGATCCAGAGCAGGTTCAGGAAGTCGGCGGTCCCGTTGCGCCAGGCCATGAGGAGCTGGTTCCCCATGCCGATGGGGCCCAGGAGCTTGGTCCCCTTGCTGCCCGAGAACAGCTTGCCGAAGACGGTCACCTGGCTCCAGGCGATGTCGTTGGTCCGCCGGAGGGCATCGGCCAGCGCCGCCCCCACCCCGCGGCTGCGCACCGGAACCACGTGCTGCTCGAAGCCGGCCCGCCCCACGCCGCCCTCGTCCCGCGGCGTGAGATGCAGGGTGAGGCGGCTGGCGGACGCGCCCTGGCCGCGCTCGACCACCAACGCGATCGGCTGGCCGGGGTGGGACTGCAGCTCGCGCACCAGGTCGTCCCAGCTCGCCACCGGGCGGTCGGCCACCGAGAGCACGCGATCGCCGGCCTGCAGCCCGGCCCGCTCCGCCGGCGAGTCCGGGACCAACTTGCCCACCGCGGCGGCCGGATCCGGCGCGCGCAGGCCCGGTCCGAGGAGCAGGGCCGCCCCCAGGATCACCGCCGAGACGTAGTTCATGGCCGGCCCGGCCAGGATGGCCAGGAAGCGCCGCCAGGAGGCCTGGTTGCAGTAGAGGGTCGGGTCGGACGGGTCCACGTCCTCGCCCGGCGCCATGCCGGTGATCTTGACGTAGCCGCCCAGCGGCAGCGCCGAGACTGCAAACTCGGTCCCGCGCCGCTTCAGCGAGAGGAGCACCGGCCCGAAGCCGACGCTGAATCGCTCCACCTTCATCCCGAAGCCCCGGGCCACCAGGAAGTGCCCGGCCTCGTGGATGATGATGAGCACCGACACGCCCAGCACCGCGGCGACGACGCCGACCAGGTTGATCACGGTGCAGGCTCCTCCCCGAACTCCTCGGCCTGGAACACCTCCAGCTCGGTGCCCGGCTCCTGCCAGGCCCGCGCCTGGAGCCCGGCCTTGAGGCAGACGTGCTTCAGGAACTCCTCGGCCGACCAGCCGTTCTCGACCGCCACCTTGGGGAGGAGCGCGCCGCGGTGCCAGCCGCGCCGGACGAGCAGGCCGTCGGTCCCGACCCGCACCGAGAGCGGGTCGCGGAGCGGCTGCCGCGGGCCGAGCGCCGAGATGGAGACGTCCAGGTCCGGGATCTCGGAGGGCTCGACGGGCGGGAAGCGGGGGTCGTCGCTGGCCGAGGCCACCGCCATCCTGGCCACCGTCCGGGCCAGCGACTCCGTGGGCTGGAAGGTCCCCACGCAGCCGCGCAGGGCGTCCCCGGCGTGGAGCGTGACGAAGGCGCCGCGCACCTCGGCCAGCGCGCCCCTGGCGTCGGGCTGGGGGACGGGCTTGCCCCCCAGGTGCGCCAGGATGGCGGCGCGGGCGATGCCGAGGAGCGCGGCGCGCTCGGTGGCGGAGAGCGGGGTCATGGCTGGGGTCGGGTGCCGGTGAGGAGGAAGCGGCGCGCGTCGCCCAGGATGTGCGGGTGGTCGAAGACGATGGGGGAGGGCAGCTCGTCCCATGCGAACGCGCGCGCCTCGGCCGCGTCGTCGGCCCCGGCCGGCTGGCCGGCGGCGCGGCCCAGGAACACCGCCGAGGCGGTGTGCTGGCGCGGGTCGCGGCGCGGGTCGGAGTAGACGTGCAGGAGGTGCTCGAGGATCACGTCGAGGCCGGTCTCCTCCTTCGCCTCGCGGACCGCCGCCTCCTCCACCGTCTCGCCCACGTCCACGAACCCGCCCGGGAGCGCCCACCCGACGGGTGGGTGCTTGCGCCGCACCAGCACGACCCGGCCGTCGGGCATGAGGATGACCACGTCCGTGGTGAGCGCAGGTGTGGGGGGGGCCGGCACGCCAGGGGAGAGGTAGCGCACGGCGGGGCGGGGGTCAACGTGGCTGGGCGGCCGAGGAGTTCCGCCCGGCCCCAATCTCCGACGCGCTATGCCTTCGGGCGCGGTCCCTCGTCTGCGGCGGTCGATGGACGAGACCCCACCGGCGAGGTCTCGAGCGCCAGGAAGGCAGCGCGATGGATCCCGAGCGCGCGCTCGTATCGCGGGGAGCGCGCCGGGTCCGGACGAGCCCTGCCGGTCTCGTCGATCACCGTGACCGCCTCGTCCAGGTGGCACCACACGCCCGCTCCGACCCCGGCCACGAGCGCGGCGCCGTACGCCCCACCCTCGGAAGCGCCGGTGACCGTCACGACCTCGCGGCCCAGGCCGTCGGCGAGCAGCGACAGCCAGAAGGGCGAAGCAGTGGCGCCGCCCGAGGCGCGGAGCTCGTCACACCTGCTTCCGCTCCGAAGGAAGATCTCCAGGATGGACCGCAGGTTGAGGACCACACCCTCCATCACGCCGCGCACCAGATGGCCCAGGCCGTGCCCGCGGGTCAGCCCGAGCAGAGCGGCTCGCGCACCCGGCGCGATCCACGGACAGCGCTCGCCCATGAGGTGCGGGAGGAACACCACCCCTCCGCTCCCTGCCGGTGCCGCCTCTGCCAGCCGTGCCAGCGCCTCGAAGTCGACCAGGGCACCCGGGACCTCGCGGAGGATCCCGAGCAACCAGTGGAACGATCCACCGCCGTTCAGGCTGACCCCCATGGTGTGCCAGCGATCCGGTGCGTTCCCGCAGGAGACCTGCAGGAGCCCATCCCGGTTCTCCGGGCACGCGCCCGTCGCCCCGGCAACGACACCTGCCGTCCCCAGCGTCACGCCCAGCGACCCTTCCGAGACCACGCCCATCGCCGTCGTCTGGACCACCGAATCACCGCCGCCACCCACCACCGGCAATCGCGCCGGAAGCCCCCAGCGGTCCGCCACGCCCGGGCGCAGCCACCCGGTCGTGGCCTGCGACTCGTAGGCCGTCGGGACCTGGGCCGTCGTGAGGCCCACCGCGTCGACGAGCCGGGCGCACCAGCGCCGGCGCCTCACGTCGAACATCCCCGTTCCGGATGCATCCGACACGTCGGTGGCGTGCTCGCCGGTCAGCAGGATGCGGAGGTAGTCCTTGGGATTGAGGAACCGGTGCAGGCGGTCGTACGCGGCGGGCTCCTCGTCGCGAAGCCACAGGATCTTGCCCGCCGTGTCGCAGGGCCACAGCCGGTTCGCGATCAGGGCGAGAAGGCCGTCGAGTCCGCCCATCCGCTCCGTGAGGCTCACGCATTGCTGCGCCCCGCGCTGGTCGCACCAGAGCATGGCCGGGCGGATCACGCGATCGGCGCGGTCGAGCGCGACCAGCCCGTGCATCTGACCGCTGAGGCCGATGGCCTTCACGGCGCCGGGCGCAGGCAAGCCGGCGCGAAGCGCCCGCATGGCATCGTCTGCGGCCCTCCACCAATCCGCCGGGTCCTGCTCCGCCCAACCGGGACGAGGCGTCGAGAGCGGATAGTCGCCGCCGGCGCGCGCGACGACGGCACCGGTCTCGTCGACCGCGACGGCCTTGCACGCCGACGTGCCGAGATCGAGCCCGATGACGCAAGCTCGCTTCACCCGGCACCGGACGGAGGAGGGTAGATCTTCTCCGGGGGGTTCCGGCGCCTGGGGCGCTGGATGAGCTCGAACGTCGTGCCGAGGCCATCCTCGGTGTCGAGGTACGCGTAGCCGCCGTCGCGGTCCAGGCCGAAACCGGTCCCGTCCATGGTGACGCGATACCCGGCGGCCTCCGCCTCCCGGACGGCCGCCTCCAGGTCGTCCACCACCAGCCCGAGGTGGTGGACGCCGTATCCGTGCGCCCGGATGAACTCCGCGTACACGGTGTCCCCGGCCTTCTGCTCGATGAGCTCGATCCGGGTGGTGCCGATGTTCGCCAGCGCCACCCGCATCGCGTACTCGGCCGGCGCTCCGTTGCGCGTCATCCGGGCGACGAAGGGCTTCTGGTAGGTGTAGAAGTGCCAGGGCCCGATGCCGAACCGGTGCCAGTACGCCTCCGCCGTGCGGTCGAGGTCCTCCACCACCAGCGCGACCTGCGCCACGCCTCGGTCGAGGAAGGACAGCTTCCTGGGGGGTTCGTTCACGAGCTCCTCCACCCGGCGCCTCCGGCGCCGTCGGGCCGTGGTGCGGAACGTGCTCGAGGGCGGTGCGTCCGCAGGAGCGGCACCCTCACCACAGCGTGTAGCCTCCGTCGGCGGTGACGATGCTGCCGGTCACGTTGCTGGCGGCGTCCGAGGCCAGGAACAGCACCACGGCGGCGATCTCCGCCGGGTCGGCCAGGCGGTGCGTCGGCGTCAGCTCCATCCACACCTTGAACGCTGGCCCGCCCTTTGCGAAGGAGAGGAGCGGAGTGTCGGTGTAGCCCGGCGCGATCGCGTTCACCCGGACGCCGCGCCCGGCCCACTCGGCCGCCATGGAGCGGGTGAGCTGGTGCACGGCCGCCTTGGAGGCGTTGTAGTTGCACTGCTGCTGCGGCCGGTTGACGATCTCCGCCGAGATCGACCCGATGTTGACGATGGCGCCCTTGCCGCGCGCGAGCATCCCTTTGGCCGCCGCCCGGGAGCAGTAGAAGACCCCGTGCAGGTTGACGTCCATGACCTTGTGCCACTGGTCGTTGGTCATGGATTCGGCCGGGACCTCGCTGATTGCGATCCCGGCGTTGTTCACCAGGACGTCGATGCGCCCGTGCCGCTTCTCGACCTGGGCGACGACCGCGTCGACATCGCGCCAGGCGGTCACGTCGAGCACCACCGACTCGGCGGCCAGGCCCTGCTCGCGGAACCGGGCCGCGGTGGCTTCGGCCCGGGGCCCCACGATGTCCGTGACCACCACCCGGGCCCCGGCCTCCGCGAGCGCCTGGGCGCAGGCGGCGCCGATGCCCTGGCCGGCGCCGGTGACGAACGCGATCCTGTCCTTGAGAGCGAACTTGTCGAGAATCATACGTCCTCCTTCCTCGCGTGCCTTACTGCTGCCCCTGCGCCGCGTTCATGAACCGGCGCTGGTAAGAGACCACTTGGTTGCTCGTGGTGAACTTGGCCAGGTACCCCGGCTCGGCGGTGATGACCACCCGGTCCGCCATGTCCGCGAACTCTTCCTGCGTCAGCAGCGCGTCGAGCTCGGGGTACATGGTCTCGCCTTCCATGCTGCAGACGATCAGCCTCGTGTCCGGCAGGTTGCAGGTCCGGAGCAGCCGCAGGTTGTGCCGGACGGCGTCGAGCCCGTCGCAGCCCTCGCGGAACTGGCGGTACCGGAGGATCCGATCGGCCATGCCCAGCAGGGCACCGGTCTCGAGCTCCTTCTCCTCGGGCGCGAGGTAGTCCTTCTCGACCATCCAGGCGCGCAGCTTGGCCAGGTACTGCTCGTCCTTGGTGGCCCGGTACCGCTCCACCAGCTGCGCCAGGGCTGCGCTCTGCAGGAGGCGCATCCGGACGAAGCTGTTGATGAAGTATGGCTTGGCCTGCAGTGCCAGGGCGCTCTGGTAGGGCTCGAACATGAGGGTGAAGTTGATGCGGAATCCGTGATCGCGCAGCAGCAGCGCCAGGTTGTGCCCGCGCAGCATGTCCGCGGTCGTCCCCGCGTCGAAGCGTCGGTGGAAGGTCTTGTCGCCGGCGAGGAGCTCGCCCACGTTCCTGGCGTTCACCGGGCCGGTGTGCGGGACCTTGATGACCACGCGGTACGGCGTGAGCATCTCCCGGAACTTCTCCGCCTCCTCCAGGATCTTCTGCTCCGACTCCTCGAAGGGGTTGTTGAGCTCGACGCTGATGTCGACCCCGGGGCCGACGATCCGGCCGATCTCCGCCATCACCTCGTCGCGGGTCTTGAACTTCTTGCCGACGTTGGCCTTGGGGTTGTTGATGAAGAGGTCGTAGACGATGCCCGGGTTGCAGGTGAGGTTCGCCAGCATCGGGGCGATGGGGCGATCTCGTACGGGTTGGCGCTGTCGGCGCTGAAGAGCACCTGGGTCGGGCGCTTCTGCCCGTTCTTGTCGCAGGAGATGTCGCGCACCAGATCGGCGCGGACCACCGCGTCCGGGTCGAGCACGAACTCGATCCGGAACCCGGCCGGCGTCTCCTGGGACGGAACCTTGAACGTGTCGATCACGGAGCGGAACGCCTTGGTCACGCCGAAGGCGCGCGCCACCTCCTTGAGCCTCGCGTAGACGTCGAGGGAGAGGGGCTGGTCCAGTACGTGCCCCACGTACTTCTCCTCCTCCGGGACGATGGGCACGGCCTGCTCCCGGCCCTGCACCAGGGAGCGCACCGACGCGCGGATGCTGCTGGCGAGCGGCCGCAACCGCCCGAGGCTCAGGTCACTTTCCATATGCACCTCGTTCTGCGAGTTCGTGCTGCTCGTCCAGATCCGACCGGGCCCACGTCCTTCGAGGGCCGCGTCCTATTGCGGGCCGGGCGTCGACCGTACGGGCTCGAGCGCCGAGAACAGCGCACCGTGAGGCGCGAGTTGCTGCTGGTACAGCTTCGCCCGTCCAGCCTCCACCTTCACTCGACTGGTCTCCTGGATCGCCGCGACGGCGTGCTCCAGGTCGCTCCAGGCCCCGACCCCGACGCCGGCGATGAGCGCCGCGCCGTAGGCGCCACCCTCGGAGGCCCCCGTGACCGTCACCACGTCGCGGCCGAGCCCGTCGGCCAGCAGCGACATCCAGAACTTGGAGGCGGTGGCGCCCCCGGAGGCGCGGATCTCGGTGCAGGCGACCCCGCCGCGCACGATCAGCTCCAGGACGGCCCGCATGTTGAGGACGATCCCCTCCATCACCGCGCGGACCAGGTGGCCGAGCCGGTGACCTCGGGTGAGGCCGACCAGGGCGGCTCGAGCGTCGGGCGCGACCCAGGGGCAGCGCTCGCCCATGAGGTAGGGCTGGAAGAGGAGGCCATCGCTCCCCGGGGGCGCCGACTCGGCCAGGCGGACGAGCGCGTCGAAGTCGAGCTTGGCGCCGGGCGTCTCGGAGAGAACCTCGAAGAGCCACTGGAACGCGCCCGCGCCGTTGAGCGTGCAGCCCATGGGGTTCCACCGGTCCGGCGAGTTCCCGCAGAACACCTGGAGCAGGCCGTCCTTGTTGTCCGGGCAACGGTTGGCCGCCCCTCCGATCACGCCGGCCGTGCCGAAGATGACGCCGACGGGTCCCTCGGAGACGATGCCCATGGACGTGATCTGGGTGACCCCGTCCCCGCCGCCGCCGACCACGGGCAGGCCGGCCGGGAGGCCCCAGCTCGAGGCGACCTCGGGACGCAGCCCGCCGCTCGTGACCTGCGACTCGTGGACGGCGGGAACCTGGTCGGCGCGAAGCCCGACCGCCTCCAGGAGCTGCGACGACCAGCGGCGGTTGCGCACGTCGAAGAGGGCCGTGCCCGAGGCATCGGCGACCTCGGTGGCGTGGATCCCCGTCATGTGCAGCCGGATGTAGTCCTTCGGGTTCAGGAACCGGCGCATCCGCTCGAACGTGCGCGGCTCGTGCTTGCGGAGCCAGACGATCTTCCCCGCCGTGTAGCCGGGCAGGATCCGGTTGTTGATCAGCTCCAGCACCCGCGAGAGCCCGCCCAGCTGCTCGGTGAGCTCGTCGCACTCCGCGCCCGTCCGGTTGTCGCACCACAGGATGGCCGGACGGATCACGTGGTCGTCCGCGTCGAGCGGCACCAGGCCGTGCATCTGGCCGCACAGTCCGATGGCCTGGACGGCGTACCCGTCCGGCAGGGCCGCGCGGAGCGCCTTCATGGCCTCGTCGGTGCTCTTCCACCAGTCCGACGGGTTCTGCTCCGCCCACCCGGGCCGGGGCGTCGAGAGCGGGTAATCGCGTACCGCCCGGGCCAGCACCGCTCCCGATTCGTCGACGGCGATCACCTTGCAGGCCGACGTGCCCACGTCGACGCCGACGAAACAGGCCTTGAGTTCACCAGTCGTGCTCATGTCGTCCCCACGGGAAGAGCGGCCTTGGCCGCGTTGGCCTCGCGAGTGGTTCGACGCTTACGTGCGCAGCTTCCTCCGCAGCACCGGGCGATCCCCGTCGAACAGGTGGATGGCCTCCGGCCGAACCTGGAGCCAGACCCGCTCGCCCACCGAATAGGGCTCGCTGGCGGCCACGGCCACCTTGACCGAGTGGCCTGCCGGCCCCTCCGTGGTCAGCGTGAGGATGGTGATCTCGCCCTGGAACTCGAGCAGCCGGACCAGACAGGGGAGCGTGTTGGCCATGCCGGCGCTGCGCAGGACCCCGATCTCCTGCGGCCGGACACCGACGGTCACCTCGGCGGCGCAGGCCGGGTCCAGCTCTCCCTGGAAGGACAGGACCGCGTCGTGGTCCACCTGGGGAAGCACCACCGACGCCCGATCCCGCAGCCGAGCGGGGAGGAAGTTCATGGCCGGCTCGCCCACGAAGGAGGCCACGAACCGGTTGGCCGGGCGGTTCCAGATCTCCTCGACCGAGCCGATCTGCTGCAGCTGCGCCTGGTGCAGGATCACCATCCGGTCGCAGAGCGAGACCGCCTCGGCCTGGTCGTGCGTCACGTAGACCGTGGTGTTGTGCATCTCCTCGTGCAGGTGGCGGATGCGCGCCCGGATCTCGGCGCGCAGGCGCTGGTCCATGTGGGAGATGGGCTCGTCCAGCAGCGTCAGGTTGGGCTGCCGGACGAAGGCGCGGCCCAGGGAGACACGCTGCTGCTGGCCGCCGGCCAGCGACCCGGGGTACTTGTCGAGCAGCGGCTTGAGGTCGAGCAGCTCGGCGATCCAGCGAACCTTCTGGTCGACGGCGGCGCGCTTCATCCCGCGGGCCCGCAGCGGGAAGGCGATGTTCTCGTAGACCGAGAGGCGCTGGTAGAGCGCGTAGGACTCGAAGGCCAGCGCCACGTTCCGCTCCGCGGGACCGAGGTGGTTCACCACCATCCCGTCGAAGGCCAGCTCGCCCTGGGTGATGTCCTCCAGCCCCGCCAGCATGCGCAGCGTCGAGCTCTTGCCGCCGCCCGAGGGGCCCAGGATGGCCAGGAACTCCTGGTTCCGGACGGTGAAGGAGAGGTCCTTCACCCCGACCACGTTCCCGCGCGGGTAGATCTTCCACATGGAGCGGAGTTCGACTTGGCTCATGGCTAGGCCTTGGTGGAGAGAGCGACGGTCCTGGGGAAGAAGAAGATCTTCTCGGGATTGAGGTCGACCCAGAGCTGCTCGCCGACCCGGTGGTCGGCGGAGCCGATCTCCTGCCGGGTGCGGGCGTAGAAGAAGGTCCCGGGCAGCTCGAAGGTGATGACCGTGCTCTGCGCCTCCTGCACCACGGCGTACACGGGGAGCTGGAAGGCGGCGGGCCCGGGGCGCGTCCGCGAGACCCGGATGCCCTCGGGCCGGATCCCGAGCCGGGCCACCGGCCGGCCCTCCTCGGTGCGGGTGCAGGCGCGCATGGCCTCGGCGCGCTGGCCGCGGATGGCGAGGCCAAACCGGTCGCCCACCTGGAACCAGGCCTCCCCGTCGCGGGTGGCCGCCTCGCCGTCGATGAGGTTCATGGGCGGCTCGCCGATGAGCCGCCCCACGAAGTCGGTCCTGGGCGAATGGAACACCTCCTCCGGCGTGCCCTCCTGCTCGATGCTGCCGCGACGGAGCACGACGATCCGGTGCGACAGGGCCAGCGCCTCGCGGTAGTCGTGCGTGACGTAGATGATGGTGCTGCCATACTTGGAGGCGAACTCCTTGAGCAGCGACTGGGTCGAGAACTTGAGCCGGGCGTCGAGGTGGGCGATGGGCTCGTCGAGGAGGTAGACCTCCGGCCGACGCACCAGCGCCCGGGCCAGGGAGACGCGCTGCTTCTGCCCGCCGCTCAGGTGCTGCGGGAGCCGCTCCAGCAGCTGGCCGATGCCCAGGAAATCGGCGATTTCCTGCACCCGCCGCTGCTCTTCGGTTCGGTCGAGCTTCAGCCCCCAGCGCGGCGCGCGCAGCGGGAAGGCGATGTTGTCGTAGACGTTCATGTGCGGGTAGAGGTTGTAGCTCTCGAAGGCCATCGAGACGTTCCGCTGCTGCGGCGGCAGGGCGTTGACGACGTTCCCGTTGAAGCGGATGACGCCGGCGGTGACGTCCTCGATGCCGGCGATCATCTTGAGAATCGTGCTCTTGCCGGCGCCGGTCGGGCCGAAGATGGACAGGAACTCGCCCTCGCGGCAGGTGACGCTCACGCCGTCGACGGCCTTCTTCCGCCCGTACAGCTTGGTGACGCCTTCCAGTCGGACCTCGGCCATGGCTAGCCCCTCCTCTCGCCGGCGATGCCCTCGGCCTGCCCGTCCAGGGGCGGACCCCCTTCGTCCTCCGCACCCCTCTCCTCGAGCGGCCGCGGCCAGAACAGCACCATGGCCACGGCGAGGGCGGTGGCCAGGAGCGCGCCCACCCCCTGCGAGATGGCCTTCTCCAGGAAGCGCAGCCAGAGCAGGTTGAAGAAGATCCAGCACAGCACCGCCCAGGTGATCCGGTCGGAGAGCTTCATGCGAGGCAGGACCATGGCGGTCACCCCTTCACCGCGCCGAAGGTCAGGCCGCGAATGATGTAGCGCTGCATGAACCAGGCGGCGATGAGGGTGGGCAGGATGGTGATGGCCGCCCCCGCCGTCATGAGCCCGTACTGAACCTGCAGCCCTCCCCAGAACGAGGAGAGGAGCACGTTCACGGTGCGTGCGTTGGAGCGGGTGAAGAGGAAGGCGAAGAAGAACTCGTTCCACATCCAGATGAGGCAGAAGACGGAGGTCACCGCCAGCCCCGGCCTGATGAGCGGGAAGACGATCTTGCGGAACACCTCCATGCGGTCGTAGCCGTCGATCATGGCCGCCTGCTCCACCTCCTTGGGCACCTCGTTGAAGAAGCCGTAGAGCAGGAAGGTGGCGAACGAGATGTTGAAGAAGACGTAGAGCAGCATCAGCCCGAGGTGGGTGTCGAGCAGCCCCAGGGTCTTGAACACCACGAAGTGCGGGATGGCTGCCACCGCCATGGGGAACATGCGGGTGGAGACGGTCATGAAGAGGAGGTCGCCGCCGCCCGTGTTCCAGCGCGCGAAGCTGTAGGCCGCGAGCAGCGAGGCGAACATGGTGACGATCGTGCCGCCCACGCTGACGATGGCCGTGTTGACCAGGTTCGACCAGAACGGATAGTCGCGGAAGAGCTCCTCGAAGTTCCTGAGCGTGGGCTTGAACACCACGAACCGGGTCAGGTCCGCGGCGAAGATGTCGCTCGGGCCCTTGAGGGCGGTCAGGTAGATCCAGGCCAGCGGTGCGACGATGATGACGAGGACCGTCCCCGTGATCAGCCAGAAGAAGAGCTTCTTCAGCATGGTGGTCGTCTCCCGGTGGCTAGGTCTTGGGCGCCATCTGCTTCATCAGCTGCCGGAACATCACCAGGCAGAGCGCCATGGTGAAGGCCCACGAGGCGATGGCCATGGCCGAACCGTATCCGATGTCGAACATGACGAACGAGGTGCGGTAGGTGATCCAGTCCAGCAGCTCGGTGTTGACGCCGCCGCGGGTCGTGCCGAAGAGCGGATCGAAGAGCCGGATGAGCCACATCGACCGGAGCACCACGATGATCATGATGAGCGGCGTCAGCATGGGGAGCGTGAGGCGGCGGAAGGTGTAGAACTTCGACGCACCGTCGACCCTGGCCGCCTCGAAGACGTCGCGGGGGAGGCTCTTCAGGCCTGCGAGCAGCACGAAGGTCGAGAACGGCAGCCATTGCCAGATGGTCATGGCGCAGATGGTGAAGAGGGCGATGTTGGGGCGCCACAGGTTGACCTTGCCGAGCCCCAGTGCCTGGAAGACGAGGTTGAGGGCGCCGAAGTTGAAGTCCAGGATGAAGTTCCAGAGCAGCGACAGGATGAGCGGGGCGACCAGCAACGGCAGCAGGGCCAGTCCGCGCACCACGTTCTGCCCCTTGAAATCGCGGTTCCAGAGCAGGGCCAGCCCGAGCCCGAGGCCGATCTCGGCGGCGGTGCAGATGACCAGCACCTCCAGCGTCCGCCGGAAGGCGAGCAGGAACTCGCGGTCGAACACCAGCTGCCGGTAGTTCCGCAGGCCGCTGAAGATCGGGTCGCCCTGCATGCCCCAGTCGTGGAACGAGAAGTAGATGCTGTAGAGCAGCGGGTAGAGCATGAAGATGGCCAGGAGCACCAGCAGCGGGATCAGCAGCGTCCACCGGAAGTAGCGCTCGCTGGTGAGCGTCTCCCAGATGGTCGGCTTGCGAGCCTCGCGTCCGGCCCACTGGCCGGTGGCAGGAGGACTGTTGCTCAGCATGGGGGTGCCCTCGTCGCTGGATGGAGTTGGCCGGCGAGCGCCCGGCCCGGGACCGGCGCGGCCGCGGTGGGCCGCGTCGATCCCGCGCCGGTGCGCCTTACTTCTCCTCGGTGATGGGTGCCGTCTTGTCGAACTTCGACTGGAGCTCGAGGGTCTGCTTGGTCAGGTTCTCGACGACCTGATCGATGGTCTGCTCGCCGGTGAGCGCCTTGGCCACGACGTAGATCTGATTGTCGTAGACCTTACCGCCCGCCTTGGTGTTGAAGTAGTAGTAGTTCGGGATGTCCTTGCCGGTCGCCTTCCAGATGTCGATGTGGTACTTCGCGAGCATGCCGAGCGGGTAGGCGGGCTCGGTCCTCGCCACCTCGTCCATGACGTCGATCCGGCCGGGGATGAGGCCCGCCTCCTTGAACATCCGGAGCCCAGCCTCGAAGGAGGTGAGATACCGCGCCAGCCAGTACGAGCCCTCCGGGTTCTTGGTGGACTTGGCCACGCCGTAGGACCAGGCGCCGGTGTAGGGGTGCCCGCCCGGCGTCGCGTATACGCCGATCGTCCCACCCGGCACCTTGTCCTTGAGGATGCCGTTGGCCCACACGGTGCAATTGGCCCAGATGGTCGGGGCGATGATGGCGTTGCCGTTGCCAATCTGCGCCACCACGAAGTCGAAGTTCGCCGTCAGGGCGCCAGGCGAATCCCACTGTAGATCCTGCTTGTACTCGGCCAGGGCCGTCTTGAGCGCTTCCTTGTTGGCCTTGGTGATGACGAACTTGCTGACCTTCCCGGAGCTGTCCTTGACGACGGTCACCCAGTCCGAGTTCAGGCTCCAGAGGCGCGCGGAGGTCTCGTCGTTGGCCTGGAACGCGCCGGCCTGCATGCTGAGCCCGAAGATGTCGTGGTCGAGCGGCTGGCCCTTCAGCATCTCGCCCTTCTTGCGGGTGAAGAAGGCCGCCTGGTCGTGCAGCTGGTCCCAGGTCTTGGCCGCGGCCAGCTCGTAACCGTACTTGGCCTTGAAGTTCGCCTTCTCGGTGGCATCGTCGAAGACGTCCTGGCGGACCCACATGGCCATGTCGAAGGTGTAGAACGGCAGCACCATCTGGTCGCCGTAGGCCTGGCCGGTGCCGAGGATGGACGGCGACATGTTCGCCATCTCCTTCTGCAGCGCCGCGTACTTCCCGGGGTCGACCTTGTTGGCGAGGTCCTTCAGCTTGTAGAGGTAGTCGGACCACTCGGTGGTCCACGAGGTCTCGACGTAGACCAGGTCGTAGCTGCCCGTCCCGGCCATGAGCTCCACGTTCTCCTTGCCGTAGACGCCGGACGAGGCGACCCGCTCGACTTTCACCTTCACGCCGGTCTTCTTGGCGAAGGCCTCGATGACGGGAAGCGCCTTCGAGTGGCCGTCGCCCGTCTCCAGGATCAGGGTGATGGGCCGCTTGTTCTTGATCGCGGGGACGTCGGCGAGGGTGAATTTCGACTGCGCGTACGCACTCGATGTCAGACCCAGCATGAGCAGCAGGCCGCACCAGATTTGGATCGACCAATGCCTCATGACGCTTCCTCCTGGTTGCCCTCCGGTTGGGAGGGTTGGTACGGGGCCGGCGCTCCAGCGTCGCCCCGCGGGCTACGATCGTGTTCCGGGACTGCGCACGTCATCCTGCCTCGGCCTCCTTGTTTGCCTTGGGTGCATTCCGCTTCATCAGGTGCCGCCAGCGCGCCGCCTCGAGCACCTCCGGGTTGGCCACGTCGTCCGGCACGAATCCCTCCAGCACGTCGAGGACCCGCCGGGCAGCCAGCACCGCCATCCGCGTGACGCAGGCCTGCGTCAAGGCGGCCGCGTGGGGGCTCAGGACGACGTTGTCCATGCGCAGGAGAGGGCTCGTCTCCGGCGGGGGCTCGCGCTCGAAGACGTCGAGGGCGGCGCCCGCCAGCGGGCCGGTGCGGAGCGCCTCCGCCAGAGCCGCCTCGTCGATCACCCCGCCGCGCGCGGTGTTCACGACCAGCGCACCCGGCTTCATCGAGGAGAGGAGCTCGCGCCCGACCAGCCCGCGCGTGGCCGCGGACAGCGGCAGGTGCAGGGAGACCACGTCGGCGCGCCGGAAGAGCTCCCGCACATCGGTGAACTCGACCCAGGCGGAGAGATCGCGCCTCGCCGCCTCGGGCAGGAGCGCGTCGTAGGCGAGGATCGGCATGCCGAAGATCCGGTGGCAGGCGCGCGCCACCTCCGCGCCGATCCTCCCGAAGCCCACCACCCCGAGCACCTGACCGCGCAGGTCGCGCGGGAGGTAGGCGTAGCGCAGCTTGAAGTCGCCGCGCCGCACGGCGCGGTCGAGGTCGACGACGTGCTTGGCCAGCGCCAGGAGGAGCGCCAGCGTGTGCTCCACCACGGTCGAGGTGTTGGCACCGACGCTGGAGGTGACGATCACGCCGTGCCGGGTGGCCGCCGCGACGTCCACGTTGTCGTAGCCGGCGCCGGTGCGGGAGACGGTCTGGAGCCGCCCGGCGACCCCGAGCAGCCCGGCGTCGAGCCGCAGCCCCGTGCGGAGCACGACCGCGTCGGCACGGGCCAGCAGCGGCGCCACCGTGTCCGGCCGCGGGTCCGCGGCGCGGAGGAGCTCCACACCGCCCTCCTCGAGCAGGTGCACCGCCGCCTCCTCCACCGGCTCGGGCAGGAGGACGGTCTTGCGCGCCGCGTCTGGCTGATGGCTGGTTGGCGCCATGGCTCGCAGTCCCGATCGAACGCTCACCTCGAGCGCAGTCTCATCCGTTCGCTGTCATGGTTATCAAACGAGATGGTGTTTCCGCCGAAGCACCGCCGAGCCGCGCTGCCGATGTACGCATGGACGTGCAATGGCCGGGTAGTTCCGCTGGTCACCATCTCGCCTCCTGTATCCCATGTGACTGACAACACTCGCGGTTTTGTGTGGCTCATGTCAACGGGCTCGTGGATCCCGAGCGGGGGCGAACGGACGGGGCAGGCTGGAACTGACGGAACGCAAGCGATGCCGCCGGACTGGGCGATGGCCCAGTAATCGTCGAGGATGGTCGAACCATGATTCCGCTGCCTCCGTCCCGTCACACTCACCTCGACGCCCTCCGAGATCCCTTGCTCATCCACGGTCGAGCCTGGCCACGAGCGCCCGGGCCGCAGCGAAGTCCGCCCCGACGGCGACGCGCTCGAAGGCTCGCGTGCCTTTCAACACCATGGCGCCCGGCTCCGCCTCGACGGCCGTGATGCCTTGCTGGACCAGTGGATCGCCCACGCCGACCAGCGCCGTGCCATACGCCAGGGTCCTGCTGCCGTGGCCCGGGACCTCGACCAGCGTCGACCGCCCCAGCAGCTTCGGATTGGCCCGCGCATACCCGAGACCGCCCGGGAAGCTGGACGTGCCGTTCTCGGTCCCGAGGCAGAACGTCCGGTCGGCGCCGCCCTCGTCGAAGGCCCAGGGCGGGAAGGGTCGGCCGCCGTACTGGAACCAGAGCTCGTTGAAGCCGGCTGCGATCTCGCCCTCGGGGAGGCCGACCACTCCCGGGAAGAAGCAGACGTAGGCCAGCTTCAGCACCGGATTGACCACGCAGCTCCAGCCGAGGGCCAGCTCCTCCGGGATCGAGCCCACGATCATGTCGGTGTAGCCGATCATGCCGGGGACCTCGGTGAGATCCGCGGTGGCGCCCGATCGCAGCGGCGCCGCGGCCAGGTTGGTGAACTCGGCGCCCTGGCGCAGCCGGCCGGTGGGGTCGAACTCCAGGCCGGCGGGCGCCACCATGAACCGCGTCGCGCACTCGCTGATGCGGCAGCCGACGGTCAGGAATGGTGCACCCACCGTGTTGTGGTGAACGAGGTTGATGGTGACGGGCGACGCTCCTGCGTTCCGGACTCGAATGAAGGAGAAGTGGACGGGCTGGCCGGCGAGGACGAAGTCCGTCTTCTCCCAGGTGAGGGGCATGGACGGCGCCGGGCTGCGGAGCGAGAAGCGAGCCCAGGCGGCGCGGGCCGCCTCATCCACGCCGACCCCGAGGATGCTCCAGTCGTCGTTCGCCGCCCAGCCGTGTGCCGGGTGAGCGATGCCGTCGACCTCGCAGGGCGGCCCGAAGCTCGGCGAGCAGGGGAAGTCGCCGGCCAGGTTGTGGAGGAGCTTCACCTTCCAGTACTTGCCGTGCGCCGCCTCGGAGAAGGGAGTCCCCGAGACGTCGCGGAAGTCCGGGATCCAGTGGGCGTTCAGGACGGCCGCGCCGCGGCGCACCCCGAATTCCGGGACCATCCCCCCGGTGGTCTCCACGACCGTGCGAACGAGATCGTTGCCGAGGACGACCGCGCGCTTCCCCATGTACTCGACCCGCTTCGCCTCGATGCCCGGCATGGACGACCTCCCCGTCAGGTTTGCTGCGGACGCAGCCCGGATCCCTCGATGTTCACCAGCAGGAGAACCCTCCGTCGATGAGAAGGTTGATGCCCGTCACGAAGGAGGCCGCCCGGCTCGACAGGAAGACGGCCCCGCCGACCATCTCGTCCGGCTGCGCCATGCGCTGCATGGGCGTCGAGGCGGCGAACTGTTTCGTCTGCTCGGCCACGTCGGGGCGAAGGTTCATGGGCGTGAGCGTGTACCCGGGGCTGATGCAGTTGACGCGCACGCCGCGCTCGGCCCACTCCATGGCGATGCTCTTGGAGTAGTGGATGACGCCCGCCTTGGAGGCGTTGTAGTGCGCCTGGCACAGGCCCCGGTTGACGAGCCCCCCCGACATGGATGCGATGTTGACGATCGAGCCGCGCTTGCGCCCGAGCATGACCCGGCCCTCGGCCTGGCAGCTGTGGAAGATGCCAGTGAGGTTCACGTCCATGACCTTCTGCCACTGCTCGAGGGGCATGTCCTCGGCCGCGCCGCCGTTGGCGATCCCGGCGCAGTTGACGGCGGCGACGACGGGCCCCAGCTCTTTCTCGGTCCGGGCGATGGCCGCCGCCATGTCCGCGTCGCTGGTCACGTTGCCGCGCAGGTCCAGCGCGCGGCGCTCCAGCTTCCGGATCCGGGCGAGGGTGTCGGGTTGTGTCGCGCTCCCCGGCAGGTCGAAGCAGGCGACGTGCGCGCCCGCCTCGGCCAGACCCACGGCGATGGCCTGGCCGATTCCACTCCCTGCGCCCGTCACGAAAGCGACCTCGTCGTCCAAGCGGAACAGTTTCATGGGTTCATCCTCCGCGCATTGACACCGACTTCGACCGGGTTCATCTCGGAGACACGCGCCGTCCAGGTCACGGGACTGGCGTCCCGTCACACCTCCCCGCAGATCGAGACCTTCAGGCCCATGGCGTCCAGGGCGGCCGCCTTGGCCCAGAGCGCGGTACGGGCACCGGCCTCGTTGGGCCCATAGGCCACCTGGATGTGGTTGGCCTTTTGACGGCCCATGAACTGGTCCCGCGTGACCCCCTTCATCATCAGGTTCATGATGGGCCACTGGGGTGTGGTGAGGCGCGAGCGCTCCTGGTTCTCGGAGGCCGGCAGGGCCACCGACTTGCCCAGCCCGATGTCGCAGGCGAGCCGGCCTTTCTCGATGAAGATTCGGCTCCAGACCACGTCGCCGGGCTTGGACACGCCCTTGATGGTTCCGCCGCCCATGGGGAAGTACATGGGCGGCTGCCGCTCGGACCGGGCGCCCCGGTATCCGCCCTCCAGGTGCGCCGGAGGCACCGCGCCCGAGATTTGAAGGACCCAGACGAACGCGTCGATGCCTTCGCCCTGGTACCGGCGCCCCCACCGCACGTCGTGCAGGGTGGTCTCGGGCGGGAAGCCGAGCTTCCTCCACAGGCCGTTGGTGACCAGGGCGTCGAGGCCAGCGCACTCGTCCACCTCGTTGAAGTGGGGAAGGGCGGCGCCGGGGTAGAGCTCCTCCTGCGTGCCCTCGGCACGAACGGGGGGACGCTCCACGTTGTTCAGCAGGCCCTCCGCCAGGTCGGAGGCCGGCATCAGGTCCTTGAGCCCCTGCTGGTACTGGATGCCGATGAGCGCACATCCGAACTCGTCGGCCATGCGCATGGCGGCCACGTACATCCGGCACTGCTCCAGCACCTGGCGCTCGGTGAGCTGGGTCGTCTCGTCCTGGCCGAGATCGAAGGTCATTCCCCGCTCGAGCAGCCATTGGTAGACGGCGCGCGCCTCGGCCTCGGTGACGCCACGGCTCTTGGCGTACAGCGCCGATTGGCTGAGCCGTTCCTTGAAGACGCCGAGCGGGAACAGCAGCTCGTCCGGGATGATGGCGTTGTACATGCCCATGCATCCCTCGTCGAAGATGCCCATGATCGACTTCCGCCGCACCAGCTCCGCGGCGAACTTCGCTCCGATGCCGCCCACCCTGGCCGGTGCGTCCTTGGCCACGAACGCCTGTACGTGCGAGGCGTCGTGCCGGACAGCGCCGCGATCGAGCCAGCTCCGCAGCCCCTTCGCGAAGAACGGGTCGCTGAAGTCCTCGCTCCACAGCGTGCTGTACTTCCTATCCGCTTTGGTCAGGCAGCCGTTGAGGTTGAGCATGCCCACCAGCCCGGGCCACTCGCCGCTCCAGTTGCACACGGTGAGGATGGGTGCTCCGCGGTCCAGGAGGCCGGGCAGCACGTGGTGGCTGTATTGCCAGACCGCCTCGGCCACCACCACCGGAGCGTCGTGCGGGATCTCGCGGAACACGGCCAGCCCCATCTTCTGGCTGTCGATGAACCCGTGCCCCTTCGCCGGGTCGAAGGGGTGGGCTCGCACCACCTTGACGCCCTCACGCGTGCACGCAGCCGTGAACTTCTCCTCCAGCGCCGCCTGGGCTGCCTGGCAGGTGACATTCGCCGAGAGCCGCAGGTCCCCGCTCGCCGCGAGATAGACGGTCTTCATGGTGCTTGCTCCTCGTATTCTCCGTTCACGATACGAAAACGCCGACGCCCACACCCCTCAGGAAGCGCGCTTCCTCGTCGCTTCCTCCTTGCCGCGGGCCGGAGCGGTGACCTGGAACTCGGATATGCAGTTGCCGATCTTGGTGCTCGTCTCCCGGTAGTCCCTCGAGGTGTTGTCGATCTCCCCGACGATCCTGTTCGTGGAGAAGACCAGGATCCGATCCGCGAGCTTGATGATCTCGGGCATGTCCGAGGAGATGAGGATGATGCTCTTGCCCTTGTTGGCGAGGTTCCAGATGAGATGGGCGAAGTACTCCTTCGCGCCCACGTCGATGCCCACGGTCGGCTCGTCGATGATGAGGATGGTGCTGTCGGCGGCGAGCCACTTTCCGAGATTCACCTTCTGCTGGTTGCCTCCGCTGAGCGTGCCCACCTTCTGCTTCGGGCCCACGGTCTTGATCTCGAGATCCTCGATCTGCTTCCAGGCCACCGCGTCTTCCTTGGCGCCGGATACGTAGCCCAGCCAGCCCGCGAGGCGGTCCCAGATCGTCATGGTGACGTTGGTCTTGATGTCGAAGGAGAGGATGAGACCGTCCTTTCTCCTGTCCTCGGTCATGTAGCCCAGCCCGTACCTGGACATGGCCTCGTAGACGGAGCGGATCCTCGCCTCCTTGCCGTGGATGAGGATCTCACCGCGATCCGGTCGGTCCGCGCCGATGAGGATCCTCGCCAGCTCGGTCCTGCCAGCGCCCACCAGGCCGTAGAAGCCCAGGATCTCTCCCTGGTGCAGCACGAACGAGACGTCGTAGGCCTTGTTCTCTCGCGTGAGGTTCCTCACCTCCAGCGCCTTCTTCTCGCGATCGATGGCCCGCGCGCCGAAACCGTTGGTCTCCTCGTCTCGACCGATCATGGCGTTCACGATCCGCCTGCGGTCCATGTTGGTCTTGTCGTCGGTGACCACGCACCTTCCATCCCGAAGCACGCTGACGCGATCGGCGACGGCCAGGACCTCCTCCAGCACGTGGGAGACGAAGATGACCAGCACGCCGCTGTTCTTCAGCTTCTCCATCACCCGGAACAGGTACTCCGCGTCGTTGCGGGTCAGCGAGGAGGTCGGCTCGTCCAGCATCAGGATCTTGAGATCCGAAGAGAGGGATTTCGCGATCACGACCAGCTGCCGCTGCGCCAGGCTGAGGGTGTTGATCCGGGTCATGGGATCGATGTCCAGCCCGACCACGTCCAGGTACTTCTCCGCCTGAGCCTTGATGGCCTTCCAGTCGAGGACGCCCGACCTCCCGCGGGTGGGGAGGCGGTCCAGCATGATGTTCTCCGCGACGCTGGCCATCGGGATCACGTGAAGGTCCTGATAGACCGTGTGAATCCCGCGCTGGATCGCCTCCAGCGTGCTCCGGACGCCATAGGGAGCCCCTTCCAGGAACATCTGGCTGCCGCGGTCCGGCTGCTGGTAGCCGGAGACGATCTTGATCAAGGTACTCTTCCCGGCTCCATTCTCTCCGAGGAGCGCGTGGATCTCCCCCGGCTTGAAGCTGATCGACACGTCTTCGAGGGCGGTGAGCCCGGGGTACGTCTTGCGCATGTTCACGAGCTGTAACACGGGCTCACCTCCTCTCGCGTCCGTGAGCGCTGCGGGCGCTCACCTTCCTGCCGTCGCGGTCGTCACTTCATCGCGCTCTTGGGCGCGTTGAAGTACTCCGTCTTGAAGGTCTTCGCGATCCGGGCGGAGTCGTCCTTGATCTTCTTGGCGTAGGTATCTGCGTTGCCGGCATCGATCAGGAACGACCCGGAGTCGATGAAGTACTTGCCCGGCTTGACCGTGTACCCCTCCCGCAGCAGGGCGAGGCCGGTGAGGGCCAGGTAGGCCTGCCCGTAGGGCGCCTGGGACATGGTCCCGGTGACGAATCCCTGCTTGATGGCGGTGAGGACCTTGGGGTCGTCGTCGATGGCGATGAACTTGATCCGCTTGTCACCGATCTCGGTCAGCAATCCAGCGTTCACCACCGAGGCGACGTACGCGGTGGAGATCATGCCGTCGACCTCCTTCCCGCGGGCGGACAGGAACGAGCCGATCTTCGACTCAGCGGCCTCGAACGAGTCGACGCTGGAGATCTCCTGCAGGAGCTTGACGTTCGGGTACTTGGCGATCACTCCCTCGATGGCCGCCTTCCGCAGCAGCGTGTTGGGGTCGGAGAGCTCCCCCAGCAGGTTCACGATGTTGCCCTTCCCACCCATCGCCTTGATCAGCAGCTCGGTCCCCTTGGCCGCCGACTTGGCGACGTCGGTGGCGATGCAGAGGGCCGCATCGGTCGGAAGCTTGGCCTGGCCGCCGACCAGGATCACCGGCTTGCCCGCGCTCTTGAGCTCGGTGATGGTCGCGTTGACGGAGTTGGGGTGTCCCGGCCAGAGGGCAAACGCGTTGTACCCGAGCGCCTTCATCCCATCGATGATGGCGTTCTCCTCCTCCATGTCGAAGTGCTGGGTGGCGCGGTACTCGGTGGGGATGCCGGTCGCCTTCTGGAAGTCCTTGGCCGCGACGCCCATGGGGTCGAAGAACGGGTGAAGGACACCGACGACGGCGAATTTGTGGTCCTTCTTCTCGGCGCCGCTCGCCAGCAATGGAACGACACTGAACAAAGCCAACAGGGCCAGTCTCTTCATTGCGAGTCCTCCTTCAGGTGCTGCCTTGTTGCTGTCAATCCCCGTCAGCCGGCACACGATCGTGGTTGTGAAGGATTGGCAGGAATGCGCTGGTGCACGTCAAAGCGCCTTGGACCTCCGTTCCGTACGTTCCCCGCCCACCTGCCTGCGACTCCTCTCAGAAGTACGTCCGCTCCGCGTACACTGCCCGCCCTCGATCGACGATGACCGCGATGAGCACGAGGATGCCCATGAACAGCGCCTCGAGGTAGATATTGACTTGTAGTAACACCAGCCCATTGGACAGGAGCGTCATCAGCACGCCCCCCAGGACCACGCCCAGGATGGACGTATAGCCTCCGTTGAGCGCCGTGCCGCCGATCACGGGCACCGCGAACGACATGAGCAGCCAGTTCTGGCCGATGGTCGGATGGGCAGCGCCGAGCCGGCCCACGAACAGCACTCCCCCGAGCCCGGCCACCAATCCCGAGAGCGTGTGCACGAGGACGATGACTCGCTTGGTATTGATCCCGCTCAGCAACGCGGCTTCCTGGTTTCCGCCGATGGCGAGGATCCGCCTGCCCAGCACGGTGTGCTGGAACATGAAGTAGAGCAGGACCGCCACCGCCAGCATCACGAAGGCGAGGAAGGGGATGGTCTGGAGCAGCTTGGCCCGCCCGATGAAGTCGAATGCCGGTGGAACTCGGGAGAAGGGCATCGCCTTGGTCAGCCCGTAGTTGATGCCCAGGTAGATGCTGCTCGTCCCCAGCGTGATCACGAAGGCGTTGATTCCAGTGCGCACGATCAATAGACCGTTGAACGCGCCGCAGGCCGTTCCCACCAGTATGCCCGCCGGGATCACGACCCAGGCGGGAGCTCCGTAGGCCTGGAAGAGCCATCCGACCGTGACGCCCGCCAGCCCGCCAATGGCCCCGGCCGACAGGTTCATGTGTCCGATGGTCAACACCAGCATCTGCGAGAACCCGACGATGATCCAGAGCGATGCGGTACGGGTGGTGGAGTAGATGTTGTCTCGCGTGAGGAATCCGTCGGTGAAGACGGTCAAGATCACGCTGAAGATGAACACCGCCATGAAGACGCCGAAGCTCCCCTCGAGCATGAGGCGGCTGAACGTGAAGAAGGGCGTCCTGGCGTGCTTCATTTCCACTCCCGTGCTTCGTTGTCCGTTGCCGACCCTGGTCGTGGTGAGTCGGGATCGGTCTCGCCTCCCGCCGTCATCGCGGGAGAAGTCCGCTCCGCTCCAGTACGCCCCGGAACCCGCTCACCTCCGCGGCGGTCAGGGGCAGGAAGGGAAGGCGGGGCACACCCCCGACGAAGCCACAAAGTGTCATGGCCGCCTTCACACCCGCCACGCCGTAGCTGCCCGAGACCTTGGCGTTCAGGTCGATCAGGAGCCGATCCAGGCGCTCGACCTCCTTCTCGTCATCCGCCAGGACCGCCCGGTAGAGGGCGACGCACGCGTCGGGCAGGACGTTGGCGAGCGACAGGACGCCACCCGTCCCGCCGCGCCGCAGCAGGTCGGTGAAGTAGCTTGCCGACCCCGCCAGCACGCTGAACTTCGGGGACGAGGCCTTCAGGCTGTCGGCGTAGGTCTCCTTGGAGCTGTCCTTGATGCCGACGATGTTGGGGTGGCCGGCGACCTTCTGCAGGACCTCGAGACGGATGGTGACGCCGGCCGCCACCGAGGGATTGTTGTAGAGCACCACCGGGATGGGCGAGGAATCCGCCACCGCCAGCGCGTGGCGGACCATCACCTCGACCGTCATCTTCTTGGCGAAGAACGACGGCATGAGGACGCTGGCGATGTCCGCCCCGTGATTGGCGCTGCGGCGCGCCAGGTCGATGGTCTCCTTGGTGCTCTCCGCACCGCAGCCGGCCATGACCACCTTGCCCGAAGCGCGGTGCTGCACCACCACGTCCAGCACCTGCAAGCGTTCCTCGGCGGTGAGCGCCTTGTACTCGCCGTTGGTGCCGAGGACGAAGAAGCCGCGCAGGCCGGTGGTGTTGAGGCGGCGCACGTTCTCCGCCACGCCCGAGAGCAGGACGGCGTCATCGGTCCCGAACGGTGTCACCATGGGGGCGAAGACACCGGAGAGGCTGTCGCGCTGCATGGCTCCTCCTTTCAGAGCACCACCACGTCGGCCTTCCCGTCGGCGTGGCCGAACACGACCGCGTCCGCCACGTCCACGAAGAGCCCGTTCTCGACCACGCCCGGGATGACGTTGAGGCGAGTGGCCAGCTCATCCGCCTCCGGGATCCTCCCCAGCGCGCAGTCGAGCAGGTAGTGGCCGCTGTCGGTCACCACCGGCGTGCGCTCTCCGCCCCGGAGCTGGATGGGGACGTCGCGATGGCCGTACGACGCGAAGAGCTCGCGCATGAGCCGCTCGGTGCTGCGCCAGCCGAACGGGATCACCTCGACCGGGAGGGGAAACCGCCCCAGCACGTCCACGAGCTTCCGATCGTCGGCGATGACCACGTACTGGCGCGTGGCGGCCGCGACGATCTTCTCCCAGAGCAGGCAGGCGCCGCCGCCCTTGATCATGCGTCCGGCCCGGTCGATCTCGTCCGGTCCGTCGAAGGTGACTTCGAGCTCCAGGTGGTCGTTCAGGTCGGCCAGGGGGATGCCCAGGCTGGAGGCCAGGTCGCGGGTGGCCTTCGACGTCGGGACGCCGATCACCTTCAGCCCCTCGCGCACCCGCGGGGCCAGCGCGCGCACCATCCAGTGCGAGGTGGTGCCGGAGCCCAGGCCGACCACCATCCCGTCGCGCAGGTACGTCTCGATGGCCTTGACGCCGGACGCGTACTTCGCCCGGTCGCGTTCCCCGGTGGGCATCATGTCCGCTTCGTCCTCGCCCGATGCGGCTCCTTCTCGGCCGCGCGTCGAGCACCGTCGGTTGAGCCGGGCGCGCCCGGCACCGCGTCATCGATGATCTTCTCGGTGAGCCAGGGATCGAGGGCGGCCAGGTTGTCCGGCCGGGGCTGACCCTGCTTTACCCCGACGACCGCCACCAGCATGTTCGTGACGATGAAGTGGTTGAGCCGGGCGGTGAGCGGCGTGTACACCTCGCTGTGCTCGTAGCGAGGGACCCCGATCACGAGCTCGCAGGTGCGCGCCAGGTGCGAGTGCGGCGCGGTGACGGCGATGGTGTGCGCGCCCCGCTCCCGCGCCGCCGTCGCCGATTCCACCAGCGCCCGGGTCTCGCCGGAGTGCGACAGGAGCACCACCGCGTCCTCCTTCCGGACGGTGGTGGCGAGCAGCGCCTGGCGCTGCTGGCCCTCGATGAGCCGGCAGTGGAGGCCGATGCGCAGGAACTTGTGCTCGGCGTCGTAGGCGATCGTCTGCGAGATCCCCAGCCCGAACAGGAAGACCTCGTGCGCCATGAGCAGGAGGTTGGCGGCGCGGCCGATGGCGGCGGCGTCGCAATCCTGCTCGAAGCGGCGCAGGTAGTTGATGGAGTTTCGCAGTGTCTTGTGCACCGCGGCGTCGACGCTGTCGGTGGGCAGGATCTCCTCGTGGGAGAAGGGGGCCTCCGGCGCGAGGCTCTGGGCCAGGCGGACCTTCAGCTCCGGGTAGCCGCTGCAGTGGAAGCGGCGCGCGAAGCGGATGATGGTCGGATCGCTGACGCCGGCGACCGCCTTGAGGTCGGCCATGTTCATGGTGATGACGCTCTCGGGGTGCTGCAGCACGAAGTCGGCGATGCGCAGCTCGGCCCGCGGAAGCCGCGGTCGTTCCCGCGCGATCACCTGGAGGAGCATGATCGCGCGGCTGGCGAGCCCGCCGGCGACGCCGTCGCGTCCCGTCAGGTGACTCGCCATGCGCCCTGCCTCGCTCATGCTTCCTCCCGGGTCGCCGCCGCGCCGGCCGGAGCCCCAGATGCCTTCTTCACGCCGACGCCGTGCCGGACGCGCACGTGCTTGAGCACCAGGTACCCCTCCATGCCCTCGCGACCGTGCTCGTACCCGATGCCACTCTTGCGGCGCCCTCCGTACGGCGCACCGATGATGCCGGCGTCGACGCAGTTGATTCCGACACTGCCGAAGGCGAGCTGGTCGCTGAGGGTGAACACCTCGCCCAGGTCGTCGCTGTAGGCGTAAGCGACCAACCCCATGGGCGAGTCGTTGGCGAGCCGGATGGCCTCGTCCAGCGCGTCGAATGCGCTCACGCCGATGACCGGGCCGAAGGTCTCGGAGCTCATGATCAGCATGTCCGGGGTGCAATCCGCCAGGACCGTCGGCTGGAAGAAGTGGCCCCGGCGGAACCCCTCCGGGCGGCTCCCGCCGCAGACCAGGCGTGCTCCCTTCGAGACCGCGTCCTCGATGTGCGCGCGCGTCTTGGCCACGCCCGCGGCGTCCGCCATCGGCCCGAGGTCCGCCGAGGGCCGCTCCAGACCGTCGGCGATGGTGAGGGCCTGCGCGGCGCGGCTCACCTGCTCCAGGAAATCCGCGTAGAGCGGGCGGTGGACGTAGACCCGGTTGATGGCCACGCAGATCTGGCCCATGTTGCGGAAACTGCGCCGCACGGCGCCCTTCACCGCGGCCGCCAGGTCGGCGTGCGGCGCCACCAGCAGCGGGCAGTTCCCGCCCAGCTCCAGCGCCACCGACTTGATCCCGCCCATGATGCGGAAGATGCGCTCGCCCACCTCCTGGGATCCGGTGAAGGCGATCTTGTCCACGTCGGGATGCGTGATGAGCGCCTCGCCCATGCGGCTGTCGCCGGTGAGCAGGTTCACGACCCCGGGCGGCAGGCCCGCCGCGTCGAGGCACTCGGCCAGCGCGACCGCCGACATGGGGGTCTTGCTGGCCGGCTTCATGACCAGGGTGCAGCCCGCGGCCAGCCCGCCGCCGAGCTTCCAGCCCAGGAGCTCGACGGGGTAGTTCCAGGGCGCGATGGCCGCCGCGACGCCGATGGGCTCGCGCTGCACCATGCTGAAGAATCCGGGCTCGTCGTTGGGGATGGTCTGCCCCAGGACGCGCACCGCCTCCTCGGCGTAGAAGAAGAGCGTGCGCACGACCTTGTCGACCTCGCCCCGGGCCTCGTCGAGAGGCTTGCCCATCTCCGCCGTGACGGTTCGTGCCACCTCGTCGCGGCGCTGGGCCAGCACCGAGCCGGCGGCGCGCAGGTACTCGGCGCGGCGATGCGGGGTGAGGGCCCGCCACCCCGGGAACGCGCGGCGCGCCGCCTTCACGGCGCGTTCGACCTCGGCGGCGCCGCAGCGCGGGACGCGGCCGATGATCGTCTCGGTCGCGGGGTTCTCGACGTCGATCCAGCCGGCGGAGGCGGACTGCTCCCAGGAGCCATCGACGTAATAGGGGCGGACTCGCACGTCGGTCATCGAAGCGCCTCGGTTCACGCAGCGTCTACGGTGCAGGTGCCGGAGCCAGGTCCCGGCGACGCGCCCTTCGACCCCGTACGACCACGTCCTGGGGTAGGACAGTCACTGCACGCAAGCGCACGGTCCGAAGTTCTTCTACGGGAGTCAACGAGGGGTTATCGGCCCCGACCGCGGCTCCCACGACCGATGGGCGTGACAGAGCTCAACCCGTATCGTGTCACGAACTAGCTGTATATAGCTGATTTGGCGGTTGATTTTCGGCTAGTAGCCGAAGAGACGTACTGACTCGTTAGTGCATACCCACAATAGCCTCGCAAGAGACCATGGTGCAGTCACGGCGCGGGCAGGTACGTCGGGGCGTAGTAGAACTACTTCATGGCGGCAATCCGCGGACCTCGACACGGAGCTCCAGGCCCGTCACCTGAGCATCTCCTGGCCCCCCGTCACCGCCAGTGCCTGGCCCGTCTCGTACTCCTGCTCGATGAGGTAGAGCACGGCGCGCATGACGTCGGGGGCCCGGCAGCCGCGCCCCATCGGGATCTTCGCCTCGTAGAAGCGCTTCACGTCCTCGACGGTCTTCGCGCCCGGCGCCTTGCCGGACGCGAGGGCCTGGGCGAAAAGGCCGGTGCTCGGGTCCGACCACATCGGGCTCTCGAAGAAGTTCCCCGGGCAGATGGAGTTGACCTTGATCCCGTCCTCCACCAGCTCCAGCGCGAAGCTCTGGGTGAGTCCGATCCCCCCGAACTTGGACCCGGCGTAGGCGCCGTTCCGGATGGAACCCTTCAGCCCGGACTTGGAGTTGATCTGGACGATGTCCGAGCGGTAGGCGGGCCGAGCCGCGTGCTGCCGGGCCAGCACCGGCGCGGCGTGCTGCACGCAGAGAAAGTAGCCCTTGTAGTTGACGGCCGTGACGAGGTCGAAATCGCGCTCGCTCTGCGTCTTCACCGATCCCGCCCTGAGCACGCCGGCGTTGGAGATGAACACGTCGAAGCCGCCGTACGCGCGCACCACCTGCTCGATCATGGCGGCAACCGAGCTCCCGTCGGTGACGTTCACCACCGCGGCCAGCGCGGACCCCGCGCCCATCGCGCCCACCAGGGCGTCGGCGGCCGCCTGCGCTCCCGCCGGGTTCACGTCCGCCAGCACCGGCACGCCGCCCTCGGCCGCGAACGATCGGGCGATCTCCAGGCCGAGGCCCTGGGCCGCCCCGGTCACGATCGCGATGCGCCCGGCCACGCGGCCGGTCCTGCCGCCCCGGGCCACCTGCTTGCGGTAGGCCTCGACCTCCCAGGTCTCGATGAAGCGGCGCTGGTCCCCGGCGAGCGCCTGCACCTCGCCCAGCCGCGCCGCGCCGGCCATCACGCGGATCGCATCGAGGTAGACCAGGCGACAGGTGGCGGCGGCGGCCACGTCGTCGCCGGCGCAGAAGATGCCCAGGCCGGGCACGACCACCTGCTTGGGTGGGACGCCGGACCGGGCCTGGTGGTCGGACACCGCCGCACGCAGGCGGCCGAGGAGCGCACCCTCGTCCTCGCCCTCCACGCTCTCGAACCAAAGCGGAAACGAGCCGCAATACACGATCTGGTCGGGCGTCAGCGGGCCGCGGGCCGTGACGGCGCGGGCCTCGGCGGAGCCGGCGAAGGCCAGCGCCTCCTCGCCGTCCTCCAGCGCGACCACCGGCAGCCTGGGGCCCTCGGCCAGCAGGCCGCGCAGCATCGGGGCGAGGAGCAGCGTCTGCGCGCCGGCGTCGGCTCGCCGCCGCGGCCCCCCCGCGCTCCAGGGGGCCCGGGGCGCAGCGGCCACGCGCCTGGAGATTGTCGCCAGCAGCCAGTCGGCGTTCGACCGCACGACCCCGGGATTGTCGCCGGCCACGATGATGCCGTGGTTTGCCAGCAGCACCGCGCGGGGTGCGCGGTGCTGCTGGCGCTGGTGGGCGGCCAGCGCCTCCCGGAGCGTCCCGGCCAGCACGAAGCCCGGGTCGACGAACGGCACCCACACCACCTCGTCTCCGAAGAGCTCCCGGGCGATGGCATCGCCGCCCGTGCAGCAGGTCAGCGCGTTCGCGACGGTCGCGTGGCCGTGCACCACGAACCGGCCCGGCACGAGGTGGTGCAGCAGCGCCTCCACCGAGGGCCGCTGGCCGCGCTCCGGCTCGAGCCGGGCCGCATACAGGGCTGCCAGGTAGGCCGGCTCCCGGCGCTCGCGATCGGGCGGCAAGCTGGCGCTCGCGAGCGCCTCCAGGCGCCGGCGGTCCAGCGCGACGAAGCCCTCGCGGCCGATGGTCGCCAGGGCCGAGCCGCTCGCCTTCACGAGCAGCTGGTCGCCGATCTTGACGGACGTGTTGCCGCCACCGGCCAGGACCATCTCGGGGTCGGAGCCGAAGTACCGCGAGAGCAGCACCAGCCGATTGAGGGCGTCGCCGGCTTCGGCGAAGGAGGGCCACGAGAGCGTCGACGTCATGATGTCCGCCCCCAGGCCGGGCCGGCACCGTCTTCCCTCTGCTCGAGCCCGTGCTCCTCACGAGTACACTTGCCGGCGCCATCCGGCAAGGCGGCTCGCGAGCATCCATCCCGGAGGGATGCGAGGCGAGCCGCGTTCCGACGCCGGATCCCCCCGCCCAGCCGGGCCCCGGCCCCCGCCCGGTAGGACGCCCCGGTCACCTGGGCGTGACGATGAGCCCCGACGCCTCCGGCTGCGCATCGGCGGCCTCCTGCGGGTCGGGCCCGCTGCGCGCGAAGGCCTTCTCCACCATCAGCCGGACGAACGGGATTGTCGCGCCGGGCTTGCCGGCCGCGACCGTCCGGGCCGCGGCGGCGGCGGCCCGGGAGCTGGCCGGCTCGCCGCGCTCGAGGAGGTGCTCGGCCATGGTGAGGAGCCGCGCCGAGAGCCGTTCGCGCCGGCCCGGGTCGAGGAACTCCTCCACCGCGTCGACGAGCACGCGGTCGAACTGGGCGCGGCGCTGCCGCTCGTCGATGTAGAGCGGCGAGACCTGCACCTCGTCGAGCCGGGCCGCGACCTTGCGCAGGAAGTCCTCGTCGGCCATCCAACTCCGGAACACCGGCAGCTCGTGCAGGGCGCCGGAGGCCGCCAGCGCCTCGCGCTCCTCCTCCTCGCCCGGTGCCGGCAGCGACGCGCCGGGGGCCGGGACCGGCGCCGCCGGCCCGAGCTGGTTCAGCCACAGGTCGGTGCCGTCCGGGACGCGCTGGCCGGTGCGCTCGTTGACCGTGCGCGCCTGGGCCACCCATGCGTGGACCCGCTCGCGCGGGACCTCCGTCACGCCCACCGCCTCGCCGCGCTCCATGATGCCGCGCGAGAAGGCGCGCCACTCCTTGCGCCCCACCAGGCCCACCTGCAGCGAGAGCAGCCCCCGCTCGTCGGACAGCACGGCCTGGCCCACCTCGATGCCCCGGCCCGGCAGCGGCCGCGGCAGCCAGACGGCCCGCTCGCCGTGGCCGTCCAGGACCGATGCCAGCGCGGCCAGGGGCGGCTCGGGGGGCGCCGCGGCGGCGGTGGGGGCCGGCGGCCGCGGGGCCTCGGGCACCTCGACCCCGCGCGTGCGCAGCACGTGCAGGCAGCGCTTCGCCTCCTTGGCGATTCCCTTCTCGGCGTGGCCGGCCAGCGCGGAGAGCAGGTCGACGCGCGAGGCCGCCAGCGAGGCGCGCGCCAGCGCCATGGCCAGCGGTCCGGGGAGGCTGGCCACCTCCTCGGGCTTCGCCTTGGGGAGCACCATCAGGAGCCGCGCGGCCCGGCCGGCCTCCTCCCGCGCCACGCCGGCACGGGCGGCGATCTCCTGGCTCTCCACGTTGGGGTCGCGCAGGAGAGCGAGCAGCTGATCGGGGTCGAGGTTCGGCATGGCAGGGGAATCTACCTCGCCTCAGGCCGTCTGCGTCAGCTTCTCGCGAGGCGGCGCGCGGTGGCGCCCGGCCTGCGCGGCCAGGACCCTGCCCAGGTACTGGCCGGTGTAGCTCTCCGGGTTTCGCGCCACGTCCTCGGGCGTCCCCTCGGCGATGATCCGCCCGCCGTCGTCGCCGCCCTCCGGCCCCAGGTCGACGATCCAGTCGGCGCACTTGATGACGTCGAGGTTGTGCTCGATGACCACCACGGTGTTGCCGGCGTCGACCAGGCGGTCGAGCACGTGGAGCAGCCGCTTCACGTCCTCGAAGTGCAGGCCGGTGGTGGGCTCGTCGAGGATGTAGAGGGTCTTGCCGGTCCCGACCCGGGCCAGCTCGCGCGAGAGCTTGATGCGCTGGGCCTCGCCGCCGGAGAGCGTCGGGGAGGGCTGCCCCAGCTTGATGTAGCCGAGCCCCACGTCCTCCAGCGTGCGCAGGACGCGGGCGATCTCCCGGTGGTGCTGGAAGAGCTCCATCGCCTCGGTCACCGAGAGGTCCAGCACCTCGGCGATGTTCTTGCCCTTGAACGCGACCCGCAGCGTGGCCTCGTTGAAGCGCTTCCCCCCGCAGACCTCGCAGGGGACCAGCACGTCGGCGAGGAAGTGCATCTCGACCAGCTTCATCCCGTCGCCCTGGCAGGCCTCGCAGCGGCCGCCTTTGACGTTGAAGCTGAAGCGGCCCGGCTGGTACCCGAGGGCGCGCGCCTCCGGCGTCTGCGCGAACACGTCGCGCACGGCGTCGAAGAGCTTGGTGTAGGTGGCCGGGTTGGAGCGCGGGGTGCGGCCGATGGGCTGCTGGTTGATGTCGATGACCTTGTCGACCAGGTCGGCACCCACCAGCCGGTCGTGCTTCCCGGGGACCTCGCGCGTACCGTAGTGGTGGCGCATCAGCGCCGGGCGCAGGACCGCGTTCACCAAGGTCGACTTGCCCGCCCCGGAGACGCCGGTCACGGCGATGAGCCGGGCCAGGGGCAAGCCGACGGTGAGGTCCTTCAGGTTGTTCTCGCGGGCGCCCTGCACGGAGATGGCGCCGTGGTCGGCGGTGCGCCGCCGCTCGGGCACGGCGATCTCCATGCGGCCGGAGAGGTACGCGCCGGTGAGCGAGGCCGCGTTGCCGCGAACCTGGGCGGGCGTGCCCTCGGCCACGATCTCGCCGCCGTGGGCGCCGGCGCCCGGGCCGAAGTCCACCAGCCAGTCGGCCTCCACCATGGTCTCCTCGTCGTGCTCGACCACGATGACCGAGTTGCCCACGTCGCGGAGGCGCTTGAGGGTGGCCAGCAGCTTCCCGTTGTCACGCTGGTGCAGCCCGATGGAGGGCTCGTCCAGGATGTAGATGACCCCGGTCAGCTCGGAGCCCATCTGCGAGGCCAGCCGGATGCGCTGGCTCTCGCCGCCCGAGAGCGAGGGGCCGGGCCGGTCCAGGGTCAGGTAGCCGAGGCCCACGTCGAGCAGGAACTTGAGGCGGTTCCGGATCTCCTTGAGCAGCTCGTCGGCGATGCGGGCCTCGTTGCCCTTGAGGTCCAGGCCCGAGAGCCAGGAGTGCGCCTCGACGATGGTGAGGTGCGACAGGTCCACGATGCCCCGGCCTCGGACCTTCACCGCCCGGCTCTCCGGCTTGAGCCGCTCGCCGCCGCAGGTCTGGCAGGGCTTGTCCGAGAAGTAGCGCATGTAGTAGCGCCGCATCGACTCGGAGGTGGTCTGCTTGAAGCGCCGCAGGAGCTGGTTGACCACGCCCTCCCACTCGATGCGGTAGCGGGTGCCGTTGGCCACCGCCTCGCTGCCCAGCATGACCAGGTCGCGATCCTTCCTGGAGAGCTTGCCCCAGGGGGTGTCCAGGTCGAGCTTGAGGGCGCGCGAGAGGTGCTCGACGAACTCGAAGGTCCAGCCCTCGCCGCGCTCCATCCCGCTGGCCCAAGGTTCCACCGCCCCTTCGCGGATGGTGAGCGAGGGATCGGGGACGATCAGGTCCGGGTCCATCTCGGCCCGGGTGCCCAGCCCCTGGCAGTCGGGGCAGGACCCGAGCGGCGAGTTGAAGGAGAAGTTCTGCGGGGCCAGCTCGCCGAAGCTGAGCCCGCAGGCGTGGCAGGCGTTCTGCTCCGAGTAGAAGCGGTCGTGGCGCTTGTACTCCTCGGGATCGATCCCCGGCCCGACCCGCTGCTCCTTGTCGGCCTCGGCGACGATGAGCGTCCCCTGGCCCTCCTTGAGCGCGGTCTCGACCGAGTCGGTCAGCCGGGAGCGGATCCCCTCCTTCACCACCAGGCGATCCACCACCAGCTCGATGTCGTGCTTGAGCTTCTTGTCCAGGGCCAGGCGGTCGGTGAGGGCGTGGACCATGCCGTCCACGCGCACGCGGGAGAACCCGCGCTTCTGCACGTCGCCGAGCATGTCCCGGTACTCGCCCTTGCGGTTCTGGACCAGCGGGGCCAGCACCAGGATGCGCGACCCCTCGGGCAGCTCGAGGATGGAGTCGACGATCTGCTGCGCCGTCTGCTTCCCCACCGGCCGGCCGCAGGAGGGGCAGTGCTGCACGCCGATGGAGGCGTAGAGCACGCGCAGGTAGTCGTGCACCTCGGTGATGGTGCCGACGGTGGAGCGCGGGTTGTTGGAGGCGGCCTTCTGCTCGATGGAGATGGTGGGCGAGAGGCCGCGGATGGTGTCGTAGCGCGGCTTCTCCATCTGCCCCAGGAACTGGCGCGCGTAGCTCGAGAGCGACTCGACGTAGCGCCGCTGCCCCTCGGCGTAGATCGTGTCGAAGGCGAGCGACGACTTGCCCGAACCGGAGACCCCCGTGAAGACCACCAGCTTCTTCTTGGGGATCTGCAGCGTGACGGACTTGAGGTTGTGCTCGCGGGCCCCCTTGACGGAGATGAACTCGGGCTCGCTCATGAAGCGCCTTACTTAACGGAGGGGTCCGACGTTGGCCAGGCGCGAGATCCCCACCCGGGGCCGGACGTCGCAGGCCGGTCCGTGGCACGCTCGGAACGGGCCGCCTGCCTGGCCCGGGACGGCCGGCCGCCGTTCCCACCCCGCCGGAGGGGTGGTACATCGGTCCGGTGCGTCGATCCACCGCCTGCGAGCCGGGGCCGGAATCCCCCGCCGGAGCGCCCGCTTCGCCGCCCGCCGCCCATCCCGGCGGTCGGGCCCGCGGCCGGATCCTGATGTTCGCCTCGGCCGTGTTCTTCGGCCTGGCGGCCATGCTGGCCAAGGTCGCCGCCAACGGCGGGATGAGCGGCGGGCAGGCCACCCTGGTGCGCTTCAGCCTCGGGCTGGGCGCGGTCGTCGCCCTGTTCCGGCTGCGCCCCGGGACCTTCCGTCCCGGCCGCTGGGGCCTCCTGGCCGTGCGCGGGCTGGTGGGCGGCGGGGCGGCGCTCCTCTACTACCTGGCCATCGCCCGCATCCCCGCCGGCGAGGCCACGCTGCTCAACAACCTCTTCCCCATCTTCGCGGTGCTGATCTCGCTGTTCGCGCTGGGTGAACGGCCCACGGTGCACCTGGCGCTCGCGCTGATGGTGGCCAGCGCCGGCGTGTACCTGGTGCTCTGGGGCGGCAGCGGCGGGCAGGCGGGTGGGGTCTCGCTCCACCTCGGCTGGGGGGAGGGGATCGCCATCCTCTCCGCCATGGCGGGCGGCGTGGCGGTGACGGCCATCCGAGCGCTGCGCTCGTCGGTGAACGCCCCCACCATCTTCTCGAGCTTCGCCACCGGCGGGATCCTGGTGTCCCTCCCGTTCGGCTTCGCCCACTGGCCGGCCGATCCGATCGCCTGGCTGGCGGCGCTGGGCGCGGGGGTGGCGGCCTTCTTCGCCCAGCTCACGATGACCGAGGCCTACGGCGCCTTGTCCATCCCCGAGGCGGCGGTCCTGCAGCAGCTCACCCCCATCGCCACCTACCTGTGGGCCCTGCTCCTGGCGGAGCGGATCACCTGGGTCACCGCGCTCGGGGTGCTGCTGGGCGTGGCCGGGGTCGCCTACGGCAGCCTGCTGGGCGCCCGGCCCCGGCCCACCTCGCCGGTGGCCTCGCGGGTTCCGGTGCTGCCGGCGGAGGAGCCGTAGGGCAGGGAAGGGCGCTACGGCTGGCCGTCCTCGCCCCGGCGCCGCAGGCCCGGTGGTCGACACCCATGCTCGCCCTGGACCGGGCGCGCCGATGGTGCTCGCCTTTTTACATAGGGTCGATCACGGTTCGCAGAACGTCCGGCAGCCCGGCACCCCGCCCGACCGGCGCGGCGGATCCCCCCTGCCGGGCCTTCGCGCCGTGACCGCCGGGGAGGCAGGGTCATGAAGCGGGCGCTGTTCGCAGTCCTGGTTGCCGTGGTGCAGTCGCCGGCCTCGGTGCTCGCCGCAGACAGCGCGGGAGGCGATCCGATCGTCATCGGGATGTCGCTTCCGATGAAGCAGCACGACATCTTCACGGCCATGCGGACCGGAGCCGGGGACGCTGCCGACGAGCTCGGCGTCCGGATCTGGGCCGCGTATGCCAACTGGACGGCATCCCAGCAGTCCAGCGACGTGGAGAGTTTCGTGGCCGGACGCGTTCGCGGCATCCTGGTCAACCCCATCCCCATCGGTTCGGTCGTCCCTGCGATCGAGGCCGCCGGGAAGGCCGGGATCCCCGTCGCGACCGTCGGCAGGGTGGACACGGACAAGACGGTGGTGCAGGTCGCCTGCGACGATGCCGAGGGAGGGCGGCTCGCCGCGAGGTTCATCATCGAGAAGCTCGGCAACAAGGGCTCGGTCATCGAGATCGAGGGCGCCCCCGGATCTCCCATGACGGCCGACCGGAAGGCCGGCTTCGAGGAGGTCATGAAGGCGTCGGGCGTGAAGATCCTGGCCAGCGAGCCGGCCAGCTACGACCGGGCCAGGGCCCGAAACGCCATGTACGACATGATACGCAAGCATCCCAGCTTCGACGCCGTGTTCGCCGCCAACGACGAGATGATGATCGGGGCGATCGAGGCCATGGCGATGTCCTCCGAGGATCCCTCGAGCAAGGTCACCGTCGGCTTCGACGCCATCCCCGCCGCGCTTCAGATGCTGCGCAGCGGGATGCTCGACGCCACCATCGACTGTTCCTTCGCCGAGCAGTCCGCCCGGGCGGTCCGGTACCTGGTGGATCACATCCGCACCGGGGCCGCTCCACCCCGGAAGACCGTCCTGGTCGCTCCCCGGCTGGTGACGGAAGCCCCCTGAGGCCGGATCGCGGCGGGTGCGCCCCCCGGCGCTGGCATTGGCCAGCGCCGGCGCGTGCGCGGTGCCGTGAGGCGGGAACGGCCGGCGAGCCGTGGCGGGCTAGAGCGGCACCCGCATCTCGCTCTCCTGGGGTTGCGAGACCATCCTCGCACCCAGCTGGCGCATGAGGCCGAGCGCGTCCCACTGGGCCCAGTTCTCGATGAGCTTGCCACCCTGGAACCGGCCCACGTCGATCCCCTCGACCGTGCACTCGGCGCCGGTGGGCAGGATGCCCATGAACTCGCCCTCATGGGCTCCGGACATGCGCCAGCGCGTGATCACGGTTTCGCCGTCGAGATACTGCGCCAGGATGGTGCAGCGGGTCCCCGGGAAGGCGCTCCGGTACGTGGTGCAGTTGTCGCGGAACTGCCGCAGGTCCGCGTCGCCCGTGAGCGGATCGTGGGCGCGCATCCCGGCGTCGCAGATCTCCCCGACGACGTCCAGCCGTCCCTTCCCGAACACGTCCTCCAGAAGCTGCCGGTGAGCCTGCTTGATGTCCACGCCCATGGCACTCCCCCTTCCTTGCACCGCACCATACGGTGGAGGCGCCGACCGCCGGCCGGGAGGAGCCGAACGGACACGCTCCTTCGAGGCGGCGTGCGGGCGGGCGAGGTGCAGGCCGCTCCGCGCCTGTCCCGCGGCCCGATCGCTCGCCGGCGGTGCGGGACGCCGGGCAGGCCCCGACTTTGTCCCCCCCGTGGAGGTTCCGCCGGCTAGGAACGCGGCATGAGCGAGCGACCCGCCGTTGCCTTCGAGCCCTTCACCGAGGATCACCAGGTCTTCCGCCGCTCGGTCCGGACCTTCTGCGAGCGGGAGCTGCAGCCGCACGCCAAGGCCTGGGACGACGCGGGCGCGTTCCCGCCCGAGCTGTTCCGGCGCTTCGGCGAGCTGGGCTACTTCGGCATCCGCCAGGACCCGGCCTGGGGCGGCTCCGGCCTGGACTACTGGTACGTGGTGGCCTACGCCGAGGAGCTGGTCCGGTCGGGCAACGCCGGCCTGAACATGGCCATGCTGGTCCACGGCGAGATCGCCACCCCGGTCATCGGAGAGATCGGCACCGACGAGCAGAAGCGCGAGTTCCTGGCGCCGGCCATCCGCGGCGAGCGGGTGGCGGCGCTGGCCATCTCGGAGCCCGACGCCGGTTCGGACGTGGCCGCCATCCGCACCTCGGCCCGGCGCGAGGGCGACGAGTACGTGGTGAACGGCTCGAAGATGTGGATCACCAACGGCGCCCGGGCCGACTTCCTCACCCTGGCGGTCCGCACCGGCGGCCCCGGTCACGAGGGCCTGTCCCTGCTGCTCTTCCCCACCGACGTGGCCGGGTTCCAGGTCTCGAAGGTGCTGGAGAAGGTCGGCAACCCGTCGTCGGACACGGCGGTGCTCTTCTTCGAGGACTGCCGCGTCCCGGCGCGCTACCTGCTGGGCGAGGAGAACCAGGGCTTCTACCACGCCATGGCCAACTTCCAGGGCGAGCGGCTGGTGGCCGCGGTCCAGGCGGTGGCGGCCATGCAGCTCCTGGTGGAGGACGCCATGCGCTACGCCGGCGAGCGGACCGCCTTCGGGCGGCCGCTGGCGCGGATGCAGGTGTGGCGCCACAAGCTGGCCGAGCACCTCACCGCCATCGAGGCCGCGCGCTGGCTCACCTACCGGGCCTGCGATCTCTTCGCCCGCGGCGAGCCGGCGGTGAAGGAGATCTCCATGGCCAAGCTCTTCGCCTGCGACCTGGCCCAGCGGGTGGCCTACGACTGCATGCAGCTCCACGGCGGGATGGGGTACGTCCTCGAGACCCCGGTGGCCCGCGCCTGGCGCGACCTGCGGGTCATGACCATCGCGGGAGGCACGTCCGAGATCATGAAGGAGATCGTGGCCAGGGGGGCGGGGCTGTGAGCGGCGCGGCCGAGGCGCTGGTGGTGCTGGTCACCGCCCCGTCGCCGGAGAAGGCCGCCGAGCTCGGGCGGTCGCTCGTGTCCGAGCGGCTCGCCGCCTGCGCCAACGTGCTGCCCGGGATCCGTTCCATCTACTGGTGGGAGGGGAAGGTGCAGGACGAGCCCGAGGCGCTGATCCTGCTCAAGACCACCCGCGCCCGCTTCGAGGCGCTGCGCGATCGCGTGCTGGCGCTGCACCCGTACCAGGTGCCCGAGGTGGTGGCGCTCGGGATCGAGGCGGGGAGCGAGAAGTACCTTCAGTGGATCGCGGGCGAGACGGAATAGGTCTCTGTCCGACGCCGACGCCGACGCCGACGCCGACGCCGATGGCCGATGGCCGACGCCGACGCTGATGCCGACGCCAATGCCGATGCCTGCGCAACGCGGTAGCATCTCCTCGATGCGATTTCACCGGGTCGTGCTCCTGCTCGTCCTGCTCACCACCTCCGTCGCGAAAGCGAACGACACCCCGGCCCTGCTCCTCCCCTCCGGTCTGGGCCGCCCCGACGTGGTCTGGGTGTCCGGCCGCGTCCTGGAGGAGGAGCACGGGAAGCACGGCCCCAGGGCGGCGCGCACGGCACGAGTGCTGGCCGCGACCAACCGCGTCGGCGCGGCGGTGGCGGTGAGCTTCCTGGGCCGCACGGCGCAGGCCGTCTCCGGCCACGACGGCGAGTTCGAGGTGGCCATCCGCCCCGCGGACGGGGAGACGTTCCCGCCCGGGTTCCACGAGGTCACCGTGCAGGTGGAGCAGGTGACCGCGACGGCGCGCGTCCAGGTGCTCTCCCCCGACGCTCCCTTCCTGGTGATCTCGGACTTCGACGACACGGTGGCCGTGACCAACGTGACCAGCACCCCGGACATGCTCGCGTCGACGTTCCTCGAGGACGCCGAGACGCAGCCGGCGGTCCCCGGGATGGCGGCCTTCTACGGATGTCTCCACGAGAAGGGCGCGCCGGTGGCCTTCGTCTCGGGCTCCCCCATCCAGCTCGCCCCCCGCATCGCCCGCTTCCTGGAGAAGAACGGCTTCCCGCCCGCGGCGCTGTTCCTGCGGAACCTCGGCCGCAGGACCCTGCACGGCTACAAGGAGCCGGTGCTGGAGAAGCTGGCGGAGCGCTTCCCGGAGCCGAAGCTGGTCCTGGTCGGCGACACCGGCGAGCGCGACCCGGAGATCTACGCCGCCTTCGCGGCCGCGCACCCCGGGCGCGTGGCCCGGGTCTTCCTGCGCCGCGCCACCCGCGATCCGGTCCCGCCGGCTCGCTGGGTGGGGGCCTTCCTGTTCCGCAACCCCGCCAAGGCCGCCGGCGAGGCGGCGGCGCGCGGGCTGGCCGACGAGGCGTGCGTGGCGGAGGCCTTTCCGGCCGCCGCCGCGCGCTGATCGCTACTTCTTCCTGAACAGCGCCTCGAGCGCGTCGCGCGGGTCGTCGTCGTCGGTGGGGGTGGGGGCATCGCCGAAGAGGGCGCGGAGCTGGTCCTTGGCGGCGCGGGCGCTCTTCCTGCGCCGCGATGCACCATCGCCGAGCTGGAACAGGTCGCAGGCGTTGGACGACTCCTTGTCCACGTAGTGCTCGGCGTGCGGCTCGCGGCACTCGTGGGCGGCGGCGGGGTCGTAGTGCTTGCAGTTGATGCAGCAATGAAGGTCCGCATCGCACTCCGGACAGGTGGTACGGCGTCCCACCGGCCCGTCGATCGGGAGCTCGGCGCCGCATCGGTAACAGCTGGTGGCCATGGCCGCGGTATCATAACCCACCCCCCGTATGCGCAAGCCCACCCCCTTCGGCCCCTGGCTGCTCCTGGACCGCATCGCCGTCGGCGGCATGGCGGAGGTCCACGTGGCCCTGCGGGGGGACGAGCGGCCGCCCCGCCTCTACGCGCTGAAGCGCATGCTCGCCATGCTGGCGGACGATGCGGAGCTGGTCACGATGTTCCTGGACGAGGCCCGCGTGTGGGCCCAGCTGGCGCACCCGTCCATCCTTCCCCTGCGCGAGCTGGGGCGCGAGGACGGGGTCTACTACATCGCCTACCAGTACCTGCCCGGGAAGGACCTGCGCGCGCTCCAGCAGCGGCTCCGCGCCGTGGACGGGCAGCTGCCGGTTCCGGTGGCCGTGCACGTGGCGGTCCGGGTGGCGGAGGCGCTCGATCACGCGCACCGGCGGCGGGGTGCCCGGGGCGAGGTCATGCGGGTGGTCCACAACGACGTCTCGCCCGGGAACGTCCTGCTCGGCTTCGACGGCTCGGTGCGCATCATCGACTTCGGGATCGCCCAGGCCGAATCCATCTACGCGGCGGAGTCCTCGGCTCCGCGCCGCGAGGCGTGGGGAGCCTGCGGCCCCCGGCACCCCCTGCTCGCTCCGGGCCAGGCTCCTCCGCCTGGCCCTGCGCTCGCTCGGCGCTCGTCGTCGCGTCCCGGCCTGCGGGGGAAGTTCGCCTACCTCTCGCCCGAGGCGGTGCGCGGCCTGCGCGTGGATCGGCGATCCGACGTGTTCTCGCTGGGGGTGGTGCTGCACGAGATGCTCACCGGCGAGCGGCTCTTCTCGTCGCGCTCCGGGCTGGCCACGCTGGCCGAGATCCGCAACGCCGACGTGCCGCAGCCCTCGGCCCGCCGGCCCGAGGTCCCGGCGGGCCTGGACGCGGTGGTGCTGCGGGCGCTGGCCCGCGAGCCGGACCACCGGTACCGCTGGGCCAGCGAGCTTCGCGACGCGCTCCTGCCGTGGGCCGCGGCCGAGGGCGGGCCGGCGGTGGCCCGGCTGCTGGCGCGCACGTTCCCGGCGGACCTGCGGCTGGAGCTGTCCCGGATCGAGAGGCTGCAGGAGCTCGACGCGGTCGAGGAAGGGCCGGGCGTCCCGGCACCCGGCATCGAGAACGCGGGCGGGGCGGAGCTGGCGGAGGCTGGCGGCGCCTTCAGTACCCGGAGCCCAGCTCGAGGACGTTGACGAGCTCCTCGGACGCGGCCGAGCTCTCGGCCAGGTCGGCGGAGAGGACCGCGACCGTCTCCACGTCCAGCCGGATCCGCTCCCAGTCCTCCGGCGGCACGGCCATGAAGGCGTCCACCACCTGGGGATCGAACTGCGTCCCGCGGCAGCGAGCGATCTCGTCGCGCGCCTCCTGGAACGGGCGGGACCGGCGATACGGACGATCGCTGGTGATGGCGTCGAGGGTGTCCACCACGTGGAAGATGCGGGCCCCGACGACGATCTCCTCGCCCTTGAGCCGCTTGGGATACCCGGAGCCGTCCCACTTCTCCTGGTGCTGCAGCACGATGGCCGAGGCGGGGCGCAGGTAATCGACCCGCTGGAGCAGCGCCCACCCCAGCTCCGGGTGGCGGCGCATCTCGTTCCACTCCTCGCTGGTCAGCGGCCCGGGCTTGAGCAGCACCAGGTCGCGGACGCCGATCTTGCCGATGTCGTGCAGGAGCGCGCCATGCTCGATGACGGTCAGGTCCGGCTCGCCCAGGCCCAGTGCCTCGGCCAGCCGGCGGGCGTAGAGGGAGACCCGGCGAGAGTGCCACTGCGTCTCCGCGTCCCGGTAGTCGAGCGCGGCGATGAGACCCTCCAGGAGCGCCTGGGTGCGCTGCTGCACCATCTCCTCCAGGCGCGTGTTCACCTCGCGCAGCCGCTCGTTCTGCCGCTGCACCTCGGCGGTGAGGCGCTCGTTCTCGCTGCGCAGGCGCGCCGCCTCGGCCGCCTGCTGGACCGTCCCGAGCAGCTCCTGCTGGTGCCAGGGCTTGGAGACGATGCGGAAGACCTCGCCGGCATTCACCGCCTGGAGGGCCACCCGGAAGTCCTCGGCGGCGGTGCACAGGATCCGCACCGCCGAGGGGAAGCGGGCCCGGGCCGCCTTGAGGAAGGCCACGCCGTCCATGGTGGGCATCATGTAGTCGGAGATGACCACCACCGGGGCCTCGGCCTCGATGGCCTCCAGCGCCTCCTCGGGGGTGATGTAACAGCGGGGCTCGAATCCAGCCGATTCGAGGATGCGGGCCAGCGCCTTGAGGATGAGCTCGTCGTCGTCGACGATGAGCACCCGATCCCCTGCCATGGGGTGAGTAGAGCAGGCGATGCCGCCCGGCGCAAGGCGCGGTTCCATGCGAGGGGGGAAGTGTAGTCACCGGTCGCCGGGCTGGCAGGGACCCCCCGAAGCCTGACACCCGGGTGCGGGACGCCAGCGGTCGGGGGACACCAAACGTGGATCTGCGCCGGTGACCCTGGCAGGGAGCGCTAGAAGCTCTGCAGGAACTCGTCGTTGGTGTCGAACTCGGAGAGCTTCTTGAGCAGCCGTTCCATGGCCTCCACCGGCTTGAGCGAGGCCAGCGCGCCGCGCAGCCGGCGGATCTTCTCGATCTCCTTCTGCGAGAAGAGCTTCTCCTCCTTGCGCGTGCCGGTGGCGCCGATGTCGATGGCGGGGAAGATGCGCCGCTCGGCCAGCTGCCGCGACAGCACCACCTCCATGTTGCCGGTGCCCTTGAACTCCTCGAAGATCACCTCGTCCATCCGGGACCCGGTGTCGATGAGGGCGGTGGCGAGGATGGTCAGCGAGCCGCCCTCCTCGGCCTTGCGGGCCGAGCCGAAGAGCCGCTTGGGACGCTCCAGGGCGCGGCTGTCGACGCCGCCGGTCAGGGTCCGCCCGGAGGACTCGACCTCCTTGTTGTAGGCGCGGGACAGGCGGGTGATCGAGTCGAGCAGGATGACCACGTCCTTGCCGCCCTCCACCAGGCGCTTGGCGCGCTCCAGCGCCATCTCGGCCACGTGGAGGTGCTCCTCGGTGGGGCGGTCGTTGGATGAGCCGATGACCTCGCCCTTGATGTTGCGCCGCATGTCGGTGACCTCCTCGGGACGCTCGTCGACGAGGAGGACGGTGAGGTGGACGTCGGGCCGGTTTGCGGTGATCGCCTGGGCGATCCGCTGCAGCATGATGGTCTTGCCGGCCTTGGGCGGCGAGGTCAGCAGCCCGCGGGCTCCCAGGCCGATGGGCGAGATGAGGTCCAGGACGCGGCCGATCATCTCGTCCGGCTTGGTCTCCATCACCAGCTTCTCGGTGGGGTCGGTGGCGGTGAGGTTGTGGAAGTGGGTCCGCCGCGCCACCGCCATGGGATCCGCGCCCTCCAGCGTGTCGATGCGGCTCATGACCCGCTTCATGTTCCGGACGGAGGCCAGCCCCTTCACCAGCAGCCCGGGCTGCAGGTGCATGCGCTCGACCAGCCAGCGCGGGACCTCCACGTCGAGCGGTTGGGGGAGGTAGTTGCGCTTGGGGTCGCGCAGGTATCCGTTTCCCTTGCCCTCGAACTGGAGCACCCCCTCGACCTCCTCGGTCACCTCCGGTTGAGGGGCCGCACCCGGCTGCGCCATCGGGGCGGGGGCGCCGTTTGCGGCGGGTGAGGGCGCGCCCTGCCCGTTGGCGCCGGGCGCTGGAGCTCCGCCCGCCTGGGCGGGGTTGCCACGGCCTCGGCGTCCCCGGCGGCGCCGCCGGCGCCGCCCCTGGCCCGGCCCGGGCTGGCCAGGCTGTGGAGCCTGTCCGTTGGGTCCGGGGATCGATGCGTCCGCCGGCTCGGCTGACGTCGCCGGAACCGGGGCGGTCTGCGGGGCCCCGCCCTCACCCTGGCTCGGGGTCTCTTCGTGCTCGCTCATGCCGTTGTCTGCTCCGACCGCGGGACGTCCTGGTCCCCCTGCGGTCTCATCCACGCGTCTGGAACGGCACCGCTCGCGGAGCTGTGAATGCCGAAACGGTCCGCGAAGTGCCTGGCCCGAGGTCCCGACTCTGGCGCGCCGCGCGCTACCCGCGCGGCGTCTCTCCCCTGGTGATGCAAGGAGCCGGTCGACCCCGAGGTCGATCCCCTCGACCCGTCCAACCTACGTCGAGACAGGGCAGGAGACAACTCGATCTCTAGCAAAAAAGCGTGCGAAGCGAAAGCGAATGTGCGACCCGGGTGGGGCAGGGTGCGCGAATGCGCCTGTTCAGAGTCTGACGCAGGCCTGCCCTGAGCCTGACGAAGGCCTGCCCTGAGCGTCGAAGGGGGGGCATCATCACTCATCGCTCGGGGGAATGGATCCAGTCCTCCGGCAGCGCCAGCACGGGTCCCAGGCCAGCCTCCGACAGCACCAGCAGCGCCTCGAGCTCCGGCGTGGAGCGCGCAAGGCGGGCCAGCGCGGGCTCCGGGGCGGCGCGGACCAGCGCTCCCAGCCCGGCGCGCTCGAGCATCCCGCCGCCCGCGCTGGACCGGCGCACGGCGGCCTCGCGCTCGTGCAGCCCGGCGGCCGCCCGCGCCATCGCCACCGCGTCCGCCAGCGTTCCGATCCGGTCGACCAGGTGGCGCTCCAGCGCCTGGCGTCCGGTCCAGACGCGGCCCGCCGCCAGCGCCTCGACCTCGGCCCTGGGCAGCTTCCGTCCCTCTGCCACCCGGTCCAGGAACAGGCCGTAGAAGGCGTCCACCTGCTTCTGCACCACCTTCTGCTCCGCCTCCGTCCAGGGGCGCATGAGCGAGAGGAGCTGGGCCTTGTCGCCGCGGGCGGCGGCGTCGCGGCGCACGGAGAGCTTGTCGAGGAGGCCGCCCAGGTCCGGCTTGGCGGCGAAGACGCCGATGGAGCCGGTCAGCGTCGAGGGCTCGGCCACGATCGCGTCGGTCCCGGCCGCCACCAGGTAGCCGCCGCTGGCGGCCACGTCGCCCATCGAGGCGATGACCGGCTTGCCCTTGCGCCGCGCCCGGACCACCTCGCGCCAGACGAGGTCCGAGGCCAGGCCGTCCCCGCCCGGCGATTCGATGCGCAGCACGATGGCCTTCACCTCGCCGTCGTCGGTGGCCCGGTGGATGGCGGCCGCCACCGCGTCGGCGCCGGCCAGGGCATCCTCGCCCAGCAGGCCGGAGCCGCCGGAGCTACGGGCGATGATCCCGGAGAGGCGGACGATCTCGATGATGGGCGGCCGACCCCAGCGCTGTGCCAGCCGCTCCGGCTCCGGACGGTAGGTCCCCCGGGCGAAGAGCCGGCGTCCGGCCACGTGGCCGGCCCACTCCGTCACCTCGTCGGGCCAGAGGGTGGCGTCCAGCAGGCCGGCGGCGCGCGCCTCGTCGCTGGTGAAGAGCCCCTGGTCCACCAGCGACCGGACCCGCTCCGGCGCCAGCCGCCGGGCGGCGGCCACGTCGGCCACGAAGCGCCCGTACACGTCGTCCAGGATGGCGTCGGTCACCTGCTTGGCCTCGGGCGAGGGCCCGCTCCGGACCAGCGGCTCGGTGGCGGTCTTGTAGGCGCCGGCGCGCACCACCTGCACGTTCACGCCCAGGCGTGCCAGCAGGTCGCGCAGGTAGAGCTGGGCGCTCGAGAACCCGTTCACGATCATGGGAGCGCCCGGCGGCGCCGCCACCGCGGTGGCGGTGCTGGCCAGCCAGTACTCGCGCGTGCCGCCGCCGGTGAGGTAGACCAGCACGGGCTTCCTGGTGCGGACCGAGGCCAGCAGCGCCCGGAGCTCCTCCACGCGGCCCGCCCCGATGGGCGCGCTGTCGATGCGGAGCAGCAGCGCACCCACCGCCGGGTCGTCGCGGGCCGCCAGGATGCGCTCCACCAGCGCCGCGTAGGGATCGCGGTCCCCGACCGTCAGCCACAGGAAGCGCCGCGGCTCGAGCGCGCGGGGCAGGTTCAGCGCCGCCAGCGAGCGGCCGGCGCCGGGGGCGCGGTACTTCTCCTGCGAGAGCCGCAGCCCGGCGATCCAGCCGGTCCGGCCCTCGAGGCGCGTGGCACCGGCCGTCACGCCGGCGTGCCGCCCGTCGAAGGTGAGCGTGAGGAGCCCGGTGGCGGCGTGCCCGGGGCCGGCCTCGTCGCGGGTGGGGAGGTCCAGCTCCACCCCGGCCAGGAGCCCCGGCAGCACCTCCACCCCCGCGCCCAGCCGGGCCTGGGTGGTGCGAAAGGGCTGGCCCCGATCGTCGGCCAGGAGATTGGCCGAGAGCGTGATGCGGTCGTCCCACCAGCGCGTGGCGATGCCCAGGTCGAAACGGGTGGGGAGGCGGCTCGGGCCGAGGTGGGCGCCGTTGCCCAGCGCGGCCGCGCCCAGGGACAGGAACCGCCAGGGCCGGACGGTGAGCCCCGCCTCCCAGCTTCCGGCCCGCTCCAGCGCGTCGTCGCCGGAGTGGATCCAGGTCCAGCCGAAGCCCAGCGAGGCGGAGCGCCCGTCCGAGAGCGCCAGGGCCAGCCGGGAACGGCGGTAGCGCGCCAGCGGCGCGTCGCCCGGGTTCACGAGCTCCAGCCCGTAGCCGATGGCCAGCGGTCCGAAGCGATCGGCCAGGTACAGGCCGTCGGCCGAGGTGTGCTCGCTCGCGACCCCCTCGTGGAAGTACTGGAAGGCGAACCCGCCCACGAACCCGACGCCGGCCGGGTTGACGCCGAGCGCGGTGGGCTCCTCCGCCACGGCCGCGAACTGATTCGGGAGCGTGAGCCCGGCGGGGAGCCCGGACTCGCGGTCGGCGGCGGCGATCTGGGCCCGCGCGGGAAGGGCCAGCGCGAGGGCGATGATCGTGAGCGCTGCTCTTCCCGAACCCGGACCCGAACCTGAACCCGCGCAGTGCGTGCACGTGGCCCGGGTCCCGTGGCCCCTGTCCCGTGGCTCGTCACCCGAGCCCGGGTTCGAATCACGGGTTCCCGGGGACGGGCCACGGGACCCGGTGCACGGGTGACGAGAAGCCGGGTTCAGGTTCGGGTGCGGGTTCGGGGTGAGGCTCGAGAAGGGGCCCATGCGCCCCCCACCTTTACCCCTCCCCCTCGGCATCCTCCACCGTCCTGAGGTGCTCCTCCCCGAGCGGCACCAGGTTCCCGGTCCGGTACTGCTGGAACACCTCCAGGAGCTGCTCCTTGTGCGGGCGGACCTTGCCCAGCGGGCACCGCTCCCACTCCTTGCGCGGCTCGTCGCAGTAACCGGTGCGCTTGTCGCCGCACTTGGGCTGCAGGTGCGACCCCAGCTCCGGGGCCGCCCGCATCACCTCCCGGCGCATGAGCGCCACCATGTGCCGGATCTCCCACTGGGCGCGCCAGCACAGGCGCAGGTCGGCGATGTGGAGCAGCTCGGTGAAGTTCACCATCACCTGGAAGTTGGTGGGGGTGGCGTTGGGGAGGACGAAGCGCGCGTCCTCGGCCGGGATCCCCTTCTTCAGCGCGTCCTCGTACACGCGGGTGATCTCGCGCATGAGCCGATCGTACTCGTCGCCGAGGCCGGCCTTGTCCCAGCTCTTCGGCATGACGTAGTCGAGCCGCTCCTCCTTGTATCGGACGTAGCGCTGCGACTGCTGCTCGAAGGAGATGCCCACGCGGTGTCGGACGAACTGGTGGGAGAGCGCGCGCGAGACGCCCGAGATCCCGAACCAGAACACCACCTGCTCGAGCGGCGAGGCGTGGCCGGACTTGAGCCGCTCGGTCACGAACTCGCGGATGGTTTCCGGGGCGATGCGCCCGTCCCGGATCTCGTCCCACACCTCGGCGGGCGTCTTGGGGGTGTAGCAGGTCCGGTAGGCGCCGTAGAGCTTCTGCAGCGGATCCCGGGCGAAATCGATGAGCGTGACCGCGAGCGGCATGGTTGCTCCCTGGGGAAGGGCGAATATAGCCGCCGGCACCCACACGCGGCGAGGGACGGGCGGGCGCGGCATGCTAAGCGGTACCCATGAGCGATCCCAAGCCCTCCTCGGCGTCCCGGATCGAGACCACGCACCTGGTCATGCCGCCGGATGCGAACGGTCACGGCACGGCCTTCGGTGGCATCGTGATGCAGTGGATCGACATCGCCGCCAGCATGGCCGCCATGCGGCACGCCCGCCTGCCGGTGGTCACGGCCTCGGTCGACCAGCTCAACTTCGTGGCCCCCATCCGCGTGGGCCAGATGGCCGTCCTGGTGGCGCGCGTCAACGCGACCTTCAGCCACTCCATTGAGGTGGAGGTCGAGGTGGTGTCGGAGGATCCGACGACGGGGGCCCGGGAGCGGTGCTGCGACGCCTTCCTCACCTTCGTGGCGGTGGACCCGGAGGGCAGACCCGCCCGGGTCCCAGCGCTCCTGTGCGAGACGGACGAGGAGCGCGAGCGGGTGGAGGGCGCCCGGGCGCGCCGGGAGGCGCGGTTGGCGCAGCGCGGGCGAGGGCCCGTCCGGTGAGGCGGCTCCGGCGCGCGACGTGCCTCCGCGCTCGGGCCGGGGGCCTTCTCGATTTGCTTGAGCGCCGCCCGCCGCGCGCGCGATCATGCGGGTTGGCGGTGAGCCGGCCGCCGGTCGAGAGGTTGCGCGTGCGCCGTTCGGTCCTGCTCCTGGCTGCCTCGCTGCTGGCGACGGCCTGTCACCACCAGGCCCGGCGGACGGCCGGCGACGAGGTGCCGTATCCGGCGGTGGACGAGGCGGCGCTGGACCGCAACACCTCCCCATGCCAGGACTTCTATCAGTTCGCCTGCGGGCGCTGGATCGCCGAGACCCCGGTGCCGCCCGACCGCACGCGCTGGGTCCGGGGCGCGGGCGAGCTCGAGGAGCGCAACGGGCGGCTGCTGCGGCGCATCCTGGAGGACGCCGGCGCCGGCAGGGTCGACGCCCGCGAGCGCTTCGGGCGCAAGGCGGGCGACTTCTACGCGGCGTGCATGGCCGAGGCCGACGTGGAGGCCGGCGGGCTGGCGGACCTGCAGGCCGAGTGGGCCCGGCTGGACGCCGTCTCGGATCGGCTGGAGCTCGGGGACGCGCTCTTCCGGCTGGCGGCGATGGGGCTCCGGGCGCCCTTCGGCGTGCGGGCCCGGCCCGATCCCGCCAGCCCGGCGCGAAACCTGCTGGTCCTCGGCGCCGGGGGGGTGGGCCTGGGGCCGCCGGCCGGGGACGGAGCCGGGGTGCGGTCGCGGCCGGTCGTGCCGCGCGCGGACGTGGAGCCGGGCCAGCCGGATCCGCTGCTCGAGCACGCGCGGGCGATGCTGCGGCTCGGTGGCTTTCCGGCGGACCAGGTCGGCACGGAGGCCGAGGCGGCGGTGGATCTGGAGCGCGCGCTGCAGGGCGCCCCGTCCGGCTCCCCCGTCGGCGCGGCGAGAGCCGAGCCGCAGCCCCTCGACCGGGCCGGGCTCCAGCGCCTCGCGCCGGGCTTCCCCTGGGGCCGGTTCCTCCGGGCGCTGGGGGCCGATCGCCTGGACGCCCTCGGGGTGGAGGACGGCGGACTCGTGGCCCGGGTGGGCGAGGAGTTCGAGCAGGCGCCGGTGGCGGCCTGGAAGGCGTACCTGCGCGTGCGGCTGGCCGAGGCGATGGCGGCCGAGCGCGCGCTTCCATCCCCCGTGGTCCAGGAGTGGTTCCGCTTCCAGGCGCCGCTCGCGCCGGCCCCGGCCGAGCTGCGCCCCCGCTGGAAGGATTGCGTGGACGCCACCGCCCGCGCCTTCCCGCTCACCGCGGGCGGCGCCTTCGCGCGCCGGCACCTCCGCGCGTCCGGCCGCGAACGCGCCGGCTGGCTCGTCTCCGGGATGCAGCGGGGCATGCTGGAGACCGTCGAGTCCGCGCCCTGGATCGATGCGGCCACGCAGTCGCACGCCACCGCCAAGCTGGAGCGGATGGTGGCGCAGATCGGCTACCCCGACGCGCCCGCCGACTACAAGGCCCTGCGGGTGGGGCGCGATTCGTACTTCCGGAACGTCCTCTCCGCCGGTCGGTTCGCCGTCGCTCAGGAGGTGGCGCGCGCCTCCCGGCCGGCCGATCGCGGGGAGTGGCTGCTGGGGCCGTTCGCCCCGCAGCCCGCCTACTGGCCGGCGCGGAACGTCCTCTGCGTCCCCGCCGGCGCGCTGCAACCGCCGGTCTACGACCCGGAGGCGCCGGATCCGGTGGTGTTCGGCGCCATGGGGACGGCCATCGGACGCCGCCTGGCGGAGGCGCTGGAGGGGCCGGGGCGGCTGCGCGGGCCGGACGGAACCCCGGGGGACTGGTGGACCCCCGCCGCGTCCAGGGCCTTCGAGGCGCGGGCCGCGTGCCTGGTGGAGCAGTACGACGCCTACGAGCCCGTGCTCGGCGTCCGGCTCGACGGCCGGCGCACGCTGGAAGGCAACCTGGCGGACCTGGCCGGCCTGCGGGCCGCCTACGAGGCCCTGCGCGCCGAGCGCATCGCGCACCCCGCCCCCGACAAGCGGGTCGCCGGCTTCACGCCCGACCAGCAATTCTTCGTCGGGTACGGGCAGTCGCTGTGCACCTCGGCCACCGACGCGGACGTCGCCGACCAGGCCAGCCAGGGCGCGAACCCGCCGGCGCGGTTCCGGGTGAACGGACCGCTCTCGAACCTGCCCGAGTTCGCCAAGGCCTTCCGCTGCGACGAGGGCAGCCCCATGGTCCGGCCGCCGGCGGCGCGGTGCGACGTGTGGTGAGAAACTGCGTGGCTGCGCCTGCCGGGCGCGGCTCGGACGCGTCTCATCCTTTTCCTCCGCGCGCGAGAGCTTGCGCGCCAGGATGAGGCCGGGAGCTCCCCGAGGTCCTGCTCAGGTGTGCTCCACGTCCACCATCGGCCGAGGCTCGGCGTGGCGGCCGTCGCCATCTCGACTTGGACCGTCGCCCGATGACCCTGTAGCATCGCTTCTACGATCCGTGGAGGAACCGTGGCGCAGCGAGACAGGAAGATCATCGGGGTCTCGATGCTGACCCTCGACATCCCGTTCCACCGCGAGCTCCGGGCCGGCGTCGAGCGGGCGGCGGGGCAAGCGGGGCTCGACGTGGTCGTGACCGACAGCCACTGCCGCGCGTCGGACCAGGCCGCCCACGTCGCGGCCCATGTGGCGGCCCGCGACGTGGACGCGCTCCTCGTCACCCCGTGCGATCCGGTCGCCGTAGGCGGGGCCATCGAGCAGGCCAACCGCGCCGCGCTGCCGGTGTTCACCGTCGACATCGCCAGCGCCGGCGGGCGCGGCAAGGTGGTGACCCACGTCGGCTCGGACAACGTCGAGGGCGGGAGGATGGCGGGCAAGCTGATGGTCGAGGCGCTCGGTGGCCGCGGGACGGTCCTCATGGTCATGAACCCCGGCATCGCCTCCATGCTGGATCGGATCCGCGGTTTTCGCGAGGTGATGGCGGCCTCGCGGGGGGTCCTGGTCATCGGCGAGATGCCGGTCTTCGGCCGGCCGCGCGAGGAGAGCGCGACCCTGATCGGCGAGATGCTCGGGCGCGCCCCGGTGAACGGCATCTTCTGCTGCAACGACGAGTTCGCGATGGGCGCCGTGGCCGCGGTCGAGGCTGCACACCGCGCCGGCAAGGTCACCATCGTCGGCTTCGACGGGACCGACGAGGCCCGGCAGGCCATCCGGGCAGGAAGGATCCACGCCGACGTGGTCCAGCAGCCGGGGCGGATGGCCGAGCTGGCGGTGGGCGCGATCCGCGATCACCTGGCGGGCGAGCCGGTGCCGCCGCGCATCGTCGCCGAGCTGACCACCTACACCGCCGCCGACGCGTGAAGGGGCAGGCCGGTACACGGACGCCCCGGAGAGCCGATCGACCGGCGCGCCCGGCTGCAACCCGGCTCGCTCGCCGCCACCGGCATTCACGCACCGGCGAGACGGTGCGGGGACCTGCGGAACGGGAGCTGCAGCAGGAAGAAGAGGGCCGCGGCCAGGACCTCCGCGCTCAGGATGTACCAGGGCCACGGCCCCATCCGATCCAGCAGCGTGGGGATGGGCGGCTTGTGGGCCAGGTACAGGTAGTTGGTCCCGGCCAGGCGGTCGAGGACGAACAGCGCGGCGGCGTACGCGTCGAGGACGAGGAGCGCGCGCCACCAGGCGCCGGGCCGTGGCCGGAGGCGGCCGGTGGCGAGGAGGAGGATCGCCGCCGCCACCGTGCCGCCGTGGCCGAGGAAGAACTTGGCCGCCGGGTACGAAGGGAACGCGATCCCCAGGTCGGGCGTGAGCAGCGCCTGCACCGTGCCGGCCAGGCCCACGAAGTAGAGCAGCTCGCCCACCACGGGAGGCGACCCGACCAGGGCCGCCACCGCCAGCCACAGCGCCACGTCGCACAGCTCCAGCGGCAGGCCGCTGGGCGGCGCGATCCAGCCCCGCGCCGCGGCATAGGCGAGGTAGGCGAGCTGGTTGACGGCCAGCACCGCGGCCAGGCCCAGCCGCACCGGGCGCTCCAGCGCGGGCCGGGAGCGGATCAGGGCGGCCAGGCCGAGCCCCAGCCCCGGCACGGCGGCCAGGAGCGCGAGGTGCACCGGGCCGAAGAGGGGGAAGGGAGGGGCGGTGGTCATCCCACCGAGGAAGCTACAACACCCCGTGCCGCAGCCGCAGGTACAACCCCTTCGCGTCGTAGAAGGTGAGCCGCACCGAGCCCGCCTCGATGCGGCTGCCGGACTCGATCCCGACCGGCTTGCCGTCCACGGCCGCGCCGTCCACCCGTGTGCCGTTCGAGGAGCGCAGGTCCTCGAGCGTCCAGCGGCCATCGTCGAAGCGCAGCAGGAGGTGGGCCCTGGAGAGCGTCCCGTCGTCCACCACCAGGTCGTTCTCGGATCCGCGGCCGAGCCGCACGCCCTCGAAGCGCGCGCGGCCCGGGCGCGGCGCCACCTCCAGCGCCAGGGCGTCCCCGGACGAGCTGCGCCCGCCCCGCTCGCCGGCAGCGGAGATGGTCGACCGGTCCGCCGGAGGCGGCCGCCACGGCCCGGCCTCCCAGACCAGCCACGGGCCGGCGTGCGCGCGCTCGAACGCCTCCATGTCCGAATCCAGATGTCGCTTCAACCACGAGACCAGATAGCTCTTCACGCGCGCACCCTCCCCCCGGATCGTCTTGCAGCACACCAGAGCGCGGGGGCCGGCGCGAGTCGCATGAGGGTATGGCGGGGGAGCGGGGGGGATGGGTTTCACGAGGCGTGAGCCCCGTGACCGTGACGGGGTGACGGGAACGAGGGTGGGCCCGGGTGTCTTCGTGTCCCCTACGCACCCACCCCCGCCGTCAGCACGGCCGGCATCGCGCGCCAGCCGCGGGCCTCCATCTCCACCAGCGCGCGTCCGAGCCGGTGCGCGGTGCGGTGGCTCGGGAAGTAGGGCGGCTTGGGGAAGGTGCGGGCCGGGTGCCGGATCACGACCTTCTCGACCTGCTCGAGCATGAGGGTGTTGTGGACGAAGCCGCGGCCGCTCTGGATGTCGGTGAGGGTGCTCCCCGGGTACGCGCCCCAGGGCGTGGTCCCGAAAGCGAAGCCGTACCCGGCCCAGACGTTCACGGCCACGGTCCCGTAGCGGAGGCGCCGGATCGCCTGCTCCACGGCGCGCGACAGGGTCGGATCGGCCAGCGTCCGCGGGTGGACCACCACGTGCGCCGAGAGCGTGCCCCAGACCCGCTCGTTCACGAAGTCGACCGCCCTGGCCAGGAACTCGAGGGGATCCTCGGAGCCGATCGAGGTTTCGGACAGCATCGAGCAGAACGGCTCGGTGGTGAAGGCGGGATCGGCCGCCGCCGGATCCAGCCCGGCCACGATGGTCCAGGGGAGGGCCCCCTCGCCCTGCCCGACGCGCCGGACGTCGGGCCGGCCCTCGGTGAGGGCGCGGTAGCGCTCCCGCGCGCCCGGGTACCACGCCAGCCGGGCCGGGGCGAGCGCCATGAAGTGCTCGACGCCGGCCAGGAAGGCGTCGCGGCGCGACCAGCCCCGCGGCAGCACCAGCAGCTTGGCGGCGTTGCAGTTGAAGGATGCGTTGTGGGTGACCGCGCCGGCCACGTTCTCGGCCTGGGCGCGGAGCGTCCCCGCGTCCCACGGGCCCGGCACGACCAGCACCGGCGAGACGCAGCCCAGCTCGCTGGTGATCTCCTTGGCGAGCAGCGGCCGGTTGCGCGCCATCCGCTCGGCCCGCTCCGGGCCCGGGGGGCCCCACACCAGGGCGTCGTGGGTCCGGTCGGATCCGGTGACGTGCACCTCGTCGACCGCGGGGTGGTAGGCCAGGTACGAGCCCTCGGCGGCGCCGCCGTGGACGATGGCCAGCAGCCCCTGGCCGATGGCCGCGGCGAACGCCTCCTCGATGATGGGCCCCAGGTACGCGTTCACCGGGTTCATCTTGAGCACGCAGACCTTGCCCTCGTTGAACAGCTTGTAGATGACGTCGGTGGGCGGGATGGAGTTGATGTTCCCGGCCCCGAGGACCAGGCACACCTTCCCCGCGTGGTCGGGCGACTTGTAGAAGCGGGCGCGGCTCTCGTGCAGCCTGGGTTCGTCCACGCCCTCCTGCATCTGCGCCTCGGCCCGCACGCCCATGAAGAGCATCGCGTCGCGGGGGCCGGCCGGGAAGACGCGCACCGCCAGCCGGCCGTCCACCGTCTCGGAGAGGCGGCCGACGGGGGTGTTCCCGTTTCGCTCCAGGAGCCGCAGCGAGCGCACCAGCTGGCGCAGCACGCGGATGGTGACGTACGGGCCGCTCATCCACTCCTCGCCGGCCTGGGGCGAGTCCAGGGCGATCCCCTTGGCTGCGCAGGCCGCCTCGACCGCCCGGACGGCGGTGCGGTACGCTCCCTGGAACATCGAGCGGGCCAGGGCGATCCGCTCGGGCAGCGGCGCCCGCGCCCAGCGCGGCGCGCTCTCCCGCAGGCGGGAGAGGGCCTCGTCGAGGTGCCGCGGATCGGTCGGGGCGGGGGCGGCGGCGGACATGGGCTTCCCTCCTGACCGGAGCCTAGGCGAGCGCGGGGCCGCGTGCCCTGGTCTCGTCGGGGGTCCCTCCCGCGACGGTGAGCGTCGCACGAGCCCGAGGAATCCCTCGGGCGGCGGGCCCGGGCTCCTGACCGGATCAGGCCGCTCGCAGGGTGACCAGCGTGACCTCGGGCGGCGAGTTGATCCGGACGCGCACGCCGGAGTTGCCGATGCCGCGATTCACGTACAGCTGAACGCCGTCCAGCCGGTAGCGCCCCCGGACGTAGTGCTCGCCCGCGACGCGGGAGAAGACCATCGGGGTCAGGAGCGGAAGGCTGATCTGGCCGCCGTGCGTGTGGCCGGAGAGGCACAGGAGCGGCCGCCCTAGCCGGCGCAGCCGGTCGGCGGTCCGGGGTCCGTGCGCCAGCACCACGGGGGCGCCGGTGCCGGCCAGCCCGTCGACCGCGCGGGCGACGTCCTCTCGCCCGGTCATGCCGTCGCCGACGCCCACCATCGTGAGCGGGGCGCCGCGCAGGCGGATCCGGGTCCAGGCGTTCCCCAGCACCTCGTACCCGAGCGAGCGGAGGGCCGCGGCCATCCCGCGCGGATCGGTGTACAAGTCGTGGTTTCCGAGCAAGGCGAAGGTGGGCGCGCGCAGCCCGCCCATGAGCTCCCGTGCCAGCCCGATCTCGCGCCGGTCCTGGCACACGTAGTCGCCGGTCAGCATGACCGCGTCCGGCGAGAGGGCGTTCGCCTGATCCACGGCGGCGCGGATGAGCTGGTCCGGTGTGCGGTGGCCGGCGTGCAGGTCGCTGAGCTGGACCAGCCGCAGCCCGTCGTGCGCCGAGTCGAGCCCGGGCACCCGGATGAGGATCCGCTCGAGCCTGGGCGTCCGGCCGACGGCGCGGGAGAGCGAAGGCAGGACGAGCCCCAGCCCGACCGCCATGCCGCCCACCAGAACCCCGCGCCTGCCGAGTGCCGCCATTCCGCTTTCTCCAGATCTCACGAGAGATTCGGGAACGGACGGCCGGCGCCGGATTCCACGGTCGCGACGACCCCCAAGTAAGGACTCGCTTCTCCCCGAATAGGGCACACCCTAGTCAGGCCGGCCGCCCGGGAGGCGCCCAGGCGTGCCGGCCACGATCGACCATCGAGCGCTCGACGGGGCGCCGCCGGGGAGACTTCCATGCGCCGTGTCGCCCTCTTGGTCATCGTCGCGGCCGCCTGCGGAAAGAGCGGCAGCACCGGCCCCTGGCTCACCGATCCGGGTGTGAACGGGCACACCCGCTTCTTCCCGCTGGCCGGGACGCCGCACGACCCCACCACGCCCGGCACGACCGTCAGCTGCGACGCTTGCCATCCCGGGAACACCTTCGCCGAGTTCGATTGCACCACCTGTCACGCGGCCGACGCCACCGATCCGCTCCACGCCGGCGTCTCGGGGTACACGCACACCAGCCCGGCGTGCCTGCAGTGCCATCCCAGCGGGACCATCGCCGCCCCGGCCGACCACGACACCAGGTTCTTCCCCCGCGGCACCGGCACCGCCCACGCGGCCCTCGGCTGCCGGCAGTGCCACACCGACCTCGCCAACCCGACCGTCCCCGCCAACTTCGCCTGCGCCGGCTGCCACGCCACGCTGAGCGGCTTCTCGACCGCTCACGCCGCGGTCACCGGCGTGAACGCCTCCACCACCAGCGCGCAGTGCCTGACCTGCCACGGCGACTCGCAGGTGAACAAGGTGGCCTCCCACGCCCCGTTCACGGTCGCGGCGGGGAGCAGCACCCACGACACGGTCTGCCTGCAGTGCCACACCAGCCTGCGCACCGACAAGCCCTTCGCCGCCGACTTCGGCGCCTACGACTGCACGCCGTGCCACGCCCAGAGCGCCACCGACCCGGCGCACGCGGGCATCGCCGGCTACGTGTACGCCAGCCCGAGTTGCTACGGTTGCCACCCCACCGGCACCGCCGCCCCCGCCAACCACGACGCGGCCTTCTTCCCGATCTCGGCGGGAACCGCGCACGCCGGGATCGCCTGCACCAGCTGTCACACCGACCTGACCCACCCGACCGACCCTGCCAACTTCGCCTGCGCGAGCTGCCACAACGGGCTGCCGGGGTTCAGCGGCAAGCACGACCCCATCAACGGGGTCGTGATTCTCTCCGTGCGGACGAACTGCACCAATGCGACCCCGGTACCCCTCACCAGCTCGTACTGCCTGCGCTGCCACGCCGACTCGCAGGTCGATCGCGTGGCCAGCCATCCGGGCGGGGACAGCGCCTTCGGAAACGGAACGCACCGGGGCGCCGGGTGCCTGACCTGCCACGTCGCCATGCGGACGGACAAGCCGTTCGGCGCCAACTTCAACAAGTCGGGGGCGACCCAGAGATCGCCCGGCTGCACCGCGTGCCACGCCAACGGCTGCGGCGGAGACTAGCGCTACCGCCCGCCCAGCAGCGCGCCCGGGGGAACGCCCAGGGCCTTGGCCATCTTCTCGATGGTCTCGAGCGGCGGCGACCGCTGTCCGCGCTCCAGCATGGAGACGTAGGAGACGGAGATCCCCACCTTGTCAGCCAGCGCCTTCTGCGACAGCTTCTTCTTCGACCGGAGCCGCCGCACGTTGCCCGCGAATCGCGTCAGGAGATCCATGACGCGACCATTAGCAAAGGGGTACCGCGGGGGCAGCATCCTTTTCGGGTCCTCCCCGCCCCGTGCTCGACGGTGAGTGACACCCCCGACGCCATGCGGCGAGATGGGTTGACACTAAGTGACGGGGTGCGCCATCCGGCGTTTCACGGTCCGGTATAGGCGGTCACGCCACCTGGCCCGAACTTGGCCGACGGCTCGTGGGCGAAGTACACGACCCGTGGCGTAGACCAGCGGTCGATCTGGATGTTCACCACGGGATTCGTGGCGAACTGCGGGGCGTTTTGGGGCACGAAGGCCCGGGGATCCCAGGCTCCGTCCTTCCAGCGCGCGAAGCCGCCGAAGGCGAATCCCACCCACACCGACCCGTCGGCAGGGTCGCAGGCGATGGCGCCGGCGGCATTTCCGTAGCCGTTGGGCAGGTCGATGGGCGTGAAGGTGCCGGTCTGCGTGTTCAGGTGCCCGATACCATGATTGCTGGACGCGACCCACAGTGTTCCGTCGTCGCAGAAGGACAGGCCGGACACGTTGTCGCGGAGCGAGGCGTCGTCGGGGTTGCCCTGGGGCTGCCAGAACGCCAGGAATGGGGGTCATGGCGCTCCACCACCCATTCCAGCTCGGGTGAGGCGTGGTCGCATAGTCGGGGAAGGAGGTCGTGAAGTACTGGTTCGAGAACCAGGGCACGTCGTCGACCGGATTCCAGGCAAGCCCGGTGGACTCGCCGGAGAGGAAGCGGCCGTCGGTCCAGGTCTTGGCCGGGTGCTCGTGCTCCCAGACTCCCTTGGTGTCCGCCCAGGCCGGATCACCTTTCGTGTAGTCGATCCAGCTCCGCTGGTCCGGGTGCGCGACCAGGATCCCCAGGCTGCCGTGGGTGGCCCCGAAGTACACGTCACCGTAGGAGAGCGCCCGGCTGGCGTCGTGGTTCACCACGATGTGCTTCACCTGGCGCATCTTCTTGCGCCCGGACATCCAGGTCGAGTCGATCCAGGTCGTGGCGCAGACGGTGTCGTTCGTGTTCGGCACCCACTGTTCGCAGATCACCCCCGGCGGCGAGGCCAGGAAGACGTGCCGGTCGCGGGTGAGGGTGGTGCCGTCGAAGCTGAGCAGGTCGGCGCCGCCGGAATCGAGGGCCCAGGATGCGTCGTAGTCGTAGTCGACCCCCACGCCCTTGAATCCGATGACCGCCTTCCCGGGGGCGGCCCCGGCCACCGAGATGATGGGGCAGGTGACGGCCGGATCGGGTGGGTCGGCATTCGAGATGTACTGCGGGTCATGGCAGTTCCTGGTGAGGCCGGCCGCGTCCGGGGTGAACCTCTTGAAGTCCCGGTCGGCGCGGGCCCGGGCGTAGACGGCGTCGCCGGCGGCCACGTACACGTTTCCGCCCTCGTCGGCGGAGACGTCGTGGACGGTGGGGGAGAGGCCCTGGTCCGTTCCGTAGAAGGTGAAGTCTCCCATCACCACCGGCGGCACGGCCGTGTTCACGGGCGGTGGCGGAAGGGTCGGAAGGGGCGGGCTGGACGGCGATCCCGAGCCCTTGCCGCCCCCGCAGGCCCAGGCCATCAGGACGGCCGCCGCGATCGAGGCTGGCAACACGACGCGCGAAGCACGCATGGTTTCCCCCCGAGGGCCCGCAGGCCCCGCCGGCGGCCGGGCGGGCGGGGCTCTGTTGCGCGCGCGCCCTCACGGCCGCCGGGATCAAGCTGCGCCGGCACTTGCCGCGGGGGCCAGGGGCCGGGTGGGGGGATGCGGCCCAACCACGCACCTGGCCGATCGGCCGCCGCCCGCGAGTGGCGCCGGGACGAGCCGCCGGCCGCGGCCGTCCGTTCGCGGGCGGGCCGCCCGGACGTGTACAATCGACGCGTGCTCCAGGGCGACCTCGTCACCTTTCCCCTGCCCGACCTCTTTCAGTGGATCGACCAGGGGCGCCGGTCCGGGGTGGTGGAGATCGACACCGGCGAGGGGACGCCGTTCTGGATCGAGGTCCGTGACCGCCGCATCGTCGCGGCCTCGCGCCCCAGCGCCGCGCAGGCGGGGCTGGGTCTGCTCGCCGGGTGGGCTCCCAACGTCCAGCTGGAGGAGCTGTGGCCGGAGGCGTCCGCCGACCGGATCGTGGACTTCTTCCTCACGCCCTCCACGGGCCGGTTCGCGCTGGTCGACGATCCGTCCGGGTTCGAGGACGGCGTCCCGCTCGATCTGCGAGTGGGGCAGATGACCCTGGAGGGCCTCCGCCGGCTCGACGAGTGGCCCGACCTCGACCGGCGCTATCCGTCGGAATCGGCCCTGCTCTGCGCCGACGGCGTGAGCAGCCCGCGGTCGCCGGCGCAGGATGCCATGCTCGAGGCGGCGCGCATGCGGGTGTCGATCGCGGAGGCCCGGCTGGCGCTGCAGCTGTCGCGGCCGGCCGCGCTTCGGCGGATCGAGGTCCTGCGGGAGCTGGGCCTGGCGCACGTCGAGGGCGTGGCTCCGCGGGCCGATCCCGTCTCGGCCCTGGTCGATCAGGCCCAGGCGCTGGTGGCCCAGCGCCAGTTCGACGAGGCCGCCATCGTCTTCAAGAGCCTGCTGGCGGCGGATCCCTCCGACCGCCGCGTGCGGAACCTGCTCCGCGAGGCGGAGCGGGAGCAGGTGGCGACGCTCTACGAGGAGCTGTCGCCGGTGGCGATCCCGGTGTTCCTGGGTGGCGCCGCCTCGATGGAATCGCCCGCGGGCCGGCGGCTCACCTTCACCGATCGCGAGGTGGCCGCCCGGGTGAACGGCACCTGGGACGTGGCCAGCATCTCGCTCTCCTGCCCGCTGCGCGAGGTGGAGACGCTGAAGTCCATCCGCAAGCTGGTGCGGCTCGGGCTCATCGACCTGGTCCATCGCGGCTAGCGCGGCCTCAGATGGCGTCGGCCTTGAGCATGGCCGACACCAGCAGGTACAGCGCGAACAGCGCGTCCCGCTCGGTGAGGGTGCCGTCGGGCTGCGTCGCCAGCCGGGCCAGCCGCAGGTACTCGCGGCCGTCCAGGCCCAGCAGCACCGCCCGTCCGGCGGTGCCCTGCTCCGGGACGTTGAGGCCGGTCAGCACGCTGGTGACGCCCTCGGCCGCGCGCCGAACCGCCATCCCGTACGATCGCTCGCGGACGAGCAGCTCCACCTCGGCGACGCGCCCGCCCCGGTCGCCGAAGAGCCGGGTGAACGAGAGGCCGGCCAGCGCATTCCGGGCCGGGGACTGCGCGGTGGCGGCCTGCGCCGGGGCGGCTGCGGCCGCGGGCGAGGCGCTCGGCGCCGCCGCCATGGGCGGCGGGGTCCGGGCCGCGGCCTCCGCCGCGGGGGCACGCACGGGATCGACCGGCTGGACCGAGAGCCGGGTGCGCGAGGGGGGCCGGTGCGGCTGTCGCGACTTGAGGTCCTTCACCACCAGCCGGGTGATCTCCGCGCAGCGCCGGCAGGATCCCCTCGCCGCGGCTGGCCACCGTCTGGAACTCGGGCGCGCCGAAGCGGTTGAGCTGCTTGCGCAGCTCGTCGACCGCGACCGCGCCGGGGAGGTCGCGCTTGTTGTACTGCAGCACCAGGGGGAACGAGCCCAGGTCGATGCCCATCTCGGCCAGGTTGGTCTCGAGGTTGGACATGGACTCGAGGTTGGCGTCGGTGGCGGTGGGCTGCGAGTCGGCCACGAACACCACCCCGTCCGCGCCGTTCAGCACGAGCTTGCGGGTGGCGTCGTAGAAGACCTGCCCCGGCACGGTATAGAGCTGGAGCCGCAGGCCGAGCCCGCCGATGGGCTCGATCTTGACCGGCAGAAAATCGAAGAACAGGGTGCGATCGCCCTCGGTCGAGAGGCTGATGAGCTGTCCGCGCGTCTCGGGGCGGATGCCGGCGTAGACCTGCTTCAGGCTGGTGGTCTTGCCGGACAGGCCCGGGCCGTAGTAGACGACCTTGGCCGCGATCTCCCGCGCCGGTGCGTTCACGATCGACACCCGGGCATTGTATCCCGGCCGCGCCCCGGGGACAGTTGCAGCGTTGACGGAAAGACCTCGGGCGCGGTACAGGGCGCGCCATGGCCAGCACCGACCTCCGCTTCTCGACCCGGGCCGAGCACCGCGCCTGGCTCGAGACCCAGGCCCCCTTGCCGGACGGCTTCCGGGTCGGCGCCGCCCGCTTCGCGTTCGCTCCCCGGGAGCTGCCGCGCCAGGTGAACATGAACCTGGTGCTGGTGGCGCTGGACCACCCCACCCCCGCTTTCGCCGCCCGGTTCACCCGCAACGCATTTCCGGGGGCGCCGGTGATCCTGGGCCGCCGGCGCCTGGATGCGCCCGCGCTCGGCGCCCTGGTGGTGAACAACAAGGTCTCCAACGTATGCGCCCCCGGGGGGCTGGCGGCGGCCGAGCGCGTGTGCGCCGGGGCGGCACGCCTGCTGGGCATGGCGCCGGAGGAGGTGCTCCCGGCCTCGACCGGCGTCATCGGCTGGCGGCTGCCCGTGGACGAGATGCTGGCGGCGCTGCCGGCGGCCGCAGCCGCGCTGCAGCCCGGCAGCGCCCTGCCCGCCGCCGACGCCATCCTCACCACCGACCTGTACGCCAAGGTGCGCCGGGCGGCGGCGGGGGAGGGGAGCATCGTCGGCTTCGCCAAGGGCGCGGGCATGATCGAGCCCAACCTCGCCACCATGCTCGTCTTCCTGCTCACGGACGTGGACGTCCCCCGGGCGGCCCTCCGCTCCGCGCTGGAGGCCGCCGTCGAGGGGAGCTTCAACCGGATCTCGGTCGACACGGACACGAGCACCTCCGACAGCGTCGTCCTGCTCTCCTCCCGGCGGCGCCCCGCCCCGGCCCCGGGCGCGTTCCAGGCGGCGCTCTCGCGCGTCTGCGCCGACCTGGCCGAGGACGTGGTCCGCAACGGCGAGGGCGTGCACCACGTCATGCGCGTGGCCGTGGCCGGCGCCGCCGACGAGCGGGCCGCGCGCCTGGTGGGCAAGGCGGTCGTGAACTCGCCGCTCCTCAAGGCGGCCGTGAACGGGAACGACCCCAACGTCGGCCGGCTCCTGTGCGCGGTCGGCAAGGTGGCCGGGGCCGAGGGGATGGCGCTCGATCCCGAGCGCGCGGTCATGCGGGTGGGCGGCGAGACCGTGCTGGAGGGCGGGGCCATGCGGCTCGAGCCGGAGAAGGAGGAGCGGCTGGTGGCGCACCTCCGGTCCGCCGAGATCTACGCCAGCGCGCCGCCTGTGAACGGCGTCTTCAAGCCGCCCATCGACTATCCGCCGCACGAACGGTGCGTCGAGATCGAGATCGACCTGGACATGGGCCGCGCCACCGCCACGGTCCTGGGCGCCGACCTGAGCCACGAGTACGTGAGCGAGAACGCGGACTACCGGAGCTAGCGGCGCTGGCGGGGGGGATCGAGCAGCCATCTGACCGTTCCTGGTGAGCTTGTCGAACCACGAACGGTCGAGGTCCGCGCAGCGCACGGTGGTCCGGGGCGCGGACGTCCTTCCGCCGCCAGACCGAGGCTTCCCCGCCTTTTCACCCCGGCACTGTCCGTGCAGGGAGGGACGGCGTGTGCAGCGCCACCGCAGCAGGGCGGGTCGACGGGGCGGAACCTCGCGTCCGCGAGGGCGGCGCACCGCGACGGCGGTTCGCCGACGTGCTGGCGCGAGCCGGCGAGGGCCGCGCGGGCGATCGCGCCAAGGCTCCGGCTCCGGAGGGGCGCACTCCCGGAAGCGGGCCGGCACCGCCGATGAGGAGGAAGGCGCCCTTCGAGACCGACATGCGCCCGGACGACTCCCCGCCCGGAGGATCGCCGGCGGCGGGCCGTGGCCCGCGCGGCAGCCTCGAGGCGTCGGGGGCCGCGGAGCTCCGGGCCTGCCTTCGCGCCGCGCCCGCGGTCATCGCCGCCTCGCTTCGCCCGGGCGGCGCCGAGCTCGCCCTCTCCTTCGGCGCCGCGCTGTCGCTCGATCTGCGGTCCAGCGCGCAGGGTCTGGAGCTCACGCTCCGCCCCGCGTCCGGACTGGAGCGCGTCACCCGCGCCGAGCTGCCCGGGCTGGTCGAGGCCCTGCGGGCGAGGGGCCTCCGGGTCGCGCGGGCCGAGGTGCGCCTCCGCGCCCCGGCCCCCCCTCGCGGTGCGCGTTGACGGCCACCCGCGGGGTCCGCTACAAGGCGGTCGGCACGGCACCGTCGCCAAGTGGTAAGGCAAGGGTCTGCAAAACCCTCATTCCCCGGTTCGAATCCGGGCGGTGCCTCTCCTCGAGAGCCGCGTTCGACGCGGCTCTCGTCGTATCTGGTCCGGGATGAGGGCTGCATCGCGCGCAACGTTCCGTCACGGGACCACCATGGGGGCGTCGGCTCCCGGGCGCGGCGGGCGCGCCGACGCCGGGAGCACCCGCCCGCTCGCGAAGCGCGGTGGGCTCCCGCCGGCTACCACTTCTTGAAGAACGCGCCCCTGCTCTCCTGCTTCTTCGGGTCCGCGGTGTTCTCGAGCCGCGCGGTGAGCCTGGCGTTCTCCGCCTTCAGCGCCTCCACCTGGGCCTTGAGCTTCTCGGCGTCGGCCCTCGAACGTTCGCCCTGCTTCCCCGCATCGGCCGCCGCAGGCGGATCCTCGGCGTAGGCACGCGGGATCAGCAGGGCGAGCGCGGCGTGATGCTCGACAGCGCCGCTCTTCTCGGCGATGGCCGGGGGTGCGCTGGCCGCCTCGCGGGCCAGGTTGTTCGACCCGAACCCGACCACGAAGATGACGAAGGAGTTGAGGAGCCAGTAACCGAGGCGAGAGACCACGTCGATGTCGGTCTGCCGCAGGACCACCAGCGCTCCGATGAGCAAGCTCAGGCCGAGCGCGAGCCAGCGCTGCGGGAGCTCGGGGAAGGGGACCGACATGCCGTTGACGAGGAACATCATGACGGCCCCGGCGATCCCGGGGGTGATCATCGACCTGGGGTTCAGGAACTCGCTCATGACCGCCCTCTCGCGCCAGCCGCTCGGAGCCACGGGACTCCACTGGTTGGAAACGCGAGCGCGACCGAACGTGACCCGCCGGCGACCTCACGGAAGGGGGACGCGTGGCTTGCCCGAGATGCGCTTCACCGGGGGTCCAGAGACGCTTGCGGCCAGCGCGCCGACACCTCGGCGACGGACGAGCACAGGGCCCGTGCCTGGGCCACGAGCAGGCGCGACTGCTCCCGCAGCAGCCGCGCGCGCTCCCACTCCCTGGACATCTCCAGCCAGCGCGTCAGCCCGACCGTCGAGGTAGGCATGGCGAGGGCCGGCATGCGATCCACGATCGGCGTTCCCTCTTCCGGCTGCCGCCCCGCAGGGGTGGGCAACGGTGGCGACGCAGCGCGCTGTCTCGAAGGGGCCGCCGATGCGGTGCCGGATGCTCGCATGCTCGACGCCGACCCGGGCGGTCTCGCCTCGGGTGTGGCCTGCGCGCGCTCCCGGTCGCGCTTGGCCGCGCCGAGGTTCCTGGCGGCGGTCAGCAGGCGCCCCCAGCTCCACGGGGTGGACTCCACCCGTGCCAGCGCGATCGCGCGCAGGTACGCCTGACGGGCGAGACCCAGACGTTCCTCGGGGCGCATTTGCTAGAGAACAAGTGCACCGAGATGCCTGGCGTCTGCGCCCCCGGAAAGCCGGATGGGCACGGCACCACCCGATACGGCAGGCGCAGCGGCGGCGGTGACTCCCGCCGAACGCCCGGAGGGCGCCGTTCAGGCCAGCGCCACCGCTGCGGCGGCTACCACCGCCGCCAGCCGCCCCACCTCGGCCACCACCGCCCAGCGGCGGCGGTCGAGCAGGCCGCCCAGCGAGATCAGCGTCCAGAAGACCAGCGCCACCACCGCGACCAGGGTCAGCCGCGGCGCGTCGGTCTGGTACCACATGGCCAGGAAGGTCGCGACGATGGCGGGCACCAGCTGGACCAGCACGTACCACTTCACGAACGGTGACAGAACGGTCTCGTGCTTGGGCCGCCCCACCACCTCGGGGTCGGGCTGGTGGGGCAGGCCGGGCGGCACCCAGGGCGGCGGCATCACCCAGAGCCGCAGCCGGTCCCGCCAGCGCGCCACGGTCCCGGCCGTGCGCCACAGGTCCCGCCAGTACGCCAGCTGCGCCCAGACCGGGTTGAAGCTCCCCAGCGGGTGAACGGTCCCGTAGACGCAGGGCTCGCGCTCCTCCGCGAACGTGCCGAAGAACCGGTCCCAGAGGATGAGCGCCGCGGCGTAGTTCTTGTCCAGGTACTGCGGATTGACGGCATGGTGGACGCGGTGGTGCGAGGGCGTGTTGAGGATCCACTCCAGCGGCCCGAGCTTCCCGACCAGCTCGGTGTGGATCCAGAACTGGTACAGGGTCGAGAGCGCGACCATGGTCGCGTACACGATGGGCGGCACGCCCAGGAGCGCCATGGGCAGGTAGAAGGGAAGCGAGGTGAAGCTGGTGGCGATGGCCTGTCGCAGCGCCACCGCCAGGTTGAAGTCCTCGCTCTGGTGGTGGACCACGTGGGCGGCCCAGAGCACGTTCACCCGGTGGCTGGCCCGGTGCCACCAGTAGTAGAGGAAGTCGACCGCGAAGAACGACAGCAGCCAGGGCCAGGGCGTGGCCGCTTCCAGGGTCAGGAAGCGCCAGTGCTCGTATACCCAGGCGTAGATCCCGAGCAGCGCCGCCCCCGCGAACACCAGCACCAGCTGCTGCGCCATCCCGCAGCCCAGGTCGCCGACCGCGTCCGCCAGCCGGTAGACGCTCCGGCGCCGCGCGCGCGCCACGAGCAGCTCGATCCCGATGAACAGGAAGAAGAAGGGGATCGCCAGCGCGATGAGCCGGTCGCCGTCCATGCTCTCGATCGAGACCCATAAGCGCGGCAACGCGCCGCGGCATGGGCCATCGTCGGGCCGGATCGGGGACGCCCCGTCCGGCGCTAGGCGACCAGCTCGGCGACCCCGGCGAGCGACGCCACCTGCGCGTCCGGTGGCTCGGGCAGCCGCTCCGCGGGCTGGCGGGCGCGGTTGCACCATGCGACCCGGAACCCGAAGGCGCGGGCCGAGAACGCATCCCAGCCGTTTGCCGAGACGAACAGGATCTGTCCGGGCTCGAGCCGCAGCCGGTCGGCGGCGAGCTGGTACACCGACGGGTGCGGCTTGTACGTCCCCACCTCGTCCACCGACAGGATCTCGTCCAATAGCGGGGAGAGCCCGGCCGAGTCCGCTGCCTCGGCCAGCATCCGGCGCGTGCCGTTGGAGAGGATGGCGGTGCCTCGGCCGCCGGCCCGCAGCCGCTCCAGCGCCGGGCGCGCGTCGGGGTAGGCGTCGATGCGCTGGTAGAGATCGAGGAGGCGGCTGCGCAGCGCCGGATCCTGGAACCGGAGCGCTTCCAGCGCGAAGTCGAGCGCGTCGGCGGTCACCTGCCAGAAGTCGGCGTACCGGCCCTGGAGGCTGCGCAGCCAGGTGTACTGGAGCTGCTTGGTCCGCCACAGCTCGGCCAGCTCCCTCCACCGCTCGCCGAGGACGTCGCGCGAGCGCTCGGCGGCGCTGGCCCAGTCGAAGAGGGTGCCGTAGGCGTCGAACACGACGGCGCGGACCTGGCGCCAGCTTTCCATGCAGTGCTCCTAAGGCGGCCGGCACTGCCGCGTCGGTCCATTTGCGAGGCGACGCGCAGACCCGCGAACCTCGCCCGGGCCGCACACCGCGCGGGCGCAGGGCGCTCCGGCCGGGGCCGGCCTGCGGGGTTCCCCAGGCATGCTTTCCAGCCGGCATCGCCCGTGGCGCGGGGAGGGAGCGAATGGCGAGCTGGCGCGCGATTGACCTGGCCCGCGACCGCATCGGGCGCCCGGGCCGCCGCCGCGCCCGGAGCGGTCACGGGCCGCCGAGGTTCGTCTTCGGCTGCGGGCCGGACCTGGCCCGCAGCATCTCGAGCTGCGCCGCCCGCCGCTCCCGGTCGGCATCGTCGACGGGCCGGCAGACGCGCTTGGTGATGTGCGAACCGACCGGCGCCTCGTTCACGCACACGATCTTCGCGGGCGGGAGGGGCTTGCCATCGGCCGCGACGGCGCCCTGCGCGGCGGACGCCGCGGGGCGGGGCCGGGTCGCGCAGGCACCGAGCGCGAGCAGCAAGGTGGCGATGGCGGCGATCGATCGGTTCGACATGGCGAAGGTTCCCTCGGCGAACGGTGGAGGTGGGAGACGTAACACGGCCGGCGCCGTTCGACCACCGCTTGCCACCACCCGTCGCGTTCGCTCGCACCCGGGTGCGAAACGAGCAACCCGGGGAGGCGACACGACTCTGGACGCGTGCGCAGGTGCCCGGCGCCGCCCTGCCGACCCATCCGCGATCCATGCGTCGCCGGGACATGGGACGGTCGGTTCGTTGCGGCAAGCCCGGCCGGGCGCGTACCGTCGGATCGGGAGGTTCCTCTGGCAAGCTCTTCCCGACCGCGGCGGCCGCGCGCCCTCCTGGTGGACGACGATCCCTTCGTCCTGGCGTTCCTGGCCGAGCTGCTGGAGGAGTGCGGCATCGAGACCGTGCGCGCCGACGACGGGCGCACCGGCCTGCGGCTGCTCTCCGAGGAGCTGGCCTCGGTGGACTTGCTGGTGACCGACCTGGTCATGCCCGACCTGGCCGGCGACGCGCTGGTGCTGGCGGTTCGAGAGCTGGGCGGCGATCGCGATCTCCCCATCCTGGTGGCGAGCTCGTTCCTCGACGAGGACCGCGCCCGGGCGCTCCGGCTGGCGGGTGCGGACGCGGTGGTCGACAAGGGCCGCGGGCTGGCGCCGGTGGCGGCCGCGGCGCGCGCCCTGCTCGCGGCGCGAGATCCGGCAGCGGCCGGCGCCCAGGCCGAAGCGCAGGGTCCGCTCGAGGGGACGACCGCCGTGCCCGACGGGGTCTCGGTGCCGCTCTTCCGGATCGGTCTCCGGCGCAGGCACTGAGGCGCGGAGCCGGTTAGTGCTCCACGGGTGGCGACCGATTTCTGCCAGTACTGCGGGGTCGACCTGGACGAGGTCCCGCCCGGCCAGGAGCGCGGCTACCTGTACGGCATCGAGTGCAGCCGCTGCCCGCCCGACCGGCGGCGCTCGCTGGTGCTGGCCCGCCGCGAGCGGGTCGCGGCCATCGCCTGCCCCGACTGCGGCGCCGTCCTGGAGCCGGCCGAGGCCCACCCCGACGTGCTGGTGGTGAAGGAGATGACCTACGAGGTGTGCTCCGCCTGTGGGGAGCGGTGCGGGGTGGACTCGGTCCGCAAGCTCCGGGACGTGTCGGGCGGGACGATGTAGAGCCTGCTTCACCCCAGCTCCGCCACCGTCCGCGGCCGCTCCTTCTCCACGTTCTGCCTGAGCCAGCGGACCGTCTCCGCCAGCGTCTCCTGGGGATCCCGCGGCCGGAACTCCAGCTCCTCCTCGGCCCTGCGCGAGTCGCAGTACCAGAAGCGCTCGCCCATCTCGACGGAGGCGCTGTCGATGGGCGGCTCCCCCCCGCGCCAGGAGGCGAGCTTCTCCAGCAGCTTGGCGCCGGCCACGTTCATCCGCGGGGGCAGCGACACGCGCGGGGCCGCCACGCCGGAGAGGCGCTCCAGCCGGCCGAAGAGGTCGCGGAAGCTCATGTTGGCGCCGCCCAGCAGGTAGCGCTCCCCGGGGCGGCCGCGCTCCAGCGCCGTCGCGAACGCCTGGGCGGCGTCGCGCACGTCCACGAAGGAGAGGCCGCCTCCCGGCATGGCCGGCACGCGGCGCTTCAGGAACTTCCACACCACGTCGGTCGAGGAGAGGCGAACGTCGCCCGGCCCGAGGAGCAGCGAGGGGTTGAGCACCACCAGCGGGAGCCCGGCATCGCCGGCGATCCGCAGCGCCGCCTTCTCCTGGTAGATCTTGGAGAGGTAGTAGGGCCAGCCGGCCACCTCGCGCAGCGGGTACGGGTCGGCCTCGGTGCCGGTGCGCTCCTGGCGGAAGACGGCGATGGTGCCGGAGGTGGAGGCGAGCAGCACCCGCTTCACGCCGGACGAGACGGCTGCCTCGAGCACGGTGCGCGTGCCCTGGACGTGGAGCGCGTAGAGCGCGGCCGGATCCTTGGCGTCGAAGTCGACCCGGCCGGCCAGGTGGTAGACGGCCTCGACCCCGTCCAGCGCGGCGCGGACCGCGGCCGCGTCCTGCACCGATCCGCGGGCCACCTCGGCCCCGAGCGCCTCCGCCTGGGGGGCGGCCGAGCGCTGCAGCACCCGGACCCGGTGGCCGCCCGCCACCAGCAGCGGGACCAGCGTCGATCCCAGGAAGCCGGTGCCGCCCGTGACCAGCAGGTTCACGGCTCCCTCCGGGGCGCGCCCACCAGCGCCGCCCCCTCGGCCCCGGGCGCGCTGGCCTGGGCGGGCTCCTCGGCGGCGGGCGCGCCGCCGGCCGCGCCCGTGGGTGCGACGATCTCGGTCGGCGGCGCCTTGGCGCCGGCGTTCCCCTGACCCCGTGCCTGGGCATGCAGCTCCCGCACCGCCGCCTCGATGAGCTGCGTCGCCAGCCGGTACGAATCTCCGCGCGTGGCTCCCTCGGCACCCGCCCGCCGCAGCGCCTCCACCGGGATGGCCGGCCCGAAGCGGACCTCCAGCGTGGTGCGGCGCGGCCTCCTTCCGCCGGGCGGCAGGGCCTGGTACGTGCCCGAGAGGTGCACCGGCAGGACGTCGACGCCGCTGGTCAGCGCCAGGTACCCGGCGGTGGGGAAGAAGGGATGGATCTCGCCGTCGCGACTGCGCGTCCCCTCCGGGAAGATGAGCAGGTGGTACCCGCGCCGGAGCGTCTCGGAGGCCGCGCGCAGGCTGGTCTTGAGCGAGCCCTCGCGGTCCATGGGGATGAGGTTGGTGAAGTTCTCGAAGTAGGCGCGCTTGAGCGGCGTGTCGAAGAAGTAGTCGCGGGCGGCCAGCGCCGCGAGCCGCTCGCCCTCCTCGCCCAGCGCGATCTTGACCAGGCCCATGTCGAGGTGGCTGGCGTGGTTCGAGACCACCAGCACGTTGCGGTCCCTGGGGATGGAGGCCGCCCCCAGCACGCGCGTCTCGTAGAACTCGTTGTAGAGGGCGCGCTGCCCGGCCGAGAGCAACCGCCGTCCCAGGCGGGCCAGCGGCGCCGGGACGCGGATCTCGCGCTCGCTCGCCTGGGGCGCCTTCCGGGCCGGCTCGGGCGGCGCCTTCACGTCGCCGCGGCGGACCGCGCCCGCCACCAGCCGGAGCAGGTCCTCGACCGTCTGCACCGCATGCAGCTGATCGGCGGTCTGGGAGGGCACCCCGGCCTCCTCCAGCGCGGCGGTCAGCTCGGTGAGCATGAGCGAGTCGAAGCCCAGGTCGCCGGCCAGGCGCGCGTCGCGGGTGACGGCGGCCCGCGGCCGCCGCGAGACCTCGGCCAGGAGGTCCAGGATCCAGGCGTCCCCGCCGCGCTCCTCGCGCGACCGGCGGGCGCCGGCGCCCCGCGCGGTGGCCTCCTCGAGCTTGAGCAGCTCCTCCTTCACCGCCGCGCGCTTCACCTTGCGTGTGGTGGTCTTGGGCAGCTCGAGATCGACGATGTGCCAGACCCGGGCCCGGGCGTAGAAGGGCATGGAGGCCGACACCGCCCGGAGGTGCGCCTCCACCTCGGCCCGCACCTCGGCCCGCGGGCGCTCGCCGTACTCCGGGACCACCAGCATGGCCACCTTGTCGGCGGTGCCGTCGGGCAGCCCCACCACGCACAGCTCCTTGATGAGCCCGGGCTTCTGGTAGCGCTCCTCGACCTCGTCGGGATAGACGTTCTTCCCGCTGGCCTCGATGATGACGTCCTTCTTGCGCCCGACCAGGACGAGGTTGCCGTCCACGTCCAGCCGGCCCAGGTCGCCGGTGTGCAGCCAGCCGTTCTCCAGCACCTCGCCGGTGAGCCGCTCGTCCACGCCGGGGCGGTCGCCGCCCCGCCAGTACCCCATCATCACGTTGGGCCCGCGGGCCAGGACCTCGCCCACCCCGGAGGCGTTCGGGTCGGCGATCTTGATCTCGACGCCGGGCAGCGGCTTGCCCACGCTTCCATCCGGGGCGTCGCCGGGCTTGCCCACCGCCAGCACCGGGGCGGCCTCGGTCAGCCCGTAGCCCTGGTAGAGGTCCAGGCCCAGGCCGCGGAAGGCGTCCTGGATCTTGGGATCGAGCGCCGAGCCGCCCGAGACCAGGAAGCGGAGCCGCGGCCCCAGCTTGCGGTGCACCGGCCAGAACAGGAGCTTGCCCAGGTTCCAGCCCAGCCCCGAGTCGCGCAGCTCGCGGTTGCCCTTGCGGAGGAGGTCGAAGGCCTGCTCCAGGATGTCCGGCCCGGCGGCCAGCTCCTGGGTGATGCGCCGGTGGAGCAGCGACCACAGCGCCGGCACACCGATCATGGCGGTGATGCGCCCGGTGCCGAGGGCCTCGCCGATGCGGTCCGCGGTCAGCTCGTCCAGGTACTCCACCTCCGCGCCGCGCGAGAGCGGGACCAGGAGCCCGCAGGCGAACTCGAAGGTGTGGTGCAGCGGAAGCACCGAGAGCAGCGCGTCGCCGGGGCCGAGATCGAAGGTCTGGTCGAGCTTGGCCACCAGGCTGGCGAAGTTCCGGTGGGAGAGCATCACGCCCTTGGGCGTGCCGGTGGTGCCGCTGGTGAAGATGAGCGAGGCCAGGTCGTCGGGCCCGGGGCGCTGGGCCGGCGCGGTGGGCCCGCCCGCCAGCGCCTCGCCCAGGAGCGCGACGCGCGCGCCCGGCATCCGGGCCTCGGCCTGCGCCGCCAGCTCCGGCAGCCGCCCGGCCACCTCGTCCGAGACGATGGCCAGCGGGGCACCGGCGCTGTGCCACAGGTTCAGGATCTCGGGCCCGGAGAGCTGGGCGTCGACCGGCACCGCGGCCGCGCCGCTGCGCAGGATGCCGAAGTAGGCCACCGCCCATTCCGGCCGGTTCTCGGACGCGAGCAGCACCCGCTGGCCCTTGCCGATCCCGGCCGAAGCCAGGAACGCGGCCACCCGGTCCGAGAGCGAGCGGAGCTCGCCGTAGCTGATGCGCTCCTTGACCGCGCCGCCCATGCGCAGCGCCACCCGGTCCCTGAAGGCCGAGACCGACGCGTCGAGCAGCTCCAGCAGGTCGCGGTGGGCGCGGACGGCGTGGACCTTCTTCCCGGCCTCCTCGTCGAGCTTGGGGAAGACCCACTCCTCCATGCCCTTCATGTGGACTTCCATCCAGTACTGCCGCCAGTCGAGCGCCTCGGGGTCCCACGGGATGCGCGCCCGGTCCTCGAGCGAGAGCCGCTCGCGCAGCGCCCGGATGGCGGCGCAGCGGAAGACGTAGCGGTTGTCCCAGACGAAGGGCAGGTACAGCTGCCAGAGCGCCTCGGTCTGCTCCAGCCTTCGCGCCCACTCGTCCAGCTCCTGCCCCACCCCGTGGAGCAGCGCCGAGACGCGAGGCGCGCCCCAGCGCGGCCCCCGCTCGTCGATGAGCCGTCGCGCGCCGCGCGTCAGGGCCAGGAGCGCGGGGGTGGAGACCGCCTCCCAGTGCGTGCGCGAGCTGGAGAAGGGTTCGACGCGCGCCAGGAGCTTGTTCCAGGTGGCGTTGCCCTCCTGGCGCGTCCGGAAGAAGCGGCGCCGGTACAGCGCGGTCAGCTCGACGGAGCGCCGGACCCAGAGCGGGTTCACGTCGCCCGAGGCCAGGTGGTAGACGCGCGAGAGCGGGATGTCTCCACGTTCGGCGAGCGCAGGGGCAGGCGGATGAGCCTGCCCCGGAGCGAGCGGGGGGCCCGGGGGGGCCGGCATCTTGGCCCCCCCGGCATGATCGTCCGCAGGGGCAGGCGGATGAGCCTGCCCCGGAGCGAGCGGGGGGCCCGGGGGGGCCGGCTGGTTGGTCCCCCCGGCAAGAAGTCGCCGCTCCTGCAGCTCCGCGGCCGCGCCCAGGATGCCGGCCGCCACCAGATCGACCGGGACCACGTCCAGGATGGCCCGCTCGGCCATGGGGAAGGTGCGGTGGCCGCGCAGGCCCATGAAGGCCAGCGGTGCGCTGGTGGTGAACCCCTCGTTCCAGCCCGGGAACGGGTAGCGCAGCGCGCTCTCCACGATCGAGGGCCGGACGATGGCGTGGGGGATGCCGCCCGCGGCGATGGCCTGCTCGCCCAGCGACTTGGTGTACGTGTAGGTGTTGGGCCAGCCCCAGTGGCGGGCCCGCTCCATCCCCAGCTCCACCAGCTTGTCGGAGAGCCAGACGCGCTTCTCGCGCCCCATGGCCAGGCGCAGGGCCTTCTCGTCGCCGGGCGGGCGCCCCGACTCGGTGAGCCGCTCCCGCGCGCGCTCGCGGAAGCTCGACTGCAGCGCCCGGTCCTCCGCCTGGGCGCGGATCTCGGCCAGGCGCCGCTCCGCGTCGGCCAGCTCGGAGGCGACGTCGAAGTCGACGGGCTCGAGCTCGGGGGCCTTGGCCCGGGATGCGACGCCGGTCCGGCGGGGGAAGAAGCCGACGATGGGCTCGTCCTCGAACACCACCCCGTCGCGGTTGCCGGCCACGAAGCAGGTCGAGACGTGCACCAGGCCGGCGCCCAGCCGCCGGCACAGCTCGACCGCGTTCTGCGGCCCGCGCACGTTCACGCCCAGCGCCAGCTCCAGCGAGGGATCGAAGTCCACCAGCCCGGCCGAGTTCAGCACCAGGTCCAGCCCGGCCAGCTGCTCGACGTCCCCCGGCGAGAGGCCCAGCAGCGGGCTGGAGACGTCGCCCGCCAGCGGGACCACCTTGTCGTGCAGGAAGGCCTCGAACGCGCCGCCGTGCTGCTCGCGCAGGGGATCGAAGGGCCGGCTGGGCGCGACCTTCCCGAAGAAGCGCTCCGCGGCGGTGCCGCCGGTCCCGGGCCGCACCAGCACGAAGACGCGGCCCACGCCCGGGTAGCGGTGCAGCAGCATGGAGAGCGCGACCTTGCCCAGGAAGCCGGTCGCGCCGGTGACCAGGATGCGCCGGCCGGCCAGCAGGCGGGCGACGTCGAGCGTGTCCGGCCCCGCAGCCGCGCTGGGGACCGCCTGGAGAGGGCCGTGGGCCCCGTTCTTGCGGCCGCGGGTCATCCCAGGTTCTGGGTCATCACGATGGGTGGATGGTGCAGCATGGCGATCTCGGCGCTGCGCCCGTGCTGCGAGCGGGCCATGTCGATCGCCTCGGAGAGCGTCTCGGCCACCTCCCAGCCCATGAGCCTGGGCACGTGCTCGTTGTCTGCTCCCACCGCGATGACGCGGCCGATGTGCTGGCGGCCGTTCTCACCCCAGTACCACATGAAGAACGGGTGCGAGCCGTGGTAGGCGTTGCCGGTCCGGTACAGGTGCACGTAGGTCGGGTTCTCGGCGAACTCGCGCTCGTACTTCTCCTCCAGCACCTTCGAGTCGCGGGTCTCGGGCAGGAGCCGGTGGAAGAACTCGATGTAGCTGGGGTGGAAGACCGGGTCGAAGCTGTCCGAGCAAGGGTGGGTGACGATCAGCGTCCCGCCCTTCTTGATGAGCGGCTTGCCCCGGTAGAAATTGAAGAAGTAGCCCCAGGCCATGAGCTGCACCAGCAGCGGGTTCAGGATCGAGTTGACGTTGTAGGGCGAGATGTACGGGATGCCGTAGATGAGCACGTCGGCCTGGAAGTCCACGTCCACCAGGTACTGGGCCCAGCTGGCCTCGAGGATCTTGGCGTGGGTGGGCTCGGTGCGCCCGGCGTGCACCGCGATGACGTCGTAGGCCGCCGGCACCGAGTGGAAGATCTTGCGCTTGGCCGCGGCGGGGACGCCCTTGAGCGCGGCCCGCATGGCCTCCAGCTTGAGCCGGTCGACGTCGGTGTAGCTCTCCTCGCGCTTCATGAGGAAGTCGAGCTGCCCGTCGAACATCCGGTTGTTGATGGTGGTCTCGATGTGGAAGACGTTCAGCTCGCGGTCGATGATCTTGCCGATGCGGTCCACCGACCGGTGCATCTCCGAGCGCTCCGGGTCGATGTACGAGTGGCTGTGGGCGATGTGATAGGGCGTGTGGTGGGCCTTGACGCCCTCGTAGTTGGTGAGCCCGGTCCCGACCGACTTGTGGCCGCCGTCCATGGGGACCAGGTTCAGGTTGACGTAGATGAGGAGGTCCGACTCGGTCGCGCGCCGGTTGAGGATCACCTTCTCGCCGTGGGCGGTGGTGCCCAGCGTGACCAGGCCCTCCGGGTCCTCGGCGTCGTGGTTGTAGTACCGGTCCGGATAGAAGGCGTCGAAGATGGCCGGCCCCACCATTCGCTTCATCTCGGCCTCGGTCATGTGCCGGTGCAGCGCCACGGCGATGACCAGGTGGACGTCATCGACGCCCGAGTCCGAGAGCAGCGGCAGGATCACCTCCAGCACCTGCTGGCGCACGTCGGGGGTGCGCATGGGCGGGAGCGGGAGCGAGATGTCGTCCAGGGCGATGGTCACCTTCATGCCCGGCCGGAGCAGGGCGTGGAGCGGCTCGCAGCCGTGCGGGTGGTGGATGGCCTTGCGGATGGCCGCCTTGACGTTGGGGAGGCCCTGGATCGGCGGCTTGGGATAGATGACCTTGGTCCCGACAGGCAGGTCCTCCACCAGCAGGTCCTCGCCCGAGAACAGCACCCGCGGGGGCGAGTCCCGGTCGATGGTCACGATCGGCTCGGTGGCCTCGTAGAAGCGCTGGAGGCTCCGGGGCTCTCGCATGGGCTAGCCTTCCGTCCTGAGGATGGGCCACTCGTAGGCCCGGGCCACGCCGGCCAGGCGCGTGTCCGGGTTCACCGCGGCGGGGTGGCCCACCACCGCCAGCATGGGGTAGTCGGAGAACGAGTCCGAGTAGGCGAAGCTCTTCTCCAGCGCCAGCCCGTGCTGCACGCAGTAGTCGCGGATGGCGAGCGCCTTGTGCGCGCCCTCGATGATGGGCGGGATGACGCGGCCGGTGGCCACGCCGTTCACGAAGCGCATGCGGTTGGCGATGACGTCGTCCGCCCCGAGGTGCTCGGCCAGCCGGCGCACGGTGAAGTCGAGCGCGCCGGTGACGAGCACGATCTTGCAGCCGGCGCGCCGGGCCCCCTCGAGGAGCTGCGGGGTGCCCTGGTAGACGGCGGGCTCGAGCACGTCCTCGAACAGCTCGTCCGCCAGGGTCTCGAGCCGGTCCTGAGACTGACCCCGGTAGTAGGTGTAGAAGAGCTCGTTGAAGGTCTTCCGGTTGACGAGGTCGGTCGCCAGGAAGAGGGGCACCGACAGGACCGTCTTGGCGGTGTGCCAGGCGGTGCCCAGGATCGACCCCTGGTTCATGGCATAGAAGGCGAACGCGTGCACGATGTTGGTGCGCACGAGCGTCCCATCCACGTCGAAGAACGCGGCCTTCGGTCGATCCACCGCCATCGTCCGTGAACCTCTATGTCGGCGCCACGGTCGTTGGCAAGGACCATGCGAACCCTGTCGGGGCGGGCAATCCTGTCGCAGTCCGCCGCAGTGCGGCAGGGATCCGCGCTTCTCGACCGGGGGCGTAGCTCGACGGCGCAGTTCGCGACGCAGGAGGCCGCGACGCTCAGGGCGAGCGGCCCCGCGGCGCCTGCAGCCAGCCGTGCTCCAGGTACCAGCGAGCCGCCTGGTCGATGGAGTCGGCGAGCGTCGCCGTCGCGACGAACCCCAGCCGTGCGCGCGCCTTTCCCGGATCGCACTGCCACCCGGGCGCCAGCACCTGGGCCGCGAGCTTGCGGTTGAGCGGCAGGCGGCGTCCGGTCAGATCCGTCACGGCGTCGGCGGCGCGCGCCGCCGCCCGCAGCACGGACGCAGGGACCGTGACGCGCCGCGCGCGGACCCCCAGCGCACGCGCCGCCTCGACCATGAGCCCCTGCGTGCTGGTCGGCTCGGGCGAGGCCAGGAAGAAGACCTGGCCGGCCGCCTCCGGCCGCTCGGCCAGCAGCAGGAACCCGCGCGCGCAGTCGTCCACGTCGATCCAGGAGAGCGGCCGCGCCGGCCCGGAGAAGCCGACCGCGAAGCCGCGGCGGGCGATCTGGAAGAAGAGCAGGTTCTCCCGGTCGCCCGGCCCCATGATGCGGGGCGGCCGTGCCACCGCCACCGGCAGCCGATCCGCATACGAGAGCGTGATCCGCTCCGCCTCCGCCTTGGAAGCGCCGTAGGGCTCGGCCGGCCCGAAGGGCGCCGACTCGTCCACGGGATGGGGCGAGGGGGCGATGGCGGCACGCGAGCCGGCCACCACGAAGCGCGACAGGTTGGGCGCCGCGGCCAGGCAGGCCTCCAGCGCCGCCCGGGTTCCCTCGGCGTTGATGCGCATGAACTCGGCCGCGTCGGTGGAGCGGCGGATGCCGGCCAGGTGGATGACCACGTCCTGCCCGGCGACCGCCGCGCGCAGGGTGGCGGGATCGGTGGCGTCACCCGTCACCAGCTCGGCGCCCAGCGCGCGCAGGGCCTCGCTGGCCGCGCGGTCGAGGATGCGGACCGCGTGGCCTCGCGCCGCGAGCAACCGCGTCAGGGCCGTCCCGAGGAACCCGGCGCCGCCGGTGATGAGGACGCGCATGGCGCGGATGGGAAGCACGGCGGGGAGGAGGCGTCAATCGTGACGCTGGGTGGAGACGGTGTCTCAAACGGTTCGCCCAGGCGAACCAGACTGACACGAAAGGGTGGCCGCGATCGTCGAGGTGATGCTCTGATGCGTGTGTGAGCGATCGGGCCCCGGCACGCCTGCGACGCGCAGCCCTGTAGACTGCGCCGGTGATGGGCCCACCGCGACGATCCGACGAGTTCGGGACCGTGCAGCTCTCGACCCGCTTCACCTTCACGCACAAGGTGATCCTGCCGGCGGCCTGGCTCGCCTTCTTCGGCGTCGGGACCGCCGTCCTGCTGCTGCAGCACTCCCCCGACCGCCAGCGGGTGCTCGCCTTCGTGGTGGCGCTGGTGCTGGGAGGGTTCATCTTCTGGAACTGGGGATTTCCGCTGAAGCGGGTCATCGCCACCGACGACGGACTCCTGGTCTCGAACTTCCGGCGCCAGGTGCTGGTCCCCTACGGCCAGGTCGCCGCGCTGCGGGAGACCAAGATCGTCAACACCGTGACCGTCGATCTGAACGCGCCGTCGATCTGGGGGACGCGGTTCGTGTTCCGGCCGTACACGGCCCGTGGAGGGCTGGCACCGCACCCGGCGGTGCTGCTCCTGAGCGAGCGCGTGAACGAGTCCCGGCGGGGTGGATGACCCGAAACGAACGTTTGCAGCCCGGGTCGCGCGCGGTCGGCCGACCGGGTTAAGGTTGCCCGGCATGCCGACCCTCGCCCGCTCCATCTGCCCCTTCGACTGCCCCGACGCCTGCGGCCTGGTCGCCGAGATCGAGGGCGGGAGCGTGGTGAAGGTCCGCGGCGATCCCGAGCACCCGTACTCCCAGGGATCGCTCTGCCCGAAGATGAACGGGTACGACCGCACGGTCCACTCGCCTGAGCGGCTGGCCCATCCCCTGGTGCGGACCGGGCCCAAGGGCTCGGGCCAGTTCCGGCGGACGACCTGGGACGAGGCCCTGGCGCGGGTGACCGCGCGCTGGAAGGAGCTCATCGCGGCCGACGGGCCGCAGGCCATCCTCCCGTACTCCTACGCCGGCTCGATGGGCGTCGTGCAGCGGAACGCCGGCATGCCCTTCTTCCATCGCATGGGCGCCTCCCTGCTCGACCGCACCATCTGCACGCCGGCGCAGAACGCGGGCTGGGACGCGGTCATGGGGACCACCCCGGGGCCGAGCCCGGAGACGGCGCGCGACAGCGACCTGGTGGTGCTGTGGGGCATCAACGCGGTCGCCACCAACCTCCACTTCGTGCAGCGCGCCAAGGAGGCGCGGCGGCGCGGGGGGCGGGTCCTGCTCATCGAGACCTACCTCAACGACACCGCCGCGGTGGCGGACGAGGTGGTCCTGGTCCGGCCCGGGTCGGACGGGGCGCTGGCGCTCTCGATCATGCACGTGCTGGCGCGGGAGGGGCTGGCCGACGAGGAGTTCCTGGCCCGCGAGTCGGTGGGCTGGCCCGAGCTTCGCGCCCGGGTGCTGGCCGACTACGCGCCGGCGGCGGTGAGCGGGCGGGTGGGCCTGGGTCCCGACGCCATCGTGCAGCTGGCCCGGACGCTGGCGCGCGCCCGCGCCCCCTTCATCCGCGTGGGCGGCGGCCCATCGCGCTACGGCAACGGGGCCATGACCATCCGCTCCATCGTGGCGCTGGCGGCGGTGCTGGGCGCCTTCGACCGGCCCGGGGGCGGCTGCCTGCACTCGACCCGCTCGTCGCAGGCATTCGACCTCTCGCCCTTTCTGCGCCAGGACCTGGTCCCGCCCTCCACCCGGACCGTGAACATGAACGAGCTGGGGCGGGCGCTGAACGAGCTCGACGATCCGCCCATCCGCTCCATGTACGTGTGGTGCTCCAACCCGGCCGCGGTGGCGCCGGACCAGAACGCGGTCCTGCGCGGGCTGCTCCGCGAGGACCTGTTCCTGGTGGTCCACGAACGGTTCATGACCGACACGGCCCGCCACGCCGACGTGGTCCTGCCCGCCACCACCTCGCTCGAGCACGCCGACCTGTACCGCTCCTACGGCCACTACACGCTGCAGCGCGTCCGGGCGGCCATCCCGCCGCTGGCGGAGGCCCGGCCGAACTGGGAGGTGTTCCGCGCCCTGGCGGCGGCCATGGGGTACGAGGAGCCCATCTTCCGCATGTCGGTCGACGAGGTCATCGACCTGGTCATCGCCCGCCTCGATCCGTCCTGGATCCGCGAGGGCAACCGGGCGCGCCTGGCCGCGGGGGAGCCGGTGGTGGTCGACCCGCCCCGCCGCCCGCGCTGGGGCACTCCCTCGGGGAGGATCGAGCTCCTGAACCCGGGCGAGCGTGAGCCCTTGCCGCGCTTCCTGTCCACGCATGCGGAGGAGGGCCTCCCGCTGCGGCTGGTCACGGCGCCGGCGCTCCACACGCTCAACTCCACCTTCCAGGAGCGGCCCGAGCTGCGCCAGCGGGCCGGGGATGATCCTGAAGCTCGCGCCCTCGGAGGCCGCCCGCCGCGGGCTGCGCGACGGGCAGCTGGTGGTGGCCGCCAACGAGCGCGGCGAGGCCACCTTCGCGCTGCGGGTCCTGGACGGCGTCCCGCCGGGCGTGGCGGTGGCCGAGGGCGTGTTCTGGCTGGCCCACGTCCCTGGGTCACGGAACGTGAATGCGCTCACGTCGCAGCGGCTCACTGACGAAGCCGGAGGGTCGACGTTCTACGACAACCGGGTCGAGGTCCGGGCCGCCAACGCTTGATCTCGCGACCCGGTCTCGCTTGATCCACCTCCGGCACACGCGTTCGTCGAGAAAAGCGACGCAGATCAATTCATGACCCCTTGACGGGGATCACCCCTGGCCGCATCGTCCTGGCACCTCCGCTGGGCTCGTGAGGAAGGGGACCATGAGCGACTATCGGTACGACCACCGGACCGTGCAGGGCTTCATCCTGTCCTCGATCTTCTGGGGCGTGGTGGGGATCCTCCTCGGGCTGCTCATCAGCGTGCAGCTCTGGTACCCGTCCGCCAACTTCCCGCCCCTCCTCACCTACGGCAGGCTGCGGCCGGTCCACACCAACGGCCTGGCCTTCGGCCTGGGGGTGGGCGCGATCTTCGGCCTGAGCTACTGGATCGTGATGCGGCTGTGCAAGCGGCCGCTGCTCTTCCCGCGGCTGGCCCGCATCCAGCTCTGGCTCTTCAACGCCGGGATCGCCGCGGCCGCGATCTCGCTCATGGCCGGCTACACCCAGTCGCTCGAGTACGCCGAGCTGGAGTGGCCGCTCGACATCGCCATCGTGGTGCTGTGGGTGATGTTCGGGGTCAACGTGCTGGGCACGATCATCAAGCGGCGCGAGGAGCAGATGTACGTGTCGCTCTGGTACGTCATCGCCACGGTGGTGGCGGTGGCGGTGCTCTACCTGGTCAACAACCTCTCGGTGCCGGCCGGGTGGATGAAGAGCTACCACCTCTTCGCCGGGGTGAACTCGGCCAACGTCCAGTGGTGGTACGGCCACAACGCGGTCGGGTTCGTCTTCACCACCCCCATCCTGGCCATGTTCTACTACTTCCTCCCCAAGTCCACCGGGCTCCCCATCTACAGCCACCGGCTCTCGATCGTGGCCTTCTGGTCGCTGATCTTCGCCTACCTGTGGACCGGGGCGCACCACCTGGTCTACACGCCGCTCCCCGACTGGCTCCAGACCCTGGCCATCGTCTTCACCCTGTTCCTCATCGCCCCGAGCTGGGGCTCGGTGGTGAACGGCTACTACACGGTCGGTCAAGACTGGTCGAAGATGCGGTCGAGCTATCTCACCAAGTTCTTCGTGCTGGGGATCACCTTCTACGGCCTGCAGACGGTGCAGGGGCCCACCCAGGCGCTGCGGGTGGTCTCGCAGCTCATCCACTACACCGACTGGGTCCCGGGGCACGTGCACATGGGGACCATGGGCTGGGTGGCCATGACCGTGTGCGCCTCGATCTACTACGTCGTCCCCCGCATCTACGGGACCGAGATCCACTCGGAGCGGATCGCCAACGCGCACTTCTGGCTGGTGCTGGTCGGGCAGCTGCTCTTCTCCATCACCATGTGGATCACCGGCATCCGCCAGGGCTGGATGTGGAAGGCCACCGACGACCAGGGAAGGCTCGTCTACCGCAACTTCATGGACTCGCTGGTGGGGAACTACTCCTTCTGGCAGGTGCGGACCCTGGCCGGGGTGGTGTTCGCCGTCGGCATGCTGCTCTTCGTCTACAACGTCCTCATGACCATCCGGAAGGGCAGGGCGCTCGAGGCCACCGCCGCCGCGCGGCCGCCGGCCGCCGCCGCCACGGCGGCCTAGGAGGGACCTACCATGGCCGACTCGATCTACCGGAAGCCCGTGGCGTTCGCGGTCCTGGCGACGGCCGTCGTCCTGGCCGGCACCATCGCCACCATGGCGTATCCCATGCTCCGCCGCGACATGCACCCCAGGGTCGACGGCCTGCAGCCGCCCCCGGCGCTGGCGCTGGCCGGACGCGACGTGTACCAGCGCGAGGGCTGCGTGAACTGCCACACGCAGACGGTGCGGCCGCTCAGGAGCGAGGTCCTTCGCTACGGCGGGAACCGCTCCCCGGAGCCGGGTGGGCAGTACTCGATCGCCGGCGAGTTCGCCTACGACCACCCGTTCCTGTGGGGCTCGAAGCGGACCGGCCCGGACCTGGCATTCGAGGGCTGGATCAAGCCGGCCGGCTGGCACGTGGCCCACTTCCTGGATCCGCAGGCGGTGATCCCGCGCTCCAACATGCCCCGCTACGCGTTCCTCCAGGATCGGCCCATCGACGCGGCGGCGCTGCAGGCCCACATGCGCGCGCTGCGCCGGGCCGGGGTGCCGTACACCGACCAGGACATCGTCGCCGCCCCGGGCGCCGTGCAGGGCAAGAGCGAGCTGGACGGGCTGGTGGCCTACGTGACCTCGCTGGGCAAGGCGGTGGACCGGGGCGGCGCGGCCAAGGTGGTCGAGGCCAGGCTGGACCTCGCCAACCCGCTGGCGGGGAACGCGGACGCGATCCACAAGGGGAGGGTCCTCTACGCCGAGAACTGCGCCGCCTGCCACGGGGACGAGGCAGAGGGCACGCCCGACGTGGCCCCCAGCCTGGTCGACGACGTGTTCCTGGCGGTGAACGGCGACATGCCCGACCCCGCCTACTTCAGCCTGGTGCAGGGCGGGAGCGACGCCAAGCAGGCGCTGGGACGGGCGGGGATGCCGGCCGGCGGCATGCCGGCCTTCTCCGGCCAGCTCTCGGACCAGGACGTCTGGTCGATCATCACCTTCCTCCGGCAGCGCAAGACGCACGAGGCGCGCGAGCACTCCGGCGACGAGCACCACCAGTAGGGAGCGCCATCATGGCCGACAGAGACAGCCAGGAGCTGGACTTCACCCCGGTGGAGGGCGAGAAGCCGGTGCCGATGGGCTGGCGCATCCTGTTCTGGGGGCTGGTCGCCTTCGGCGCCTACTACCTGTGGGCCTACTCCCCGGCCTTCACCGGCTGGACGCAAACCCGGGATCTCGAGGCCGGCGGCGGGAGCGGGATCAACGTCTTCGCCACGGTGCTGTTCACTGCGCTGGCGGTGATCGCCGCCGTCTCCATCGTGCTCGTGCTGGCGCGCTCCCCGACAGGCTCGGGGCGCTCGGGGCCTTCGACGGGCGCGGGGCGGGCCGGAGGATAGCCCGTGTCCGAGACGGCCTACCTCCTCTTCGGCCTGGCGCTGTGCGCGGCGCTGATCGGGGTCATCGGCTTCTACTACTCCCGCCGCCGCAAGGACCGGGTGGAGGCCGCGAAGTACAAGATGCTCGAGGATGACGAGCGCTAGCCCCATCGGCACGTGGCGGCGGACCGCGGGCGCGGTCCAGGCGGCGCTGTTCCTGGCCTTGCCCTTCGTCCGGGTGAACGGGGAGAGCGCGCTGCGCCTGGACGTCCCGGGCGGACGCCTCCACGCCTTCGGCGCCTCCTTCGCCGTCGACGAGGCCTTCGTGGTGCTGGCCGCGACCCTGGTCGCCACCTTCGCCTTCCTGCTGGGCACGCTGGTGCTGGGGCGCGCCTGGTGCGGCTGGTCGTGTCCCCAGACCGTGCTCTCTGATCTCACCTCCTGGGCGGCGCGCCAGCCGCGGGCGCGCCCGCGCGCATGGCGGCGGCCGCTCGGGCTCGCGTCGGTGGCGCTCGCCTCGGCGCTCTTCTCGGCCGCGTTCCTCTGGTACTTCGTGCCCCCGGCGGAGTTCCTGGCCCGGCTGTCCGCCGGACGGCTGGGGCCGGTGCTGTCCGTGAGCTGGGCGGTCCTGGCCGGCGTCCTGTTCGCCGACCTGGCCTTCCTGCGGCAGGTCTTCTGCGCCACCGCCTGCCCCTACGCCCGGCTCCAGGGCGTCCTGCTCGATCGCTCCAGCCTGGTGGTGGCCTACGATCGCCGCCGGTCCGCCGACTGCATCGAGTGCGGCGCCTGCGTCCGGGTCTGCCCCACCGGCATCGACATCCGCGACGGCCTGCAGATGGAGTGCATCGCCTGCGCCGCCTGCATCGACGCCTGCCAGCCCATCATGCGCAGGCTGGGGCGCGCGCCCGACCTGGTGGGCTACTCCCTGGGCGAGCCGGGCGGGCCCGGGGCGTCCGTTTCCCGGCTGCGGCCCCTGGCGCGCCCGGCCGTCCTGGCGCTGGCGGGCGCGACCGCCCTCTCGGCGGCGCTCCTGGCCGGGGTGGTCGCTGGCCGGTCGCCCCTCGAGCTGGAGGCGCACCCGGAGGGCGCGTTCGGCGCGCGGCGCGGCGACGACGGCCGGGTCGTGAACGCGTTCCTGGTCGAGCTCGAGAATCGGTCCCGGGCGCCGGTGGCCGTGTGGCTCGGCCTCGAGGGTCCGCCCGCCGCGGACCTGTCCCTCCACCCCGACCGTGTCGAGCTCGCCGCCGGGGAGCGCCGCCACGTGCACCTGCTGGTGAGCGCCCGGGGCCTGGCCCCGGGCCGGACCCGGGCCTGGCTGGCCGGAGAGGTCCGCCGGGGAGAGCGCGTCCTCGGGCGCCAGGCGGCTGAAGTCTCCATCGTCGTGCCGGAGGGACCGTGAAGCTGCTTGCCCTGGCCCTGGCCGCCGCCGTGCTGCTCCTCACCGCCGGAACCATCTGGCTCGGGGCGCGGGTCCGCGAGGACACCGTGGTCGCCCATCCCTACGAGGAGGGGCTCGCCTACGGGCATCACCACGAGGCGGCCGAGGCGGAATGCGATCTGGGCGCCGGCCCTTGCACGCGGCGGCTGGGCGATCTGGAGCTCACGCTCGAGGTCGCGCCCCGGCCTCCCCGCGCCATGAACGAGCTGGCCGTGTCGGGCCGGCTGGCGCGGGAGGGCGCGCCTGTCGAGGGCGCCGAGGTGGTGCTCTCCTTCGCCATGGCGGGGATGTCGATGGGCGAGAACCTGGCCCGCCTGGCGGGCGGGGGCGGCGGCCGGTATGACGGCAAGGCCATCCTGGTCCGCTGTCACAGCGGACGCCGCGACTGGGTGGTGACCGCCCGGGTGCGTGCCGGCGGCGAGGAGCGGCGGGCCGACTACGCCCTCCGGCTCGGGGATTGAACGTGGGGAGCGCCGGTCTCGTCACCGTCGCGGGAGCGCTCGCCTCGGGGCTGCTGGTGGGCTTCGGCCACTGCGCCGCCATGTGCGGGCCGCTGGTGGGATCGCTGGCGCTGGCGGCGGCGCCCCTCGGCGCCCGGCGCACGCTGACGGGCCAGCTCGCCTACCACGCGGGCCGGCTCACCACCTACGCGCTGGTGGGCGGGGTGATGGGCGCGACCGGCGCCTTCCTGAACGTGGCCGGGAGGCTGGCCGGGCTGCAGGACGCGGTGGCCATCGCTGCCGGCGTGCTCCTCATCGTGGTCGGCCTGTTCACGGCCGGCCTGTCGGCTGGGCTGCGGCTCCTCGAGGCGCGCCTGTCGGCGCGGCTGGCCCGCCTGGTGCGGGCGCTGCTCGAGGGCGGCGGACCCGGGCGGCTCTACCCGGTGGGCCTCGCCCTTGGGCTCTTGCCCTGCGGCGCCTCCTGGACGGCGTTCCTGGCCGCGGCCGGGGCCGGGAGCCTCCCGGGCGGCCTGCTGCTGGCGCTGGCGTTCGGGGTGGGGACCCTGCCGGCGCTGCTCCTGGTGGGCGCGCTCGCGACCGCAGCCGGCGCCCGCCTGCGCGGCGCGCTCTACCGTGCCGGCGGCCTGGTGGTGGCGCTCCTGGGCGTGGTCTTCCTGCTGCGCGGCACCGGGGTGCTCCACCCGTGAACGCGCCGGCCGCCGCGCCCCGCTGCGAGCACTGCCTGGCCCCGCTGCCCGCCCGGGAGGCGGTGCGCGAGGAGATCGCCGGACGGGAGCGCGCCTTCTGCTGCGGCGGGTGCCGGGGCGCGTACCGGCTCATCCACGAGGAGGGGCTCGACCGCTACTACGCCGAGCGCCGCTGGACCGAGATCGGGCCGGCGGCACCGGCCGCCGTCGATCCGGCCGCCTTCCAGGACGCGGTCCGGGAGGTGGAGGGCGGGGCGGAGCTGGATCTCCTCATCGACGGGATCCGCTGCGCCTCCTGCGTCTGGCTCAACGAACGCATCCTGGCGCGCACCCCCGGCGTGCTCTCGGCGCGCGTGAGCTACGCCACCCACCGCGCCCGCGTCCGCTTCGATCCGGCCCGCGCCAGCGTGGCCGCGCTCCTGGAGCGGATCGGGACGGCCGGCTACGCCCCGCGCCCCTGGTCCGACACCGCCCGGCGCGCCGCCGGGCGGGCCGAGATCCGGGACCTGCTCATCCGGCTGGGCACGGCCGCGTTCCTGGTGTCGCAGCTCATGATCTACCAGGCGGCCCTGTACGCAGGGTACTTCCAGGGGATCGACAGGGGGACGCGCCGGCTCATGGAGTGGATCTCGATGGGCCTGACGCTGCCGGTGTTCCTCTACTCGGGGGCGCCGTTCCTGCGCGGAGCCTGGCGCTCGCTCCGGGGCGGGGCCCTGGGCATGGACGCCCTGGTGGTGGTCGGGTCGGGCGCGGCCCTGGTGTACAGCGCCTTCCAGATGATGCGCGGCGGGGAGGTGTACTTCGACACCGCCGCCATGATCCCGACCCTGGTGCTCCTCGGCCGCCTGGTGGAGGCGGCCGCGCGCAGCAATGCCTCCGAGGCCGTGTCGCGGCTGGCGGAGCTGCAGCCGCAGCAGGCGAGGCGCCTGCGGGCCGGGGCCGGCGGCGCGCTCGCGCGCACCGTGGTGCCGCTCTCCGCTCTCGCACCCGGCGACCGGATCGAGGTGGTTCCGGGCGAGCGCATCCCGGTCGACGGCCGGGTGGTGGACGGGGCGTCCGAGGTGGACGAGTCGCTCGTCACCGGCGAGCCGGCCCCGGTGGAGAAGGCAGCCGGCTCGGCGGTCATCGGCGGCACCCTCAACCGCTACGGGGCCCTGGTGGTGGAGGTGAGCCGCGCCGGCCAGGGGACGGTGCTGGCCGGGATCGTCCGGGCGGTGGAGGAGGCGCAGGCCCGCAAGCCCCGCCTCCAGGCCGTGGCCGATCGAGCGGTGGCCGCCTTCGTGCCGGCGCTGCTGGTCGTGGCGGCCGGGACCTGCCTGGCCTGGCTCGCGGCCGGGGCCGCCCTCGACCGGGCGCTCATGACCGGGATCGCGGTGGTGGTGATCGCCTGCCCGTGCGCCCTGGGCCTGGCCACGCCCATCGCGGTGCTGGTGGCCACCGGCGTGGCGGGCGGGCGCGGCATCCTGCTGCGCGGCGGCGACGTGCTGGAGCGCGCGGCGCGGGTGACGGATGCGGTGCTGGACAAGACCGGGACCCTGACGCGCGGCCGCCCCACCCTTGCGGCTGCCATTCCGCTCGACCCGGCCCTCGAGCCGGCCGCCCTCCTGCAACTCGCCGCCGCGGCGGAGCGGCGGAGCGAGCACCACCTGGCCGCCGCCATCCGGGAGGCGTCGGCGGCGCTCCCCGCGGCCGCGGGCGAGCCGGACGCCTTCCGGGCCGTGCCGGGCCGGGGCGTGGTGGCGAGCCTGGCGGGCCAGGAGGTGCTGGTGGGGAACCGGTCCCTGCTGGCGGAGCGCGGCCTGGCCATCCCGCCGGAGGTCGAGGCGCTCGCCGCCGAGCGCCAGGCGCGCGGGGAGACGGTGGTGATGGTGGCGCGGGCGGGCCGTCTGGCCGGCCTCCTGGCCCTCTCCGACCCGGTCCGGCCGGAGGCCCGGGCGGCGCTCGCGGACCTGCGGGCGCTCGGGCTCGAGCCGCGGGTGCTGTCCGGCGACGCCGAGCGCACCACGGCGGCGGTGGCGCAGGCGCTGGGGGTGCCGCACCGGGCGTCGGCGACGCCGGTGGACAAGCGCGAGGCAGTGGCGCGCCTGCAGGGCGCCGGCCGCCGGGTCCTGTTCGCCGGCGACGGCCTGAACGACGCGCCGGCGCTCACCCAGGCCGACGTGGGGGTGGCGGTGGGCCGCGGGACCGACGTCACCCTCGAGAGCGCGGACGCGATCCTGGTTCGGAGCGACCTGGCGCTGATCCCCGACCTGGTCCGGCTCTCGCGCCGGACCGTGACCCTCATCCGCCAGAACGTGTTCTGGGCGTTCTTCTACAATGCCGTGGCCGTACCGCTCGCCATGGCCGGGGTGCTTCACCCCATCATGGCGGCGGCGGCCATGGCCGCGAGCTCGCTCTTCGTGGTCGGAAACTCGCTTCGCGTTCGCCGCGCGCTGGCGGGGCGGGGAGGGCGGCGGTGACGCTCGGGTTCCTCATCCTGGCATCCCTCGCGCTCGGCCTCGGGGCCTGGGCGCTCTTCGTCTGGTCCGTTCGCAGCGGGCAGTACGACGATCCCGAGGGGCCGAAGTACCGGATGCTCGACGACGATGACGAAACCGGGGGACCCGGACAGGGGCGCGGGCCTGGCAACCCACCGTGAATGAGGGGCACACCGTGCCGGTGGTTCACGAGCGGGGTGGGTAACCGAGGATCGACTCCACGCGTCAAGCAGGCGAACGTACTGGGAAATGTGCCTGGCCTACCGGATGCACTTCGAACGGTCGCCGATCGCTGCGAAGCGAGCGGTGTACGACAACGTCAACCGGGTGCTCCGCACCGCCGAAGCGCCGTCGCCGTGGCAGCATCGAGGGAGCGGCGAGGTCGCTCGACCCGGGTGGGCGCAAGGCGCTCGGCAGCGCCGTCCGGTTGACGTTGTCGTAGACCGCTGGCCCGCGCGTTCGGCGCTTCCTCTTCACTTCCCCCGCACCGCCGCGATCCGCTCGGCCACCTTCGTGCGCAGCACCTCGGGCACGACGGGCTTTTCGAGATGGGGGCGGCCGCTGGCCAGGAATGCCCGCGAACTCTCCGTGAAGGCCCCGCCGGTCAGGTAGACGATCCGGGAGACGAGATCCGGCGCCTCGACCGAAAGCCGCTCCTCGAGCTCCATGCCGCTCATCTCCGGCATCATCAGATCGCACAGCACCACGTCCCAGCGCTCGCCGGCCGCGGCTCGCTCGAGCGCTTCCGCCGCTCTGGTCAGCACCGTCACGTCGTGGGCGGCCAGGAGGCGGGCCAGGCTCCTGGCCACGAGCGGCTCGTCGTCCACCACCAGGACCTTCCCGCGCCCGGCCGGTGCCGGGGAGGGTGCGGCGGGGGCCGGCGAGGGACGCACCCCCGCCGCCTGGATGGGCAGCCGAACCCGGAAGGTGCTGCCGCGGCCGGCCGTGCTCTCCACCTCGATGGTCCCGCCCAGCGCGGTCACGATCCCGTGGCACACCGACAGCCCCAGCCCGCTGGCGGCCTCGCCGGGCTTGGTGGCGAAGAACGGATCGAACACGTGGGGCAGGTCGGCGGCGGCGATCCCGGCCCCGTCATCGCCCACCTCCACCACCACCCGCTCGCCCTGCACGCTGGCGTCGATCCGGATGGCGTGCTCCTGGGCGTGGCCCTCCGGGAGGGAGTGGGCGGCGTGCACGAGCAGGTTCACGAACACCTGCCCCAGCTCCCGCGGCGCCGCGCGAACCGGCGGCAGACCGTCGGGAACGCGCACCTCGAGCCGGGCGCGGTGCGCGATCTCGTTCCGTGCGATCCCGATGGCGGCCTCGATCTCGGTCTTCAGGTCCACGGGTCCACGCTCCTCTCCGCGCGACGGCTGGGCGAACTGCCTGAGCCCCTGCACGATGCCGCGGACGCGCGCCGCCCCATCCATGGCATCGCGCAGCGCCTGGCGCATGTCGCTCCAATCTTGCTGGGGGGGCCGGGAGAGGCTCGGCCCCCCCAGGCCCCCTGCTCGCTCCGGGGCAGGCTCATCCGCCTGCCCCTGCGCTCGGTCTTGCTGGGCGGGCCGGGAAAGGCTCGGCCCCCCCAGGACACCGATTGCTCGGGCTTCGCCCTCGCCCCGTCGACGGGCGGAGCCCGCCTCCTCCGTCGCTCGCTCCGGGGCAGGCGGAATCCGCCTGCCCCTTCGCCTGCCGATCAGCCCCGGAGGTTTCGGCCAGGCGGGCCAGCGACTCGTCGACGACCGCCAGGTTGCCGGTGAGGTAGGCCAGCGGATTGTTGATCTCATGGGCCATGCCGGCCGCCAGCGTTCCCACCGCGGCCATCCGGTCGGCGTCGCGCAGCCGCTCCTGGAGGCGCTTGATCTCGGTGACGTCGGTGACCGTCCCGGCCAGCCGCGTCGCGCGGCCGTCCTGGTCGCGCACGACGGCGCGTCCGCTGTGCAGCATCCAGCGCCAGGCGCCGTCCACCCCGCGCACCCGGAACTCTGCCACCCAGGCCGGCTTGCGGCCCGCCACGTGCTCCTCCAGCTCGGCCAGCGCCCGTTCCCGGTCGTCGGGGTGGACGAGCGCGAGCCAGGCCCGGGGATCGGGGGGGCGCGACGGCTCGGCGCGCGGGATCTCGCCGGCCACCGTCTCGGCGCTGGCCAGGTCCAGCTCCCAGAACTCGTGGCCGGCGCACTCCATGGCCAGGCGCAGCTGCGCCTCGCGGCGCCGGACCTCGACCCATGCGCTGCGGACCGCGGTCACGTCGGCGCACGAGACCAGGACGCCGTGCGGATGCTCCTCGCCCGCGTGGCGCAGCGGCTCCGACGAGATCGACACCCATCCCACGGCCCCATCGCCGCGAAACAGGCCCATGAGAACGTCCCGGGTCGGCTCCCCGGTCCGGAGCGTGCGGCGGACGGGGTATTCCTCCGGGGTGAACCAGGTGCCGTCCTCCCGCAGCAGGTGCCAGTCGTCGCCGGCCAGGGCGCTCAGGATCTCCTGCCGGCTCCTTCCCAGCACCCGCTCCGCCGAGGCGTTGCAGTCCAGCACCCGCCCCCGCGCGTCGAAGAGCAGGACCCCTTCGCCCATGGCGGCGAACACCGACCGCAGCCGGGCCTCGCTCTCGCGGAGCGCCTCCTCGGCCCGGACGCGGGTGGTCACGTCCCGGACGATCCCCTCGACGGCGACCGGGCGGCCGCTCTCGTCGCGGACCAGGACGGCGCGGGGCTCGACGTGGAGGGTGCTCCCATCGCGGCGGACCCAGCGCACGACCGCGCCGTCGTGCGTCGCGCTCAGGAGGTCGGCCGCCCGATGCTGGTCGTCGGGGTGGACGATCCGCTGCCCGAGCCCGGGATCGCGATAGAACTCCTCGGGTGGGTAACCGGTCATGGCCAGCACGGCGGGGCTCACGTAATCGAACGCGATGGGCGGTCCGAGCCGGATCCGGAACAGCACGTCCAGCGCGTTGTCGGTCAGGAGCTGGAGCAGCGCGGCCGTGTCCCGGAACGCGGCGGGTCCGCCGGGCGCGTGCGGATCGGCGGGGGCGGCCGCTCCGGACCGCGGCTGCGGGGCTGCATCGGGATGGTGCTGCTTCATGAGCCGCCGCCCTGGAACGCGCCCCCCGGCTGCCGGTCCGACCTGGCCCGCGATGGCAGCTCGCCGAGGCCCACGAGACCGGAGCTTAACCCCAAGGGAGCGGCGGGAGAAGCGCGCGGGCGGGCGAGTCCGGTGAAACCCGGGGGATCGCGTGCTATGAAAGCGCCGCGGCGCCCGACGGCGATGCCTCTCCCGGTCGCCGGAAAGGATGGCCGTGCTCGACGCCTATCGCAGGGCCTTGACCGAGCGCCAGGCGCTGGGGATCCCGCCGCGTCCGCTCGATCCCGACCAGACGCGGGAGCTGTGCTCGCTCCTGGAGCGCCCGCCGCGAGGGGAGGAGGATCTCCTCCTGGGGCTGCTGCGCGAGCGCATCGCGCCGGGCGTGGATCCGGCGGCGGAGGTGAAGGCAGCGTTCCTGGGCGCGGTGGCCCGCGGCGAGCGCCGCTCCCCGCTGCTCACGCGGAGGGCGGCGGTCGAGCTGCTCGGGACGATGATGGGCGGTTACAACGTACCGCCGCTCCTCGAGGCGCTGGAGGAGGCCGCGCTGCGCGAGGCCGCGGTCGAGGCCCTGGCCCGGACCCTGTACGTGCACGACGGCTTCGATCGCGTGGCGGAGCGGGCCGCCTCGAGTCCCGCCGCCCGGCGCGTGCTGGAGAGCTGGGCCGCCGCGGAGTGGTTCACCTCGCGGGCCGCGCTGCCCGCCGTGCTGCGGCTGGCGGTGTTCAAGGTGGAAGGCGAGATCAACACCGACGACCTCTCACCGGCCGGCGACGCGGCCACCCGCCCCGACATCCCGCTCCACGCGCTGGCCATGGGCAAGAGCCGCTTCCCCGGCGGCCTCGCGGCCATCGCCGCCCTGCGGGGGCAGGGGCTCCCGGTCGCCTTCGTCGGCGACGTGGTGGGCACCGGCTCCTCGCGCAAGTCGGCCTGCAACTCGGTCCTGTGGCACATCGGCGAGGACATCCCCTGCGTGCCCAACAAGAGGCGCGGCGGGGTCATCGTGGGCGGCGTGATCGCCCCATCTTCTTCAACACCGCCCAGGACTCGGGCGCCCTCCCCATCCGCGCAGACCCGACCCGGCTCCGGACCGGCGACCGCATCGCGGTGGACACCGAGAAGGGCGAGATCCGGGCCGACGGCTCCGGGGAGGTGCTGGCCCGGTTCCAGCTCGAGCCCGTGACCCTGCGCGACGAGTACCGCGCCGGCGGCCGCGTCCCGCTGATCGTGGGGCGCGCGCTGACCGCCCGCGCGCGCGAGGCGCTGGGCCTTCCGCCCGCCGACCTCTTCGCGCGGCCGAACAACCCGGTCCCGGCCCCGGGGCAGGGCTACACCCTGGCGCAGAAGATGGTGGGCCGGGCTTGCGGGCTCCCCGGCGTTCTCCCGGGCGGCTACCACGAGCCGCGGCTGGCCACGGTCGGGTCGCAGGACACCACCGGACCGATGACCGCCGACGAGCTGACCGAGCTGGCCTGCCTGCGCTTCCAGGCGCCGCTGGTGATGCAGTCGTTCTGTCACACCGCCGCATATCCCAAGCCGGCCGACGTGCGCATGCAGCGCGCCCTGCCCGTCTTCGTGCGGGCCCGCGGCGGCGTCTCGCTCCGTCCCGGCGACGGCGTCATCCACTCCTGGCTCAACCGCATGCTGCTCCCCGACACGGTCGGGACCGGCGGCGACTCGCACACCCGCTTCCCGGTGGGCATCTCCTTCCCGGCCGGCTCGGGGCTGGTGGCCTTCGGCGCGGCGCTGGGGTTCCTGCCGCTGGACATGCCCGAGAGCGTCCGGGTGCGCTTCACCGGCGCCCGCCGCCCCGGCATCACGCTGCGCGACGTGGTGAACGCCATCCCCTTCGTGGCGGCCAGGCACGGGCTCCTCACCGTCCCCAAGAAGGGCAAGAAGAACGTCTTCGCCGGCCGAATTCTGGAGATGGAGGGGCTGCCGGACCTCACCGTCGAGCAGGCCTTCGAGCTCACCGACGCCTCGGCCGAGCGAAGCGCCGCGGCCGCCACGGTGGCGCTCTCCGAGAAGAGCGTGGCCGCCCATCTCCGCTCCAGCGCGGCCCTGCTGCACAATCTGGTGGAGGACGGATACGGCGACCGCGAGGCGCTCCTGCGGCGCGTGGAGGCGATGGAGGGCTGGCTGGCCAGGCCCGAGCTGCTGCGGGCCGACCCGAACGCGCGCTTCGCCGCCGACCTGGAGATCGACCTGGGCGCCATCGCCGAGCCGCTCCTGGCCTGCCCCAACGATCCCGACGACGTGCGCCCGCTCTCGGAGGTGCAGGGCACCCGCATCGACGACGTGTTCCTGGGATCGTGCATGACCCACATCGGGCATTTCCGGGCGGCCGGCGAGATGTGGAAGGGGCAGGCCAGGAACGGCGCGGTCCGCACCTGGCTGTGCCCGCCCACGCGCATGGACCAGGACCGGCTCAAGCAGGAGGCGTACTTCTCGGCCTTCGCCCTGGCGGGGGCGCGCATCGAGATCCCGGGCTGCTCGCTGTGCATGGGGAACCAGGCGCGGGTGCCGGACGGCGCCACCGTCTTCTCCACCTCGACACGCAACTTCGACGATCGCATGGGCAAGGGCGCGAAGGTGTTCCTGGGATCGGCGGAGCTCGGGGCGGTGGCCGCCGGGCTGGGCCGGCTCCCCTCGCCGGACGAGTACCTGGCGGCTTACGCGGAGCGCGTCGCGCCCCGCGCCGCCGAGCTCTACCGGCCGCTGGCCTTCGACGCGGAGGAGGGCTGAGCATGCCCAAGGTCCGCACCATCGAGGTCCTCGAGGACTACAGCGCCCGCGCCCGGCTGGACGTGGGCTTCCTGCGGCTGAAGCGGCTGCGGGCCCGAAACCGGCGGGCCGACGGTACCACCTCGCCCGAGTACGAGATCGACGTCATCGATCGGCCCACGCTGGACGCGGTGGCGCTGGTCATCTGGGCGCGGACGGGCCGCGGCCTGGAGGTCCTCACGCGCCACCAGCTCCGGCCGGCCGCCTTCTTCCGCCGCGGCCGGACCGCCGCGCTCCCCGAGCCCGAGTACCTGCTGGTGGAGGAGATCGTGGCCGGTGTGCTCGAGCCGGGCGAGCTGGGCCTGGAGGCGCTCAAGCACCGCGCCTCCGAGGAGGCGCGCGAGGAGGCCGGGCTCGACATCTCCGCCGAGGCCATCCGGCCCCTGGGCGGCCCCTTCTTCCCGCTGCCGGGGATCGTCTCGGAGAAGATCCACGTGCTCGAAACGGAGGTGGCGCGCGGCGACGGCCCCGACGTCTTCGACGCGCCGCACGAGGGCGACGGTTCGCCGCTGGAGGAGGGTTCGCACCTCCAGTGGCGCACGCTCCCGGACGCGCTCCGGGCCTGCGACGCCGGGCAGATCGAGGACGCCAAGACCGAGATCGGGTTCCGCAGGATGGCCGCGAGGATGGGGATGGGGTGAGGTCCAAGCCCAGGACCAAGTTCAGGACCGAGGCGTGGGCGGACGGTCCGTCCGCGCTTCTGCGGGCGCGGGGGCGGTTCTCCGTCTACAACGCAGGCAGGAGGGCCGCCCATGCCGGCCCGCAAGAAGCAGGTCCGCACCCGCATCGAGCGCGACACCCTGGGCGAGGTGGAGGTCCCCGCCCGGGCGCGCTACGGCGCCCAGACGGCCAGGGCGGTCCAGAACTTCCCCATCTCCGGCCTGCGCGCCCACCCGGCCTTCCTCGACGCCACCGTGCGGATCAAGCTGGCCGCCGCGCGGGTGAACGCCTCGCTCGGCCTGCTCCCGCGGGCCAAGGCGCGCGCCGTCGAGCGGGCCGCGCGGGAAGTGCTCGGCGGCGCCGACCGCGACCAGTTCGTGGTGGACGTGTACCAGGCGGGTGCGGGCACCTCGCACAACATGAACGTCAACGAGGTGCTGGCCCACCGGGCCAACGAGATCCTGGGCGAGCCGCAGGGCGCAGGCCCGCATCCACCCCAACGACGACGTCAACATGGCCCAGTCCACCAACGACGTGATCCCCACCGCCATCCGCCTGGCCGCCCTGGAGCTCGCACCCGAGGTCATCGAGGCGCTGTCGGCCCTGGCGGCGACCTTCGCGGCCAAGGCCGGGGCCTGGGACCGGGTCGTCAAGTCCGGGCGCACGCACCTCATGGACGCAACGCCCATCCGGCTCGGGCAGGAGGTGTCCGGCTGGGCGACCGCGCTGGGGGTGGCCGCGGCGCGGGTGCGGGATGCGCTGCCCGAGCTGTCCCTGCTCGGCATCGGGGGCACCGCGGTCGGGACCGGGCTCAACGCCCATCCGCGGTACCAGGCGCTCATGGTCGAGGCGCTCTCGGAGCTGACGGGCACGCCGCTGCAGGCCGCGCCCAACCCGTTCTACGCCATGCAGTCTCTGGCGCCCTTCGTGGCGCTGTCCGGCGCGCTCCGGGTCGCCGCCCTGGAGCTGCTGCGCATCGGCGGCGACATCCGGCTGCTGGGGAGCGGGCCCAGCACCGGGCTCGGGGAGCTCGAGCTGCCCGCGGTGCAGCCCGGCTCGTCGATCATGCCGGGCAAGGTGAACCCCTCCATGGCGGAGATGCTGGCCATGGTCTCGTACCAGGTGGTGGCGCTGGACGGGGCGGTGGCCTGGGCGGCCAGCGGCGGCCAGCTCGAGCTGAACGTGATGATGCCGCTGGTGGCCTTCGACCTGTGCCACGCGCTGGAGATCCTGGCCCACGCCGTGCGCGCCTTCGACCTGAGGCTGGCGCGCGGGCTGCGGGCCAACGAGGCCCGCTGCCGGGCGTACGCGGAGCGCACCGTCAGCCTGGCCACCGCCCTGGCGCCGCGCATCGGGTACGCGGCCGCGGCGGAGGTGGTCAAGGTCTCGCTGGCCACCGGGCGCTCGATCGTGGAGGTGGCGGTGGAGCGCGGGGTCCTCTCGAGCGCCGAGGCCCGTCGCCTCCTCGAGCCGGCGCGGCTGACGAAGCCTGGGAGGGCGTGAGGGATACCGGCCTCGGGCTTCAGGCCTCGGGTCAAGGACCACAGGCCACAGCCCAGGAGAAGCATCCCGCGCTGTTCCTGAGGCCTGACGCCTGAGGCCCGAGGCCTGGGGTTGCGGCCGCCGCTCTGGCATAAGATGTCCCCCGTGCCCCTCCGCATCGGCGAGCTCCTGGTCCAGGACGGCGCCTGCTCCGCCGAGTCGGTGCGGGAGGCGCTGCGGAACCAGGTCATCTTCGGCGGGCGGGTGGGCACGAACCTGCTCGAGCTGGACGCCGTCGAGGAGGAGGCGCTGGCGCGCGCCCTGGGACGGCGTCACCGCTGTCCATGGGTCGCGGGCGCCGCCGTGCGGCCCGACCCGGTTGCGGTGCGGGCCCTGCCGGCGGAGGTGGCCGATCGCTGCGAGGTGATCCCGCTCCAGATCGGCGACCGGCACATCACGGTGGCGGCCTGCGATCCCTCGAACCTGACCATGATCGACGAGGTCGCCTTCGCGACCGGGAGGACGGTCCGGGCGGTGGTCGCGGCCCAGGCCCGCATCTGGGCGCTGCTGCGCAGCGAGTACGGCCTGATCCGGCAGCTCCGCGGGATCGAGTTCGAGCTGGAGGGGCTGCGGAGGCCGGGCACACCCGCGGCCACCCGGGCCTCCGGACCCGACCTGATGGACGAGGCCGGGTTCGCCGAGCTGTACGGGCGAGGCCGGGGGGAGCTCCTGCAGTCCCGTGGCGCGCAGCGCGTCGAGCGTGCCCAGGGAGCCGGCGCGCCGGCCGCGCCGCCGCCCGAGGAAGAGATCATCGACCTCACCGACGAGGTGGTCGAGCCGGCCCCGGCCCCGCCCCGGCCCCTCCCGCCCCCGCCGCGCGCGCCGCCCCCGCCGCCCCTGGCCGTGCCCGGGCCGGAGGCCGGGCCGCTCGACTTCGACGGGGCGCTGGCGGCGCTGGCCGGCGTGACCGACCGCGCCGCCATCGCCTGGGTGGTGCTGCGGTACGCGCGCACGCGGCTCCGCCGCGCCGTGCTCCTGACCGTCCACCGCGACGTGGCCCACGGCTGGGAGGGCATCGGGGAGGGGCTGTCCGAGGAGCGGGTGCAGGCCATGCGGCTGCGGCTCGGCTCGCCGGGCGTCCTGGACACGGTCATCCGGACCCGGGCCCACTACCTGGGCCCGCTGCCCCGCACCGAGGCCAACGTGAGGCTCCTCAAGGCGCTGGGCGGGGCGTGCCCAAGAACGCCCTGCTGGTGCCCATTCTCGCGCTTGGACGGGTGGTGAACGTGATCTACGCCGACGGCGGTCGAGGGGCGATGGTGGACGCCGGAGGGGTGGGCGAGCTGCTCATCCTCGCGACCCGCATCGCCCAGAGCTACGAGCAGATGGTGGCGAGGGTCTGATGGGCGCCACGCTCCACTACTTCATGCTGCCGGACGACGAGCGCGCCCTCTTCCGGCTGCTCGCTCGCCGCGAGGTGACCGTCTACCCGGAGCTGGTCCCATCGGGCTACGCGCCGGTGGCCGCCGCCGAGGACACCCCCGCCCGGCTGGACCTGCCCGCCTACTATCTGGCCCTGGAGCGGCTCGGGCCAGTGGTGGTCCACCCCGTCAAGCGCGGACCGGACCGGGGCAAGCTCGCCATCGAGGAGATCCCGTCGCCGGTGTTTCACTACGAGCGCTCCCTCCCGAACGAGGACGGCGAGCTCGTGGCCGGGCGGCTCTGGGCCGAGCTGGAGGTGACGGACGACCCCGAGAGCCGGCGCGGCAAGCCCTACGCGCCCAGGCGCTGGTCCTGGAAGTCCAGGACCTCTTCAGGAAGGAGCCGCGCCGCAGCGATCCCAAGGGGTTCTGGGTGGGACCGCACGCCGCCACCGCCTGGAAGGCGGGGTGACTTCAAGCTGCGCGAGCCTGGCCACAAGGGACGCCTGATTGGCGTGTGGCGCTGAGGGCCGGGAGGCGTCACCGCCGGGTGGGGGAGGGTGAGACAAGCCGCCGCCCTGCGGGGCTTTCTCGGCGGTTCCCGGGGGACACGGCCGTTGACGCAGGCGCCCGGGACCGGTACACGGGAAGCCTTGACCATGGCCCTATCCTCTAGATATAAGGCCGCCCTCGCCGGGGCCCTTGCGGCCTTGCCGGTGCTCGTCCTCGCCGAGGTTCGCGTGGCGGGTGCGCTGCTCCCGGACGGCGCGGAGAAGGTGGCGGAGAACCGGTACCGCATCCCGAAGAACTGGGACGAGACCATCCGGTTCTATCGACAGACGTATCCGCCGAGGTATACAAGGCGGCCCATCGCCGACCAGCCCGGCGTGAAGGCCGTGCACATCGACAACCCGGACGCGAGGCCGGGCGTCTGGGACGGGCTGAACATCTACGAGGCGAAGGCGAGGTCCGCATCTTCGTGCTCGTGAAAGGCGGAAGTGAGGCCATTGGGGAATCGTCTAACGGCAGGACGCCAGACTCTGGATCTGGCTATCAAGGTTCGAATCCCTTGTCCCCAGCTTGCAGTGCCCCGGGAGCCGCCTGCCCGGCTACCGGGGCGAGAGAAAGTGAGGAAATGGCCCGTTGGTCCCGCCCTCGGTGAGGACGTCTGGCCTCTACGCCGAAAACATGGGGGTTCAAGTCCCGTACGGGTACCACCCGCCCCCTGCAGCCCTCGTCCAGTTGCAGGGGGTTCTTCATGTCCTGCCACAGCCCCGCGCCCTCCTCCACGCTTCCTCCACGTTCCGGCCGCGCGCGGCTCGATGTGCGGGTCGCAGTGCCGCCAGCACAGCGCGGACGCCTCGCCCGTCCGGGCACCCGTGAGCGCTCGATCGCGTAGGCCACTCGGCGATCCTCCGGGATGTGTGGATGCGAGATGAGCGGCTCGACCTCCTCGTCTCGAGCCCGCCCCGGCGCGCCAGGTCGCGCAGCAGATTGCACGCGTGGTGCTGCGGGGCCACAGCCTCCACCGCGCGCCGCAACGAGCTGGCGAGGCTCCGAGAACTGCATCACCGCATCTCCACGCATGCCGTGCAGGCGCAACGCATGTGCCACTTGTAGCGGCGCTTGACGACGCTGCTCGATGGGCAACAGCCCTGCAAGCGTTTCCGGGTCTCGAGCGACCCTGGGTCCAACCAAGGCCCTCGCCTCGCCGTTGAGTGAAGCGGCGCTGTTCCGCGATCGCCGAAGGCGGTTTGCTTCCGGGCAGGGGCGCGTGCCAGGCTGGGCCGTACCGCACTCACACGTGAGGAGGCAACCCGACGCCACCATGAAACACCCCTGGCTGATTCTCCCGGCGCTCCTGGCGGGCGGCCTGGCGTTGTCCGCCTGCAACGACTCGAGCAAGGCGAGCAAGCCGTACTCCGAGTTGTTACTGCTTTCCGACCAGTACACCTTGAAGGCAGTGGACGCCTCGGGCAACGCGGTGAAGCAGGTTTCGAGCGCAGCTCTCCCGGGCGTACCCGGGACCTACGCGCGTGCCGGCACGACCGTCACCGTCACCATCCCGAAGCACGGGCTCGTGGACGGCTTCCAGGCGGAGCTCGAGTTCTCCGCGGGCACGGGCGGGACCGCGACGAGCGGTGTCTACCCCATCACCGTGGTCGACGACGACACGTTCACGGTGGAGGACGCGGCCAGTGGCGCCATCACCGGCGGGACGGTCCTGAGGAAGTTCGTCACCACCCGGACCGGGACCTACTCGCAGAGCGGGACCACGGTCACGGTGACGCTCTCGGCCCACGCCCTGTCGTCGGGTGACAGCGTGCGGCTCGACTTCACCAGCGGGGCGGGTGTGGACGGCCTGTTCGAGGTGGCGGACGTTCCGACCGTCGACACCTTCACCATCACCGCGGCCGACGCGGCGGATACGAGCGGCGACGTGACCGTCGAGGTGGGCGTCAACTACGGGATTTCGGCATTGCCATGCACCCCTCTGGCAAGTGGGTCTACACCACCTCCACCTACGAGTGCTGGTCAGGCAGCCCGCTCTGCTGGGGCGACGGCCTGATCGCGGTTCGCCATCGACTGGTCCAGGGGCCGGATCACCTTCGAGAAGTCGTTCGTCGCGAATCGCGTCTCTGCGGCCCCGGTGGGCCCCGCCTTCTCGCCCGACGGCGCGCTGCTGTTCGTGCAGGACGACGAGCTCGATGGCGTGGACATGTGGGGGGTCGACGACGCGACGGGCGACCTCACCCTCCTCGCCTCGACGGCCGGCGGCGATGCCTTCCTCCACGGTCTCGCGGTCTCCACCGACGGCACGCCGTACAACGGCGACAGCGTGTTCAGCGTCGACACCACCCCAGGGGCGGAGGCGCTCACCCTGGTCACCGAGGGCGCAGGTTCGAACTCCTGCTTCATCGTGAACGACGTACTCTACTCGGCCACCCAGGACGGGGGCTGGGGGCTGAACGCCTACTCGCTCACCGATCCGGACGCCCCGGCGGAGATCACGAACGAGTCCACGACGTCGACCAACTCGGCGCGGGAGATTGTCGTCACGAGCGATGGTGGCCTCGTCGTGACAGCGGGGTTCTCGGGCCTGAAGGTCTACACGTTCGACGGCGCGGTCTTCGCGCCGGCCGTGGGCGCGGGCAGCACCGAGTTCATCGACGGCTTCGATGCCTGGCCGGGGAACACGGACGGGGTCCAGACGCTGTTCCGCAGCCTGACGGCGAATGCCGCCGGCGACGTGCTCGCCGCCGCGTACTTCACGCACGACGACAACAGCAACACCCTGGGTGGCCAGACGCCCTCCGGCGTGATGCTCTTCACGCTCGCGGCCGACGGTGGCATCGCCCAGGTCGCGAACTACGACGGCGCGACCTACGCCCGCGTGGCCCGCTTCTTCCAGAAGCCCTAGCGCCGCGGCCGCCTTCACCGTTCAATGCCCGTCACCGGGCTGCTTTCCCGGTGACGGGCGCTGCCGTTCCTGGGGCCACGACGACCAGCCCTGGAGCGGCCGAGAGCATGAGCGTCGTCGTTCACGTTGCAGAAGGCGCCGGGCGCGGCTCGATCTCCCGGACCGCGGGGACTATCGTTTCCCGCCTACCGCGAGCCCCCGCCCGGAGCGGCAGGAGCTCCGGCGGGAACGAGGTCTCGTGCCGAAGTCGATCGCGTAGACGGTCGGGCGTCCGGTCATGAGACCTCGTTCCCGCCGGAGCTCCTGCCGCTCCGGGCGGGGGCTCGCGGTAGGCGGGAAACGATAGTCCCCGCGGTCCGGGAGATTGAGCCGCGCCCGGCGCCTTCTGCAACGTGAACGACGACGCTCATGCCCCCTCTCTCGGCCGCTCCAGGGCTGGTCGTCGTGGCCCCAGGAACGGCAGCGCCCGTCACCGGGAAAGCAGCCCGGTGACGGGCATTGAACGGTGAAGGCGGCCGCGGCGCTAGGGCTTCTGGAAGAAGCGGGCCACGCGGGCGTAGGTCGCGCCGTCGTAGTTGGCGACCTGGGCGATGCCACCGTCGGCCGCGAGCGTGAAGAGCATCACGCCGGAGGGCGTCTGGCCACCCAGGGTGTTGCTGTTGTCGTCGTGCGTGAAGTACGCGGCGGCGAGCACGTCGCCGGCGGCATTCGCCGTCAGGCTGCGGAACAGCGTCTGGACCCCGTCCGTGTTCCCCGGCGAGGCATCGAAGCCGTCGATGAACTCGGTGCTGCCCGCGCCCACGGCCGGCGCGAAGACCGCGCCGTCGAACGTGTAGACCTTCAGGCCCGAGAACCCCGCTGTCACGACGAGGCCACCATCGCTCGTGACGACGATCCCCCGCGCCGAGTTGGTCGACGTCGTGGACTGGTTCGTGATCTCCGCCGGGGCGTCCGGATCGGTGAGCGAGTAGGCGTTCAGCCCCCAGCCCCCGTCCTGGGTGGCCGAGTAGAGTACGTCGTTCACGATGAAGCAGGAGTTCGAACCTGCGCCCTCGGTGACCAGGGTGAGCGCCTCCGCCCCTGGGGTGGTGTCGACGCTGAACACGCTGTCGCCGTTGTACAGGCGCGTGCCGTCGGTGGAGACCGCGAGACCGTGGAGGAAGGCATCGCCGCCGGCCGTCGAGGCGAGGAGGGTGAGGTCGCCCGTCGCGTCGTCGACCCCCCACATGTCCACGCCATCGAGCCCGTCGTCCTGCACGAACAGCAGCGCGCCGTCGGGCGAGAGGCGGGGCCCACCGGGGCCGCAGAGACGCGATTCGCGACGAACGACTTCTCGAAGGCGATCCGGCCCCGGACCAGTCGATGGCGAACCGCGAGATCAGGCCGTCGCCCCAGCAGAGCGGGCTGCCTGACCAGCACTCGTAGGTGGAGGTGGTGTAGACCCACTTGCCAGAGGGGTGCATGGCAATGCCGAAGATCCCGCAGTTGACGCCCACCTCGACGGTCACGTCGCCGCTCGTATCCGCCGCGTCGGCCGCGGTGATGGTGAAGGTGTCGACGGTCGGAACGTCCGCCACCTCGAACAGGCCGTCCACACCCGCCCCGCTGGTGAAGTCGAGCCGCACGCTGTCACCCGACGACAGGGCGTGGGCCGAGAGCGTCACCGTGACCGTGGTCCCGCTCTGCGAGTAGGTCCCGGTCCGGGTGGTGACGAACTTCCTCAGGACCGTCCCGCCGGTGATGGCGCCACTGGCCGCGTCCTCCACCGTGAACGTGTCGTCGTCGACCACGGTGATGGGTCAACACCGCTCGTCGCGGTCCCGCCCGTGCCCGCGGAGAACTCGAGCTCCGCCTGGAAGCCGTCCACGAGCCCGTGCTTCGGGATGGTGACGGTGACGGTCGTGCCGGCACGCGCGTAGGTCCCGGTACGCCCGGCAGAGCTGCGCTCGAAACCTGCTTCACCGCGTTGCCCGAGGCGTCCACTGCCTTCAAGGTGTACTGGTCGGAAAGCAGTAACAACTCGGAGTACGGCTTGCTCGCCTTGCTCGAGTCGTTGCAGGCGGACAACGCCAGGCCGCCCGCCAGGAGCGCCGGGAGAATCAGCCAGGGGTGTTTCATGGTGCGCATCGGGTTGCCTCCTCACGTGTGAGTGCGGTACGGCCCAGCCTGGCACGCGCCCCTGCCCGGAAGCAAACCGCCTTCAGGCGATCGCGGAACAGCGCCGCTTCACTCAACGGCGAGGCGAGGGCCTTGGTTGGACCCAGGGTCGCTCGAGACCCGGAAACGCTTGCAGGGACTGCCATCGAGCAGCGTCGTCAAGCGCCGCTACAAGTGGCACATGCGTTGCGCCTGCACGGCATGCGTGGAGATGCGGTGATGCAGTTCTCGGAGCCTCGCCAGCTCGTTGCGGCGCGCGGTGGAGGCTGTGGCCGCACCACGCGTGCGATCTGCTGCGCGACCTGGCGCGCCGGGGCGGTGTTCAAGACGAGGAGGTCGAGCCGCTCATCTCGCATCCACACATCCCGGAGGATCGCCGAGTGGCCTACGCGATCGAGCGCTCACGGGTGCCCGGACGGGCGAAGCGTCCGCGCTGTGCTGGCGGCACTGCGACCCGCACATCGAGCCGCGCGCGGCCGGAACGTGGAGGAGCGTGGAGGAGGGCGCGGGGCTGTGGCAGGACATGGAAGAACCCCCTGCAACTGGACGGGGGCTGCAGGGGGCAGATGGTGACCCGTACGGGACTTGAACCCATGTTTTCGGCGTGAGAGGCCGACGTCCTAACCGCTAGACTAACGGGCCATTTCCTCACTTTCTCTCGCCCCGGTAGCCGGGCAGGCGGCTCCGGGGCACTGCAAGCTGGGGAACAAGGATTCGAACCTTGATAGCCAGATCCAGAGTCTGGCGTCCTGCCGTTAGACGATTCCCCAATGGCCTCACTTCCGCTTCACGAGCACGAAGATGCGGACCTCGCCCTTCGCCTCGTAGATGTTCAGCCCGTCCCAGACGCCCGGCCTCGCGTCCGGGTTGTCGATGTGCACGGCCTTCACGCCGGGCTGGTCGGCGATGGGCCGCCTTGTATACCTCGGCGGATACGTCTGTCGATAGAACCGGATGGTCTCGTCCCAGTTCTTCTTCGGGATGCGGTACCGGTTCTCCGCCACCTTCTCCGCGCCGTCCGGGAGCAGCGCACCCGCCACGCGAACCTCGGCGAGGACGAGCACCGGCAAGGCCGCAAGGGCCCCGGCGAGGGCGGCCTTATATCGAGAGGATAGGGCCATGGTCAAGGCTTCCCGTGTACCGGTCCCGGGCGCCTGCGTCAACGGCCGTGTCCCCCGGGAACCGCCGAGAAAGCCCCGCAGGGCGGCGGCTTGTCTCACCCTCCCCCACCCGGCGGTGACGCCTCCCGGCCCTCAGCGCCACACGCCGATCAGGCGTCCCTTGTGGCCAGGCTCGCGCAGCTTGAAGTCACCCCGCTTCCAGGCGGTGGCGGCGTGCGGTCCCACCCAGAACCCCTTGGGATTGCTGCGGCGCCAGCTCTTCCTGAAGAGGTCCTGGACTTCCAGGAACAGCACCTTCAGCGCGTAGGGCTTGCCGCGCCGGCTCGGGGTCGTCCGTCACCTCCAGCTCGGCCCAGAGCCGCCCGGCCACGAGCTCGCCGTCCTCGTTCGGGAGGGAGCGCTCGTAGTGAAACACCGGCGACGGGATCTCCTCGATGGCGAGCTTGCCCCGGTCCGGTCCGCGCTTGACGGGGTGGACCACCGGCCCGAGCCGCTCCAGGGCCAGATAGTAGGCGG
>CAVTOU010000011.1:0-17418 GCA_963736345.1 uncultured Pseudomonadota bacterium | reverse complement strand
TTATGCCTTGGCTCAGGTTGATCTGCTCCGGTCCGTCAGACGGACGTGAGCGGTGCTCCAGGTCCAGCTCCGGCCGCCAGACCGTTCAGGATGTCGCCAGCTCCGCCGCCCGCTGCATCACCGCATCGATCATGGCGGGGGTGAGCCGGCCGGTCTGGGTGTTCTGCTGCGAGGGGTGATACGTCCCGATCACGGCCGGCCCGCCCGCCGGCGCCCACTCGGCGCCGTGGCCGAAGCGCGGCCGCGGCCGCGGGATGGGCCGCCGGGACCGCTCCAGGTGGCCGAGGATCGCGTCCCAGCCGATGGCGCCCAGGGCCACCAACACCCGCAGCTCGAGCAGCAACGCCAGCTCCGCGTCCAGGAACGGGGCGCAGCGGGCGAGCTCCTCCGGCGTGGGCATGTTGTCGGGCGGGGCGCAGCGGCAGGCGGAGGTGATGAAGGTGCCCCGCAAGGTGAGTCCGTCGTCGCGGGAGCGCGAGGCGGGCGCGCTGGCCAGCCCGGCGCGGTGCAGCGCGGCGTAGAGGAACTCTCCCGAGCGGTCCCCCGTGAACATCCTGCCGGTGCGGTTCGAGCCGTGCGCGCCCGGCGCCAGGCCCACCAGGACGATGCGCGCGGCGGGGTCGCCGAAGCCCGGTATCGGCCGGCCCCAGTAGACCTCGTCGCGGTAGGCGCGGCGCCTGGTGCGCGCCACCTGCTCGCGCCAGGCCACCAGCCGCGGGCAGAGCCGGCAGCGGACGATCCGATCCTCGAGGATCGGGAGCGAGGAGGCGAGCGGTCGCGCCATGCGCGACCGGGGAGTATAGCGAGCGCCAGGGGTTGGGGGCCCCGCAGCCCGTCAGATCAGAACAGGCTCTCGGGCACGTACACGATGTCGCCCGGCTCGAGCGTGAAGTTGGAGGCCTTGCCGAGGGCGATGTCCTGCACGCTGACCTTGATCTTGGTCTCGGTGCCGCCCACGTGCCGGGTCACCGAGGTGGAGTTCTGGGCGGCGGTCTTGGTGAACCCGCCGGCCAGCGTGACGGCCTGCACCACCGACATGCCGTCCTGGTACGGGAAGGTGCCGGGCTTCTGGACCTCGCCGAAGACGAAGATCTTCTTGGAGTTGTACTCCTTCACCAGCACCGAGACCTGCGGGTCCCGCATGTACTTCCTGGCCAGGCAGTCGCGGATGGTCTCGGCGGCGGCGTTGGCGGTGAGCCCGCGCACCGGGACGCTCTTGCACAGCGGGAAGATGATGTCGCCTTCCGTGCCGACCTGGTAGACGCCGGAGAGCTCGGGCTCCTGGAAGACGCGGACCTCGAGGACGTCGCCGGCGCCGAGCGTCGAGGCCACCGGCTCGGGATTGGCCTTCTCGCCGCTCGCCGGCGGGCTGGTGGCGCCGCGGCCGTGGCCGCAGGCGGTGAGCAGGGCGGCCGCTGCGGCAAGGAGGCGAGCTCTGGGGAGGGGGGACATGGAGACGTGGCCCTGCGAGGTCGTACCGGAGTCGGGCGGGTGCCGTCAACAGCCGGGCGCTGCGATCTCTGACGGAGGGCCGATGAAGCTGGGCCCTCCCGGACCGCCGCTCGCTCCGGGGCAGGCTCATCCGCCTGGCCCGGCGCTCGCCGCGCGCGCGACCGCGCTCACCGGGTGCGCTCAGTACGTCCCCCGCAGGCGCACGAACGCCTCGGTCTTGTCGAAGTCGAAGGCGGGGAACTGGTGCCCCCCCGAGGGGATCTTCGACGTCCGCTTGGTGTACGCCACGCCCGCGCCCACCCGCAGCCAGCGGGCCAGCTCGATGTCGGCGGACGGCTGGACCACCAGCAGGTCGGCGGAGTTCAGGGTGTTCGACTCCGGGTAGTCGCGGTGCTCGTAGCCCGCGGTGAGCTGCACCGTGTACTGCGACGCCAGCAGCGCGCGCGCGTCCAGGTACCCGCGGTGGCTGGTGAAGCCGAAGCCCTGCCCCGGATCGACGCCGATGTCGCGAACGTACCCGAGCTTCAGGCTGGCGGTCTCCACCGGGAGCCACTCGACCTCGGCGTTGGCCAGCCAGCTCGAGATCGAGCCGGGCGCGTCGCTGATCGATCCCCAGCCGCCCTTGAGCGTGCCGGCCAGATGGGCCGACATCAGGCCGGCCGCGCCGGCCCAGACCCGCCAGCCCGAGGGTTTGCTGCTGAGCTGCGAGTCCTGCGGCAGCCGCTTCCAGTACTCCCCCTGCAGGATCGCGGCGGTGCGGGGGAGGAATCTCCAGCGCAGCTCGAGGCCGCCCTTCACGTCGCTGTAGCCGAGCTTGGCGAGCCGGCTCGCGTCGCAGTCCGGCAGGGTGGGATCGCCGCAGATCAGGCCCTTCTTGAAGGCCTCGAACGTCTCCAGGTCCCAGCCGCCCGAGACGGTGGTGACGAAGGCGCCGCCGCCCGGCCGCCACGGCACGGCCAGGGTCAGCTGGTTGGAGTTCTCGACCACCGCCCCGCTGAAGCTGAGCACGTGGGTGCTGCTCGACCGCCGGAATCCATCCGTCAGCTCCAGCCCGACCGTCCCCCTCCGGTTGACGCCCACCCCGAGCTGCGCCTCGCCGTAGAGGCGTGACAGGTCGGAGTTCTTGCCCAGGTACTGCGCCCAGTCCAGGTTGGCGTTGAGGTTCACCGCCACGGACTCGCCGGGGGAGTCGAGGGTCAGGCCGGGGCGGGCGTGGAGGATGAAGCCCGAGCTCGAGTTGCGGTTCTGGTCGAAGGCGACGTTGGAGTCGTAGCGGCCCTCCAGCTCGATGTACGGGTGCAGGCGGCCGGAGCTGCCGCCGACGCGGATGCCGTTGCCGGCGCTGGCCTGCGCCACGGTAGCGAACCCGAGCAGGAACACACCCACCAGGGCGCATCTCACCGTCGTCTCCCCCTTCACGTCGCCTCCCGATCGTCGGCGGGCCTTCCGGCCTCGATTCCCCCGGCACCGCCACCCCCGCGGCGGGCCATCCACCGGAGGTGGTGTGGTTCGCCTCAGTAGTAATTGCTCGCGTTGACGGGTCGAACCACCGGCGGCGCAGTCAGCGGCGGCGGCGGCGGCGTGCGCTGGGTCACGTCCATTCCCGGCAGCCCCTCGGGCTGCTCGACCTGGACGCTGGTCTTGCCGTCCACGAGGTAGGCGAGCTGCCCCAGGCAGACGTCCGCCTCGCCTCCCATGCGCTGAACCTTGTCCGTGGCGATCGCCACGCGCGCGAACTGGGTGTTGGCGGTGGCGGAGTCCTTCTTGGCGACCGCGTCCACCAGCGCGTCGTTGGCCTGGTTCGCCACCTTGGCCAGGCCCTTCATCTGTGTGAGCTGCGCATTGAGGCAGTTCAGCTTGCCGACGTCCTTCTCGACGCGCGCCTCGTCGGACCGGCCCGCCACTCGGTCCACGGTCTTCCGGATGGCCCTCAGGCTCTGCTCCGCGATCTCCATCTTCTTCGCGTCCGGGATCTGCGCGGCGGCGTCAGGGGTCATCCCGGCGATGGCGGCCGGGCGGGGCCGGGCCGCGGGCGCCTGCGCCGCCGGGGCGGCCAGCGCCAGGGTCGGCGCCAGCAGGAAGGCCCACACGGTGTATCGGAACATCAGGGATTCTCCCTCCCCCCGCCAAAAGGGTCGAAACCCCTTGAGCCTAAAGGCTTTCGCCCGACCAGTCAACGCGCCAGAGCCCCCCCGCCCGGCGGTGGAGGCAATCCACACACATCCCCGCCCCGGCCACCGACGCTCACTGCGCAGCCGATGCGGTCGGCGGCTGCGGGCCCTCCGGGATGGCGGTCTCCTCGCTGGCGGTTTCCGGGCCGTCGTCGGTGCCGTCGGTGGGCACCACGCGGCACTGCCAGCGATCTCCCGGCCTTCAGCAGGCGCCCCGGCACCTCCTGCGAGGTCCCCGCGAAGGACTGCGGCTCGCCGTTCCGGACCCAGGTGTACCGGTAGCGCACGGCGTCGCCGTCGGCGTCCTCGCTCTTGGCCGTGAGCTCGCAACGAAGCGACAGCCCCGCACGGGGGGCCGCAGGCGAGAGGCGCGCGCGCGCCGGGGTGGGCGGCGTGTTGAGCACGGTGCGTTCGGCGGTGCCCGCCGGTCCCGCCGCCGTTCCGTCGCTCGGCGTGGCGGAGCACTTCCAGCGCTCGTTCTTGGCGATCCGGCTCGGCTCCACGCGCGACGGGTCAGCGCCCGGCGGCGCGGACTTGCCGTTCTTCCACCAGGCGTAGGTGTAGGTGACCGGATCGCCGTCCTTGTCGATGGACGGGCCGGCGATGCGGCAGGCCAGCGCGTCGCGCCGGTGCGGCCGCTCGGGCTCGACCATCACCAGCGGCGCCGTCGGCGGCGTGTTCCGGATGGTGATCTCGCCGGCCACGCGCGGGCTCTCCGCGAACCCGTCGCTGGCCCAGACGTCGCATTTCCAGCGCTCGCCCCGCCGCACGATGCCCACCGGCAAGGTGGGGCTGTCCTCGGCCACCGGGACCAGCTGCCCGTTGCGGTGCCACTTGTAGTGAATGGCGACCGGTTCCTCGTCGGGATCCTTCTGCGGCGCCTTCACCTGGCAGGTGAGCTCCTGCCCCACGCCCGCCACCTCCGGCACCACCAGCACCGCCGGCGCGGCCGGGGGCGTGTTCTTGACGGTGGCCTGGGCCACCACCGGAGCGCCCCTCTCCTCCCCGTCGAAGGGCGTGACCTCCACTCGCCACACCTCACCGTGGCGCATGGTGGAGAGCGGGATGGCCGCGGTCTCGAAGGAAACCGGCAGGCCGTCGCGGGTCCAGGCGTAGCGGTAGCTGATGTTGTCGCCATCGCGGTCGGCCGGCGGCTTCCGGACGACCACCCGGACGCCGGTGAGCGCGGTCGGCTCGGCCGGCTCCAGCGCGATCTCCGGCGGGCCGGGCGGGGTGTTGACCACCTGGCACTCGGCGCTGGCCACCGGGCCCGACAGCTCGCCGTCGAAGGGCGTCACCGCCACCCGCAGGAGGTCGTGCTTCTTGAGCGGCTGGGCGGCGAAGCGCGTCTGCCCACGGCCCCCGGCCATCACCTTCCCGTTCAGCGTCCACTCGTAGTGATAGACGACCGTGTCGCCGTCCGGGTCGACGGCGGGCTTGACGATCTTCACCTCCGGCACGGTGCCGGCCGGGACCGGCCCGTCGCACAGGCTCACCGAGGTCTGGCCGGGAGCGGTGTCGGCGATGACGGCCTCCAGCCGGGCCGGCGCGCTCTCGGCCTCGCCGTCGCTGGCGAGCACCTCGACCGCCCACTTCTCGCCCTTCTTCGGGACGCCCCGCGGGATCATCGACTGCTCGGGCGGGACGTCGACCTTGGCGCCGTTGCGCGTCCAGGCGTAACGATAGGTGATGCTGTCCCCGTCGGCGTCGGGCGGCTGCTGGCCGGCGATGGCCAGGCCGTCGATGCGCCGCGGCTTCACCGGGATGAACTTGATCGCGGGCGCCGGCGGGGGCGTGTTCACGATGGCCACCTCGGCCCTGACCACCGGGCCGTGCTCCTCGCCGTCGAAGGCCTGCGCCTGCACCTCCCAGTGCTGGCCCTTGGCGAGCTCGGAGGCGGGCACCTTGGCGCTGGTGGTCCAGTAGGGAGCCTCGTGCGGCGCCGAGCCGCCGGTGTCGATCTGCACCGGCGACCCGTCCCGGAGCCAGCGGTAGGCGTAGGTGATGGCGTCGCCGTCCGCGTCCGGGGCCGGCTTGGTCACCTTGACCTCCAGCGGCTTGCCCACGGTGGGTTTCTCGGTGAGGAAGGCGATGGCGGGCGCGCCGGGCGGCGCGTCGTCGATCACCACCTCGTCGCCGGCCGCCGGCCCGGCGACGAAGGGATCGCGCGGCGTCACCGTCACCCGCACCTTCTCGTGCTTGTGGAAGGCGGTGGCCGGCAGCCCCGGCTCGGCCTTGCCGGTGGGCTCGCCGTCGTGCGTCCAGGCGATGGTCTCGGAGACCTTGTCGCCGTCGGCGTCCCGGGCCGGCTGGACCACCACCAGCCTGAGCGGCTGGCCTCCCATGGGATGGCGCGGCTCGATGGCGATGATGGGGGGAACCGGCGGGGTGTTGACCACCTTGACCGCGGCCGTGGCGGCGGGCCCGTCGACCTCGCCGTCGCTGGCCAGCACCGTCACCTCGAAGCGATCGTCGCGGGCCACTGCTGACCCCGGCACCTCGCGCCCGCCGCCGGTCGTGCCGGTGAAGGCCTGGCCGTTCTTCTTCCAGCTGAACCGGTAGGTGAGCGGATCCTGGTCGGCGTCCTCGGCGGCGGCGGTGATCACCGCCCGGAGCCCGTCGCCCTTGCGCGGCGTCTCGGGGAGGATCTCCACCTTGGGCGCGGTGGGCGGCGAGTTCACCACCGTCACCTCGGCCGAGGCGCTCGGGCCCGACAGCTCGCCGTCGGTGGCGTTCACCTCGACCCGGACCTTGTGGTGCTTCACGAACACGCCGGTGGGCAGCTCGGCCGTGGCCGCCGGAAGGTTGGCCGGGTTCCCGGCCACGCTCCAGCGGTACTCGTAGGTGATGGGATCCTCGTCCACGTCGGTGGCGGGCTTCGTCACCTTGACGCGGATGGGCTCGCCCCGGTGCGGCGCCTTCTGCTCGAGGGCGATCTCCACCGGCCCGGGCGCCGTGTCGGCCACCCGCGCCAGGGCCAGCGCGGCCGGGCCGTCCAGCTCGCCGTCGCTCGCCACCACCCGCACCCCCACCAGCGCCCCCTTGCGCAGCTTCTCGCCCGGGAGGCTCTCGCCGCTGACGCCGATGGGCACGCCGTCCACCAGCCAGTCGATCCGGTAGCTGACCTTGTCGCCGTCGGGGTCGACCGCCGGGCGCACGATGACCGCCTTGGTCGGGATCATGCGCAGTGGACGGGCCGGCTCGATGGCCACCTCGGGCGCGCCCGGGGCGGTGTCGCGGATCAGCACCTCGGGCCCGCTCAACGGCGGGCCCTCGGCCCGCGAGGTGGCGGCCGGCGCCGCCAGCGTGAAGCGCCAGCGCTCGCCGCGGTGGGCGGTGCCGGCGGGGAGCTCCTTCTTGCCGTCCAGATCGCGGATGGCCGCGCCGTTCCGGTACCAGGTGATGTGCGGGGCCGGGACCTGCTCGCCCGCGGGCGCGTCCAGCCACACGCCGCGCCAGCCGGCGCGCAGCGCCTCCCCCACCGTCGGCGCCGCCGGATCGAGGCGCAGGTCCTTGTAGGTGGGCGGGTAGGGCCCGAAGCGCGCCGAGTGGGTCGCGTCGCGGCCCGCCCCGGGCCAGGGCGCGGCCGCGACCGCGTTCCCCGACCGCTCGGCCCGGACCGCGTGCAGGTCGCCCGTGGGCAGGCCCACGAAGACCGAGAGCGTGCCGTCGCCGGCCACGTCGGCCAGCAGCGGGCCGGCGGTCACCTCCGTCGACCCCAGATCCACGGGGAAGCCGCGCAGCTCCTTGCCCCCGCGCCCGAGCGCGTGCACCGTCCCCTCGCCCGAGACCGCCACCACCTCGAGCGTCCCGTCGCGATCCAGGTCGCCGATGGCCGCACCGCCCACCAGCCGCGTACCGATGTGCACCGGGTAGCCGGGCACCGGCACGCCGGCGCGGCTCACCGCGTGCACCACGCCGTCGGCGGCCGTGAAGACCACGTCCAGCTTGCCGTCGCCGTCGACGTCGGCGATGGCCGGGCCCTCGTAGAGCCGGTAGCCGGCCGCGGCAGGGAAGCCGGGCAGCGACTCCCCATTGGCCGTCACCGCGTAGACGTTGAAGTCCTGGCTGGCCACCACCAGGTCCAGCACCCCGTCGTCGTCCAGGTCGGCGAAGGCGGGCGCACCGCTCACCGCGAAGTGGGTGGCGAGCGGGAACCCGGGGCGATCCCGCAGGGATTTCAGATCGAGGACGTGGACCTTGCCGTCCTCGCACCCCACCGCCAGGGCGCGGCCGCCGGGCAGCACGCCGCTGGTGGCGGGGCTGGTGACGGGGGACCCCAGCGAGACCGGGAAGCCGCGGGCCTCGGCCCCGCTCTTCTCGAGCGCGTGCAGCCGGCCCCGCTCGTCGCCCACCAGCAGCTCGGGCCTTCCGTCGCCGTCCACGTCGGCGAACGAGGCGCCGGCCCGGGCCCGCGCGCCCAGCTGGACCGGCCAGGCCTTCGGGACGCCACCGCTCCACAGGAAGACGCGGCCGGCGCTGGTCACGGCCGCGATCTCGGGCTTGCCGTCGCCGTCCATGTCCGCGGCGGCGGGGGCGCCGCTGGCCACCTCGTCCGGCGCCGCCGAGAGCGTCACCGGGAACCCGGCCGGCGTGCCGCCGTCGGCGCGGAAGGCGGTGAGCCGATCGCCCGCGGCGACCACCACCGCCGGCGACCCACCGACCGCCACCTGCACGGCCGGGAACGAGATCTTGCCGCCGGCCTCGCGCGGGAAATTGGAGAGGGCGCTGGCGCCGAGCGCCAGAGCGACCAGGAGCCCGTTCATGAAGAGAGTCCTACACGACCAGCGCGCGCGTAACCAGATCCGGACCGGACCCGATGTCGGACATGCACTGGACCCCTACACTGTGGGCGCCCGACCTCCACTCCTTCGTACCTTCGATGGCAGGCGGGGTGGGGGCCCCACGCGCAGCGCGGGGGAGAGGCGCAGCACCGTTCTAGAGATGCGCGGCCAGCCGCTGGCTGGTCTCGCGGAGCCGGGACGAGAGGATGCGTGCCACGTTGATGACCACGAAGGTGAACCCGTCGCGGGAGCGCTTGCGGAAGGCGGTGAACGCCTCGGCGGTCAGCTCCAGCGCCTCGCTCTCGGTGCGGGCACGCACGGTGGCCGAGCGGGCCTCGCGATCGACCAGGGCCATCTCGCCGAAGGCGGCCGGGGCGGGCAGCACCGCGATCACCTTCTCGGTGCCCCCGTGGGCGTGCAGGACCTCCACCTCGCCCGCGGTCAGGACGAAGAGCGACGCACCGGGATCGCCCTCGCGGAAGACCACCTCGCCGGCGCGCCAGGAGACGCTGCGGCACAGCTTGGCCAGGGCGGCGAGCTCCGCCGGCGAGAGCATCTCGAACACCGGGGAACGGGAGAGCGCCTCCTCCGGGGCAAGGGTCATTTCTCTTCGACCTCCGGGGAGACCGGGCTCGATTCGCCCTCGCGGCGCGCGCCGCGGCGTGGCCCGAGGAAGTACTCCTCGAAGCGGCGATCGCCCTGATCGAGCGAGAGCGGCAGGCCCTCCCGCGCGGGCTCGAGGAAGGCGACCCCGCGGGCCCGGTTGACCGTGTAGACCTCGAGCGGCTTGACCGGGAGGTTCCAGCCGGTCGCGTCCTCGCGCAGCGCCACCGCCCAGGCGGCGCGCTGGTCGTCGGGGTGGCGCCAGTACAGGAACGACTCCCCGGCCACACAGCCGAAGCGCTCGCGGGCGTCGTCCAGCAGCCCGGCCCGGCGCCGGCTGGCCTCGGCCAGCGCCCGGGCGGCCTGCTCGCCCTCGTCGCGCAGCTGCCGGGCCGCGGCCCGCTTCTCCTCGGCATCGTGGAAGAGCCGCTCGGCGTCGCGGATGATGCGCCGCGACCGGATGGCGTGCTCGGCCGCCAGGAGCGACCGCTCGAAGCTCCGCTCCCAGGCGGCCTCGACCTCGTCCCAGAGCTGGGTGCGCTTGCGATCCTCGGCGCCGTACTCGTCCTGGAGCGAGCGCAGCTGGCGCTCCGCCAGCCGGAGCGCCGCCTCGGCCTGGAGGCGGAGCTTCTCGGCGTCCGGCCCGGTCGCCACCTGGGCCATCCCCTCGCGCCGCACCTCCACCGCCCGCTCGGCCCCGCCCAGCCGGTACCAGAGATCCGAGGTGCGGAAGCGCTGCTCCTCGAAGCGCCCCACCTGCTCCAGGGCGCGGACCTCGTGGGCCTGGGCCTCGGCCGCCACGCGTGCGGCCACCTCCTCGGCCTCGCCCGCCTCGGAGAAGGTGTCGATGGCGACGCGCTGCGACGCCTCGGCCTCGAGATCGGCCACCCGCTGGCGGGCGCCCCCATGCGCGTGCCGGGCCGCCGCGTCCCGCTCGGCATCCACCGCCGCCCCGTAGTCCGCCCACCAGGCCAGGAACGGCGGGCTCTGGAGCAGCTCTCGGAGTTCCTTCAGCGGGACGGCCCGCATGCCCTACCCTCCAGGCGTGAAGACGAGCGGGTAGTCGACCGTGACTGGTCCCGATGGACGGAAGGGGAGGCGCCAGGCCCGCATGGTGTTGGCCACGCAGCTCGCCACCTCCGACGAGCCCAGCGCGTTCTCCACCACGTTCAGGTCCTGGACGCCGCCCGTCTCGAGGATGGTGAAGCGGATGCGCATCCTGCCCTTGAGCCCTGGGTTGCGCTTGAGGGCGTTCTCGTAGCACGCCTTGAGGAGCCCCATGCGCGCCCGCACGAACGCGCCCAGCTTGCCTTGATCGACCTCGGAGGAGTCCACCTCGGCCGCCTCGGCCGCCACCGAGCCGGAGACCTTGACCTCGGCCTTGGTGCCGTAGCCGACCTTGCTCCCGCCGCCGCCGGCCGTGGCCAGGCTGCCGATGCTGGCGCTCCCGCCCTGGCCGCCGCCCTTGCGCCCGCCCACGGCGCTGGCGTCGGTGGCCACCGCCACGCCGCCGGCGCCGGCCAGGGCGGTGGCGCACGTCGCCCACCCCGGCGCCCGACCCGAACACGTCGGCCACCGCGCCCTTGCCGGTGCCGGGGCCGAGCGCGCCCAGCACCTTGAGGATGCCCTTGGACTGGACCGCCTTGGCCACGGCCGCGGCGTGGGCCGCCTTGCCCTCCGGCCCCGGATCGCCGGCCTTCTTCTCCGGCTTCTTCTCGGGGGTGGGCTCCACCTTCGCCTCGGTGCCGGCGTCGGGCCCCTTCTCCGGGATCTTGGGCAGCTCCGGCTTCTTCTCCGGGATGAGGACCCGGGCGTAGCGGTCGGGGATCTCCTCCAGCGTGACCTCGCGGTCGGGGCTGGGGGTGGCCGCCAGCACCACGTAGAACGCGGCGTGCAGCAAGAGGGAGACGACCAGCACCCGCACGAACAGCCGATCCATGCTCTGGAAGTGGCTGCCCTTCCGGACGCTGGGGACCTCCGGCCGCCGGGCCTCGGGGGCCGGGGTGACGAACTGCCAGAGCACGGTGACGTCGCCCAGCACCAGCTTCCCGCGCTGGTCCTCCCGGACCTGGACCAGGAAGCTCGAGCCCTGCTTGGCGGCCAGCCCCTGGGCCACCAGGGCGGAGAGGTCGGCCTCGCCCTGCGGGCCCTGGATCCGGCCCTGCACGCCCTCGCGGAAGGAGAGCAGCCAGCGCTCGCCGTGCCACAGGAACAGCGGCATGGTGGGCGGCAGCGTCGAGCCCTGGGCCACGATGGTGTTGCCCGGGCCGCTGCCGATGGTGATGCCCTGGCGAGCGGGCAGGATCCGCTCCTCCACGATCTTGCCGTTTCGGATGACGCCGACGCGGAGGACCTTTGCCTGCTGTGCCGACATCCGTTCCCCTGCCTTCGGATCGTGCCCGGACTGCTTCCTCACCAGCCTGAACGCCCGGCCCCTAGAAAGGATCCTTCTGCACCGCCTCCAGCGCCTTCGGGAGGAACGACTCGGTGCGGTCCTGCTCGGCGGCCGGGTTCACGTTGGCCCGGGGCATGAGGAACAGCGCCTGGGGCTTCTGGACCCGTCCCTCGACCCGCATCTCCTCGAGCCGGACCACCTTCCTCGGCGCCGGCTTCTTGCCTCCCGCCTGCTTCGGCTCCGCCCGCGTTTGCTGGCCTTTTTTCGCCGGCGCCGCCTTGGTCTGCGCCTGAGCCGGAGAGGCCAGCCCGATGGTTAGCACGGCCGCCGAGAGGGCGACAAGCAGACGACGTCCGTTCATTTGTCGCTCCTTTCCGCACCCGGCGGCGCGCGCGCGCCGCCTTCCGCCGCGCCGACCTTGCCCGGTTTCTTCTTGCCGGCGGGCTTCTTCTTGGGGGTGGCCGCGGGCTGTCCGCCGGAGGCCTTCGCGGGCGCGGACTCCGCGGCGGGCTTGTCGCCGGGGGCGCCGCCCGTGCCCGCGGGTGCCGGGGTGGTCGCGTCGGAGGTCCCGGCCGGGACCACCTCCGGCTGCGCCTCGTCCGCCTTCTTCTTGGCCTCGGCCTCCTTGCGGAGCCGATCCTTCTCCTCGCGCTCGAGCCGCTTCTTCTCGCGCTCGATGGCCCGCGACGCGTCCTTGCGGTACGAGGCCAGGCGCACGTCCTTGCCTCCCGCCTGCTCGTAGGCGTCGAGGAAGGTCACGCCCGTCTGCAGCCGCTGCAGCGCGGGCATGCCGGGCTTGTCGCCGTCCAGGAAGAGGATGGCCAGGTTGTAGTTGGCGGCGGTGAGCTTGGGGTCGAGCTGGAGCGCCTTGCGGTAGGCCTCCTCCGCCTTGTCGAACTCCTTCAGCCCCCGGTAGGCGTTGCCCAGGTTCATCCAGGCGACCGCGCTCCCGGGCGCGTACTTCACCGCCTGCTCCAGCTCGGCGGCGGCGTTCCCGAAGTCCTCCGCGTCGGCCAGCAGCGCGCCATAGTTGGCGTGCGCCTCCGGGTAGTCGGGGCGCAGCGCGGCCGCGGTCCGGAAGCACTCCAGCGCCTGGGCCCGGTCGCCCAGCGACAGCTGCACGAACCCGAGCCGGTTCCAGATGGTGGCGTCGCGGTCGTCGACCTGCCGGGCGTTGTCGAGGACCATCTTGGCCAGCTCGAACCGCTTCTTGCGGGCGTAGGCCGTGGCCAGGTTGACCATGGCCGGGACGTTCTTCTCCTCGAGCTTGAGCGCCTGGCGGGCGGCGTCCTCGGCGGCGTCCAGCTTGCCCTGCGCCAGGAGCGCCTCGGCCAGCCCGTTGCGCAAGGCGACGGTGTCCGGGTCCTTCGTGCAGCCGCTCCCGCAGGTCGGCCTCGGCATCGGCGGCGCGCCCGCGGCGGGCGTCGAGCCGCACCAGGTCCTGGGCGGCCGGGAAGAAGGTCGGGGTCCGGTCCAGCACCTTCCCGTAGAGCGCGCGGGCGGCGTCGTCGTCGCCCATTCGCTCGCGGAGCAGGCCCGCGTTCACGCCCGCGAAGGCCGCCGCCGGATCGTCCTGGAAGGCCTGCTCGAAGGCGGCCGCGGCGCCGGCCAGATCCCCGCGGCCTCGCGCTCGCACGCCTTCCTCGAACGCGCCTCGCGCGCCGGTGCTGAGCGCCACCGGAGCCTCGCCGGGGAGCCCGGTGATGGGCGCGGCGGGCGCCGCCGGAACGGCCGGGGCCGGCTCCGCCGGGGCGGGCTTCTGCGCGCCGGCGCAGGCGACCAGCAGGGACAGCGCGGCCGCCGAGATCGGCGCGGGGCGCGGCCTGTCGCCTGGAGCCTCCAGCCTGTAGCCCTCGCGCGCGTCACGTGCCCTTCTCCTTGCTCGGCTTCCTGGCCAGGGCCTCGGCGGCGGCCGCCGCCTCCTTGGCCCGCGCCGCCTTCCCCGCCTGGTCGAAGAGGGTCCGGGCGCGGCGGAGCGCGATCAGCGCCACCCCCGGATCCGCCCGGGAGCAGGCAGGATCGCGCCCGAAGGCCAGGTAGCGCTCGCCGGCCTCGGCAAAGCGGTGCACCGCGTCCAGCTCCGAGGCCACGTTCTGCATGGCGATGCAGCGGTTGCCGTGCTCGGGCCAGCGATCCAGGAACTCGCCGTAGATCCGGGCCGCCGTCGCATGATCGCCCTTCTTGGCCTGGTAGGCGGCCAGGGTCAGCGCCGCGCTGGGCGCCAGCCGGGAGTCGGAGTGCTCGCGCAGGAGGCGATCGCGGGCCGAGGCGGCCTTGACCGGATCCCCGGCGCGGTCCCAGGCGATGGCGGCGTTGTGCAGGGCGCTGGCGGCGTCCGCCGAGGCGCCGTCGGCCGCCACCGCCTCGAAGGCCTGGGCCGCGTCCGCCGGCTTGCCGGCGTCGAGCAGCTTCTGCGCGGCCAGGAAGGCGGCGCCGGAGGTGGCCTTCCTGAGCTCGTCCTGGGCGCGCGAGTAGCCCTCCTTGGCCTTCCCCTGCGCCTGGGCCGAGCGCTCGTCGATGAGCTGCTGGAGGCGCGCCGCGGCGGCCTCGTGCCCGGCCCGGTCGCCGGGCACCAGGAACGTCTGCAGGTAGATCGGGATGGCCTCGACCAGCGCGTCGACGTCGCCCGGCCAGCGGGTCAGCGCCGCCTCGATGCGGCGGCGGGCCTCGGGCATGTCGTCGAACGAGAAGAACACCTTGGCGCCGCCCACCGCCATGCGCGCCGGCGAGGGGAGCGTCTGCTGCTCGGGCGGCCGGGACAGATCGGGATCCGAGTCGGAGGCGGCCAGGTAGGCGTCGACCGCCTCCACGAAGCTCTTCCAGGTGCCGGGCGGCGGCTGCGGCGCCAGCGGGGCGTTGCCGCGCTGCTCCGCGAAGACGAGCCGGACGGGCGGCAGCTTCCCCGCCTTGGCCTGGGCGGCCCCGGCGTTGGCCAGGGCCTCGGCGGCGAGGTGCCACCCGAGCGCGCGGGAGCGGTCGTCGGCGGCGGGGTCCCGGGCCACGCCCGAGGCGAGCGCGGCGGTCCGGTCGTAGTCGCCGGCCTGGCCCAGGAGCTTGGCCGCCTTGTAGGAGAGCGCCAGCCGCCAGCCGGAGGCGCCGGCCTTCTCGGCGGCCAGGAACCCGTCGGCGGCGCTGGTCCACTCGGCGCGGGCCTGATCCAGGTTGCCCGCGTCCCGGGCCGCGTCGCCGCGCTTCACGGCCTCGAAGGCGCGGACGTAGGCGCCCTGGGCGGCGTCGCCGGTGGAGAGCGAGGTGCCGGGCGCCAGCGGCTCGTCGGCGGGCCGCGCCGTGCCGGGACGGCCACCGCCCGCGGTGGCGCAGCCGGTGGCGGCCCCGAGGACCAGGAGCGCGAGCTGGCGCAGGGCCGGGCTCACGGGTTCGCCCCCCGGTCACGACCGGCGGTGCGCCGCCCGCGTCCGCGGGAGCGGCCGGGGCGGCCGGCGTAGGAGCCGACGTGGTCCCGGGGGCAGGCCCGGGGGCATCGCCGGAGGTGGAGCCGGGCGCGGGCTCGGGCTGCGCCGGGCCGGGGAGCGCGCGCCGGGTGGGGCCGTCGGGCGTGTCGGCGAAGGCGGCCGGCGAGGCGTCCTCGGTGATCAGCTCCGACTTGGCCTCCTTGAGAACCGGGTACTCGCTGGGCCGGTACCGCGCCAGCGACTCGCTCACCTTCTTGGTCCACTCGTTCTTCACGTGCAGCCGGCGGGCCGCGTCGAGCGCGTCGATGTACACCTTGACCGCCTGGTCCTCGTACGGCTGCGCGAACTGCGCCAGCGCATCCTGGTACGCGGCCATGTACTCCTCGTTCTTCTTGATCTCCGGCGGGATGGGCGCGTCGTAGAGCGTCTGCGCCAGCCGCTCCAGCATGAAGGCCTTGCGGTAGAAGGCGGCCAGGATCCAGTCCGGCCGCTTGTAGCGCATGACCTCGTCGTACTGCGGCGCCACCTTCTTGGCCACCGCCAGCTTGGCCTCCAGGGCCGCCTTGAGCTTCTTGGTGTTGGTGGTGGCCGGCAGCGTGATCCGGTCGTAGCGCTCGAAGTCGTACTCGGCCAGGCGGAAGCGCGCCTCGGCGGCGCCGGCGGCGGCCGCGACCTGCACCTCGGGCTTGAGCCCGCGGGCCGCGAACTCCCGCACCGCGGCCGAGTAGGCGGCCTGCGCCTCCCTGTCCTGGTGCAGCTCCTTGTGGGCCAGGCCGATCTTGAGGTGGGCCTGCACCACCAGCTCGGACTCCTTGGTCCGCGAGAACCGGCGCACGAACTCCTGCAGCGCCGCGATCTCGCGCTTCCAGTCGGAGGTCTTCTCGTACATCAACGCCGCGTGGAACTGGGTCCGCGCCGCGTCGTCCGCGTCCGGGTAGGCCTTGGCGTAGCGGACGTAGGCTGCGGCCGCCTCGTCGTAGCGCTGCAGGTTCTCGAGCGAGCGGGCCGCGTTGAAGAGCGCGTCCTTGCGGTGCTTGGACTTGGGGTAGCGCTGATCCAGCAGGATGTAGCGCGAGACCGCCTTGTCGAAGTCGTAGGTGTTCTCGGCGTTGAACCCGACCCGGAAGAGCGCCTCGTCGGCCAGGGTCGACTTGGGATACTCGGCGTAGATGCGCTCGTAGAGGCGCAGCGCGCTCTCGAAGCGCCGCGCCCCCTCGTAGCAGCTGGCGGCGTTGTAGAGCGCCTTGTCCGCGAACTCGTGTTGCGGGTCCTCGGCCACCAGCTTCAGGAAGGCGTCGGCGGCCGGCTCGTACTGCTTGGCCTCCATGAGCTGCATGGCCTTGTTGAAGCGGCCGCCCAGCTTGAACTTCTGCAGGCTGGCGTTGAGGGTCGGGTTCTTGCCCACCGCCATGGCCTGCAGCTTCTCCGAGGCGGACTCCACCGCCGCCCAGTCCTTCTGGCTCAGGTGGCTCTCGATGATGAGGTTGGCGGCGTACTGGGCCACGCCCGACGCCGGCCAGCGCTCCACCACCTCGTCGAAGCGGCAGCGCGCCTCGTCGAAGTCGTCATACTGGTAGAAGAGCTCGCCCGCCTTGTAGGCGATGTCCGGGGCGCGCTCGTTCTCCGGGACGTCGGTCACGAACGCGTCCGAGTCGCGCACCAGGTTCTGGAGCACCTCGGGCAGGGGCTCCCCCCGGATGACCTCGTCGGGCTTGCGATCGGCGGAGCGAAGCACCTTGCGCTCCTGCAGCTGGCCGGCCCGCTGCAGCCGGGTGATCTCGCCCTCCCAGCTGATGATGGCGGACAGGGCGGCGTCGGCCAGGTGCGCATCGCTGGAGGGGTCGTCGCGCACCTCGGCGTAGACCTCGGCGGCCCGCTGGAACTCGAGCGCGTTGTAGAGGCAGTCGGCCCACTGGTACTTGAGCTCGTGGGCCTGCTTGGAGTGGGGGAAGCGGCTCACGTGATCGCCGTAGGCCTTGGCGGCGATGCGGTACTCGGCCACCGCCGCCTCCAGCTTCCCCTCGGCCTTGTACTGCTGGGCCTGGGCGTGGTGGAAGCTGGCGGTGCGGAGCAAGCTGCGCTCCGTCAGATCGCGGACCGCGTTGGTGAGCTCGGGGTTGCCCTGGTTCTTCTCGTACCAGGGCGTGCCCTGGTCGTAGTTGGCCACCAGCGCCTCGCGCTCGATGGCCTCCTGATCGAAACGCCGATCGCGCGACCAGCACAGGACGATCTTGGCCTGCGTCTTGGGCGCGTCGGGAGAGAGCGGGTCGGTGGCCAGCACCGCCTTGTAGGCCTGCACCGCCAGGGCGTACTTGGTCTCCTCGAAGTAGACGTCGCCCATGCGCGTGTAGATCTCGGATTCGTAGGGCCTTCCGCCGCGCGACTGGAAGAAGGCGCGGGCCCGGTCCACCCCGCCCCAGGCCTCGTCGGTGAAGCTGATGGCGGTGTACTGGACCGCCTCGGGCCAGACGTCGCCCTCGGGCTTGGTGCCGGTCTTGGCGGCCTCGGCCACGTAGACATCCAGGAGCCTGGTGAAGGCATCCACCGAGTCGGCGAAGTCGTCCATCCGGTAGTAGGTCCACCCGAGCTTGTAGAGCGCA
>CAVTOU010000010.1:0-10086 GCA_963736345.1 uncultured Pseudomonadota bacterium | reverse complement strand
CGAGAAGCGGCCGTCGGTGACCAGCCCCACGCTCTCGCCCAGCCCCTGCCCCACCAGCGCGCTGGTGGGGGCCAGCATCTCGGGCATGCCCGGCCCGCCCCGCGGCCCCGGGTAGCGCAGCACCATCACGTCGCCGGGGCGGATCCGGCGCGCCAGGATGGCCTCCAGCGCCGATTGCTCGTCGTCGAAGACCCGGGCCGGCCCGGCCATGGACGTGCTCTTGAGCCCGGTGATCTTGGCCACCGCGCCCTCGGGGGCCAGGTTGCCCCGCAGCACGGCGATGTGGCCCTGCGGATAGAGCGGCCTGGACAGGGGACGGATGACGTCCTGGCCGGAGGGCGGCCCGGCGGACACCGCGGCCAGGTTCTCGGCCACGGTCTTCCCCGTGATCGTCATGCACTCGCCGTGCAGGAGTCCCGCCGCCAGCAGCGACTTCATCACCTGCGGGATCCCGCCGGCCCGGTGCAGGTCCACCGCCAGGTAGCGGCCGGAGGGCTTGAGGTCGCACAGGACCGGCACCTTCTCGCGCACCCGCTCGAAGTCGTCCAGGGTCCACTCCACCCCGGCGGCATGGGCGATGGCCAGGAAGTGGAGCACCGCGTTGGTGGAGCCGCCGATGGCCATCACCACCGCGATGGCGTTCTCGATCGACTCGCGGGTGACGATGTCGCGCGGCTTGAGATCCCGCCGCACCGCCTCCAGCAGCACCCGCCCCGCCTCGCGGGTGGAGGCGATCTTCTCCGGGTGCGGGTTGGCCATGGTCGAGCTGTAGGGGAGCGACAGGCCCAGGGCCTCGAAGGCCGAGCTCATGGTGTTGGCGGTGTACATGCCGCCGCAGGAGCCGGTGCCCGGGATGGCCCGCCGCTCGATCTCGCCGAAGTCGGTCTCGTTCATGCGCCCGGCGGTGAACTCGCCCACCGCCTCGAACACGCTCACGATGTTGAGGTCCCGCCCCTGGTAGTGGCCGGGGAGGATGGTCCCCCCGTAGACGAACAGGGCGGGCACGTTGGCGCGCAGCATGCCCATCATCCCGCCGGGCATGTTCTTGTCGCAGCCGCCCAGCACCAGCACCCCGTCCATCCACTGCCCGCCCACGCAGGTCTCGACGCAGTCGGCGATGACCTCGCGCGAGACCAGGCTGTACTTCATCCCCTCGGTGCCCATGGCCATGCCGTCGCTGATGGTGGGCGTCCCGAACACCTGGGCCTTGCCGCCCGCCTCCTCGATCCCGGCCACGGCGGCGTCGGCCAGCGGCTGCAGGCCGGCATTGCAGGGGGTGATGGTGGAGTGCGCATTGGCCACGCCGATGAGGGGCTTCTCGAAGTCCCCTCCCTGGTAGCCGAGCGCGTAGAACATGGAGCGGTTGGGGGCGCGCGCCACCCCCTCGGTGATGTGGGCGGAACGTCTATTGGGCTTCATGGCGGGCTCCGGTGGAAGGGAGGAGCCGGGTATATGTCGGGCGTCCCGCCCCGCGTCCAATCGATGAGGCCCCGAGGCCGACCGGGGACGCCGCGCCGGCCGCTCTCTACCTGCGCCGGCCGCGCGGGATCTCCACCTGCAGGGTGCTGTTCCCGCGGCGCACGTCCAGGAAGACCAGCGTCCCCTCGGCGCCGCGCAGCGCCTCGACCGCCCCGCCCAGCCCCAGGTCCGCCACGGCGTGCCCGTCGATCTCCAGCAGCTCGTCGCCCGGGACCAGCCCGCCCGCCGGTCCGTGGCCCGGGCGGACCGCGCCCACGATCACCTTGTCACCCGAGGGCGCCAGCACGGCGCCGATGCCGACCGGGTCCACCGGCCCCGGGTCCTCGGCGCGCTGCGTCCGCAGGTCCAGCCAGAGGCGTACGGTCGTGCCGGGCGCGACCTGCACCAGCCCGGACGAGCGCTGCTGGTGACCCGCCGCATCCACCACCAGGCGCACCAGCTCGGAAACCCCGCCCAGCGTGAACGAGCCGTCCGGGCCGGTGGTGGCCTCGCCGACCACGGTGACGGGCGCCCCGAAGTCGTCCAGCGAGGCGCCGTGGGCGGTGACCCGGGCCCCCGCCAGCGGCGCCTCGCTCCCCTCCTCGCGCACCACGCCGGCGATGGCGCCGCCGGAGGCGAGCGCCACGTCCAGCTCCGCGGCCTCCGGGGGCGGGGGAACCTCGACCGCGGTCGGGAGCGAGGGGGCCCGGTGCGGGGCCTGGATCACGATGGTGTTGGGCCCCGGCTCCACCTCCTCCAGCAGGTAGCAGCCCGAGGGATTGGCCACCGAGACGCTCGTGTCGGGACGGTCGCGGAACGAACCGCGGCTGAAGTAGACCAGGACGGTGAAGGGAGCGACCGGCGCGCCGGTCCGGGCGTCCCGCACGCAGCCGTGGACCTTCCCGCCCGCCGCCAGCGTGATGGTCACCTCCGGACCCCCCGGAAGAACGCGCGAGACGAGGCCCGGCACGTAGCCGTCGGCGCGGGCGGTGAGCTGGTGCGGGGAGCGGTCCAGCTGGTCGAACCGAAAGCGGCCGTCGCCGTCGGCGACGATCTGCGCCACCGGCGTGCCGCTGTAGGCCCAGCCGTGGGTCTTGCCGGCCTCCACCAGCGCGCCCGGCACCGGCCACCCGTCGTGCGACACCACCCGGCCGACCAGCGCCGCCCGCGGGGGCGCCGCCCCGGACGCGGCCGGCGCCAGGATGATCCGGACGCGGCCCTCGAGCATGGCCGGGACGTCGACCTTGGCGTGCCCCGGAAAGTAGCCGATCTTGCTCGCCTCGAGGATCGACCCCTGCGGCGCCGCGGCCCGGAACCTCCCGACCGCGTCGGTGACGAACCGGCTGGGGATGGGGATGAGGGCGGCGCGCCCGCCCGCGCCCAGCAGCTGGACGTCCGCGCCGGCCACCGGCGCCCCGTCCTCGTCCACCACCAGGCCGGTGATCTCCGACGCCGGCGTGAGGAACACCTCGATCCCGCGCACGTGCCGCCCCGGCGCCGACTCGAGCTGCACCGGGCTGAAGCCCCACTCGGGCGCGAACGGGAAGAAGCCCTGCGCGGCCACCGCCGCCAGCTGCCAGCGCCCGTCGGTGGGAGGGCGGAAGAGAAAGGCGCCCTGGGGGTCCGAGCGCACCGAGTCCGCCGCGCCGCCGCGGGAGAAGGTGGAGATCCGCGCCGGCGATGGGGGCGGTGGTGGCGGAGCTGAGCACGCGCCCCTCGAACGACCCCGGCGACGCGTCCGCCTGTGCGGAGGGATCCTGCGGTGCGATGCGGATGGGCAGCGCCGCCGGCGGCGGCCCCTCGTCCGGCGCGGAGGGCGCGGCCCCGCGGACCGGTCCGTAGCCCTGGAGCTGGATGAGCAGCGCGATCAGGATCGCGAGCAGGAGCGGCCCGGCGAAGAGCAGCGCGATGCGTCCACGCCTCATGGTGCGATGGTACCCGGGGATCTCCCCCGGTTGTGCACCACGCATGGGTGGTGACCGGCGGGTAACGCCGTCAGAAGCGGCCGGTTCCGGCGACGGCCGGCTCCGCTCTCCGGTCCGGACCGGGGCGAGCGCGCGGTCGGCTACGCTCGGGCCCGTGCGTCCCCTCCTCGTCGCCATGCCGCTCGAGCCCTCCGCCGCGCTCTCCGCGACCGCCGGGGCCCGACGTGGGCCGGCGGGCGGGCACAGGGGGGACGGAGCAGGGGGTCGCCGGATTCACGCCGGTGCGCGTCAATCCTGCGACGCGCGAGGTCGTGAGTCACCCCGTCACGCGCCGCGGCGGCGCGCGGCCATGCGCTGCCGCATGCCGGGACCGAGAACGAGGAAGCCGAGCGCCGCCAGGAGCCCCGTGCCCAGGCACGAGCCCCACAGCGCGCGCGGGCCGAACCGCTCCAGGCAGGCCGACCCCAGCACCGGCGAGACCACCATCCCCAGCCCGAAGGCCAGGCTCCAGGCCCCCAGGTAGCGGCCGCGCAGCGCCGCCGGGGAGAGCGCCGCCACCGCGGACGACGCCACCGGCATGAACACGATCTCGCCCAGGCTCCATACGGCGGTGGCCGCCCCGAAGGCGAGCGCACCCTGACATAGCGCGTAGGCGCCGTAACCCAGCCCCACCAGCAGCGCTCCGCCGGCCAGGAGCCGGGCGGCATCCCGCTCCGCGCTCCAGGCGGCCAGCGACGGCTGCAGCAGCGTGATGAGGACCCCGTTCACCGCCAGCACGCGTCCGAACACGGCGGGCCCGTGCCCCTCGCGCGCCATGGAGAGCGGAAGCGTCACTTGGAACTGCCAGAGCGGCAGGATGAAGGCGACCTGGAGCGCCAGGAAGGCGAGCAGGAAGAGGTCTTCACGCACGGGCAGCCGGGCCCGCGGGCCGGGGCGCGCGCCGGGCGGCGGGGGCGCGGGCCGCGTCTCGGGGACCCGCCAGGCCACGATCGCCACGAAGGCGAGCGTGGTGGCGGCGTCCACCAGGAAGAGCCTGTCGTAGCCGATCGCCGCCAGCGCTCCCCCCAGCACGGAGCTCACCGCCAGGCCCAGATTGTTTCCCCAGCGGAGCATCCCGTAGGCCCGCGTGCGGGCCTCGGGGAGGACCACGTCGGCGACCAGGGCCTGGGCGGCGGGGCGGTACGCGGCATGGCTCACGCCCACCAGCACGACCGCGCCGGTGATCGCCGCCGCCCGCTCGACCAGGGCCAGGACCGCGGTGGCGAGCGCGGTGCAGAGCAGCGCCCCGATCATGGTCGGCCGCCGGCCCAGCCAATCGGCCAGCGCTCCGGCCACCGGGCTCCCCAGGAGCACGCCCACCCCGTAGAGCGCCCATCCTCCCGATGGCCTCCACCCCGAGGCCACGCGAGCGAAGGAACAGGGTCAGGAAGGGCAGGACGAAGGTGGCCAGCGCCGAGACGAAGGCCCCTCCCCAGAGCCACCAGAACGCAGCCGGCGGCGCGCCGGTCAGGCGGTCGAGTCGGGCGCGGAGCGGCATCACGGGGCGAGCGTGCCAGAGCCCGGCAGGTGCGGGAAGGCGGGCGCGCGGGGGCACCCGCTTCGTCGCGGGGGAACCCGGATCGGCGCCCGCCCGCCTCGACCGCCGCACCGGCTTCAGCGAACGTCTGAGCTGGGCATGTACAGGAGCCGCCCGCCCATGCGCTGGGCGTCGCGCTCCGCCTGCGGACACTGGGCCGGGGGCGGCTGGCGATCGGGTGGAACTCCGTCGAGCCAGACGCGGCAGTAGCCGGGCGGCGGCAGCCGATCCGGCGGGACGCCGCGGAGGTCGACCTGCCCGTAGTCGGCCGAGGCGACCTCACCGTCCTGGAAGGCGCGGTCGGACGCGGCCCAGATGACGCGCCCGCCGTGGTTGCGGGCCACGCGCTGGGCGCGGGCGCAGGTCATGGCGGCGGGCTGCCGGTCGGCCGGGAGGTCGTCGTACCAGATCCGGCACAGCCCGCGCGGCGGGACGCGGTCGGGCGGCACGCGGAACCCGCCCGTCGGCGGCGGGTCGGGCGGCGCCTCGGCGGCGGGCGGGGGCGGCTGCCGCGGCGGCGGGCGGGGAGGCTCGGCCGCCCGCGGCGGCAGGTCACGGCTCTGCGTCTCCACCGCGTAGCAGCCCACCACCGAGGTGAGCAGCGCGAGCAGGAAGGCGAAGCGGAGCGGCTGGATCATGCGCGACCCCTGGCAGGACGGCCTCACTCTATTCGCCGGGCGGGCGCCGGTCGAGAGATTGGCCGGAGCCTGCGCCGCACCGCGGCGCGGGCCGGGGCCAAGGCCATCGCACCCCGGCCTACACGAATGGTGCATTCGGAACGGCATTCGGCCGGCCGCAGGCGTGTTGCACCGTGGTGGCTCTCCCCGGTCGACCCCCCCGCGGCGCAGGAGTCGGGACTCCCGCGCCCCGGACCTCGCCGCCCGCCGCCGCACGAGCGCGGCCTCGGCGCTCCCGCGCGCCGCGCGCATCGATCGCCTGCGCGCTGCTGGCCGGCGTGGCGGTGGTCCAGCTCTCCACCTCAGCGCCGGCGGGCGGGCAGGCGGCCGCCGTGCCGCTCATCCCGGCGGCGCCGGAGCGATGGTCCGGCGGCCCGCTCGGCGCCGGGGCCCGGCGCGTCCTGCTGGACGCGTACGCGCCGGTGGTGCTGCTGGCGCCGGGGGAGCGCGCGCTCCCGGCCCAGGTCGAGTGGTACCTGGCGCGCTCGCGCCTGGAGCGGCCGGACGGGGCCGCCATGATGACGGCCTCGCTGGGCGAGTCGACCCACAACCAGCGGCTGCGCCCCATGCCGGCAGCGCGCGCCGGGAGCGAGCTCCCCGCGGACTGGACCGTCTACGGCCACGCCTTCCGGGCGGCGGACGGGGGCGTGCTGCTGCAGTACTGGTTCTTCTACCCGTACAACTCGTTCCACGGCTTCGGCGACCACGACGCCGACTGGGAGCACCTGACGGTCCGGATCGACGGGGCGGGGCGCCCGCTGGGAGCGTGGTACGCGCGCCACGACGCCAACGCGCCGGGCGTGTGGACGCCGTGGGAATCGCTCCGGCGCGAGGGAGCGCATCCGGTGGTGCTCTCCGCCCTCGGCTCGCACGCCAGCTATGCGCGGCCCGACGAGGTGAGCTGGTTCGACAGCGCCTGCTCGACGGAGCAGGTGGAGCGGGCACCCGGACGCGGCTGCCGGGTATGGCGCACCTGGGCGGGGTCGACCGGCGGCGTCGCCAATCTCGGCTCGCGCGACGTGCCCGGCGCGCGCTTCCTGCTCTGGCCGGGGCGCTGGGGCGCCGACGGCGGGATCGACGATCTGGGGGGCGGGCCGCCCGGGCCGGCCTTCCAGCCGGGCTGGTGCAGCGGCGGCGCGCCGTCGTGCTCCTGAGCCCGGGCCCGGCCCGACACCCGAGCAGCGGCACGGAAAACGAGCACGCCCTGCGCGCTCGGCGAGCAGCGCGCCCGCATTGCGAGCATTCGATGCACGCAATCCGGGCAATCAATCTGCGCGCAAAGAACGCAGCAACTGCCCGCGCAGCGGACTGCTATGTTGCGCCCCTCTCCCGGCCCGCGGAGGAGCGCCCTCATGAAGTTCATCATCGCCGTCATCAAGCCCAGCAAGCTGCAGGAGGTCCACCTCGCCCTCTCGGCGGTGGGGCTCAAGGGGATGACCGTCTCGGAGGTCCGCGGGTACGGCCGGCAGAAGGGGCACACCGAGATCTACCGCGGGGCCGAGTACCAGATCGACTTCGTCCCCAAGACCCGGATCGAGATCGCGGTCGAGGACGGCGACGTGCAGCGGGTGGTGGAGACCATCGCCCGCACCGCCAGCACCGGGAAGATCGGCGACGGGAAGATCTTCGTCCTGGAGCTGTCCGAGGCCATGCGGGTGCGCACCGGCGAGACCGGCCCCTCCGCGCTCTGATCTTCACGCCAGGAGCCTTCCAATGCACGCGCTCGACACCGGCAACACCGCCTGGATGCTCACCGCCACCGCCCTGGTGCTGTTCATGACCCTGCCCGGGCTGGCCCTCTTCTACGGCGGGCTGGTCCGGACCAAGAACGTCCTCTCCGTCCTGATGCAGTGCTTCTCCATCACCGCGCTGGTGACCGTCCTGTGGGTGGCCTTCGGCTACTCGCTGGTCTTCACCCCGAACCCCTCGCCGGCGCTGGACCCGTTCATCGGCGGGCTGGGCAAGGCCTTCTTCGCCGGCGTCGGCGCGCGACTCGCTCACGGGTCGGTCCCGGAGACCGTCTTCTCCATGTTCCAGCTCACCTTCGCGATCATCACCCCGGCGCTCATCATCGGCGCCTTCGCCGAGCGGGTGCGGCTTCGGCGCCATGCTCCTGTTCATCGGCGCTCTGGTCGCTGCTGGTCTACGTCCCGGTCGCCCACTGGATGTGGGGCGGCGGCTGGCTGCAGAAGCTCGGGGCGCTCGACTTCGCCGGCGGCATCGTGGTCCACGTGACCGCCGGGGGTCGCCGGCCTGGTCACCGCGCTCTACGTCGGGAAGCGCAAGGGCTACCCGACGACGCCCATGCCGCCGCACAGCCTGACGCTCTCGGTGGTGGGCGCCGGGCATGCTGTGGGTCGGCTGGTTCGGCTTCAACGCCGGCAGCGCCCTGGCCGCCAACGGGCACGGCCGGCATGGCGGTGGTGGCCACCCAGATCTCGGCCGCCACCGCGGCCATGGTCTGGCTCTTCGTCGAGTGGCAGCGCCACGGCCGCCCCAGCGTGCTGGGCATCATCACCGGCGCGGTGGCCGGCCTGGCCACCATCACCCCGGCCTCGGGCTACGTCGGCGCCGGGCGGCGCGCATGGTCATCGGCGCGGTGGCCGGCCGTGGTCTGCTTCTTCGGCGCCACCGCGCTCAAGCGCGCGGCTGGGCTACGACGACTCGCTCGACGCCTTCGGCGTCCACGGCGTGGGCGGCATCGTCGGCTCGGTCCTGACCGGCGCCTTCGCCGCCCAGCCCTGGGCGGCAGCGAGGCCGTGGCGGTCGCGCGCCAGCTCGGCATCCAGCTGCTGGCCTGCGCCGTCGACCGCCGCCTGGTCGGCGGCGCTGACCTGGGTGTGCCTCAAGGTCGCCGACCTGGCGCTGGGGGCGCGCGTCGACGAGGAGCAGGAGGTGCTGGGGCTCGACCTGACCGACGCACGAGGAGCGCGGCTACGACTACTGACCCCTTGCTCCCCTACGCGCCTCCGGCGCTGAGACCCGGAAGCGAGCGGAGCGAGCGCGAGACGGCACAGCCTCGAGCCGCACCTACCCAGAGCGCCCCGGAGCGGCCGCCACCCTGACCAGGACCCGGCTCGAGGCGTGGGCGTTGAGCAAGCGAGCGAGGTGTCACGCACCCGCGGATTCCCCCGGACGCGGTCCGTCTTCTAGCGCGCCTCGCGCTCCACCCGCTCCGCCACCGCGCGCAGGTCGAGCGCGTCGCGGCGGGCCGGGAACGGGTGGCGGAGGAGCCACCAGTCCTCGGCGAAGGACGCGGACGCGCCAGGCGCGAGCCGCTCGGCGGGGCCGATGGGCTCGAGCTCGCAGAACCGGTCCTGGTAGAGCCAGATGGAGAGCGTGAACGACCCCAGCTCGGCGTAGGCGCGCTCGGGGAACACGGGATGGCGCTTCACGAACAGGAGCCCGGAGGGCTCGAGGTAGGCCATCCAGCCGGCGGCGGTGTCGAAAGAGAGCTTGGGGTGCTGGAGCGGGCCCACGATCTCCAGGAACCCGTCGCGCGCGCGCACGCTCGGATCGCGAGGCCCGAAATCGAGGAGCCCCGGCCGCGCCGAGTCATACTGGACGTATCCGTGCGGCAGGCGGCTCCCCGGGGTGGTCGGGATGACGACGATCCCGCCGCCGGGCGCCATGGTCCGCCCCCAGTGGCAGCAGGAGCGCGCCTCGTCCGAGACGTTGGTCACCGTCTGCAGGCAACGCAGGTGAGACGAACCAGGATCGAGGCGGAACTCGCGCAGCACCTGGAGCCCGGTGGCAGGATCGGGCGTGCTCTGCAGCCCGACGGCCCCGCCGGCGGCGGGCCGGGGCGACCACGGCCCCAGCCACAGGGTGGGGTGCGGGGCGATGGTCCTCTCCGGGCCGACGTCGAACCGCCCGCCCCAGGGTCGATCTCCGCCGCCCCGGGCCGCCACGTCCAGCCCGCCTGCGCCGGGTCGAGCGCGATGGCGTCCTCGCCGTCCCACGCGTACCGGAGCACCCGGCCGCCGCAGGCCGGGCCCAGGATCACCTGGGCGCGCCCGTTCTCGAGCCGCGGGCAGTCCCGGTAGCCGTGGTAGTCGAGCGTGCCCGCCACGCTCACGGCTCCATGGGCCGGATGTCCCCCGCCGCGTCGTAGAACAGCTCCTGCACCTTGATGCAGCGCCGGTGGCTGATGCCGCCGGAGAGCGACGCGTCGTGGTAGTAGAGGAACCAGCGCCCCTGGAACTCGACGATGGAGTGGTGGGTGGTCCACCCGACGACCGGGCTGAGCAGCCGGCCCCGGTAGGTGAACGGGCCGTACGGGCTTTCGCCGACCGCGTAGACCAGCAGGTGCGTGTCGCCGGTCGAGTAGGACGGGAAATACCTGCCGCCATGCTTGTGCAGCCACGGGCCCTCGAAGTAGCGGCGCGAGGTGTCTCCCGCGGTGAGCGGCTTTCCCTTCGGGTCGAGGATGAGCAGGTCGCGGGGTGCC